>CAKTEH010000001.1 GCA_934546935.1 uncultured Eubacteriales bacterium
CACGCCGGAGATCATCGAAGCGGAAATGATGCTGATACTGAACAATATGACAGACCCGGAGTGGGACGCGCTGTTGGAGGCGTATCAGCAACTGTATGCAGGTCTGGACATGGATGACGAGGACATATTCGAAGAAATCTGCGCAGACCTGTATGCCGGTATGATGCGGGAACAGCTTGCCGCGGCACGACGCGCAAACCTTCCGCGCCTTACGGAAGCGGCGCGAAGCATAGCATATGAGCGTTCGAACGTGATTCCTGCTGAAGCACGCAGTAAAAATCAGACGCGAGCGGGACCGGACGCGGACAGCGCGGCGACGGGGCGCGGGGAGGATGAAACAAAAACCGCCGCCGGCAGGGATGCAGGCGACGGGAGGTATAGCATAACAAATACCCGAAAAATGAGTTGGAAAGATCAGGTTGATGGATACTTTAAGAAAACCGGATCTATAAAAAGCAGTGACTCTCTGTATTTGGGCACGAGCAACATAGAAAATGTCAAGGATTCACCGTTATATGTGCCGGCAAGTGTTATAAACAAAGCTGTACGAGCGGCAAAGGGAAGCAGAAGTGGACACAGTTTAAATTCCACAGACATTCAAGCCTTAAAACGCGGCATAGAAAACGCGCCAGCGGTTATTTATAACCCAGCAAGAAACGCGATCGTTTTTGTAACTGAGAACAAGGACGCAAACGAGAATTACATTATTGCTGCGTTCGATTTAAACAATGACTTATATGGGGAAAACGCGCACAAAGCAACTTCTATTCATGGACAGGTAAATTTGCAAGCATTGTTTGAAAATTTGGGCAGTGACGCTATCGTGTATGTAAAAAACGAAAAAAAGCTCAACCAAATGCTGCCCGGCAACCAGATATTAACGTCTCTGGAGCTGCTGGCAAAGGTTGAACTCTTGGATAGTATATCCGATTCTGCACCATCTGTCAATCCCCGTTTTTCCATCTCCGACGACACAACACAACGGCTGCAGGAGAGGGCAGACGAGATCGAACAGCAGATTGAGAAAACACGGGCGCTGATGGGAGAGGAAACGGACCCGGCGACGTTTGGGGAACTGGAACAGCTGCGAACAGAGCGCACGGCGATTTACAGCGAGCTGGACGACCGCCTGCGCCGGGAGGCAAGAAAGGCGGCGCGCGAAGAGGACGGGAAAAGAGCGGCGCAGCTTGAGCAGATCCGGCTTGTGGAAGATCACGCGAAGGAACTGAGCCGGGAAGCGAATGCCGAACGCGCGGCATATAAAGCCGACGGGAATGCGGATCATCTGGTCAATGCCGAACGCCTGCGCGGCGCGGCGGCGGCGGAACGGAAAAAGGGCGCCGCGCTGCGCAAGGAGGCGGGCGTTGACGGTGCGCCGAAATACCGCCCGATTGAGAGCATGCGCCAGACGAGCAGCCGCATCCTTGACCTGTTCCGGATTCAGGCGGGCAGCCGTGCCGGGATGCGCGCCGGGCTCAATACCGTGCTGAACCGTACGCTGACACAGGGCTATGTGACGGAGTCGGATCTTGAAAGCCTGCTGCGCACGATGTATGAGGCGGGCGTTGACGTTGTGCCGGCAGATACGGCATACGGGGATATCGCAAAAACGATGCGCGGAAAAACGCTGTATGTAAGCGAAGAAGTGCGCCGCGCGTTCGGCGACGACTGGCAGGCAATGCGCAAGGCGTTGTTTGGTGTTGGCATTTACACAAGCAGCAGCATGACGGAAAACAGCACGGCAATTAATAGCTTGTATACTGAGCTTGCTGAAGATTATCCGGGACTGTTTGACAGCGAGCAGACAGACATGCGCGCGATGCTGGAAGACATGCAGGAAGCGGCGGCGCTTGGCAAAGCGACACACAGAAGCCTTGCGGAGAGTGCGGCTGAAACAGGCTTGTCGAGCGAAGAAGACTTTGCTGCGCTGTATGGCGAGGTTGTCGCGGAACTGCGAAGCTTTGCTGACCGGGCAGGGCTGGAAATGCGGATGCGCGGAGAAGCAGAGCAGAGGCGGGAACAAAGTCTTGTGAAACTGAGGCAGCATTATACAGATGTTGCCAGGAGAGCGGCCCAGCGCCGTCAGCGGTCTGAGCAGATGACGAAAATCCGCAATGCGATCAAGCGACTCAACCGTGCGGCAGAGAGAAACAGCGAGACGCTGAACAAGGTGATTTCTCAGCAGTCGCCGCAGCTGCAGCAGCTTGCCCGTCGCGCGATGGACGAGCTGGACACGGTGGCAAACCGTTTGACCGGCAAAAAGCGGATAAGCCTTTTGGAGCTGCAGCAGGTGTACAACGACAGGAAAGCGAACGATCCGAACTTTATCCCGAACCCGGCAACAGAGAAGGCGCTTGCCCGTGTTGGGATGGTACACTTAAACGACATGAGCGTTGAGGATTTGCAGGCGCTGTATGACGCCGTGACGCGTATCGAGCACGACTTTAACACGGCAAATGCGCTGATCGGCGAGGCGATGGACCAACAGCTGGACAATGCGGGCATGGAGATTCAGGAGGAAATTGAATACGCCAAAGGGTCGGATGCAAGCGGGGATTTCGCATACTGGATGAACGAAGCGTCGCTGTCGCCAAGCCGCGCGCTGCTGCGCCTGGTAGGGTATGACCGTTCCAGCACGATGGGACGGCTGGTTGAAAGCTTTGAAAACGGGGATATTGACGCGATGGGCTACACGTTGTGCGCGGATATGTTGGGCAATCCGTGCTGTTCGCCGGATTCCGCGCCGGACGCGATTGACGGAACTGCGCCGGACGCAGGGGGAGGAACAACGACATGAGCAGAACAGGGAGAATGATGGTCCTTCGTTCGGATCGCGGAGGCGAAGGCTATGACGGAGGATACGGAGAAAACCGGAGACGCAGAGACTCCGATGGCAGATTTCTGCCGAGCCGGAGAAACGACGGGCGACAGATCGGCTTTGAAAGTGATCGCGGATCGCGGATGTGGACGGGATACGACAGCCGAGGCAGTGAGCGCAGGGAGGATCGCGGAGCGCATCGAGGCCGGGGTGAGAGCATGGAGTTTGACCGGATCGACCGGCAGACAGCGGATCGATGGGTACGCGACATGCAGGCAGAATCCGGAATGGAGATGTGGCCGCGCGAGACGACCCGTCAAATCGCGGAGAAAAACGGGATGGAGGATTTGGACGAAAACGAATTTTTTGCCGTTTTCAACGCGATGTTTTCCGACTATTACAAGGTTGCGCAGAGCTGGGGTGTGGACAAGGTTGACTTTTACGCCGATCTTACCAAGGCGTTTCTGGAAGACCGGGACGCAGTGGAAGACAAAGCGGCGGTCTATTACGCCTGTATCGTGCGGAAGGAATGAGAAAAGCGCCGGGGGAAATATCCTCCGGCGCGATTCAACTGTGTGCTACAGATGTGCTATACATCAAGAATTTGCACAAATATTCAAGAATTTTCTTGCAACAGGAAATCCGCCTGCTACCAAAAAATATAGGTAGCAAGCGGATTTTTTGGTCCGAGTGACGAGATTCGAACTCATGGCCCCTTGAACCCCATTCAAGTACTCTACCAAGCTGAGCTACACCCGGTCCTATAGCTTTTGTATTATACTATGCCCTTTTGATTTTGTCAAGCGTTCCTGTTTTTTTAAATTCAAAAATCTTATAAAAAACGACTAAAGTTATTTGTATTCTTCTATTCATTTTAGGCATTGCAACGGGAAATTGGGTATGATATAATAAGACGATTTAATATAGGCTTTTGACGGAAAAGATGTATCCGGGCTGACATTTATGTAAACCATATGCCTTGATTTGCAAGGTTTGAAATTGTGATTCCGGTGTTTGGAAGTAAAACGCATGCGGCACAGGGAAAAGCGGAAGAGGTGAACACATTGACGCGCGCCATCGTACTTGCATCCGGCAAAGGAGGGACAGGAAAGACTTCGGTAACGGCCGGGATCGGCTGTGCGTTGGCGAAACTTGGTTACCGCTGCCTGATGATTGACGCGGACGCAGGCATGCAGAGTCTGGATATGGCGCTTGGCGTGTGTACCCAGACGGCATTCAATTTTGCCGATGTAGTACGCGGGGATATCCCGCTGGCCGATGCGGCTGCGCCGGTTGAAGCCTATCCTACGGCTTTTGTATTGGCTGCGCCGGTGGATATGGAGTTTGTAGAGGATCACACCTTGCGTGTCCTTGTGCGCAACGCAAGGGATATGGATTTATATGATTATATTCTGATCGATGCACCGGCTGGAATCGGGCGGGGTTTCCGGATGGCTGCGCGTGCTGCCGAATCTGCTTTGATCGTCGCCACCGCGGATCCGATTTGCCTGCGCAGCGCGGAAAAATGTGGACAAGCGCTTGCCTCCTTGGGAATAGAGCGTATGCGTCTGGTTGTCAACCGGGTGCGTATGGATTTTATCCGTAGGGGGCTTCCCAATTTGGACGACGCGATTGACGGCGCCGGAATTGCGTTGTCCGGTTATATTCCGGAGGATGAGGCGGTTATGTATTGCGGCGCATCCGGGACGCCTGTTTTAATGCGGCCCCGCCGCCGCGCGAGCCGTGCGTTTATGAATATAGCCAAACGTATTACCGGCCAGAATGTTCCGCTGATGAAAATCGGACGGATTTAAGATATAAAGACCTGCAGCCGACGCCAAGGCTGCGGAGGAGAGAAGGAGTGTAGCGCATGAATATCGCATTGATAGCCCACGACAAGAAGAAGGAACTGATGGTACAGTTCTGCCTGGCATATTGTGGAATCCTCTCCAAGCATAATCTATGCGCAACCGGCACAACCGGGAAGCTGATCGCCGAAGCTACAGGGTTGAACATTGACCGTTTCCTTTCCGGGAAACAGGGTGGGGATCAGCAAATTGGCGCTCGTGTTGCCTATAATGAGATTGATATGGTCATTTTCCTGCGTGATCCAGCGTCGGAACTGGTGCATGAGCCGGATGTTGCATCCATGCTGCGTCTTTGCGACCTGCATAATATCCCGATTGCAACCAATATCGCCACAGCCGAGCTTCTTGTATTGGGTTTGGATAACGGCTACCTGAGCTGGCGTGACGTGGTGAACCCGAAAAACAGCAAGCACATTATATAAAAATATCCGGATGAAAATGCCTGCCGCAGACAGCAAGCGCCTGCGGCGGCGCTTTTATTCGTCGGAAATCTGCGAACGAGGTTTATATGGAGAAAATTAAACCCCGGACTCTGTCCGGATTTATGGAATTACTGCCGCAGCGCCAGATGCAGTTTGAGCGGGTTCTGGAAATCCTGCGTCAGACCTATGCGCTGTATGGTTTTACGCCTTTGGATACGCCGCTGATAGAATCCAGCGATATCCTTCTGGCCAAAGGCGGAGGGGAAACGGAAAAACAGATTTACCGCTTTACCAAGGGCGACAGCGATCTGTCGCTGCGCTTTGATCTGACGGTGCCGCTTGCAAAATATGTGGCGATGCATTACTCTGAGCTGAATTTCCCCTTCAGGCGCTATCAGATCGGCAAAGTCTACCGGGGGGAACGTGCCCAGCGCGGCCGTTTCCGTGAGTTTTACCAGGCCGATATTGATATTATCGGCGATGGCGCGCTTGATATATCCAACGAGGCGGAAATCCCTTCTATTATTTACCGGGCTTTTACGGAATTGGGACTCGGCCGCTTCAAAATCCGTATCAACAACAGACGGTTGCTGAACGGCTTTTTTGAGCTGCTGGGTTTGAAGGACGTTTCCGCGGGGATTATGCGGGCAATTGATAAGCTTGATAAGATTGGCGTACAGAAGGTCCGCGAAATCCTGATTGACGACGAAGGCGTCGATGCTGCCCGGGCCGACGCGGTTCTTGCTTTTATCACGAGCGAGGATAAGCTTGCGGCGCTTACGCAGTATGCTGGAAAGAACGAATTATTTGACGAAGGTGCGCAGCAGCTGCGCACGGTTGCATCCTATATGGCGGAATATGGCGTTCCTGACGACCATTTTGAAATTGATTTCACCATTGCACGTGGGCTGGATTACTATACCGGCACCGTATACGAGACTGTGATGCTCGACCATCCGGAGATCGGTTCGATCTGTTCCGGGGGCCGCTATGACCATCTGGCAGAATATTATACGGATAAACCGCTGCCCGGCGTGGGTATTTCTATTGGCGTTACCCGCCTTTTCTATGTGCTTGGCGAACAGGGCTATTTAAATGAGCAGGCTCCGGCTGCGCCGGCAGATGTCCTGGTGCTCCCAATGACGCAGGATGGCCGCGCGGCCGCGCAGCTTGCCACTTACCTTCGCAGCCGTGGAATCCGGACCCAGGTATACAGCGAACAGAAGAAATTTAAGGCGAAAATGGCTTACGCGGATAAGCTGTCCATTCCGTTCGCTGCAATCCTCGGCGAAGACGAAATTGCAGCGCATCGTGTTTCCCTCAAGGATATGGCCAGCGGACAGCAGCAGCTTTTGACACAGGAAGAGGCTGCGGATGCGATTTTGTCCTCGGCAGCCGGCAGACGCGGCGAAAAGCCAATTAAGGAAAACAAGTAAGTATACGGAAGAAGGAAATAAAAAATATGTTCCAATCACGAACCAACACCTGCGGCGAACTGCGCCTTTCTGATATTGGCAGAACGGTGACCCTTGTCGGCTGGATGGACAGTGTGCGTGAGGTTTCTGCAAACCTTGCATTTGTCGTTCTCCGTGATTTTTATGGTACGACGCAGATTGTAGCCGAAGATGAGGAAATTCTCAAGCAGATCAAAGGGATTACCCGTGAATCCACGATCAGCGTCACCGGAACCGTGCGTGAGCGGGCCAGCAAGAACCCGAAGCAGGACACCGGCGATATCGAGGTCGTGCCGTCGCAGCTGCATGTGCTGGGCCGCTGCCGTTACAATGAATTGCCTTTCCAGATCAACCGCAGCCGGGAGGCGGACGAGGCAGTCCGTCTGAAGTACCGCTTCCTTGACCTTCGGAATCCGGAAGTAAAAAAGAACATTGTCTTGCGCTGTAACGTGGTTGCCGCGCTGCGCGCCAGCATGACGGCGCATGGTTTCCTCGAGATCACCACACCGATCCTGACCGCTTCGTCACCCGAAGGCGCGCGCGACTATCTTGTCCCTGCGCGCAATCATCCGGGCAAGTTCTATGCCCTGCCCCAGGCGCCGCAGCAGTTTAAGCAGCTGCTGATGACATCCGGCTTTGACCGTTATTTCCAGATCGCCCCCTGCTTCCGTGATGAGGATGCACGCGCCGACCGCTCCCCCGGCGAATTCTATCAGCTGGATATGGAAATGGCTTTTGCAACGCAGGAGGATGTTTTTGCTGTATGTGAAGATGTGCTTCCGCCTATTTTTGCCCAATATGGTACGTATGATATTGCCTCCAGCGCGCCTTTTAAACGTATTCCCTATAAAGAGGCAATGGAAACCTATGGCTCTGATAAACCGGACCTTCGCATTGACCTGACAGTTTCCGACTTGACTGACGCTGTAGCCGGCTGTGGGTTTGAGCCCTTTGCCCTGGGCAATATAATCAAAGCAGTTGTTGTGCCCGGGTTTAAGGAAACCCGTAAATTTATCGATAAGGTCTGCGCCGATGTGGAGATGCAGACCGGGAATAAGATGTACTATTTCCGTCTTGATGACAGCGGCGAACTTGTCGGCGGCGTTTCCAAATTCCTTATGGATCGGAAGGATGCCGTTATTTCTGCGCTGAAGCTTACGCCGGGCAGTTTTGTCGGCCTGTCCGCGGGTAAGCGGGAAAATGCACAGAAAACAGCCGGCGCTATGGTAAAGACGCTCGGCGCCCGTGTTCCCGGGCATATGGACCGGGAACAGTATGCGTTCTGCTGGATTGTTGATTTCCCCATGTACGAAATCGGCGAGGAATCCGGGGAACTGGAATTCTGTCATAACCCGTTCTCCATGCCTTCCGGCGGCCTTTCCGTATTGGAGGCGGCCGAGCGGGGGGAACTTGATCCGCTGACGATTACCGCCGATCAATATGACCTGGTCTGCAATGGCGTGGAACTTTCTTCGGGCGCCGTGCGTAACCATGATCCGGAGATTATGATCAAAGCCTTTGAGCTTGTGCGGCTTGGCGAAGAGGACGTTAAAGCAAAATTCCCGGCGATGTATAACGCTTTTTGCTATGGCGCGCCGCCGCATGCCGGCATTGCGCCCGGTGTCGACCGTATAGTTATGCTGTTGGCTGGGGAAGATTCTATCCGTGAAATTATTCCGTTCCCGATGAATAAGAACGCACAGGATCTGATGATGGGAGCGCCCGGGACGGTTACGCAAAAACAACTGGACGAGCTGCACATTAAATTGAATCTGGAATAATATGAAACAGAATTATAAAATTTTGTGGCTTCTGTTTGCGTTTGCCGCGGGCCTTTTCGGCGGCGTACTGCGCGGGCATGAGCTTACAGTTTGTTATCACAGCGCCAGCGGCCTTTATACCTATGATTATAGTTCTTATGCGCTTGTGGCGTTGTGTGCTGTAACCGGTGCGCTGTATGTCCTGTGCGCGCTGCTGACCCGTGAGGATGCGGCGGCGTATGTATCCCGTTTCCGCCTTTCCAGGGTTGGCCTTATCCTGAATGTATTTGCGGGTTTTCTCATTGCCGTTTCCGGCGCGTTGTATACACTTTCGGTTATGAGGCAATTCTCCATCTACAGGATCCTGCTCGGTGTTTTTACAGTGCTTGCCGGCGTGTGCGTTATTTTGTTGGCGTCTGCGCGCAAAAAACAGGTTTTATTGGATTCGGCGCCGATGGCTGCTGTGGCTACGGTTTTTTGGGCCTGCTTTATGCTGATCGCCACCTTCATGGAGCACCCGGTGGAGCCCATTCTTCAGTTATTCGCTTATGATCTGCTGGCTATGTGTGCTGCCGCATTATCGGTCTATTGCCAGGCGGCGCCGATGTTCGGGAAAAGACGCCGGCGCCTGTGCGTGTTTTCTTCTTTGAGTGCGGTTACCCTGCTGACGGTTGCGGTTTTCGGTCGCCTGACTGCCTCGGTTTTAAGTGGGGAAGCATGGTATTTTACAGAAGTCCTGTTTCGCATGCTCGTTATGTCGGGCCTGATTTTATATTGCGGACAGGCCGCGGCTGCTTGCCTTCGCAGCTTGGATGGAAAGGAAACTGCTGGGGATAAGGAGTAAATATGGGCGCGTTTGAACAGGTTAGATCTATCATGTTCGATCTCGATAATACCCTGATAGTACGGCGGCTGAGCCTCGAAAAACTGGCGCATTATATTACCCGTTTTTTCTTCCGGAATCAGGAAGAACGACATCCACAAATCCGCAGGCAGTTTTGCACATGTTTTATCAGCGGCTATGACCGCCGCCGGGAATGCTTTGAGCAATTCCGGCAAGCCTCCGGAATGGACCCGTCGGTTGATTATAGGCAGTTTTTGGAAATGTGGTTATTTTATTATCCATTCTGTACGGTGCGTGATCCGGGTTTGCAGGCGGTTCAGCAACTGCGCCGCCGCGGCTATGCCGTGTCGATTCTGACCAACGGTCAAAGCGTGCTGCAAAATGCGAAAATTGACGTTGCAGGGTTCCGGGATTGGTTTTCCCCGATCGTTATCAGTGGGGAAATCGGTTTTGAAAAACCCGATATCCGCGCATTTCAAATTGCCTGCGGGATGTCCGGCTTTCGCCCGGAACAGACGGCCTATGTCGGAGATTATGGCGCAAACGATATCGTGGGCGCCCGGAATACGGGAATGCCGACGATCTGGTACAGCGCTTATATGTCCTGGGATGATTCGATTCCCCGGGCAGATGCAGAAATTGATTCTCTGTGGAAACTGTTGGATATTTTTCCCTATATGGCAAACTAGTTACAATTGTAAAGGCCCTCTACCGGAAGAACCTGGCGGAGGGCCTTTTTCTAGGTATTGGCATTTAATTTATGTAAACCACAATGGTCACAAATTGTTTACAATTGAATAGAGTATTCAGGGATTTCAAGAGGCCTGAAATTTTTATTTCATTTTCTCCGTCAATAAAACAGAAGTGAGAAATGGAAAAAATGCCGCAAAGAGTCGCGCTTTAAGAATTTTTCTGTTTTTTTCTCACTCAGGATTAGAATGTAAAATTGAAAGATATTAAGAGAAAAATAGAGATATCTAAAGAAAATCAAGCAATAAATTGAAATAATTCGGATTTTTTAAGACTATATAAGAAAAAAAGGAAAATGAATCAAATTTATATTAATATTCATTCTGCCCTGCAAATTGTTTGCCGGGCCATGCATGCGATGGGTAAAAAATGCATAAAGGTGCTGGGGAGGGGTGCTTTTTCCATGTCAAAATTTGTGATTCCCTCTTGAAAACCGTCGAATGGATATTATATAATCAATTCAGAATATGTCAACTTTGTTTATGTCAACCTGGAATTTGAGCGATTACGAAGGAATGGAGACCATATGTCTTTTCGATATAAATGGAAAGCCTGTGCGGCGCTTTTTTTGAGCACGGGCCTGTTTTTATCCTGTTTTACAGGCTGTGTACAGCTGCAATCGGTTTGGCAGGATATTATGGAGAGTATGGGGGGCAATGCCCCAGATCATGAAATCAAAGCCGACGCCGGGTCTGATCTTGCCGGGAGGGAAGATGTTATCCAGAAGGATCCTGCCATTCCGGATCAAACGATTATTCCTGCCAAGCCGGTCGAGCTGGACCCGGAACCTGATACGTCAGACAAGCCGGACGCCGGCCTTCCCCCAGAAGAGGACATGCCGGATCAACCGGATCCGCCGCAGATCTATGGCGCAGTTGCACAAGGGGAACGCGTGGACGACGCTTATTTTGATGACGCCGTGTTCATCGGGGATTCGGTCAGCCTGATGCTGCAATATTATACGCTGGCAATGCGGGCGGAAGATCCTGATTTCCTTGGCAAGGCGCAGTTCCTGACAGCCGGGAGTTTCAGCTACCGGCACGCAGTTTCTGCGCTGTCGGATTCGTCCATTCATCCGGCATATAACGGGGAAGAGATGCTTTTAGAAGATGCAATTGCCCAGATGGGCGCGAAAAAGATTTACATTATGCTGGGAATGAATGATATTTCAAATGGCAATTACACCCGGACATTGGAGAACGTAGAAACCCTGGTTTCACGGATCCTTGAAAAAAACCCGGATGCAGTTTTTTATTTTGAATCGGTAACGCCCAGGATGGAAAATTCGGAGACTTCGTATTTAAACAATGATATTATTGCGGCCTTTAATACCAAACTTGCTGCTTACTGTGTGGAAAACGAGCATTATTTTATCAACGTATATGAGGCTGTATGTGATGAAAATGGGAATCTCCCGGCCGCTTACTGCGGAGACCCGGTGAGCGAAGGCGGGAAAGGCATGGGTATTCACTTTACTTATGCTGGTTGTGCCGCTTGGGTTGATTATTTATATACGCATACCGCTTAGATTGCGGACAGCATGTTTTTTCCCATATCATAAAATGGATTTGAAATGCAACTAGAATGAAAGCAGGCTGCGCGGACAGCCGGGAATAGGAGCGTGTTATGAAAAAGCTGATGCCCTTCGTCTTTCTGATGCTGCTTGCATTATGTGCATGCAATGCGAAATCCCAGACGCCGGATGTTCCGCTTGCTGATATTTTGGATGAGATTCTGGAGGAAACAGATATTACAGGCCAAATCCCTGTGGATACGGTCAATTTGACGGCCCTGTATGGGATTGATTCTGCGGATGTGGAAGAAGCGGCCTGCTGCATTACCATGAATGGGATTTTCCCGGATGAAATTCTGATGATAAAAGCTGTATCAGAGGAGAGCGCAGGGCGCGTGGAACAATGCCTTGCCTCCCGCCTTGCACAGGTTATGAATCAAAGCAAGAGCTATGACCCGGAAAGCTACGAAATTGCGCAAAAGTGCCATATCGTGCGCCATGGCCAGTATGTCAGTTTGTTTGTCTCCTCCAAGCATGAGCAGATGAACGAGCTTTACGAGGCCCACTTTCAATAAAAACGGGAGGGAAAGTGTCTGATGGTATTTTCCAGCCTTGTGTTTTTGTATGTTTATCTCGCCGCGGCGATTGCGCTGTATTATCTGCTTCCGCGGCGGATGCGCAATGCGTTTCTGCTTGCTGCGAACCTGTTGTTTTATTTCTGCGGTGAACCGGTTTATATTGTTCTGATGCTAGGCTCCATTGCGGTCAACTATTGCTTTGGCCGTTTGATTGACCGTCCCTCTGCACGATCCGGCCGGCGCAAAGCCGCGCTGGCCTGCGGGATTGTCTTGGATCTGGCGCTTTTATGTGTCTTTAAATATGCCGGTTTTTTTGTGGGTATCCTTTCCAAGATACCCGTTTTTTCAGCTTTGCCCCAAATTTCCATCCCGTTGCCGGTTGGGATTTCTTTTTATACGTTTCAGACGATGAGCTATCTGATCGATGTTTACCGGCGGGAAGTCCCCGGTCAAAAGAACATCCTCGCGTTCGGCAACTATGTCGCCCTGTTTCCGCAGCTTATTGCGGGCCCGATTGTGCGTTATCGGGATATAGCCGGACAATTGGACAGACGCGGGGAAAGTATGGAGAAAATTTCTTCCGGATCCCTGCTTTTTGTCTGTGGCCTGGCAAAAAAGGTGCTCATCGCCAACGCAATGGGGGAGCTTTGGGAGGCCCTTTCGGCACTTGAAGGCTTTGGCGGGACATTCGGGGCGTTAGGCGCGGCTTTTGCCTATTCCTTCCAGCTTTATTTTGACTTTTCCGGCTATTCCGATATGGCGCGCGGGCTTGGCCGTATTTTTGGCTTTGAGTTTCTTGAAAACTTCAACTATCCTTATATATCCAAAAGCATCACCGAATTTTGGCGGCGCTGGCATATCTCCCTTGGGACGTGGTTCCGCGAATATGTGTATATCCCACTGGGAGGGAACCGCTGTGCACGATGGAGGCAGGCGCTGAACCTGGCTGTGGTCTGGCTCTTAACCGGGCTGTGGCATGGGGCAAGCTGGAATTTTGTGCTTTGGGGCGCTTATTATGGCCTGCTGCTGATTCTGGAAAAATTCCTGATGAAAAAAATCGCTGCCGGCCGGCGCCCTGTCCTGGGACGCATCTATACGCTGGCTGCCGTACTGTTTGGATGGATTATCTTTGCATTTGACAGTATGCCGGCGCTGGGCGGCTATCTTGATGGGCTTGGCGGAGCCTGCGGCCTGTTGTCCCAGGATGCTGCCGCGCAGCTTACGGCTTATCTGCCGCTTTTTGCCGTGGCGGCATTTGCGTCTACGCCTTGCGCGCGGACCTTGTATTGCCGCATCCGGAACGCACGTCTGAAAACGGCGTTGGAATGTGTTTGCGTTGCGGTGGTTATGCTTCTTGCAACGGCTGCGCTGGTGTATAACAGTTATAATCCATTCTTGTATTTCCGGTTTTAAGGGGGCTCGAGATGAAACGTAGAATCCTGCCGGGCGTCCTGTTCCTGACGGCCCTTTTCACACTTTCTGCTATGCTGCTGATAGCTGCGCCAAAAAACTATTCTTCCCGGGAAAAACGCTACCTGACCACTGCCCCCCAAGTTGATGCGGAGGTTCTCAAATCTGCGCAGCTTTCACAAAAGCTGGAAACCTGGGCTGCGGATCAATTCCCGTTCCGGGATTTTTTTGTGGGCGTGTGCGCATATTTTGATCTGCTGTGCGGCAGGAATACGGCGCAGGGCGTACTGCTGGGAAAAAACGGGCGCATGTTTGCCGCGCCGGCGGCCTATGATATTTCCCGCCTGGAAGCGAATCTGGCAGCTGTAGAAGCGTTTGCCTTGCAGAGCCCTGTGCAGACTTTCTTGTTGGCAGTTCCGGAAAGCGCATATATTTACGATGAAGCGCTGCCTGTATTTGCGCCGGAGTACCGCGACGGCGAGCTGCTTGCGCAAACCGGGGAGGCGTTGTCTGCCGCGCAGTATATTGATGCGGCGGCTGCGTTGGAAAAGGCGCATGAAACGGAAACGCTGTATTATAAAACAGACCATCACCTGACCTCGGCGGGTTCATACAGGGTTTATGAAGCGCTTTGTTCAGCGCTTGGGCTGGATCCTTTTGCCAGGGAAAGTTTTGTTGTGGAACGTTATGGGGATTTTTATGGAACGGCCTGGTCGGCTTCCGGTTATTGGCTGCATGCCGCCGACGAGATTGAACTATGGCGTTGGGAGGGGGACCAGGAGGTCAGCGTGGAAATTCCGGAGACCCAAACCATACATTCCGGAATCTTCTTTACGGAGCATCTGGAAAATGAAGATAAGTACCCGGTCTATCTTGACGGGAACCATGCCCTGACGAAGCTGCATAACGATGCGGCGCCGGAGGGAACGCTTATACTGATCAAGGATTCCTTTGCGCACTGTGCGGCGGGCTTCCTTTCGCGGCATTATCAGGATATATATCTGGTTGACCTGCGTTATTATAAAGACGCGGTTTCCCGGCTTGTTGGGCAGACTGGTGCACAGACCGTATGTGTGTTCTATGGGCTCGCAAATCTGACGACGGATTCCAGCCTTGCGTGGCTGCGCTGAGGGGGGATCTTGCAAAAGTACGGAATATGCGGTAGAATATAAGAACTCAACATGATGCAAAGGAGAAAAGTATGAAAAATATTGCTCCCTATACTGTCGAACAGCCGTTTCCCGGGTTTTATGCTATTGATGAGGGCGGCGTGCGCAGTTTCCTGATCCTGGGGGAATCGGATGCGCTGCTGATCGATTCGGGCTTTGGCCGGGGTAAGCTTTTGGAACAGGTGCGCGTGCTGACGGATCTGCCGGTCACATTGCTGCATACCCATACCGATGGGGATCATACCGGCTGTGATGCGCAGTTCGATAAAATCCTTCTGCATCCGGCTGAATATGATTATTATGCACAGAAATTGGAGGCGTCCGGTGCGGATGTAAACGCAGTCTTTGCCAGGATCGCGCCTATATGGGAGGGTACCCGGCTGTGTTATGGGGATTATTGTCTGGAAGTAGTCCTGATCCCTGGCCATACGCCGGGAAGTATCGCTCTGCTGGACGCAGACCGGCGCGTGCTTATTGGAGGGGACAGTATACAGACGGGCGCAATTTTTATGTTTGGCGCCGGCCGCAACATGGCTGCATATCTGGCGTCCATACGGAAACTGGATGCAATGCGGGAACGGTTTGATACGGTCCTTGCGTCACATGCGCAGCTTTGCGTGGACGCGCAGATTCTACCGGATCTGATTGAAGGCGCGCAGGCTTATTTAGACGGAAAGCTGACAGGCCGCGAACCCGGCCGTGCGCTTCCCTGTCTGCTGTATACTTACAAGCGGGCGAATTTCTTATGCCGATGAATCCGAAAGAGTCTGGGGAAAACCGCTCGCGTATCAGCCCTGAGTTGGGCAGACGCATTGCCCGGAGGGAGCAGCTGCGCCGCCGTGTTATGCGCCGGCGGATCGCGGGGATCGCGGCAGGCTTGTGTTTTGTGGCCGCATTCATTGTACTGCTTGTCGTGTTTTTAAAAAAAGAACCATCGCAGACGTCTGAACCGCAAAAACAGTATATTTATCTCTGGGACAGTGCAATTGAGGTTGACCCGGATTATCCTGCCAGTACGATCAGCACGTCGAGCTTTGTAACGGTCGGGGAGCGGAAGCGTTACCTTTCGGGGAGCGTCAAATCCAGCGCCGGTATTGACGTTTCGCAGCACAACGGGCAAATCGACTGGGAAGCGGTTGCTGCCGACGGCATAGAGTTTGCTATGATCCGGGTCGGCTATCGCGGATACACCAGGGGCGAAATTTATCTGGATGAGCGCTTTGCTGAAAATTATGCCGGAGCCCGTGCTGCGGGGCTGAAGGTAGGCGCCTATTTTTTCTCTCAGGCAGTCAGCGTCGAAGAAGCGAAAGAAGAAGCGGATTTTACGCTCGATGCGCTCAAAGGCCTAAAACTTGACTTGCCGGTTGTCTTTGACTGGGAGACGATCGGGGAAGAAAATGCCCGTGCGGATGATATAGACCGGGATACCCTGACCGCCTGTACGCTGGCGTTTTGCAAAGCGGTGTCAAAAAAGTTTGACGCCATGATTTATACGAATGCCTATCAGGGATATTACCTGCTGAACCTGGGCGAGCTGGCAGATTACCCCATCTGGTTTGCCGGTTACGCGCAAACCCCGATTTTTTACTACCGTTTTGATATCTGGCAGTATACCAATGAAGGTACGGTCGCCGGAATTGAAGGCAGCGTAGATTTGAATATCTGCTTTATTGAATTATAGTGCCTGTGCCGCGGTATCTGACTGTGTTTCCGGTGGGCGTGGCTTTTGTACAGGAGATATGATTGCGCAGCAAACAAATAGGATAAATTATATAAGCGGATTTTGAGGAATAATGATCTTATTTTTCCGGATACCTTTGCGGCAAAATAAGAAGGCCTGCTGGTTTTGCGTGCTCTGGGAAACCTCGGGGTTCCCTGCCATTGTTTGGAGCTTCCGGCCAGGAGGAAATCTGAAAAAAAGAACGCGGACGCTTTTGTCAACCCGGAAGATGTATGTCTTCCGGATTTTTTCTGAGGTGGGGCTTTTGTCTGAATAAAAGCAAAATACCCCGCAGGCCGATTTTACATCAGTCTGCGGGGGTTGGCTGTTTGGTTAGATATTCATTTTCGCTATGCGGCTTCACCTCCTGCTGGGAGAATATAGATTTCATAGGCCAGTATATAAAGCGTATTTCCCTGCGTGTCTTCTTCCTGTGCTGTGCTGCCGTATTGGATTCGGAGGAAGCAGTCCTGGGCTATGTCGCCGGCTGTGGCTTCAATGGCTTCTCCGGAGTCGTTGTAAGTATAGATTTTACAGCTTGTGTCCGGCAGCATCTGATAGGTCTGCGTGCCTTCTGTGAAGGCTGCGGCGTCAAACTGTGCCCAGTTCAGAGTTTCAT
Source organism: uncultured Eubacteriales bacterium (assembly GCA_934546935.1). Taxonomy (GTDB): domain Bacteria; phylum Bacillota; class Clostridia; order Oscillospirales; family QAMX01; genus CALWJF01. The sequence goes on from CAKTEH010000001.1 coordinate 16,926, forward strand.
AATCTGCATCGCTTTCATAGCCCAGCAACGTGTAGACACCGTCTTCTATACTGCCGACTTTGGCGACAAGCTGCGTATATTGGATCTCACCATCCTGCTTATCTGGATCGGGATCTCCCGTATTTTCCCCAGGATCTGATTCGTCTGTGTCCTGCTCCCCGCCGGTAGGCGTATCCTGGTTGTCCCGGTTTTTCTCGCCGGAGTCTGCATCGCTATCCAAAAGGCCGCCTTCACCGTTTTGCGTATTCTTGCCTGAATTGTCCGTACCGCAGGCAGCCAGTGTTCCAAGCAGCATCAGGACACAGAGTATAAATGAGGCAAGGCGCTTGCTTTTCATTGAAAATAACCTCCTTTTTCTGATTTCCGTTGTGTAAAAAGATTTGTTTCTCTGACACCCCCCTGTCTTTTTGCGGTTTGTCAGGCTTGTCTTCCTGACAAGAATAATCATACAGCATCCGGAGCGGGATTTGGTGTATATAACAAAAACAGGCTGCAAAAATTTGGTAAATATGCTGTAAAACCTTTATGGAAAAATTATGTGCAGTTTGAAAATAAAAGGGTTATGTTTTTTAGGCATAACGGGACAAGTTGCATAAAGCTTGACACTGAAAAACGGACATGCTAAAATAACAGCAGGATTGGAGGATATTTATGTCCTGAATTATATGCGTTTTTAACAATGCATAATGCTGTTTTTCAAGCGTATCTGCATAATCATAGATCTGTTTTTCGCGTCCTGTAGCACTTCTATTCCGCGAAACGGCGGCATTCTTTTCAAGATCAGCTTGTATGGGCATTTGAGCCCTGTACGGTTTATCTAAATACATTTTGTACGAGGTGTAAGGATATGGCGTTTAGGAACAATGCAAAAATCGGATTCGTAGGTTTTACAGCTCCGGCACCGAAGGAGTACAAAACCCCGTTTGAAAAAGCAAAGTGGCAGCTTGATTTTGCACATGAAATCGGTTGTACGCTTGCGGGCGTCTTCACTTTTGGGATGAGTGAGGACGAAGTTAAGCAGATCGAAGAACTTAAAGCGAAATATGGGCTCGAGTCGGAAGGGTTTATGACGCCTGCCGTTTTCCAGTTGGCAGGATGGCAGAAAATGGCGCGCAACGGAGAGACGGTTGACAAGATTAAGGCGTTGGAAGATTTTGAAGCGCACTGCGAAAAAATGAAGGCGGCTGGGAATATAATCGTCCGCGGTGCATATGGGCGTTTGTGCTATCCGTTTTCCCGTTGGAATCGCGATCCGGAAATGACCGGGAAAATGCAGATGGAAAACCTTATCGAATGCTATAAGATCGCGGATCCGATACTTGAAAAATACGGGCTGTATTTTGCCCAGGAAAACCACCTTGACTTCAAAGGCTGCGAATTTGATTACATGTTCCGCACAGCGGGCGTGAAGCGTATTGGCTCTGCGTATGATACCGCCAATGGCTTCTATGTAAACTGCGATGCCAACGACGATATCCCTTACCTGTCCAAGTGGGCGATTACTACGCATATCAAAGATACAAAGATTGTTGACAGCCCATTTAACGGCCCGGATGGTCCGATGATTGCGGTCGGCTGCGGTCTTGGCGAAGGCAATGTTGACTTGCCTGCGGCGCTGGAAGCGATTTTTGCGAACAGCCCGATGCGCGACGGTATCCATCTTATTTTTGAGAGCGGATGGTATGGAAAAGCAGTTCACGACGCCAACCCGGATATGGATGCGTATAATCGCATGAAGTGCCGCGAGTCCATGGAATGGCTGAAGGACTACATTACCATTAAATAAATTAATATAAAGGAAGGCAAAATAGTTATGGCGTACAAGAACAATGCAAAATTTGGTTTCCAGGGTTTTACGTATCCGGCTCCCAAGGAATTGACGACTCCGTTTGAAAAAGCCAAATGGCAGATGGAAGCAACCCACGAGCTGGGCTGCAGCCTTTTCAATTTCCGCCCGATGGGCATGACCGAAGACGAGGTCAAGGCGCTCAACGAGCTGAAGGCAAAATATGAAATCGAGTCGGAAGGCTATATGATTCCGGCGATCTTCCAGCTCAACGGCTGGGATAAGATGAGCTTCCGCGGCCAGCCGGTCGACGCCGTCAAGGCAAAGGAAGACCTGGAAGCGTTTTGCGAAAAAACCGTAAACGACGGGATTAAGATTACCCGTGGCGGTTACGGCCGTCTGTGCTATGCGTTCTCCCGTTGGAACCGTGACCCGGAAATGACCGGCAAAATGCAGATGGAAAACCTTATTGAGTGCTTCAAAATCGCGGATCCGATCCTTGCAAAATATGGCATCTATTATGCAATTGAAAACCATCTTGACTTCAAGGGAAGCGAATTTGACTATATCTTCCGTACTGCCGGCGTAACGCATATTGGTTCGGCTTATGACACGGCTAACGGTTTCTTTGTTAACTGTGATGCCAACGATGATATCCCTTACCTGTCCAAGTGGGCGATAACCACGCACATCAAGGATACCAAGATCGTTGACAGTCCCTTCAATGGCCCGGACGGCCCGATGATTGCAGTTGGCTGCGGCCTTGGCGAAGGCAATGTTGATGTACGTGCGGCAGTGGATGCGATTCTTGAAAACAGCCCGATGAAGGACGGCATCCATCTGATCTTCGAAAGCGGTTGGTATGGCAAGGCTTGTCATGATGCCAATCCGGACATGGATGAGTATAACCGCCAGAAGACCCGTGAAAGCATTAAGTGGCTCCAGGATTACGTTACCATTAAATAAGGTACATAATGATATCCTATAAGAATAATGTAAAACTCGGTTTTGTCGGAGGCGCATATCCTGCGCCTCCGACGATCGAGGATCGTTTTGAAAAGCTTAAGTGGCAAATGGCGCAGGCACACCGTATGGGATGCGAGGTTTTCCCGGGTGTACCGATGGGACTCGGAGAAGAGCAGATGAAGGAATTCATTGGCCTGATGCACCAGTATGGCTTCGAAGGCGTTGGACAAATGCCGCGCTGCGTGTTTGAATTGGCCGGCCCGGAAAAGAACCGCGCCGAAGAAGAACTGTGCAAAACGCTTGAGTTTACCAAGTATACGCTGGGCGCCAGGGTTTTGAAAAATGGGTATGGCCGCCTTCGCCGGGAAACCTCGCGCTGGAACAAGACGCCAGGTATGACGCGTGATGAGCAGCTTTCCCGTCTGACGGAAAACCTTTGCCTGGCCGCGCCGATCCTCGAAAAATACGGCCTGCATTACGGGCTGGAGAACCATCTTGATTTTAAAGGCTGTGAATTGGCTTCAGTCTTTGCAAAAGTGAATTCTCCCTGTGTGGGCTCATGTTATGATACGGCAAATGCATTTTATGTCAACTGTGATGCAAACGAGGATATCCCATATCTTTCCAAATGGGCCTTGATTACGCACATTAAGGATACGAAAATTATCGACAGCCCTTTCAATGGCCCGGATGGCCCAATGATCGCCGTCGGATGTGCTGTTGGCCAGGGGAATGTGGATATCCCGCGTGTGCTGGACGCCCTGTTGGAAAACAGCCCGGTTCGCGACGGCCTGCAGTTGATCGTCGAGCTTGGTTGGTTTGGACGCCAGGTTGCACAGGAAAACGCAGCTGATATGGGCGCATATTATCGCCGCGCCTGTGAGGAAAGCCTCGAGTTTATCAAGGATTATGTAAAAAAGCGCTGACCCGAACGGATAAAAACAGGCGGTTTTTTACCGCTGCAACGCAGGGAGGCCACATGATTCGTAATATATTGGTAACCGGTGGCTCCGGCCGCCTTGGCAGCTTTGTCTGTCCCTATCTTAAAGGGCTTGGCTATAATGTCGCTTCCTGCGATATTGTCCCCCCCAAGCCTGGTACGCCGAATGTCGAGGCTGGGATCCCTTTTATTAAAGTGGACCTGCTGAATATCGGCGATATTCTCAAAGCGCTCCTGCTTGTGCAGGCGGATGCGGTTGTGCATCTGGGGGCAATCCCCGGAAGCTCTGAGCTTCAGCCCATGTTTGAAGATAACTCCTGGCGCGGCTATGCAAAAGAAGGCCGCCGCTACAGTTATGGCCGCTGCGAAGAAGATTATACGATGCGCGACAATACGATGGGAACCTTTTATGTCCTTGACGCCTGCCGCCGGGTGGGTGTAAAGACTGTCGTCGCGGCATCAAGCTTTTTTGTCTATGGCATGGGTTCGCGGATTAGCGGTAATGATTTTGTCCCGCAGACGATCCCGATTACCGAGGATCATCCGTGCGAACCGGAGGATACTTATAGCCTGTCCAAGCTTCTGAATGAGATAACCATGCAGTCATTTGCCCGTGCCTATGATATGAACTGCATTGCTATGCGCCTGTTGGGGGTTTATTACCACAACTATGCCGCATCCAATCGCGTCCATGTTCTCGGCCGTGATTATGTGATCCCAAAGTCCGATTATGAAGCGGTTATGACCGGTACGATTTATGAATATGCCGATGCGCGCGATATCGCCCGCTTTGTCGGCCTTGTGTTTGAAAATCTGGATAAGCTTCCGAATAAATTTGAAGCTTTCAATGTGTGGACAGACACCCATTTTGTACCGGAAAGTGCGGATTTCTATAGTAAGCTGTATCCCAAGCTTCGCCATCTGACTAAGAATTTGAAGGGGCATGAGGGCCTTTTTTCGATTGAGAAGGCAAGAAGGCTCCTTGGGTATGAACCGGCTTACTCCTGGCGCAACGAGCCGGATAAATATCCGATTAAGTGGGACGGAACCGAGAAATTTGATTATTAAGCCAAAAGGCATAATAAAATACTAGGATAAAAGGAGACTATTGAGCATGGCACAGATCAAAAACATCCTCGTAACCGGCGGTGCCGGCAGACTCGGCAACTATGTTTGCCCTTACCTCAAGGAACTGGGCTATAATGTTGCGGCAACCGACATTGTGGCTCCAAATAGGGAATCTGCAAATGTTAAGGCGAAGATCCCCTTTATCAAGGCTGATCTGCTGAATTGTGGCGAGCTGGTAAAAGCAATTGCCTTTGCACAGGCTGACCTCGTTGTCCACCTTGGCGCGATTACCGGCAGCACCGAGCTGCAGCGTCCTTTTGAAGATAGAGACCTCGGCCCGGCGCCCTCCGGCAGAAATTCCATGTGGAGAATGGAAGAAGATACCTGCATGAAGGTAAACACCATGGGTACTTATTATGTCCTCGACGCCTGCCGCCGTATGGATGTTAAGTATTGCATCGGCGCTTCCTCTTACTATGCCTATGGCCAGGCCGGCCAGATTGGCGGCCGTCCGATTACGATCAACTCCCTGCCGATTACCGAGGATCATCCGATGGAGCCGGGCGACACCTACTCCATGTCCAAATATTTCGGCGAAGAGATGATGAAGGCGTTCTGCCGCTCCTATGATATGCGCTGCATCGCTATGCGCCTGATGGGCGTTTTCTATCACGACGCTCCGTTTGCAAAGTTTGTCTATAAGTTCCCGGTTGGCTGCCCGACCCAGAACAAGAACGGCTATCTTGACGGCGGCTTTGAAGAGCATGTCGATTCCCGTGATATCGCCCGCTTCATCGGTCTTGCAATTGAGAAGTTCGATGAACTGCCCAATGCGTTTGAGGCGTTCCATGTCTGGTCCTGCACGCACTTCGACTGCGAGACCGCAGTTGCATACGGCGCAAAGTATCCGGCATATGGTGATATGGTTAAGGGCATTAAGGGTTATGACGGCCTGTTCTCCATTGAAAAGGCCCGCAAGCTGCTCGGTTATGAGCCGCTTTATGACTGGAAGAAGGGCACCGTCGATTACACGAACGAAGAGTACGAGAAGAAATAAATCCCGTATTTTCTATAATCTGGTATCGTCAGACTCCGCTTGCGGGGTCTGACGATACACGGCGTTTGCCGCATGAAATTTAAGGACAAGGAGATTACCATGAGCAAATTGAAAATCGGTCACACCGGTATTACCTGGCCCAGCGACGATGATTATCTCGCAACGGTAAAGACGATCGCCGCAGAAGGTTTCGGCGGCATTGAACTGTTTGCATGGACCCTGCCGAAAATTGAAGCGCAGGGTAAATTGGATATTTTTGAAGAGTATAACATTCCCCTTTGGTCTGCCTATTTTTCCCATGATATCCTGGAAAAGGACAATCGCCAGGCGGAGTTTGAAAAAATGAAGCGTTTTGGTGAAATACTTGTGAAGAAGGGCGGCACCCATGCGGCTTTCGGCGGTAATATCATTGACCGCAGAAAGTATAACTATTTCGACCACCGTGATGATATTGTGGAAATTGTCAATGAATCCGGAAAGGTGCTGCAGGATATTGGTATCCGTCTTTGTTTCCATCCCCATACTGGCACGCCGATTGAGACACAGCCTGAAATTATGGATTTCTTCCAAAGAATCGATCCGAAATATGTCGGGTTTGCGCCGGATATCGGACAGATCGCAAAGGGCGGTGGGAATCCGCTGGAAATTATGCGGGCATTTGATTCGCTGATCGAACATTTCCATTTCAAAGACTATGGCGGAAAATGCGAGTTCGACCGCAGTCAGGTCAAACCACTGGAAGGCGAGACTTATTTTAACTTTAACGATGTCGGTAAGGAAATCGACGCAACCGGCTACGTGAATTATTGCGTGCTTGGCGATGGCGTCGTGGACCTTCTTGGTATATTGAAATTCCTGGAGGACAAGGATTACGACGGCCATGTTATGGTAGAACTGGATGGAACGAATGCTATGCCATTGACCGCAGAGGAAGCGGTGCATCGCAATCATCTTTATCTCCAGAAGCACGGCTATATGGCTTAAAATCGATTGATATGCTGCGAAAGCGGCTTATAATATAAGGGAGGTTTTCGTATGGCTAAATCCATTGTTTCTATTGCCCACAGCGACGAGTACCTTGGTACTCCCGCAAACTATACGCATGAGCATGTAGAAAAGATTAAAGCGATGATCCGTCAGGTTGCGGACGATACCCGCGGCGGTATGGCGAATATCGTACATAAGGGCGACGTTGTTTTCATTAAGGTCAATACTGTAAACACATCTCCGCCGGAAAATGGGTTTACAACGGACCCGCGTATGCTCGAGGCTCTGATTGAGCTGGTACAGGAGCAGGGTCCGAAAAAAGTTCAGGTCGGCGAGCGTTGTGCGCTTGGGCAGGATACTATGAAATGCTTTGAGGTCTGTGGGCTGAAGGCGGTTGCAGACCGTACCGGCGCGGAACTTGTTGCGCTGGAGAAGACTGAGTTTGAAATGCATCATATGAACCGTCCGGTGTCCTACGCGGATTTCCCCTTCCCGAAGGTTGTTAAGGACGCTGATGTTTATATCGGCCTGCCGAAGATGAAAGTGCATATCCATACCGGCCTTACAAATGCATTAAAGCTGCAGTTTGGTCTTTGCCCGGATTATAAGTGGATGAGCGCATGTCACAGAGACGATATTTATCAGAAAATCTGCAATCTGACCGCCGCTGCAAAGCCGGACTGGTTTATTGTAGACTCGCTGTGGACCTGTCAGGGCAACGGGCCGTTCAGCCCGTATCCGGATGACCGCATCACCGACTGGAATACTACCTACGGCGGCTCCGATCCAGTTGCGATTGATACGGTCGCAGAAATGCTGATGCAGTGGGAAAACCCGGGTAATCTGCCGTCTACCGTCCTGGGCGCGTTTGATGGTCTCGGCACCAACAATCCAGACGAAATTGAGCTCAAGGGTGTACCGGTGGATTCCGTTTCCCGTAAGTTTAAGCGTCAGGACACAGTCCTGTGCGGGAAGTTTAAGAATGTCAATATCATCGTTGGCTCTGCCTGTGAACCTGGCTGCCGCGTGATGGTTCGCATGGGCCTTGACGCTGCCTATGTCAATGGTTTGCTGGATAAGCTGCCGTGCCCGGTTACGATCTTTACCGGCCTGCAGTTTGAGCCGTATGTCAAGGATGTTAAGGGCCCGGTCATTATTTATGGCGATTGCGCAAAGAAGATGGCTGAGTTCTATCCGGACGCTTATACATGGTTCTCCACGGAGGAATATCCGACCTGCGTGCCGATGTATTCCAACATCCCAGGCAATGGCATCGGCGATATCCTTGAACGGATTATCAAGGACCCAAACGCGAAGGGCGGCCCGGTCCTGACGCTGGACAAATAAAGAAAATTTTATCAAAAAAACGTTTTGCGGCAGGCTATAACTGCCGCAAAACGTGCGATATCGGGCAAAGGTTGCGTATATTGAAAGGATACGAATACTGTGGAAAAGATTATATTCGATAAGCCGGCAGTAAAAGAAGGGTTGCTCAAACTGCTGGAAATCAAGGACTCCGACATCCGGATTCTTACGCTGCAGCAGGGTCTCGATGCAGTAGACAAGGGCTTGCATTCCGGCGGCGCGTTTTCTGCGATCCTTCCCCTTGTGAATTTGTATTATGGCGGTATTATCCGTATAGACGTTGAGAATCCTACAGCGCCCGGGCAGGATCAGTTTGTCATGAGCAAAGGCCACGCCGTAGCCGCGATGGCGTCTGTTTACTGCGATAAGGGCTATTTTGACCCCTCGCTTTTGAAAAACTCCCGTTCCTATGAGAGCATTTTAAACGGACATCCCGGCCCGATTTTGCCGGGCGTCCAGATTTCGACCGGCCCCCTTGGACAGGGCGTCAGCGCGGCGGTTGGATTTGCAATGATCGGCAAAAAAAATCCGAAAAATGATGTATATACTATGCTCGGCGATGGCGAAATGCAGGAAGGCGGCGTTTGGGAAGCGCTGATGTATGCTGCGGATCAGAAGCTCGATAACTACTGTGTTATCGTCGATCAGAATAATGGCCAGCTTGACAATGTTTCCAAGATGATCGTTTCCTCTGACATTGCAGCAAAACTCGAAGGCTTCGGCTTCCGTGTTATTGTGGCCAATGCTACCGAGTATGAGCCGGTTCTCGATGCGTTTGCAAAGTTTAAGAATGAACGCGACGGCCGTCCTTGTGCCATCGTCTGCAATTCAACCAAGGGCTTCGGCAGTTTCTCCGCCGCGGTCAACGGCCATAAAATCACCGTTTCTCCAGCGCTCGGTCAACAGGAAATTGCTGCGCAGGCTGCCCGCCGTGCAGACAGAGAGGCGGCTTTTGCTGCTTTCTATAACGCGCTTGACTGTGCACCCTGCAAAACTGAAATTGCCAGGCTGGCAAGGGAAATGAACTTTACCCTGGACTTTGCTGCGTGCGGTGCACTGAAGGCTGTGGGCGCAGGTAAACTTGAAGCGAAGGTTCGCCGTGCTGCACCGCGTTGCAAAAAAATCCGCTATGATGAAGCAAAGCTTCCCAAAATTGAACTTGGCAAGGATGTCCAGGGATCAGATATTATCACCGCAGCAATGAAGGTTTTTGCGGAGGACAAGCGTATTGTAAGCATTGACTCCGACTTGTCTTCCACTTCCGGGTTGTATGCCGGCGTAGCCGCAGTGGATAAGACCCGCGCGTTGAATGTTGGTATTGCGGAAGCAAACATGATGAATATCGCCGAAGCTTTTGCCGCTGCAGGCTCCAATGTGTGGACTTCGACGTTCTGCCCCTTCTTTGACTGGCGCGTCATGCGGCGTATCGCGGTCAGCTATCAGGAGCGTTTGGAAGCGATCGAACGCGAAGACGGCTGGCTGTCCGAAGGGCATGGGCTGGATATCACTTTCCTTGCAACAGCAGCGGATATGGATACACAAACCAACGGCGCAACCCATATGGGCAACGACGACCTGCTTTTCTTCTCGCAGATGGCGCATGTAAAAGTCATTACAGCCTGCGATGCCGGGCAGCTCCTGGCAATTATGAAATGGATCGCCGACGGCAACCGCGGCCTTGTTTATCTGCGCATGCTTCGCAAAGCATCCAGGACGATTTACCCGGCGGATTTCAAGTTTGAGTATGGAAAGAGCTATACTGTCCGTGATGCCGAGAACGCGAAGGCAGCCATCGTCAGCTATGGCCGCGGCGTTTTCGAAGCGCTTGATGCAGCCGAAAAGCTTGCAGATAAGGGCATTGCTGTGAAGGTTGTTGATATGCCGTCAATCGATGAAGCCGGCCTTTGCGAACTGTACAAGTCCGGCGCCAAGCTTATTCTTGCCGAGCAGAACAATGGCCTGATAGCCTCCCGCTTACCGCATATCCTGCTTAAAGCCGGATTAAGCGTCGATCCTTCCCGGATTGAAGCGATTAACATGCTGGATAAGGATGGGAACGCGCAGTTTGTTCATTCCGGGACTTATGCGCAGCTTTCCGCCGCGTTTGATCTCAATGCCGATGGTATTGCAAAACGTGTGGAATCCGCTTTATAAGAGAAAGGCTAAGCTATGATTAACGTCAATGAAAATAATATCGAAGAGCTCGATTTGCCCGGCCGTAAGCTGCGCTGGGTAATTACGCAGGAAAAGGATCATGCCGAGTTTTGTTCGATGTGCGTGATTAAAATTCAGCCGGGTGCAAAGGTGACACCTGCTCACCTGCATCCAAACGGCGAGGAGCTGGTGTATATTATGTCCGGCACGGGCCGCGCGCTGGTTGGCACCGAAGTGGAGGATATCCGCGAGGGCAGTGCCGTGCTGTTCCCAAAGGGTGTGCCGCACATGCTGAAGAATACCGGCTCGGAAGTTATGAAGGTCGCCTGCTTTTATGCACCGGCTGCAGATCCGTCGAGCTATGAGTACCATCCGGAAATCGATATCGATGATTTCGATAAATAAATAAAAGAGGATAAGACAATGGAAAAACTGAAGTATTTTGTCAACAATCAGTTTGTGGAGTCGAAAACCGACAAGTGGTACGACCTGCATAACCCCAATACCGGCGAAGTCACCGGGCAGGCGCCCTGCTGCACCAACGAAGAAGTGCTCGGCGCAATTGCCGCAGCGAAGGCCGCATTCCCGGGATGGAGTTCTACTCCGGCTATTAAGCGTTCCCAGATTTTGTACAAGGTTCGAGACCTCCTGATCGAGCATATGGAAGAGCTGACGATGCTTGTCGCTACTGAGAATGGTAAGGTTTGGGCTGAAGCAGAAGGCGATGTCCTGAAAGCTAAGGAAGGCACCGAGCTTGCCTGCCAGGTTCCGTCTTTAATGCAGGGCGAAAGCACCATGGACGCTTCCAAGGGCTATGATACCGTTCTTTACCGTGAGCCGCTTGGGGTATTTGCCGGCATTGTCCCGGTCAATTTCCCGGCTATGATCCCGTTTGGATGGATGACCCCTGTTTGCGTCGCCTGCGGCAATACCATTGTTTTGAAGGCTGCTTCTCTTACTCCGCGCACGGCTATGCGTATTGCGGAGCTGTATAAAGAAGCCGGTATGCCGGATGGCGTTGTCAATATCGTGACCTGCTCCAGAAATGAAATCAATACGATCCTGGATCATCCGGATGTTAAGGGCGTTACCTTTGTCGGCTCCACCCCGGTTGGCAAGTTGATTTATCAGCGCGCCGCGGCCGCCGGTAAACGCGTGCAGTGCCTGACCCAGGCTAAGAACCATGCGCTCATTCTGGAAGATGCGCCGATTGCCCGTACCGTTGCCGGTATTATTAACTCTGCCTATGGCTGCGCCGGCCAGCGCTGCATGGCTTTGAGCGCGGTTGTTGTCCAGGAAAGCATTGCCGATGCATTTGTCAAAGAATTTGTCAAGCAGGCTTCCCAGATTAAGGTTGGCCCGGCTTATGATAAGACATCCAAGCTTGGCCCGATTACCTATAAATCCCACTATGATGAAGTTATCGCAGATATCAATAAGGGTATTGCAGAGGGCGCTGAGCTGGTACTTGACGGCCGTAATTGCAAAGTAGAAGGCTTTGAAGATGGTTATTATGTCGGACCGACCCTCTTTGACCATGTGGGTGAAGATATGTCCATTGGACAGGAAGAAGTATTCGGACCGGTTCTGTGTATGAAGCGCTGCAAGGATTTCCAGGACGGCCTGCGCATTATGAATGCCAATCCTTACGCCAACGGTTCTGTTATTTTTACCCAGAATGGCTATTACGCCCGCGAGTTTGCCCGCCATACGGACGGCGGCATGGTCGGTGTTAACGTTGGTATTCCGGTACCGATCGGGTTCTTCCCGTTTGCCGGGCATAAGCAGTCCTTCTTCGGCGATCAGCATTGCTTGGGCAAGGATGGTTACCGTTTCTATACCGAAAGTAAGGTTGTCACGACCCGCTGGTTCGATCAGGATGAGATCAACAATACCCAGGTTTCTACTTGGGATGGAACGATCTAAACTGTCTGTTAAAACGCAGACCCTGCCTGTAATCCGGGCAGGGTCTGTTTACGACCGGGCAAATTGAACAAAATCCACTATAAGAATTCGATATATTGCCATACCTATTTTGGCATATCATACAAAAATACTTGCTTTTTGATTATGCTGCGTTTATAATAAAAAAAGTGAGTCAAATTACTTGGAGGTATCCCAAATGAACGAAAATTACAAAAACGTTCTGATCACCGGCGGCTGCGGCAGGCTGGGCCGTCAGTGCTACTATGAGCTTCACAACGAGTATAATATTACGCTGCTCGACCGTGTTGCACCGGACAAGCAGCCCTTCCCCTGGAAGCCGGAGAAAGACTGTAAATTTGTTATGGGTGAGCTGACTTCGCTGGAAGATTGTATGCGTGCAATCTTGCTGTCGAAAGCAGACTGCATTCTGCATCTGGCAGCGATTACCCATGCAACCGAAGTTGGCCGCTTTGTTTATCAGCGTGAGCCGGAAGATCTGTGCTGGGACGTCAATATGAACGGTACCTATTATCTGCTTGAGGCGGCCCGCCGTCTTGGCGTTAAGAAAGTGATCTTCGCTTCTTCGTATTATGCAACCGGTATTAACCATAACGCTTCCGGTATGCCGTGGGAAATCCCGTCCCTCCCGGTCGACGAGAACCAGCCCTGCCAGCCGCAGGATTCCTATTCTCTGTCCAAGTGCCTGAACGAAAAAATGCTTGAATGCTATGGCAATGCTTATGGTTACCGCACGGTTTCTTTCCGCCTGCTTGGCATTTCCAATCCGTATGTCCCGAAGCCTGTTAATGTGGATGTTCCAGTTACCGACAAGAACAAAGACGGTTTCCATGATGATACATATCAGTATGTAGACTCCCGTGATATTGCTTATGCTATGCATCTTGCACTTGATAAGGACTGCGAGCGCCAGCATGAAGTATTTAACCTTGTTACCGCAAAGCGTTATCCGGAATCCACTGCGGAATTTGCTGCAAAACACTGGCCGACTATTGCAGAAGCCTGCAAAAATATCCCGGAATACCAGGGCGGCAAGGAAGATGTTGGTCTGTTCAGCATCACCAAGATCCGCAGAGAGCTTGGCTATGAGCCGAAATGCCGCTGGGAAGGCAGCGAATATTATCCGGGTTATGCTCCTGGCGATCATAGGGATGACGGTTCCATCGTCGAGTAATAATTCTATACAAAAAGGCCGCTTCTGCGGCCTTTTTTATGTCTTTCAAGTTGAGAAAAAGCTTGTATTTTTATTTGATTTTGCTATAATCGAAAAGAAGGGAAGGGCTGGCTGTGAATGAACGCGCGCAAATTCTGGAACTTCTCCGGCGTGGCGCCAGCGTGAACATCATCGGGGATAGCATCGCCGCGGGTATGGGATGCAGCGGAGGACATCCGACAGAAGAAACGCTGCTTGTCTGCGGGGATGACCGGTATACCCGTTGGTATGCGCCAAACGCTTGGTGGGTTACGCTTTCGCGTTATCTTGCTGAAAAATTCCCGGGTACCCATGTCGAAAACCACGGCTGCAGCGGGATTTATTCTTATCAGCTCTGTGCCGGCCTTGGACAGGTGGTTTCCGGAAAAGAGGATATCGTTCTGATTCTTGTCGGTGCGAATGACCGTAAACGTGAGCATGGACGGGAAGAGCTGGAGCAGGGGTTGTGCGGGATGGTTGACCGTTTCCGTGCGCAGGGCGCGATCCCGGTTTTGATATCCCCAAATCCGTCGACTGTCCATAATGAAATGCACCCTTCAAGGCTTTTCCATATGGAGGATGTCGTCAATATAATCCAATATGCGGCATGGAAAAAGGATGTGCTTTATGCCGACTGTTATGGCACAGTGCTGGGTTATATGGCAGATAAAGGCTGCGGTATAGAGGAGCTTATGACCCAGCCGGGATGTATGTCCGATGGGCTGCATCCGACTGACCGGGTACAGGAGATTATGGCTGACTGCATCCTGCGTACGCTTGGCCTTGCCCCGAAAATCTCAGATGCAAAATGGTAAGAGGAGAGAGTTATGATTCAATCGATAGGGCATATTGCGGTTCATGTATCGGATCTTGACCGCGCGCTTGATTTTTATTGCCGTGTCCTCGGCGGGAAAAAGGTATTTGAAGGCACCGAAAACGGCGAGGTCAACATGTGTTACGTCAAATTCTGTGATGGGCAGTATATTGAACTGTTCAAACCGGAACCGGGTGCGGAAAAGCATGCGACCGGCATTGGTTTTATGCATCTTTGCCTGACAGTTCCGGATATTTATGAAGCGGAAAAACAGGTAAAGGCTGCTGGATGGCCAGCAAAGCCTGTGCGCAAAGGCAAATATGGAAATTATCAGCTCTGGATTGCGGATCCGGATGGCCTGCCGATCGAGTTAATGCAGATTCTGCCGGATTTCCTTTTGGGAAATGCATAAGTAAATAATAAAAGCCGGGATAAAAGAAGTCTGTCCCGGTTTTTTATTTTTTTGAGATGAGAAGACATAGACAGGCAGATTTTCAAGCGAACGAATGGATATAGTACGGCCGGGCATCTGAATGCTTCAGATGCCCGGCCTGCGCTTATTTAAAATAGGAAACCGCCGATTTAAACAGGTGCATATCAAATTCACCGGGGATATTTTTGTATAATCCGCTGCCCCAACGCTCCGTATGTCCCATCTTGCCAAAGACGCGGCCGTCCGGAGAGCAGATGCCCTCGATGGCAAACGCGGAATCATTCGGGTTGAAGTGGATATCCGCAGTGGGTTCGCCGGAGAGATCGACATACTGCGTTGCGATCTGCCCGTTTTCAGCAAGCGCACGAATTGCCGCATCGGAAGCAAGGAAACGGCCTTCACCGTGGGAAATTGCAACGGAATAAATTTCGCCGGGCTGGACGGCAGCCAGCCAGGGGGATTTGTTGGAAGCTACACGCACGCGGACAATACGCGACTGATGGCGTGCGATCGTGTTAAAGGTTAAGGTTGGGCTTTCTGCATCTGTATCGACGATTTTACCATAGGGTACAAGTCCAAGCTTGATCAGTGCCTGGAAACCGTTGCAGATCCCCGCCATCAGGCCGTCGCGCCGGCCAAGGAGATCTTCAACACCCTCCCGCACTGCGGCGCTGCGGAAAAAGGCCGTAATAAATTTTCCAGATCCGTCGGGTTCGTCGCCTGCGGAGAAACCACCAGGAACAAAGATAATCTGACTGTCACGCATGCTTGCGGAAAAACTTTTAACACTCTGCGCGATATCATCGGCACTCAGATTCCGGATAACAAAGCAACGCGCATCCGCACCGGCTGCTTCAAAAGCCTTGGCGGTATCGTATTCGCAGTTGGTTCCTGGGAAAACAGGGATCAGTACACGCGGACGGGCAGTCCTCAACGCCGGGGCGGGATAAGATGCGGCGTTGTAGGTAAAAGCGGGGATGCTGCGGGCAGCCTGCTCAATATTACAGGGGTAAACCGGCTCAAGCTTGCCTTCATAAATGGAAAGCAGTTCCTCAAGGGCAAGGTGGCCGTCCCCATATGCAATCTGCGCCTGTGCAGTTGTATTTCCAAGGAGGGAACCAAGCGTGACATCCGCATCGCATTCAAATACGAACGCACCATAATGGTAGCCGAAAATTTCATCCGGCGATACATCCGTATACTGGAATCCAATGCCATTTCCGAAACACATTTTCATTATGGCTTCAGCAATTCCGCCGTAACCGGGGGTGTAGGCGCTGTGGATTTTACCTTTGCGCATCAGGCCGGTCAACGCCCTGAAGTTTTCCATTAACGCGGATGCGTCTGGCAGCCCTGCATCGTTACACGGCGCTTCCAGCAGGCGCACGGTATGCCCCGCCGCTTTGAATTCCGGGGAAATGATATTGCGGATCTTATCTGTGGTCACGGCAAAGGAGACCAGAGTCGGTGGGACGGTCAGGTTTTCAAAGGTACCGCTCATGGAATCCTTGCCGCCGATTGCAGCGACGCCGAAATCCAGCTGCGCCTTGAACGCACCCAAAAGCGCGCTCATAGGCTTCCCCCAGCGTACGCTGTCATGACCGGGCTTTTCAAAATACTCCTGGAAGGTCAGATAAACATGTTCAAAATCTGCGCCAGTTGCAATCAGTTTACAAATCGACTCAACTACCGCCAGATAAGCGCCGTGGTAGGGGCTTTTTTCTGTGATAAAGGGATTATAACCCCAGCTCATCAGCGAACAGGCGTCCGTATCGCCATGTTCCGTCGATATCTTATGCGCCATTGCCTGAATTGGCGTCAGCTGGAAGCGTCCGCCAAACGGCATCAGCACGGTCCCTGCCCCGATTGTGGAATCAAAGCGCTCCGAGAGGCCGCGCTTTGAACAGACATTCAAATCACCTGCCAGTGCACGGTAGCCTTCGGAAAAATCGGATGGGATTTGCTTTGCATAAGATGCCGGTGCAGCAGTCTGGATGGAGATATGCTTTTCCGCACCATTGGAGTTCAAAAATTCGCGGGAAATATCAACGATTACCCGGCCGTTCCAGGTCATTGTCAGACGTGCGTCTTCTTTGACACGCGCAACAATGCTGGCTTCAAGGTTTTCACTGTGCGCAAGCGTAATGAACCTGGGCGCGTCTTCAGAGGCTACGACGACGGCCATCCGCTCCTGTGATTCGCTGATTGCAAGTTCTGTACCGTCCAAGCCCTCGTACTTTTTGGGAACGGCATTCAGATCGATATCCAGTCCGTCCGCCAACTCGCCGATGGCGACGGAGACGCCGCCTGCACCAAAGTCATTGCAGCGCTTAATCATCCGGGAAGCTTCTGCGCTGCGGAACAGCCGTTGGAGCTTACGCTCCTCAGGTGCATTGCCTTTCTGCACTTCTGCGCCGCAGGTTTCCAATGACTGCAACGTATGGGATTTGGAGGAGCCGGTCGCGCCGCCGATACCATCGCGGCCTGTCCGCCCGCCCAGCAGGATGACGACGTCGCCGGGTACGGGACGTTCACGGCGTACATTTGCCTGCGGTGCAGCGGCGATGACAGCGCCGATTTCCATACGTTTTGCAGCATAGCCTGGGTGATACAGTTCATCAACCTGGCCGGTGGCAAGGCCGATCTGGTTACCGTAAGAGCTGTATCCGGCAGCGGCGGTCGTAACCAGCTTCCGCTGCGGAAGCTTTCCGGGAATTGTTTCTTCAACCGGCTTGAGCGGATCCGCCGCACCGGTGACGCGCATGGCTGCATAGACATAGGAGCGCCCCGAAAGTGGATCGCGAATTGCGCCGCCGATGCAGGTTGCTGCGCCGCCGAAAGGCTCAATCTCCGTTGGATGGTTATGCGTCTCGTTTTTAAACAGCAAAAGCCAGTCTTCCTCTTTGCCGTCGACTGTAATTTTCATCTTGACGGTGCAGGCATTGATTTCTTCGCTTTCGTCAAGATCCGGCAATAGCCCGCGACTTCGCAGGGTTTTGCCCGCCAATGTGGCGATATCCATCAGGTTCTGCGGACGCGATTCGCGCCCAAGTTCCCGCCGTGCAGCAAGATATTCTTTATATGCGGCTTCAAGCAGGGGATCATCAAAATCCACCTTGTCAATGGTCGTCAGGAAGGTTGTATGGCGGCAGTGATCGGACCAGTAGGTATCAATCATCCGGATTTCTGTAATCGTTGGATCGCGCTTTTCCCGGACAAAATACTGTTGTAAAAACACGATGTCATCAATATCCATCGCAAGCCCGTACTCTTTTACAAAAGTCTCCAAAGCTTCGCGGGAAAGGTCTGTAAAGCCGTCGAGAGTGCGCACAGAGTCCGGGATTTCATAATGTATAGCCAACGTCTCTGGCATATCCAGCGCAGCCTCACGGCTTTCAACAGGGTTGATGACATATTTTTTAATCCGGCCGAGTTCATCTTCGCTTAGTGCGCCGGAAAGGATATAGACCTTGGCAGTGCGTACAGCCGGCCGTTCGCCCTGGGAGATAATCTGGATACATTGGGCGGCGGAGTCGGCACGCTGGTCGAACTGGCCAGGCAGATATTCTACGGCGAAAACATGGTCGCCCGGCTGGCAGGAGAGCGTTTGGGACGCCGTATCCAGCTGCGGCTCGGCAAAAACTGTATGGATACAAGACGAAAACAGTTCGGGTTTAATGTGCTCCACGTCATAACGGTTGACGAGGCGCAGCCCTGTCAGCGTACGGATGCCAAGAAATGCGCGGATATCTTCGTAAAGCGCGGCGGCCTCATGTGCAAGGCCAGGCTTTTTTTCTACAAATACACGGTAAACCATCAAAATCCTCCCTTACATTCCAGCGCACGCCGGCCAATATCGCGGCGGTAATAGGCGTTTTCAAAATGGACCTGCGCTGCTGCGGCGTAGGCCCGGTCGACTGCTTCACGCAGCGTTTCCCCAGTGCAGCTTACGCCGAGTACACGGCCGCCGGCGGTGCACAGCGTTTCCCCTTCGAGCTTTGCACCGGCGATATATACCTGTGCATTCAGGCCTTTGGGGATGGAAATCGGGAACCCGGATGCGTACTTTGCCGGATAGCCGTCGGAAGCAAGGATAACGCAGCAGGCTGCCTTATCGGAAAATTCTACCGGCGTCTGCGCAAGCGTCCCATTTGCACAGGCCTGCATAACGGTCAACAAATCACTTTTCAGCAGCGGAAGTACAACCTGCGTCTCAGGGTCTCCGAAACGGCAGTTGTATTCGATCACCTTTGGGCCGTTGGGCGTCAGCATCAGTCCGAAATACAGACAGCCACGGAAGGGACGCCCTTCCTGCTGCATGGCGCGTACGGTTGGAAGGAAGATTGTTTTCATACACTGCGCGGCGATCTCAGGCGTGTAATAGGGATTGGGCGCAATAGTCCCCATGCCTCCGGTATTAGGGCCGGTGTCGCCGTCATGGGCGCGTTTATGATCCATCGAGGATACCATTGGTACGAGCGTTTCCCCGTCGCAGAAAGCCAATACGCTAACCTCGGGACCAGTCATAAATTCCTCGACTACAATACGGCTGCCGCTGTCGCCGAAAACCCGATCGACCATCGCGGCGCGTACCGCGGTTTCCGCCTCTTCTACCGTCATGGCGACGGCTGCGCCCTTGCCCAGCGCAAGGCCGTCGGCCTTGACAACAATCGGAGCGCCCACCCGACGGATGTAGGCAAGCGCATCGGTCGCGTTGTCAAAAACCTCGTAAGCAGCGGTAGGAATATTGTATTTTTTCATTAGGTTTTTGGAAAAAACCTTGCTGCACTCAATTTGCGCGGCCTTCTGGTCTGGGCCAAAACAGGGGATACCGGCGGCATTGAGTGCATCTACGGCGCCGAGTCCCAGCGGATCATCGGAGGCCACGACAGCAAAATCGATAGCGTGGGTTTTGGCAAACTGCGCAATTGCGGGGATATCTTTGACGCCGATCGGCACACACTGCGCGTCGGCGGCGATGCCGCCGTTGCCCGGCAGGGCATAGACCGTTTCAACCTTTGGGTTTTCAAGAAGCTTTTTGATGATGGCATGTTCGCGCCCGCCGCTGCCAACTACAACTATTTTCATTTCGGACTCCTTGCTCAGGCGTTTTTATTTTGAATCAGGTCGGAAGTTTCGCCAGTTTCCAGATCAACCATGCGGACAAAGGCAGAAACTTTGTTATCCTCATTAAGGCCGTTCCACACATCGCGCATCACACAGTGAACACACTGATAAGAGGTGGTGTCAATACGCACCGGTTCACCGCAGAAAGATGGTACAGGATCGCCGTCGCCGGCGTAGGTATGGAGAATATGAGCTTCTCCTGCGCGAGGCGCGCTGTATTCATAGAAATAACGCAGCGGCGTTTCATCCCCGCCGTTTTTCAAGATACTGAGGGCGTAAGACATTTCTCCGTTTTCAATGGTCAGTAGACCGGAAATACGGGGCGTCCAGATCGGCGGATCCGGCTCGAAGGTACGGGTGCGCAGCGCGTCGATAAAGCTCTTTCCTTCGGCAAGCGCATCGTAGATCGTATCCGTCTGATCGCCGTTTGTAACGATGGTATGGCTGCCCAGCACGCGTACCGCGCGGTAGACATATAAGGAAGGATCCGGAAGCTTTGATTCATCGAACGCGCGAGTTCGGATACCGCTGCCATCGGCTTCAAATACGCGGTTGCGGGAGCCGGAAGAGCGTCCCATGATAAAATAGCAGATGATCGCTTTTTTGCCGTCTGCACTGCGGCCAATGGCAAGACCGCGCCCGGGATAGGCATTGCCTTTTAAATATTCGGAAAATTTCATCGTGATTCCTCCAATATTCGTACAATCCGGCCTTCCACACGCAGGCGGCCTTCGCTGAACAATCGGACCGCCTGTGGCAGGATAACCCACTCGCACTGTTCCATTACACGCCGCTGCAGGGTTTCCGGCGTATCGTGTTCTTCTACTTCGACGGCTTTTTGCAGGATGATCGGGCCGCCGTCGGTGACAGCGTTGGCAAAGTGTACAGTTGCACCGCTGACTTTTGCGCCGTAAGCAAGGACCTGTTCGTGTACATGCAGGCCATAATAGCCTTCCCCGCAAAAAGAGGGGATTAGAGCCGGATGGACGTTCATCGCACGGTTCTCAAACACCTCAAAAAATTGCGGGCTCAGAATGACCATGAATCCGGCAAATACCACAAGGTCGATATCTGCCTTTTTGAGCGCCTCACATAAAAGCTGCGTAAAGGTTTCGCGCTTCCTGCCGCGGCGTTCGATAACCTGCGTTGGGATTCCAGCATTTTTGGCCCGCTCGAGCGCATAGGCGTCGGCATTGTTGGATACTACCAACGCAAATTCCACCTCGGGAAGCTCCCCACGCGCCTGCGCGTCCAACAGTGCCTGCAGGTTTGTCCCGCCGCCGGAAACCAGCACAGCAACACGTGTCAGCATAGGATAACGCCCTCTTCAGATTCGACGATTTCGCCAAGGACATAGGCATCTTCGCCTTGGGCATTGAGTACTTCAAGCGCCCGCGGTGCATCGGCAGCGGAAACCACTGCGGTCATGCCTACGCCCATGTTGAAGGTGTTGAACATATCGCGTTCAGGGATATTTCCGGTTTCAGCAATATATTTAAAAATTGCGGGTGTGCGCACATCCGCCTTGCGGATGCGTACGCTGAACCCGCCGGGCAGGCAGCGCGGGATGTTTTCATAAAAACCGCCGCCTGTAATATGCGATACGCCTTTGACCTGCACAGCGTCAAACAGGGCGAGCATTGGCTTGACATAGATTTTTGTCGGTGTAAGCAGCGTTTCACCCAGGCTGCGTCCACCAAGCTCTACGCGCGGCGAATGCAGGTCTGCATTTTCAATATCAAAGACCTTGCGTACAAGGGAAAAACCGTTGGAGTGGACGCCCGTGGAGGGCAGCGCCAGCACTATGTCTCCTGCACGCATGGTGGAGGCGTCGAGGATTCTTGCACGGTCGACAGCGCCGACTGCAAAGCCTGCCAAGTCATATTCTTCCTCCGGCATCATACCCGGATGTTCAGCGGTTTCGCCGCCAATGAGGGCGGCGCCGGCCTGCACGCAGCCTTCGGCTACACCGGAGACGATTGCAGCAATTTTTTCCGGGAAATTGCGCCCACAGGCGATATAATCCAGGAAAAACAGGGGCCTTGCGCCGCAGCAGATGATGTCGTTGACGCACATGGCGACGCAGTCAATACCAATGGTATCGTGACGGTCGAGCAAAAAGGCAATTTTCAGCTTGGTACCGACGCCGTCAGTACCGGAAACCAGCACCGGCTCCTGCATCCCGGACAAATCAAGTCCGAAGAGTCCGCCGAAGCCGCCGATTCCGGATAACACGCCGGGTGTTTTGGTACGTGCAATATGGGATTTCATCAATTCAACAGACGCATAGCCGGCTGTAATGTCTACACCAGCAGCTTTGTAGCTTGCGCTTTCACTTTTCATGCGAAATTCCTCTTTCCAGTATATTTGCTTATCGTTCGGATATTTTGTTGTCATAACGGTTTTTGTAGCCGTTACAGGGGACTGAAGTGGGATAACAACCATCGAAACAGGCCGTACAAAAGCCCTCGGCTGAGGCGTCGCAGGCTAAACGCCGGGTATTCTCCAGGCTGATGTAGCCGAGGGAATCGACGCCGATAATCCGGCGGATTTCCTCGAGGGAATGGTTGCATGCGATCAGGTTATCGCGGGAATCAATATCCGTACCATAATAGCACGGGTTTGTAAATGGAGGCGCGCTGACGCGCATGTGAATTTCTGCCGTCCCCGCTGCACGTAGCAGCCGGACAATCCGGGCAATTGTAGTACCGCGCACAATGGAATCGTCTACTAAAACCACACGTTTGCCGCGCACGGTTTCCGTGAGTACATTGAGCTTGATGCGTACCAAGTCCTCTCTGGCGCTTTGGCCGGGGGAAATAAAAGTCCGGCCAATATATTTGTTTTTTATGAAACCTTGGCCATAGGGGATCCCGGACTGCCGTGCAAACCCGATGGCAGCATCAATACCGGAGTCCGGCACGCCAATGACGATATCCGCCTGTACCGGATGCTCCATTGCTAAAAAAGCGCCTGCACGCAACCGCGCGCGGTGCACGCTGCATCCGTCAAGGACAGAATCCGGCCGCGCAAAATAGATATACTCGAAAACGCACATACGCTGTGGAACAAGGCCGCAGTGATTAGTAATACTGCGGACGCCGTCTTTGGTGAAAACGAGGATTTCACCAGGACGGACGTCGCGGATAAATTTCGCGCCGACGGCGTCAAGGGCACAGCTCTCCGAAGCGACGATATAGGTCCCGTCTTCACGCTGTCCGTAACACAACGGGCGGAAGCCATGGATATCGCGCACGGCGATAAGCTTTTGCGGGGACATGATTACCAGGGAATATGCGCCCTCCAGCCGGTCCATTGCAGCGTTTACCGCCTGCTCAATAGATGGCGCGCTGAGACGCTGCTTGGTGATAATATAAGAGATAACCTCTGTGTCGCTGGTCATATGAAAGATCGAACCGGCAAGCTCGAGTTCTTCCCGAAGCGCATCCGAATTTGTGAGGTTCCCGTTGTGCGCCAGCGCCATACGCCCTTTGATATGGTTAACGACTACAGGCTGTGCGTTCAGCCGGCCATCCGCGCCTGTGGTGCCATAGCGCACGTGGCCTACCGCCATATTCCCTTCGCCGAATCCTTCCATAACAGCCGGCGTAAAGACTTCGCTGACAAGTCCGGTATCTTTGTACGAACGGAATATGCCGTCGTCGCATACGACAATACCGGCGCTCTCCTGGCCGCGGTGCTGAAGGGCAAACAGCCCATAATACGCACAAGCGGCGACATCTGTTTTTTCCGGCGAAAAAACGCCGAAAACACCGCATTCTTCATGCATGCTGCTCATAAATTCTTGCCTTTCCTGCAAAATCTGCATTTAGAAAGGGTCTTGATTTGCTTGCGGAAACGGGGGAGCTTATTCTTTCCCGTTCCAGCAATACGTGCAAAGTTTACACGGGTCAAGGCCGATGGATTCAATGACGCCCTCAAGCGACTGGAATTCCAGAGAGGAGAAATGGAACTTCTCGCAAATGGCGCGGCGCAGATTTTTTCCGCGCTCCGTTTTGGAGTCGCTGTATTCCTCCAAATGCTGGAAACCTTCCTCGCCCTCAAGCTCCATGATCGTGCGGCGGGTAATCAGCTCCATATCGCTGGTGGCGCGGGAGAAGTTGAGGTATTTGCAGCCGTACATAATCGGCGGGCAGGCGGAGCGCATATGAACGGCCTTTGCGCCGTTTGCATAGAGGAAATCAACGGTTTCCTTCAACTGCGTGCCGCGGACGATGGAATCGTCTACAAACAAAAGATTCTTTCCCTCGATCAGCTCATGGATGGGGATTTGCTTCATTTTCGCGATCTTACTGCGGTCCACTTGGTTTTGCGGCATGAAGCTGCGCGACCAGGTTGGCGTATATTTGATATAAGGCCGGGCGAAAGGAATCCGGCTCTCGTTGGCATAACCAATGGCATGGGGCGTACCGGAATCCGGCACGCCGCCGACA
This sequence comes from uncultured Eubacteriales bacterium, assembly GCA_934546935.1. Lineage (GTDB taxonomy): Bacteria > Bacillota > Clostridia > Oscillospirales > QAMX01 > CALWJF01. The sequence continues at coordinate 41,213 of CAKTEH010000001.1, forward strand.
TAATCGACGCCTTCTGCATTTCCTTCCTCGGCATCGTGGCGCGCCATAATTTCACCGTTGCGGTAGCGCATCAATTCTACATTAACGCCCTCATAAGAAGAGGTGGGATAGCCGTAGTAACTCCATAAAAAGGCACAGATGCGCATTTCCTTGCCCGGCGCGGCCAGCTGCGTAAGGCTGTCTGCTGTCAACTGGACAATTTCTCCCGGGCCAAGCTCTCTTTCTTTTGTATAGCCAAGTTTTAAATAAGCATAGGATTCGAAGGATACACAGTAACCGTCCTCATTTTTCCCGATATGCACAGGTAAGCGGCCCAGCCGGTCACGCGCGGCGATCAGCGAGCCGTCGTCCTTCAGGATCAGGATAGACGCAGTGCCGTCGATAACTTGCTGAGCGAAACGGATACCTTCGGTAAAATCGCTTTTTTGATTGATCATGGCTGCGACGAGCTCTGTAGGATTGACCGCGCCGCCGGTCATAGCGTCGAAATGCCCACCACTGAAAGACAGATACTGATGGATTAGTGCAGGCGCGTTGTTGATTACACCGGTTACACAGATTGCGTAGGTGCCCAGGTTGGAACGGATCAGAAGCGGCTGCGGCGCGGCATCACTGATGCAGCCAATGGCTGCGAATCCCTTCATTTCTTCAAATACATGTTCAAATTTTGTTCGAAACGGTGCGTTTTGGATGTTGTGGATATCCCTTTGCAAGCCGATTTGTGGATCATAAGCGGCCATACCGCCGCGCGCAGTGCCCAGATGCGAATGGTAGTCGGTGCCGAAGAATACATCGCTGATTGCGTCGTGATGGCTGACTGCGCCGAAAAAGCCTCCCATAGCTTTGGTTTCCTTTCTTATTCGCCAAATACGCGGTGCATCATTTCCTGATAGGCGTCTTCCACGCCGCCCATATCCCGGCGGAAACGATCTTTGTCCAGTTTTTCATTAGTCTCTGCATCCCAGAAACGGCAGGTGTCCGGGGAAATTTCGTCCGCCAGCACGATTGTACCGTCGGTCAGGCGCCCGAATTCCAGCTTGAAATCGACAAGTTTGACTCCGATGGACAGGAAAAACGTTTTTAAGACTTCATTGACCTTGAAGGCCATTGCCTTGATCGTATCAATTTCTTCGCGCGTGGCGAGTTTCAACGCAAGAGCATGGTATTCATTAATGAGCGGGTCGTGCAATTCGTCGTTTTTATAGGAAAATTCAATTGTCGGTTCGTCAAATACGATGCCTTCTTCTACACCGTAGCGTTTGGCAAAGCTTCCGGCGGAAATGTTGCGGATAATAACCTCGAGCGGAACAATTTGTACCTTTCGGACGACGGTTTCCCGGTCGTTTAATTCCTCGATGAAATGCGTCGGCACACCCTGCTTTTCCAGAAGCTGCATCAGATAGTTGGACATGCGGTTATTGATTATGCCTTTTCCGGAAATAGTACCTTTTTTCAGGCCGTCCAGCGCGGTGGCGTCGTCTTTATAGGATACGATAACGAAGTTTTCATCGGACGTTGCATAGACTTTTTTGGCCTTGCCTTCATAAAGCTGAACAGTTTTTTCCATGACTGTGTTCTCCTTTATTCCTGTATGATCTGATTATATTTTTTCTCAATCTGTGCGTTTTTTTCCAAAACTTTCTGTGTCGCGCTGCGGCGGTAGGCGGCGAATTTTTCCGCCAGCGCCTGATCGGAAAGCGCAAGGATTTGGATGGAAAGCAAAGCGGCATTGGCTGCCCCGTCGATGGCTACAGTAGCAACAGGCATACCTGTTGGCATCTGTACTGTCGAAAAAAGCGCGTCAATGCCGTCTAGATTGGAGGATTTTATGGGTATGCCAATTACCGGAAGGATAGTATTGGCTGCAATTGCCCCTGCAAGATGCGCCGCTTTTCCGGCAAATGCAAGGATTACGCCAAATCCGCAGGCGCTGGCTGTACGAGAGAATTCCGCACAGGCGTCTGGGGTTCTGTGTGCGGAATAGACATGTACCTCAAAAGGCACGCCGAATTGCTGCAGCACCTGCACTGCCTTTTCCACAACGGGAAGGTCGGAGTCGCTTCCCATGATCAAAGCCACTTTTCTCATGCTTTTCCTCTCCTGAAAACAAAAAAGTCCGTCGCATAATGGTTATACGTCCGGCCTCTGGTTCCTGTCCGCAAAGGGCAGAAAAACCATAACTTACTTGTGTTAATCTTATTTTATATAAAGATCAAGTTTTCGTCAAGATATCTAGATTATTTCCCAAAACTTTGTAGAAAGCAACAATTTTTTTATGCCCCAAGCTTCCAAATCGGGAAATAAGACCATTGCTCCGGAACATGAGAAAAACTGTGCAGCGCTGTTTATAAACCTGGGCTTGCCGCAGGGAGACAGTTGTGTTAAAATAAAGAAAATACGGAAAAAAACAGAAAGTTTGGGCCAATATCCGTCGGTTTGCGGGCTGTTGTCCTACCCATAGGGATCTGTTTGAAAGGTGGAGGGCAAATGCATCCGTTTCGGTTCGTAATCCTTGGCGCAGGGCAGATCGCGCATAAATTTGCCGATGCCGTTGCACGGACGCAAGGCGCAGTTGTCGCGGCAGTCGCCAGCAAGTCCGTTCAGCGTGCCGCCGCATTTGCACAGGAAGAAGGGATAGGGGCTTTTTACGGGGATTATGAGGAAATGCTTGTCCGTGAAGCGCCGGATGCGGCATATATCGCTACAACAGTGAATTTCCACTATGAGCAGGTGCTGCTGTGCATCCGCCATGGTGTGCCGGTCTTGTGTGAAAAAGCAATGTTTTCCGACAGCTGCCAGGCGCGGGATGCTTTCCACCGTGCCGGGGAAGCCGGCATTTTCTTAATGGAAGGCATGTGGTCGCGTTTTCTGCCGCATATGCGCAAAGCCCGCGCCTGGATTGAGGAGGGAAAGCTCGGTACGCTGCTGGCCATCGATGCCAATCTCGGTTATTGCCCTCCATATGTGCCGGACAACCGTTTTTTTAATAAAAGCCTTGGCGGCGGAACCGGCCGTGATGTGCTGGTCTATTGCTATGAGCTGACGCAGATGCTGGCCGGGGAAGCGCCGCGCCGGGTACAGAGCCTGCATCTTAACTGTGAGACGGGCGTAGATGTTGTAAATTATGTAAACTTGGAATTTTCCTCTTTTTTAGCCAGCCTGCGTTGTTATTTCACCGCGTATGGACAGCAGGATATTTTCAAAATCTACGGAACTGAGGCCTGGATTGAGATCCCGCTGCCGCATATGGGCCGCAAGTGCACGCTCTACCGCCGGGATGGCGCGATCGAACATTTTGACTGTCCTGTGGAAAACGGTTTTGTATTTGAGGTTCAGGAAGTAATGGACTGCGTGCGCGCCGGGCGTTTGGAAAGCGCAGTTGTGCCATGGGATTTGACACGCAGTTGCGCAAAGCTTTTTGACGGTCTGCGCTGAGGGCGGCATCAAGCCTTTAAAGCGTCCGGCGCATATTTATTATGTATAAGCTTTCATAAAGATCACATTGTAGCCAAGGAAGTGAATATGTCCAAAACTGAAGATTGAGGTGTGGTGTGAAGGAAACGGGGAAATTGCTTGTTTTGCTTTTTGCGCTTTTGCTGCTGTCCTCCTGCACCCTTCCTAAAATGGAGGGTGCGCAGAATCCGGCGGGTGAAAATCCAGCATCAGATGCCGGTCCGGCTGCGGATGAGGTGAAAATTCAAAGTGATAATGATGCACAGCCGATATACCGGATTCCGGCGGCTGATGAGCGCCTTCCTTCGTTGAAGGAGCATTTTGAAGGCATAATGCGTGTCGGCGCGGCAGTCAATACCCGGGATCTGCGGGAAAATACGAAATTATATGAGACAGTTCTGAAGCATTATAGTGTTCTTGTCCTGGAAAATGAGATGAAGCCGGAAAATATGAATCCTGCACCGGATGTGTATCATTTTGATGCGGCCGATGCATTTGCAGAGTTCGGCCAAGAAAATGGTATTGCACTGCGCGGGCATACGCTTATATGGCATTCCCAGGTGCCCGCCTGGTGGTTTGAGGGCTCGGGCGAGGATGGCCGCGCTACGCGTGAAGAGCTGCTTGCCCGCATGGAGGAGTACATTACTACGGTGGTCACCCGCTACAAGGGCCGTATCCATACTTGGGACGTTGTAAACGAGGCGGTTTCTGATAATGGGGACGGGCTGCGCGGCGAAGAGGAAAACTCGCTTTGGACCTCAATCATTGGCGATTTAGACGGTGATGGGAAAAATACCGATTATATTGAACAGGCCTTTTATCTTGCGCGTGCTGCCGATCCGGACGCACAGCTGATCCTCAACGATTATAATCTTGAAGGCGATGCAGCAAAGTTGGAAGCGTTTTATCTGACAGTGAAAGCAATGTTGGAGAAAGGCGTCCCAATCGATGGCGTTGGAATCCAAGGGCATATAAATACTGGATGGCCATCTGTTGAAAACTTTGAAGCGGCGATTGAAAAGCTTGCGTCTTTAAAAGACTTTGATCCGGATTTTGTTGTCCAGGTTACAGAGCTTGATATGTCGCTTTTTTCCTGGGGTGACGAAAGCCTGGAAAAGGAAATGGATGTGATTTTGCAAACGCAGTTTGCCGTCCGGTATGCTGACTTGTTTGACATGTTCCGCCGGCAGGCAGAAAAAGGGAATCTTGATATGGTGCTGACCTGGGGTGTGTATGACGGTGCAAGCTGGCTGAACAACTATCCTGTGGAAGGGCGCATAGATGCGCCGCTGCTGTTTGACCGGGATATGCAGGCTAAACCAGCGTTTTGGGCGGTGATTGACAGAACGTGGCTTCGGGCTGTTTTTGCGGAATACAAATAGGGTTGGTTTTATATCAGTTCGTGCTTCATCCCTGCTATGGCGTCGTTCCTGGAAGAAGAAAAAGGCGTACCCAAAGGGTACGCCTTTTTACTCTGTTTTATTCTTCCGGGCTGAATTCATCCTTGCCTGCGCCGCAAAGCTCACAGGCAAAATCTTCTGGAAGATCTTCCCACTTTACACCGGCTTCATCCTCGTCATAGACCCAGCCGCACAGGTTGCATACGTATTTCATAAAAATTCCTCCGGATTACTTGTTGAAGTAGCGCTTCAGCAGGCCTGCAAAAGCCTTGCCGTGCCGCGCTTCGTCACGGGCCATTTCATGGACGGTGTCGTGGATCGCGTCGAGGCCAAGCTCCTTGGCTTTTTTTGCAAGTTCAAACTTGCCGGCAGTTGCGCCGTTTTCTGCGTCAACGCGCATTTTCAGGTTTTTCTCCGTGCTGTCGGTGATCACTTCACCGAGAAGCTCAGCAAATTTTGCTGCATGCTCCGCCTCTTCGTAGGCGGCTTTCTCCCAATACAGGCCGATTTCCGGATAACCTTCGCGATGGGCGACACGGGCCATGGCAAGATACATACCGACTTCGCTGCATTCGCCTTCAAAGTTGGCGCGCAGGCCGGCGATAATTTCTTCCGGGACATCCTTGGCGACACCGACAATGTGCTCGGCAGCCCAGCTCATTTCGTTTTCTTCTTTAACAATGAATTTGCTGCCGGGGACTTTACACTGCGGGCAGACAAAGCCTTCCGGAAGAGCATCGCCTTCGTATACATAGCCACAGACAGGACATACAAATTTCTTCATAAAGCACCTCATATTCTTTAAAATTTGTTTGATTTCGGGTTACAAATAAAATATACTAAATCACTCCACAAAAGTCAATACCTTTTTGAAAAAATTTTGTTTAAAACCCCCTTTTTCTATGCTATACTAAAAATATGGATTTTTGTTCCTGATGTGGAGTGTTATGCCGCGCGCCGTGCGCCGGTCTGAATATTTTGGAGGTTTATAATGAAAGTCCTCAATCTCATCGGCGGCGGTGATGTCGGCGGTGCCAAGACGCATATCATTTCCCTGGCGTCCCGGCTCTCGCATTATTGCCAGGTCAAGGTGGTCAGTTTCCGGGACGGGCCCTTTGTTGAAGATACACGCGCGGCAGGCATTGATGTGGAGGTTGTGCATAACCGCAGCCCGCTGCGCGACCTGCGTGCGCTGCGCCGCATTGTTGAGGTGTACGCGCCGGATGTAATTCACTGCCATGGTGCGCGTGCGAATATGATGGGCGTCATGCTGAAGCGATGGACGCATGTCCCGCTGGTGACAACGGTGCATTCGGATTACAGGCTGGATTATATGGGTCAGCCGTTAAAGCAGGCGAGCTTCGGTATGATCAACAAATACTGCCTGCGGAAGATTGATTATTATACCTGCGTGGCGCAGCGTACCGCGCGCATGATGGCCTCGCGCGGGTTCCCGGCGCACCGTCTGTATACGATATACAATGGTATTGATTTTTCCGGGACGCATCGCAGTGTTAGCCGTCAGGAGTATCTGGCGCGATTTGGCGCAGGCTGTGAGCAGGGGGATGTTTTGTGCGGCATAGCAGCCCGGCTGACGCCGGTTAAGGATGTCCCGACCCTGCTGCGTGCGGCGGAGCAGGCTTTGCGCCGTTGCCCGAAGCTGAAAATTGTGATTGCAGGCGACGGGGAAGACCGGCAGAGACTGGAGGCTATGGCGCAGGAGCTGGGAATCCGGAAAAATGTACTGTTCCTTGGCTGGATTGAGGATATACATGATTTTTTCTCTGCAATGGATATCAATGTGATCTGTTCGCTGTCAGAAACCTTCCCTTATGTAATCCTGGAGGGAATCCAGGAGCGCTGTGCAGCCATCAGTTCGGATGTCGGGGGAATGGCGGAACTGATCGACGATGGCGTTAACGGCTTTATTTTCCAGCCTGGCGATTACCGGACGTTGGCGAGATGCCTGGAGACCCTGTGCAGCGACGCTCAGCTTCGGGAAGCGTTTTCCTCCCGCCTGTTTGAGAAGGCAAGCGCGCAGTTTTCTTTGGACGTTATGGCGCGCACGCAGTTTTCAATCTATACGTCAATCCTGTCTGCGCAGCAGGCGCAGTTTAAACGCGACGGGGTGCTTATCTGCGGCGCATATGGAAAGGGAAATGCCGGGGACGACGCGATTTTAAAGGCGATTGTAGCGCAGGCACATGAAATTAACCCGCATATGCCTGTATGTGTGATGTCGCGTGACCCGAAAAAAACGGCATATGAATACGGCGTCAACTCTATTTTCACATTCAATATCGGAAAAATGCTGTGCGCAATGCGCCGCTGTGCGGTATATATAAATGGCGGGGGCAGTTTGATTCAGGATGTTACTTCCAGCCGTTCGCTGCTGTTTTATCTTTTTACGCTGTTTGCGGCGCATCATGCCGGTGCAGGCGTTATTATGTATGGCTGCGGGATCGGGCCGGTGAATTCCCCGGCAAATCGCGCACGCGCGGCCAAAGTGCTGAATACCTGTGTAGATGTCATTACCCTGCGCGAGGATGATTCCGCGACGGAGCTTGGCGTCCTGGGGGTAACGGAGCCGGAAATTTATCTTGCGGCGGATCCGGCCATGACCCTGGGCGCCGCGTCTGAAGCCCGGGTATCTGCAGCGATGAAAGCGCAGGGAGTGCCGGAGGGGAAACCATATCTTGTTTTGTGCGTACGCAACTGGCTGGCGTTTGACCTTAAAGCGCCTGCCATTGCCGGCGCGGCAAATTATGCTTATCATCGCTATGGCCTGGAGACCCTTATTCTTCCTGTAGAGGTGCCGCGCGATCTGGAAGCCGGGGAAATGATCCGGATGAAGCTTGACCATAGGCCGTATATTATAGACCGGCGCTTTGATCCGGAAATTACCATCGGCATTATTACGCAAAGCCGTGCAATGCTGGCAATGCGGCTGCATGCGCTGGTCTTTGCGGTGCAGGCGGAGATCCCCTGTGCCGGCATTGTTTACGACCGTAAGGTTACCGGGTTCATGCGTTATATCCATGAAGACCTGTATGTGGATTTAAACGATGCAGATGAAAAGACGCTGTGCCTTTTTATAGACCGGATGATGGGAATGTCGGTTAAGCAGCGCAATGAAAATGCCGCGCGCCTGCGTGAGCTGGAAAAGGTGAACCGGCGCGAACTGAAAAAACTGATTATGGAGCATAAAAAATGAAACAGTATTTGGAGGCAGGTGTTGTCGCTACCACCCACGGCGTACGCGGGGAAATAAAAGTAAATCCTTGGAGTGACGGCCCGGAATTTTTAAAGCGTTTTTCCCGTGTTTTTATCGATGGGCACGAGTACAGGCTTCTTTCTGCACGCGCCCATAAATCGCAGACGTTGATACAACTTGAAGGCGTCTGCGATGTAGACCAGGCGATGCGCCTGCGGGGCAAGGTGGTGTATATCTGCCGTGATGATATCAAGCTTGAGGAAGGCACGTATTTTGTACAGGATTTAATCGGCTTTCAGGTTTATGACTGGCGCACACAGGCGGTGATCGGGAAGCTGGAGGAGGTGCTCAACCTGCCTGCGGGCGATGTCTATGTTATCCGCGCTGGGGAGCGGGAATGCATGATCCCGGTTAATCCTGTTTTTGTTAAGGAAACGGATCTGGAAAACGCCGTGCTCTACGTCGAAACAATTAAAGGGATGCTGGGCGATGACGATGCATAAAGCTGGAATGAAAATCGATATCATGACGCTTTTTCCCGATATGGTCCGTATGGTAATGGACACAAGCATAATCGGCCATGCACAGGGAAACGGGCTCGTGGAAATCAATACCGTCAATATCCGCGAATATTCCCCTTCCCGCAGCCGCCGGACGGATGATTACCCCTATGGCGGCGGCCAGGGGCTGGTTATGCTTGCAGAGCCGCTGTACCGCTGCCATGCCGCGCTGTGCGAAAAGGCCGGCGGCCGGCCGCATACGGTACTGATGTCGGCGCAGGGACAGCCCTACAACCAAGAAAAAGCCCGGCAGCTGCTTGCACGCGGCCATATTATCCTGGTGTGCGGCCATTATGAAGGAATCGACGAACGTTTCATAGAGGAGTGTGTCGATGAGGAGATATCGCTGGGGGATTTTGTCATGACCGGGGGTGAGATCCCCGCCATGGCCATCGCTGACAGTATTTGCCGCATGGTGCCGGGCGTTTTAAGCGAGGAAGCGGGCTTTACGGATGAGAGCCATTGGGCCGGGCTTCTGGAATACCCGCAATATACCCGGCCCGAGGTTTGGCATGGACGTGCCGTACCGGAGATCCTGCTTTCCGGGCACCATGTCAAAATTGAGAAATGGCGCCGCATGCAGATGTTGATGCGGACATTGAAACGCCGCCCTGCGCTTTTACAGCGTGCGCAGCTCACGCCGCAGGATACGCTGACAATTCTGCGGGAACTGGAAAAGGAGGAGGCTCCGGATATATGATCTTGTTGATTGCCGGGGGCACGCATCTTGGAAAGACAAACTTTGCGCAAAAGCTGCTGGAAAAATACCACTATTCCTATCTGTCGATCGATCATCTTAAGATGGGGTTGATCCGCGCGGGCTATACCAACCTGAGGCCCGAAGACAGCGAGGAAGTACTAACGGGATATTTATGGCCGGTAGTGCGGGAAATAATCAAAACTTGTATTGAAAACGAGCAGAATTTGATTGTGGAAGGCTGTTATATCCCATTTGACTGGAAAAAGGATTTTACCGGCGAATATGCGGGCCGTATCCGGTATTTGTGCCTGATTTTCTCTGAACGTTATATCCGGATGCATTATGAAGATATCCGCCGTTGGGCGGGCGTGATCGAGGACCGCGGCGAAGACGGGGATCTGACCATGGAAACGCTGTTGGAAGATACCCGGAAAAATTTTGAGAGTTGCCGGGAATTCGGATGTGCATACTACCTGATTGACGGACAGTATGACCTGGATGCGGATAGCTGGGATTTTTGTGGCCAGGACGCTTAAGCGATGAAAAGACTGTATATAATCGGAGGGACGATGGGCGTGGGTAAGACCACTGTCTGCCAGCTCCTCAAGAGGGAACTTGAGGCGAGTGTTTTTCTGGACGCCGACGCGCTGTGGGATATGCATCCTTTTGTTGTTACAGAAGAAACAAAATCAATGGTTATGGCGGACATCCATTTCGTACTGAATGGATTTTTGCATTGCAGTGCCTTTAAGAATATAATATTCTGCTGGGTTATGCATGAAAAATCCATACTGGATGCGGTTCTCTCCGGGCTGGATATGAAAGACTGTGCCGTGGACGCGATATCGTTGACCTGCACACCGCAGGTACTGCAGCAGCGCCTAGCACGGGATGTCGAAGCAAGACTGCGCACGCCGGATGTGGTCGCGCGCAGCCTTGCCCGTCTTCCTCTGTATGCAACCATGCCGACGCGGCATATTGATACGAGCGGGAAAAGCCCGCAGCAGGTATGTATGGAAATCCTGCACTCGGTCAGATAGGAGGGGATCACGATGGCCTGTGTTTATTTGGAGGAGATCACACCGGACAACTGGCGTACCGGATTGCAGGTGCGGGAAGATCAGAAGCGTTATGTTTCGGACGCGCCAGGAATTCTTGCCCGTGCCTATGCTTACAGGGAAAGCCGAAGCCGTGCGCGGCTGATATATGTGGACGATAAACCGGTGGGTATGCTGCTTTATTATGATCTTGCACAATTGGGGAGTTATGACCTCAGCCAGTTTTTTATTGACCGCAATTTCCAGGGAAAAGGCTATGGGGAACAGGCCATGCGCCTGGCGCTTGAAGAAATGCGCCGGGACGGGCAGTATTCGGGTGTCGACTTATGTTATATAGAGGGTAATGAAGCCGCGCGGCGGTTGTATGAAAAGCTGGGCTTCCAACCAACCGGGGAAGTGGACGAAGATGAGATTGTAATGCATCTGGATCTTTGATACAGAATGGGAAATTCTTTCCTGGTTCATCCTGCCGGTTCTTCGGTAGGGAAGTATATCCCTGTCTGCCTCTGCATGTCCTGGAAAATCGGAAATGGAGGCGAAAGAAGTACATACGGCATGAAATAAGCGGTCTCGGCCAGTTATTGTTTCTGATTGCTTTTGCTGCGGCATATCTGGCCCGCTGTCATTTGATTCCAGGTTTGGAGAGTCATAAATTAGATGCGCCTATTTGCTGTATTTTATAGGAAGCATGCGGCATATGACTGCTGCGGGAATTTTAATTTTGGTTGCTGCTGGTTTAAGCATAGCTGCAACTTCGCTTGTCGGCGGCAAACTGGAAAGGTTAAAAAAACGTCCTGTTTTAAACAGGACGTTTTTTTAACCTTCCTTTAAGCCGTCGTGCAGAAAAAAGGATAAAAATGCCCCGCAGGCGGGAGGGCCTAAGCTTGAGAAGAATACTGGGTAAGCATGATGGAATAATGGAGGTTCGGGCTATTCAAGCTGACAAAGAAGAAAGCGTCCAGTGTCAAACCGTTTGGCACATACAAAATGGATATGGAATTACCAGCCAGTCTTTAGGCAGGAAACAGGAGAAAAGCGATATATAACGGCGCAAAGGCAGATATCTGGGAAATTACCCGGAGTCTGCACAGGTGGAAAAACGGGAAAATACAGGGGCGCCGTCTGCTGTCGGAGCATACCCGCAAACAGGCGGCGGTCCCGGTAAAGTACAGCGTATCGCGGTTTTACGAAGAACAAATATGGCAACCGGTACTTTTTGGAAGGCGAGTAGTGGCATACGTGAAGCAACGCAAGAGATCGAAAGGACTTTTTAAGGGGAAGTCAGGTAATGCGTCCGCAATGGCTTGAAGAAAGTAAAGGCCAGCGCCTAAATGACGCTGGCCAGGATACGCTGAGGAGGGACATACCGCAAACTTTTCCGCCCGACAATGCTGTTGCTATGCACAGCGGGCAGATTTGCCGCATACTCCCCTCCGGGAGTATGCGGCAAATCATATTGGCCTTTTTGCACTTTCACACGGCGGCTTCCTTCCGTTGAGGCTCTAAAACAATGACAATGTCTGCTGCCCGCGTAGAGGAAGATAAAAGAACAGCGCGGTTTCCTCTGCGGACGGTCCTGCGGCGTAAAGCATCCGGTCAATTCCGCCGAGGCGGAAACCATATTTTAGATAAAACCGGCAGGCAAGCAGATTTAGGTCCTGCGTTTCAAGATAAATGCCGAAAAGGCCGGATTCCTTTGCCCAGGCAGCTGCGGCATCCATCAGGCTGGTACCCAGCCCCTGCCCGCGGTATGCACGGTCAACGGCAAGATCTTCGACAAAAGCCATCTCGTTCCAGCTTCGGCGTGTACGGATACTGCCGACGCAGCGCCCACTGCATATTGCCAAAAATGCAGCCTGATCCGGGTTTTCAAGATAGGCATCCGGATCATAGGTATCGCCCGGATAAGTCTTCTCACTGGGCGTCCCAAATATCTGTTCGGATATAGCCCAGTTTTCTCCATCATAATGTGGGATCAAGCGCCCGATAATAGCGAAAGGTTCTTGCGGATGCGGAAGCAGCGGGCGTGTTGCCGCGCTGAATTGTACGATGGATTTCATAGCCCATTCCTCTCTTGTATTGTATTTTGGAATTTGATCTGTCTAAACGGGCACGGGTGCAGGCCTTTACGCCCATTATACAGCAAAAACAGCAGGATATCCAGGTTTTTTCCAGGTTTATCCCGCTTCCGGTCCGCTGTGTTAAAATTCCGCAAATTTTTTTTGAATTCCCCATTGCAAAAGCCCTCAAAATAAGGTAAGATAAATTCCGTTATTATTTATCATGATATATATGAAAAAAAGTAATGTATTAGGGGATGTACATATGACAACGGAGCTGGTTGTATTTTTAATTTATCTGGTTTTTATGATCGGTATTGGCGTATTCTTTTTCCTGCGTTCCAAAGGCGGGGATGAGAAGATGTATTTTCTGGGCGGCCGGAAGATGGGCGCATGGGTGTCCGCGCTTTCGGCTGGAGCCAGCGACATGAGTGCATGGGTTTTGATGGGGCTTCCGGCTTCGATTTATGCATTGGGGATCGGCCAGGCCTGGATTGCCATTGGTCTGGCGGTTGGATATGCGATGAGCTGGATTTTTGAAGCGCCGCGCCTGCGCCGTTTTTCTATTGTTGCAAACGATTCGATTACGATCCCACAGTATTTAACCAATCGTTTCCTTTCAAAATCGCGCGCACTGCAGATCATCTGTGCGGTCATTTTTCTTTTCGCTTATACAATTTATGCTGCATCCAGTATCAAGGCCTGTGGTACGCTGTTTCATACGGTTCTTGGCATTGACGCATCGCTTGCTATGTATCTGTCTGCGTTTATTATTGTCGCTTATACGTTCCTGGGCGGCTTCTCCGCTGTGTGTTGGACAGACTTTTTCCAGGGCCTTTTGATGCTTGCCGCGCTTTTGGTTGCTCCGATTTTTGCGTTGGCGCTTTACAGCGCGGGTGAAGGCGCAACGGCGAGTGTAAGTTATCCGGCGCACTACTGGAGCCTGCTGTCCACCGGTAAGTTGGACTGGGGCAGTATTTCCGACATTCTTTCCGGGCTTGGATGGGGCCTTGGCTATTTTGGAATGCCGCACATCATTATCCGTTTTATGTCTCTGAGATCCCAGCGGGAGCTGCGCAAATCCAGTGTAATTGGGATTTGCTGGACCACGCTGATTCTGATCTTTTCTGTTGCGGCCGGCTGTATCGGCCGGGCCTTTCTTGGCGAAATTGCGGATTCCTCCATTGTATTTATTACTATGGTCCGGCGGATTTTCCCGGCGGTTATTTCTGGTATCCTGCTTTCGGCAATCCTGTCCGCATCTATGTCTACGGCGGACAGCCAGCTTCTTGCGTCTGCCTCAGCTTTTGCCAGTGATGTATATAAGCCGGTTTTCCGCAGGAAAGCCAGCGACAGGGAAATGCTTTGGGCCGGCCGCTTTGTTGTTATAGCAATTTCTGTGATCGCGGTTATTATTGCGGCCAACCCAGGCAGCGGTACAATTATGGGACTGGTTGAGAATGCATGGGGCGTATTTGGCGCGGCGTTCGGCCCGGTAATCCTGCTTTCCCTGTTTTGGCGGCGTTTCAATTTTGCAGGAGCGGTTGCAGGGATCCTGGCGGGTGCGGCCGTGGATATCCTATGGCTGGCGGTGTTCAGTTCCACGGGTATTTATGAAATTATCCCCGGTTTCTTTGCCGGGCTTGCGGTTGCAGTACTTGCTTCGTTGGCGACGAAGGCGCCGGGAAAGGAAGTTGAAGCGCTGTTTGACCGTGCTGTAAAATCGGATGTGTAAAATAGAGTCATGTTTCCTTCCGGTCAGGCGCAGATAATGCCGGCCCTAGAGGGAAAAAACCAGAATAAAACCGTCCTGTCAGGATAAGCAGCATTCTGACAGGACGGTTTTTATACTTTTTATAGGATGTTTGTATTATAGCCCGATTGGGGCCGGGTTCTGGCGGCAAATCATAAGTGCACAGTTAAAATCTGAAGGTCCATCTGTGTGTCCTGCACGCAGACGGCTGCTGCAAAGCCCTGTATGGGAAGATAGGCGCGCAGATTCCAGCCTGCCGCGTTATTTTCGCCATTAGGAAGGGCCCAGAAATCCGTCCCAACTCCAGAAAGGCCGATTCCCAGCGCTTTTCCGTATGCTTCCCGCAAACACCAGATCTGTGCCGCCGCTGCATGGCGCTGCTGCGGTGTGCATCTGGAAAGGAAGGCGCACTCAATCGGATGGAAAAAACGGGTACAGACGGCTTCGCTGACCCGGCCCACCGCTTCCAAATCCGCACCGCAGGGTTTGCAGTACGCTGCGCACAGGACATAGCCGCGTGCGTGTGAAAGCGAAAAATGGAAATCCGGATACTTAGGGAAATAAGGCTTCCCGGCTGCTGTACGCGGATAATCGAAGGGATATTTTTCTCCGGGAAAGGCATGGGCAAATGCATGCCATAAAAGCGCTTCCGCACCGCGTTTTTGCCGGATTAATGAGGGATTGCGCAGTGCCTCCAGTTCCTGAAAGCGCACGTGGGAACAGGGCGCATTTTCAGGCAGGGATACAAGATCAAGAAGGTAAATCATACGCCTGCATACCGATCGATATCGTCGTTTTGCAGCTCAAGCTGTGCCTGCGCTTCGAGACCTGCCAGCCCCATCTGCGCCGTATACATCTTATAATAGAACCCGCCCAGCGCCATCAGTTCTTCATGTGTGCCGCGTTCCACAATATGCCCGCCTTCGACAACCATAATTACATCCGCGTCACGGATGGTGCCAAGCCGGTGTGCGATGACAAAGGTTGTGCGGCCGCGCATCAGCTCAGCCATGACCTTTTGGATGTGCATTTCTGTACGTGTATCAATGTTGGACGTAGCTTCATCGAGAATCAGGATTGGCGGGCTTGCCAGTACTGCACGGGAAATGGCCAGCATTTGGCGCTGGCCGGCGGAAAGATTCTGCCCGTTATCAGCGATAACGGTGTCATAACCGTTTTCCAGCCGGGAGATAAAGCTGTCCGCGCCGGCAATTCGTGCTGCTTCGATAACCTCTTCGTCTGTTGCATCGAGCTTGCCGTAGCGGATATTGTCACGGATGCTGCCTTCAAACAGATAGGTTTCCTGCAAGACCACGCCGAAGGTAGATCGGATGAAATCACGTGTATAGTCGCGCAGGTCAACACCGTCCAGCGTAATGGACCCGCTGTCGATATCGTAAAAGCGGGTTAAAAGGTTAATAATCGTCGTTTTTCCAGCGCCGGTCGGCCCGACAAATGCCGCACGCATGTGGGGACGGATATCAAGGGAAACGCCGTCAAGGACCCGGACGTCTTCGCGGTATCCAAAGCTGACATTGTGAAATTCCACGTGCCCCACCGTGTTGTGTGAAGCAACTGCGCCGGGCCGGTCTGCCGTTTCTTCCGGTTCCGACATGATTTCAAAAACCCGCTCCGCGCCGGCAATGGCAGAAAGGAAGTTGTTATAAGTGTTGGCAAGCTCGTTAAGCGGCCTGGTGAATTGTTTGGCGAGACTGACAAATGATGCAATAACGCCGACGGAAAGGACTTCATGAATGCACAATACGCCGCCTATGGCGCTTATAAGCGCGTAGCCGAAGTTGTTGATTACATTAAGCACCGGCATCACAAACCCAGACCAGATATGCGCGCGTGTGCCGACGGCCCGCAGCGATTCGCTCAGTGCGTCAAAGCGGGCGACAACCTGCGCTTCCCGTCCATAAGCACGTACTGTCTGGATCCCGGTAATGGATTCCTCAATGTGGCTGTTGAGCTCCCCGAGATAGGCCTGCTGCTCGCGGAAGTAACGTCCAGTGCGTTTGGTTACGATTTTTGTCATCAGATAGATCAGCGGCGTCGTCAGCAGTACAGTAACCGCAAGGATCGGGCTGAGCAAGAACATGGAAATCAATGTCCCGAGGATTGTCAGGCTTCCGGAAATCAGCTGGGTAACGGACTGGGCAACAGAACCGGAAATATTGTCCATGTCATTTGTCAGGCGGCTCATAATATCCCCTGACTCATGGGTGTCGAAAAAGGCCAGCGGCAATTTCTGCAGTTTGGCGAATAATTCTGTGCGCAGGCGGTTGACGAACTGCTGGGACACGCCGGCCATGATGTAGCCGCGCAGGAAAATCAGGATCAGGTCAGTCAGATAGACAACAGCAAGCACAAGGATGATTTTGTGAAGCAGCCCAAAATCGGCCTGTCCGGCTGCGAGCCCCATTGCATCGACAATTTTGCCTACGAGGATCGGGATTGCGATACCCAGCGCTGAAACTGCCGCTGCAATGCCCACAACAAGGAAAAGCCAATATTTCAGGTTCCCCATGAAGTGCCACAGCATTTTGCAGGTACCTTTGAAATCTTTGGCATGGCGCACCGGCGCGCCGCGCATGCGCCCGCCGCCACCGCCCATACCGCGCATACCGCCGATTGACGCGCGGGCATCAGATTGATACTTATCCATCAAAGCGCCTCCCTTCCACAGACCGCCTGCGCCAGCGCTTCACGGCCATACTGGCTTGCATAGATATCCCGGTAAACCTGCGAACTTTGCAGAAGCTCCTTATGGGTGCCAACGCCGTCGCAGACGCCGTCGTCCAAAACAACGATTCGGTCGCAATCAAGGATGGAGCTGATTTTCTGCGAAATGATCAGCAGGCCGCGTTTGTGCGCCTCTTCTGCCAATGCATCCCGGATTGAGGCTTCCGTTAGTGCATCGACTGCGCTGAGACAGTCATCGAGGATCAGGATTTTTGGCTTTTTAATCAGTGCGCGTGCAATTGCGACGCGCTGGCGCTGCCCGCCGGAAAGGTTGACGCCGCTATGCCCAAGCATAGTATCATAGCCCTCCTGGAAGCTTTGAATAAACCCGTCGGCCTGCGCTGCCTGCGCCGCGGTACGCACCTGTTCCATATCTGCGTCTTCATTTCCCCAGCGGATATTCTCAAGGATGCTGCCGGTGAACAGTGTAATGCGTTGGGTTACGACGGCGAGATGGTCCCGGACCTCGGCAGGGGAACAGCGCGTTGCATCCGCACCGAAAATGCTGACGCGTCCTTCGCTTGGCTGGTAAAATTGTAGGATCAGGGAAATCAGCGTCGTCTTTCCGGAACCGGTCGAACCGATAACGCCGACTTTTTCGCCGACACCGCAGGAAAAGCTGAGATTTTTCAGAGCGGGCTTTTTGCCGCGGTAAGAGAAACTGACATTTTCGAAACGAATTCCCTGTTCCAAATCAAGCGGCTCCGGATCGGACGGGTTGAGCTGAAGGCGGGCAGAGCTTAAGACCTCATTGATTCTGGCAACGCTGGCCTTAACACGGACAACCCGGTTAAAAATATTGGAAATCATATTCAGGGACATCAGTATCTGCGTCATATAAGAATAAAACGCGATAATATCGCCGCTTTGCATCGCACCATCATTGACCAGCGTGCCGCCGCGGGTAAAGATCATCACAATGCCGAAATAAATAATCAGCGTTACAGTTGGGTTGAAGACGGAGATCACGCGCGCGGCATGTACAGAGGTGCGCCGCAGTTCCTCGTTGGGTACGGCAAAACGGGCAACCTCGTATTTAAAGCGGTTAAATGCCTTGACTACGCGCACGCCGGACAGATATTCACGCATAACGGTATTGACACGGTCCAGCGCAGCCTGGACTTTGGCATAGAGCGGGAACCCAATGCGCAGGTTCAGATAAATCACAAGGAAGATAACCGGGATCAGGCACAGCGGGATAATGGCCAGGCGCGCATTGATGCGAAAAGCCATAATGACACTGCCAATACACAGGATCGGCGCACGAATGAATGCACGCATCATACTGTGAGAAAGGTTCTGGATTTGGGTGACATCGTTGGTCATGCGCGTCATCAGGGTGCCGGTTCCAAAACGGTCCAGCTCATCCGGCGCAAGCGTCTGGATTTTCCGGTATAAATCGGAGCGCAGCATGTAGCCGACGCGTTCGGAACCCATGCTGGAAAAAACGGAGCGCCCAACTGCGGCAAAGCCGGTTACAGCGACGATGGCAATCATCACCGCGGCCGTGCGCAGTACGTAGGGCATGTCGTGGTTGGCAATCCCAATATCTACGATATCGCTCAAAAGCGAGGGCTGCAAAAGATCCGCGACCGTTTCAGCTACGACGCACAGGACGGAAAGCAGGTATACCGGCCATACTTTTTTCAGGTATGTAAGCAGTAGTTTCAATGTTCTGTATCTCCTTTAAAAATGGACTGCGCCGTCCGGCGCTTAAAACAGGAAGGAAAACCATCCGGGTTGTGTGCGGATCCAGAAAAAAAGCGCAAGCCCGATTTGTGCAGACAGGATCAGCGGAATGCCGACGGTGAATTTTTTATGCAGGGTCTTGTGATGGAAGACCCGCATGCCCAAAAGCGCGCCGATGCTGCCGCCAATAGCGGCGGTTAAAAGCAAAAAGTTTTCAGAAATCCGCCAGGCATGCTTTTTCGCCTTGAATTTATCCAGCCCATAGGTGAAAAATGCAAACAGATTAACTGCCGCAAGATATACGGCAGCGAAGACCCACCAGTTTTTCATTGCGTATTCCCACTAAGCCCCAGTGCATCGCTGTACCGGCGCATGCCCTCGATGCACAGCTGCATTACGTCCCCGGGCTCCATATCCAGCATTTCGCAGCCCCTCAGGATCAGCTCGCGGCCGCATTTTGCAGCGAAGCGCCGGTCTTTGAATTTTTTCTTCAGGCTCGAAAGGCCGAGATCGGAAATGCCGGTTGGGCGCATCAGCGCCGCAGCAGAAATAATCCCGGTCAGTTCGTCAACGGTATATAGGCATTTCTCCATCGGGCTTAGCGGCTCCACATCGCTGCATATACCCCAGCCATGCGACTCAATTGCCCGCAAATCGGCTTCATCCAGCCCATAGGGCGCCAACAGCTCGCGTACATGACGGCAATGTTCGTCCGGATAGCGTTCGAAATCCACGTCATGGGCATAACCGACTGCCGCCCAATGCGCCGGGTCTTCTCCGAAATGGCCGGCCATGGCTTCCATCGCGGCGCTGACCGCCTGCGCATGACGCAGCAGATGTTCCTCGTGTACGTTTTTTGCCACCGCGTCGTGCGCGATGTCCATTGTGATCTGCATATTCTGCCTCCTGATGGGTTTTTAAGATTCGAAAGGGCTGTCTTAATGATCCGTTTTTACCTGACGCGGGCGCATACCTGCCGGCTGTCCATTATTTTGTATTCCGGCAGCGCAGGCGGCATATCGGGCGGACAGGGAAAATGCTGTAAACGTGTATGCAGCCTGTTCCCCGCAGATGTGCGCCTGTCAGGTAAACGGAAAATAAAGAAAAGTAGGGACAATAATGAAAAACGTGTAAAAAGCTTTTCAGCCGGAGAAAAATCCAGTATAATAAAAACAGCATACACAAAAACGTCTGTTTCCGGACGTCTTTGTTTCTGCGCTTTACCGGCCTTGACAAGGCTGGCGGCATAAAAACTGAAGCAGGCAAAAGGAGAGAATGAAAGATGATATCCTGTCTTGGAAAACACACCGGTAGGGTGTTGGTTATCGCGCTGGAGCGCGGCGAGCTTCTGCTGGAAAGCATTGAAGAAGAATGCCGGAAGGCGGGTTTCCAGTATGCAACTGTGGAAACCGCGGTCGGTACCCTGCAAAAAACGGTTTATCACCGTGTTTTAACCCTCGAACGCAAATCGACGCAGTATTTCGAAACGCTGGAAACCCCGATTGAGCTTGGAAATATCGACGGTATTATTGCTGAAGGCCATGCGCACCTGCATTTCGCCGCCTCTGACCCTGAAAAAAGCTATGTTGCCCATCTGGAGTACGGCTGCGAAGTGCTTTACCTTGCAGAAATCGTATTGGCCGAGCTGGAGCCGATGCCCATCGGACGCCGCAAAAACGAACTTGGCCAAAATCTTATGGCCCGCCTTGACGGGGAAAAAGAATAACCGCAAAAAGCGCAGACGGACAGGCTTCCGCCTGCGCTTTTTATTCAGCGCCGCGCCGGCCTTCCCCGGGCGCTTCCGGGCCTTCCCCGGGCGCGTCCGCGTGATAGCGGTGCTTCCAGTCTGCATTGAGCTTTTCCAGCAGCCTAAGCAGGACGTCTTTTTCTTCCTCGGACAGGCAGGAAAACATCTCCTGCCGCCGCGCCTGTGCCTGCTGCGCCGCAAGCTGCGCCTGTGCAAGCCCCTGTGGCGTCAGGCGGATGTCGCTGGTGCGGCGGTCGTCGGGATTAGGCGTGCGCAGGATCAGCCCGGCAGTTTCAAGCTTTCCAATCACCTCGCTGACAGAACCGGGCTGCACGCCCAGGCGGCCTGTCAGCGCGTGCTGGGTTATGCATCCGGATTCCTCGATCAGCCGAAGAATCCGCTTCTGGCTTGCCCGGCCCTCGGAAAGCGCGCGGATCGTGCGTCCAAGGCCGCGGATATTGCGCAGAAGCTGGCGGTTTTTGTCCGGCGCCTGCGGCGCGCGCAGGCCTTGCGCGGCTTCCGCTTTCCGGTTGGGTTTGCAGCGGGCGGCGTTTTCCGAATCCATGCCAAAATCCCCCTTAAAAATGCTTAGGTACCTTGACATCATAGCACGCCGCCGGGTAAATGTCAAGGTACCGAACAAAACGGGAATACGGCCGCCCCGTTTGGAATCGACGGCGGCCACCCAAAGTATCTCCTTCTCAGGGATGCATATGCCAGAGGGAATAATAAAGGAATAAAAAACAATCCATATTGCAGAGTTCCTGTTGCGTAAGGATTTCTAAAAACCCAAAGCGCGGGCGCGCAGCAAACCGGGAAATCCGGATGCCGCGCGCCCGCGCTTTGTGCGGCGTTTGCCGCATATTCCCGCCTCGGGCGAAAAAAACCAAAATCCCCGTTTTTTTGCGCGGGGGTATTGCTTTTTTTCAAAATATAAACTATAATATTCCACATAGGAATGCGGATGCATAAAAAAACGCGGCAGCCGGAAGAGCTGGAACCTCTCCCGGACCTGCACAAGTGTAAGGGCACCCATACAGCAGATTTTTCATCTGCGCCGCAAGGACAGTATACACGTTTTTTCCCTTTTTCGCAAGCACATCTTCTATCCCGTAACCGGATTGCAACATGTTGGTTTTCCGGTACGTCGGCTTTTTGTTTGCTGTCTGTGCGTTTCTTTTTATGCCTTTTTCACACTGTGCGGAGAGTCTTCTTCCCTTTCTCTGGTTTTCAGGAGAGGAAAGAAGATGTTTGTCTGCGCGGTGTGTTTTTTATTTCCCGCTTTTCTCCGTTTTTAACGATTCAAAAAAATTCTTTTTTTCTCTTTCCCGCAAAAAAAGCGGGGGATCTTTCCGCACTCGGGAAAAGCATCCGCCGCTGCACTTCCTTTTTTTATCACTTTTCGGGAAAACAGAAAAAAAACACGGCAGCCCGGAAGAGCTGGAACCTCTTCCGGAGCCTGCGCAGGTGTAAGGGCACCTACACAGCAGACAAGTCTGCGCCGCGAGGGTAGTATACACGATTTTCCGCTTTTTCACAAGAGGGAGCGGCGAATTTTGTCGTACTTTTCCAACCGCGTGTGTGGTCAAAAAGGCGCTGTGTAGTGCGCGCGGCAGGTTTTTTATCCTGCCGCAATGCGCCTGCACAGTGTCTTTTCTGTTTTCTCCAAAGCCGCGCGGGGGAGGGGAGCCGGGCGCCGCCCGGCCTATCCCCCCCCCTGCAACGCCGAAGGAGAATAGACCGCCCCCACGCACGGGCGCCGGCGTCTGTCCGGCGTCCGGGATCAGGCACGCGGCCGCAGCGGCCCGTCCGGAAAGGACGCCAAAACGCAATGAGTTTTTATCCAACTGCATTTCCAGGCCTTGCGCCTGCACGCTATCTTGATTATCTGAGTTTTGCCTGTGAGCGCGCGTTGTATGAAATTGCCTTTTCCCATGGCAACGCGGATATGGGCTGGCAGGAGTTTGTGCTTCTGCTGCGCAGCCAGGCGAAGCTGCGCACGGCTGCGCGCGCGGTAATCCGCCATGCGCTGCGCACCTGTCCGAGCGGCCAGCTCCATTTTGACAGCTTTGCGCTGGTAGATTTCTTCGGCCCGGATGCGCCGGAAACGCTGGAGGCGGCCCGGCTGTTTGACGAGAAGGAGGCCGGGCGCCTGCTTTTCCGTTTCCGCCAACGCTGTATGCAGGCGCAGTATGCGCTCCTGTATGCGCGCGACCCTGCCTATCGTGAGATAGATTATACCCGCGATGTCCAGCTTGACGAGATCGTGCGCGGACGTCTGCGCCATGGCTTTGAAGATGCGCTGCGCAGGTTCGATTTCAAGGCCCTGTGGGTCTGCGATGAAATCAAAGAAACCCGTTTCCTCTGGGACGATACGCCGCCGCAGTAAAGCCCCGGCGCCCTGCGGGGGCAAAAGCCGTACCCTGCGGCGTTCGGTTTCTGCAAGGGCGCTTCGCGGTACACAGCCGCGCCCCGTGGCGTTAAGCTTCTGCAAGAGCGCTTCGCGGCGCAGTGCCGCGTTGCGTATCGGCGCTCTGCCTTTTGCGATGGTGTTTTGCCTGCTGTGCCGGCAGCCGTCCAGAGAGGGCAGGCGCTTTTTTCTTTGTAAAACTTCCCGCCTTAAATTGCAGCAGTGCGATAGATACAGTATAACAGAGCTGACGCCTACTGCGCAGCCGGTTTGCTGCATACTGCCGGATTTTGCAAATATTCGCATTCTGGAAATATGCGAAAGGACGCGCCCGTGGGCGCGTCCTTTTTAAACTATGTACTTATTTGCGCCAGAGCTTGCCGGCCGCCGTCTTATAGAGGAAGTCGATGGCCGGGGAAAGCGCCGCCGGATCCATCTCGGCCTTCTCGCGGAAGGTAATGCCGCGGGAATCGTCGCCCGTGAAAGGACGCCACGTGGGCATCGGCGTGCCGTCGGCGTCGGGGCCGTTCGGGTCGCCGGTTTTTGCAAAGTTCGTCCAGTAATTGCACATCTGGCGGGCCAGGTCGTAATGCTTGCCCGTGAAGGGACGCCAGCACTTGGCGAGCGTTTCAAACATGAACCACAGCTCGGAGGAGTGGAACGCGCCAGCGTTGTCGCCGCCGGGCATTTCGGGACCGAAGGAGTAGAAGTAGGCGGGCAGGCCCGCTTCTGCCGCGCGCATGGAGAAGAGCCGCGCGCCAAAGGCGGAGCCGTTGACGGTCGCGTTTTCCATCACGGCGGCCTCGTCCAGCTTGCCCTTGCCGCAAATCGACAGGAACTCATCCGCCGCGTCGCCCAGACGCGCGCGCACCATCGTCTCAAACTCCTCGTAGGTCTTGGCGGGGAACACATTGGCGAACTCGTCGTCCGTGTTGCCGATCATGACCGGAATCTGGAGACGGCGGTTTTCGCAGAGCATCCGGTTCGGCTGGTCCGGCAGGAACGTGCCGTCCACGCACAGGCCCCAGCGATGGATGCCCGCGTTGCGGAACGCGCTTGCCTTATCGCGCAGGGTTTCCGCGTCGATCCGGCGCGCCTCCTCGAGCGTTTTTACGCCGAGATACTCGAAGAACTTCACGCCGGCCTGCTCGGCCTCCGCGAGCGTGGGATATTCGCCGCCGCGCACGCCGGTACCGAAGCTGATGCCGCCGCCGGACTGCGAAATGGCGTGGGTAATGCCGTTATTTTCGTTCAGAGGCGTGACGATTTGGCACAGCGTGCTGCGTCCGCCCGCAGACTGGCCGAACACGGTGATGTTGTCCGGATCGCCGCCGAAGTTTGTGATGTTGCGGCGCACCCAGTCGATGCCGGCCTTCTGGTCGTAGAGGCCGAAGTTTGCACAGTTCACGCCGCCATTTTCCGCCGTAATTTCCGGATGCGCAAGGAAGCCGAACGCGTTGATGCGGTAGTTGACGCTGACGAGCACGACGCCGCGGCGCGCGATGCGCTCGCCGTCGAACTCCATCTCGGACGGGTGGCCCCAGTTGAGCCCGCCGCCGTAAATCCACACCATGACGGGCAGGCGCTCGTCAGCCGACTTTGCGGGCGTCCAGACGTTTAACTGAAGGCAGTCCTCGCTCATCACGGCCATTTCGTCGCGCGCGGGGTCGTTGTGCCACTCCTTGTCGTAGAAACCGCCGCCGCTGGGGATGTCCTGCATGGCGATGGCGCCAAAGCGGAAGCAGTCGCGCACGCCCTCCCAGTTTGCAGCGGGCTGCGGGACGCGCCAGCGGTTGCGTCCGACCGGCGGCGCGGCGAAGGGGATGCCCTTAAACGCGGTGATAAACGTATCGGCGGCCGGCAGGCCGCGTACCATACCGTTTTCTGTTTTTGTAACACGAAGCATAAAATTGACCCTTCCTTATTCGATTTATTTGTGTAAATTTATGATATCGTGTCTTCTTTCTCTTGTCAATAGAAAATGAACCGGAAATCTATGAAGAAAGTTATGAAAAGCAGTGTGCGTATCGTATAATTGGAAAAGCGAATGCACAGATGGATTTGATATAGAAAGGGAATTTTCTTGATCCATATCAAAGAAAAACTTTCCATGCCGGTGTATTTCTCCTGGAATTTGGAACCACAACCGGCCGTCTTGCTGGCGCCGCTGTGGCATGTGGTGGCGTGGATGTCTGCGCAGGTTCGATTTTAAGGCCCTGCGGGTCTGCGATGAAATCAAAGAAACCCGTTTCCTCTGGGACGATACGCCGCCGCAGTAAAGCCCCAGCGCTCTGCGGCGGCAAAACGCCGTACCCTGCGGCGTTCGGTTTCTGCAAGGGCGCTTCGCGGTACACAGCCGCGCCCCGTAGTGTTAAGCTTCTGCAAGAACTTCCACGGCGCAGTGCCGCTTGCCATCCCGTGCAGAAGGGTGGTATAGATTTGCAATATGCAAGTGATTTGCAGATGAAAATTCTTGCATACTGCAATATTGTCCTGCATATAATTTGCTTAATGCAAATACTATGCTTTTTTTCACTGGATACCTCCAAAATCCGGAAGTATCCTTCCTTTTCCCATTTGTGAATCCGATTAATAAATTGTGAAATGCAAATATTGATGTTTGCATTTGCATTTTGCAATTAACTTTCTGCCGTGCTTTCACAAGATGTTTTCGTACCAAAGCTGTGATTTTCCCCGCGCCGGCGCTTTCTTCATTGCTGGCAGAGGATTGCCTGGCGTCTTTATCTCTTGCCGCAGATGCAGTATCCAGCCGGATGGCCCCGGCATCCCGCCTTTTATTTGCCTGCCCTGCCTTTCACGCCGCTTTCACCATGGTGTACCTGCCATATAGAAATCCCCATCCCCGTCCATATCTTCTGCTGCGACTGCTGCGGCGTTGTGGACGGCAAAAAAAAGCGTTTCTGTCCGTCGGACAGAAACGCTTTTCCTATTTCCCGGGATTTTTACAGCCTGGTAATATTCAAAACCGGCGGTGTATTGTATACCTTTGAATCCGGCGCGACCGAGCGTGTCAGCCAGACATTGCCGCCGATGACGCTGCGGTCTCCGATTTTCGTATCGCCGCCGAGCACAGTTGCGCCGGAGTAGATCACAACGTCGTTGCCGATATCCGGATGGCGCTTAATCCCTTTGACCGGATTGCCGTCCTCGTCCAGGGCGAAGCTGCGTGCGCCGAGGGTGACCCCCTGATACATCTTCACACGGTCGCCGATAGTACAGGTTTCACCGATTACCACACCTGTGCCGTGGTCGATAAAGAAGCTTTTTCCGATCGTCGCGCCGGGATGGATATCGATGCCGGTATTAGTGTGCGCGTATTCGGTCATAATGCGCGGGATTGTCGGAACACCCAGCACATACAGCTCGTGCGCCAGCCGGTAGACCATCACCGCTTCAAATCCGGGATAGGAGAGTATAATTTCCTCCTGCCCACGTGCGGCAGGGTCACCGTTGTAAGCTGCCTGGATATCCAACCCGAGAAGCATGCGGATTTCCGGCAGCTTTTTTAAAAACGCAAGGCTGATTTCGTCAGCACGGCGGCGGCAGTCCTCGCCGCATTGCCCATAGCCGCGCAGCGCCGCGTAGACAAGCGAACGCAGCTCGATCCCCGCGTCGCGCAACCGTGCGGCAATAAAGACGTCGACGCTGTCGCCGTCGTCGGGGAAGCTTTCGTATATGCCGGGGAACAGCGCTGAGCGCAAAAGCCCGATCAGCTCATGGACACGGGTCTTGCCCGCCGCGCCGATGGTCGATTCCCTGTCGGCAAAGTCGCGGTATTGCTGGTAGATCTGCTGCGATACCGCCGGCAGTTCCTGGTCAAATCTTTCGCCAAGCCTCATGCTTTACACCTCATACAGTTCGGTGGACAGATAGCGTTCGCCCGTGTCGGGCAGGAGCGTAAGGATCTGTCTTCCGGAAAATTCGGGCGTCCGCGCCAGCCGCGCAGCGGCGGCGAGCGCCGCGCCCGAGGAGATCCCGGCGAAAACGCCGTCTTCCCGCGCGGCCAGCCGCGCGGCGGCACAACTTTCCTCTGTCCCTGCCGTTTCCACCTGGTCAATCACGCCGCGGTCAAGCAGGTCAGGGATAAAATTGGCGCCGGTCCCCTGTATTTTATGCGCGCCGGTGCGCCCCTGTGACAACAGGGGGGAATCTTCCGGCTCCACGGCGATGATCCGGATCCCCGGATCCTGCTGCTTCAGATAGCGTCCCACACCGGAAATCGTTCCGCCAGTACCGAATGTAGCGACGAAAGCAGCCGGATGCCATCCCGACGCCATGCAGTCGCGCCAGATTTCAGGCCCGGTGGTTTCATAATGCGCGCGGGCGTTGTCGGGGTTGGAAAACTGGTCGGGAATATAGCCGCCGCGCGTTTGGGCAATATGCTGCGCGGCTTCAACTGCGCCGGCCATGCCCTGTTTCGCGTCGGTCAGCACCAGTTCGGCGCCCAGCGCATGCAGCAGCTTTCGCCGCTCAACGGACATGCTCTCCGGCATGGTCAGAACCACCGGGAAGCCAAAGCGTTTTGCAATATATGCAAGCCCAACGCCGGTATTGCCGGAAGTCGGCTCCACAATGATCATACCCTGCCGCAGCTCATCCCGCTCCATCGCGCCGCGGATCATATACAGCGCCGCACGATCCTTTGCCGAGGACAGCGGGTTGAAAAATTCGCATTTTGCGGCGATTTCCGCTCCCAGTCCCTGCGCCGCGGCAAAGCCGGAAAGGCACACCAGCGGCGTGCAGCCAATTGCCTCCGACAGGTGCGAAAGAATCATAGGTTTTCCTCCTCCACGCGGTGGGAACGCATAATCAGAGCCTCTTTGATGTCCCAGAGCTTCTGGGAAAGGTCGACGTAATAGCGGTGCGGGTTTTCCAAGCGCAGGACTTCGTCCCAGAGGGTGTCGCACTGTTGGGTGCAGTAGCGCTGGATTTCGCGAACGTCCGGGGAACTGTAGCAGCATTCTCCACGGCGGAACAGCTGGACCGGAAGCCGCACGGCTGTAAAGTCGGAAACGCTCTTGCGTTTCCAGATATGTTCAGGGTCAAAGAGCATATAGGGTTTTCCGCTTTCAATTTCCTCGTCGAACAAGGTAATTACGTCGGCAATCGCCTTGCCGGTCTGGTTGTCAAACAGCCGCCAGACCGTCTTAAACGCCGGCGTGGTAATTTTTCCGACGTTTTCGGAAATTTTCATCTTTGGTTCCAGCACGCCGTCTTTTTCCACGGCGGCCAGTTTGTAGACTCCGCCGAATACCGGGGCGGAGGAAGAGGTAATCAGACGCTCGCCGACGCCGAAAGAATTGATCGGCGCGCCCTGCTGCATCAGATCCTTGATTAAAAATTCATCAAGGGCGTTGGAAACGACGATGCCGCAGTCCGGGAAACCTGCCTCGTCGAGCTTTGTGCGAACCTGACGCGACAGATAGGCCAGGTCGCCGGAATCGATGCGGATACCTTTGGGCCGGTAGCCCTTTGGCAGGAGCACCTCGTTGAATACGCGGATCGCGTTGGGCAGACCGGAATGCATAACGCTGTAGGTGTCGATTAAGAGCGTGCAGTTATCTGGATATTCCTCTGCATAGGCACGGAAGGCTTCATATTCAGAATCAAACATCATTACCCAACTGTGCGCCATTGTCCCAACGGCAGGGATGCCGTATTCCCGGTCGGCAATGGTGCAGGCTGTGGCGCCGCAGCCGCCGATGAACGCCGCGCGCGCGCCAAGGATCGCGCCATCCCCGCCCTGCGCGCGCCGGGATCCGAATTCCATAACGGCGCTGCCGCGTGCGGCGCGGGTAATGCGTTTGGCTTTTGTGGCGATCAGGCTCTGATGGTTGATCAGCAGCAGGACCATGGTTTCGATAAACTGTGCCTGGATTACCGGGCCGCGCACGGTAACGATCGGCTCGCCGGGGAAAATCGGCGTGCCCTCCGGGATTGCCCAGACGTCGCAGGCAAAACGGAAATTGCGCAGGTAATCCAGGAATTCCTCGCAGAAGCAGCCGCGCGCCCGCAGGTAATCCAGGTCATCCTCGTCAAAGCGCAGGTTCTTCAGGTATTCGGCCAGCTGTTCCACGCCTGCCATGATCGCATAGCCGCCGTGATCTGGTACTGTGCGGAAGAACATATCGAAGCAGACTTCGCGTTCGCCAAAGCCGCGGCGCAGATAGCCGTTGGCCATGGTCAGCTCGTAAAAGTCAGTCAGCATCGTCAGGTTTGTCGTTAATTTCGTTTCCATTTTCAAGCCTCCCCGGGGCTTTTGTCTTTCCGGCCGTTTTTACAGGCGGAAAGCGCCGTTATATACCAAATTTCGGCGGAATTGCTTCCGCCGAAATTGCAGTATGGTTTTCTTTTTCTTTACTTGATAATTTCGCCGTATACGACGCCCGAAGCGCCGGCGGCATTGGATTCATCGGTGTCGATGTGCATAGCAGGCATGAACTTCTCGCTGACACGTACAACTACGTCGCCAAAAACAAGCGGACGGCCCGCGTCAATTTTCACACTGACAATTTCCCCGTTTTCCACGCCGAATTCACTGGCGTCGGACGGACGAAGGTGGATGTGACGCTTTGCAACAATAACGCCTTCTTTAAGCTCTACCGAGCCTGCGGGGCCAACGAGGGTGCAGCCGGCACTTCCGGCGATATCGCCGCTTTCCCGGACAGGCGCACTTACGCCGAGGGTGCGCGCATCAGAAAGGCTGATCTCCACCTGGGTTGCCGAACGTACCGGCCCGAGGATTGACATGGCTGGGAATTCCCCTTTCGGGCCGACGACGCGCACGCGCTCGTTCGCTGCATACTGCCCAGGCTGGGACAGTTCCTTTTTTACTGTCAGCTCATAGCCTTCGCCGAACAATATATCCAGTGCCTCACGGCTGACGTGCAGATGTCTGGCTGAAGTTTCCACCAAAACCTTTGCCATAATTTTCCTCCTGATTTTTGAGGCTTATGCCCCTTTTGTTTCGAATTTCCAGATTATTTTAACACACACATCTTTTTTTTTCAATAGACCATGGGAACTTTTTGCCTTTTGCCGCGTCGAATTATACAGGTGAACCCAAAAAATGAATTTCGGAGGACAAAATATGAGAAAGAGACGAATTGCCCTAGCCCTTATTCTGGTATTCATTGCCATACTTTTTTCCGGATGCGCATCCGGCTTCAAATCGTCTGACAGCACAGCTGCCGATAACGGTTCGTATTATTATGGATATGACAACAATGCGCCGCAGGCAAGCGCCAGCGAAGGGTATGATTACAAGTCTGAGGATTCCTATGACGATGCGAGTATGGAAGAAAGCGGTTCAACCGGCTCCCTTGCTACTATGGCAATCGACTCTGCACTGCAGTCCTCTCGCAAGATTATCCTGACTGCGGATATTAATATGGAAACCAAGGCGTTTGACGATTCCGTTGCCGCGCTTCAGGAAGCGGTAGAATCCCTTGGCGGTTATATCTCCGGCGCCAATACGTATGTATATAATTCCACCTATTCGCTGCGCAGTGCCAATTATACTGTACGTATCCCGGTGGAAAATTTCAGCGCCTTTATCACAAAAAGCGAGCAGATGGGGAATGTAACCAATGCCAATATCTGGCAGGATGATGTGACCGCCAGATATACGGACATTGAGACCCGGCTCGCAGCGCTGGAAACGAAAAAGGAACGCCTGCTTGCCCTGATGGAGCAGGCAACGGAAATGTCCGATATAATAGAGCTGGAAAGCGCGCTGTCGGATACCATTTATCAGATTGAATCGCTGACTGGCCAGCGCAATACTTATGACGATCAGATCCGCTATTCCACTGCGCATGTTTATATAGATGAGGTTCGTGATCTGACCGACGTTGTCACGCCGCCCAAAACGCTTGGAGAACGTATCGGCCAGACGTTCCGCAGCTCCTGGAAGAGTTTTGTCAATTTCTGCGAGGATGCGTTGGTCTTCCTGGTTGGGGCGCTGCCGGTTCTCATTATCCTGGTCATTCTTGCCGTTGCGCTTATTTTGATCCTGCGGCATACGGCGCCCCGCCGTGCTGCACGCCGGGAGGAACGCGCTGAACGTCAGCGCCAGGCTGCGGCGCAGTATCGTGCCCGGCGGGATGCTGCCCTTGCCGACGCTGCTGCGCAGAAAGAGGAAAAACCGAAATCTGATAAGCCAGAGGACCGGTAAAGGCATATCCTGTATCTTCACAATCTGCCGCGCAGGCTGTAAAAGCCTGCGCGGCAGATTCTTTCTTTCGCAGCACACCGTATTTTTTGAAACAGCCGGATGGGGAGCATAGGCGGAAACGGCCTTTTTTCTTTTGCCATCAGTGCGATATAAAAGTGGGGCTGTTGCGAAATCTGTTTCAAGCGCCACAGCAAAGGCGCAGGTGAAAATTGGGAAGTAGAAAAACGAAAAGTAAATGAGGAAAAGCCCGGCTTTCTTCACGTTGATTTCAAAGAAGTGAAGTGGTATGATTTTCATTTACGTTTTTGCTTTCGAACGTGTATTTTTGCTATCAAATCCGATACCACAGAAACAAAACCGAAATCCAAAAAATCCAGCTGCAAGCACAAAAAACCCAACTTCCTAGGTGGAAGCTGGGTTTTTCATTTGGCGGAGAAGGAGGGAATCGAACCCTCGCGCCGCTTTCGCGACCTACTCCCTTAGCAGGGGAGCCCCGTCACCGCTTGGGTACTTCTCCGTATTTTTTATCGTTGCTATGGCTGCTGTTAAAAGCTGGCGGAGAGAGAGGGATTCGAACCCCCGGCCCCTTGCGGAGTCACTGGTTTTCAAGACCAGCTCCATAAACCACTCGGACATCTCTCCGCATCAAGCGCCGCTTCATGGACAGCACTCATTCTAACATAAGCGCAGAGTTTTGTCAACCTTTTTCAATCACGCCTGTTTCCGTTTTTCCCGGCTTACCAGTCATAAGGATCGCGGAAGTTGTTGGAAACAATATCCTGATCCTTTGGATAGTCATAGCTTGTCCAGTTTTCATATGCTTCAACCAAGGCGGCGGCGTCGTCATCAGAAAGTGTTGAGATCAGACGTCGGCATTTCTCCACAATGGCTTCGGGCTTGTCCGGCGCCGCAATTACCCTGGCTTCCAGTTTCCGAAAGCCGGGAAAAAGCAGTTCGTTTTCCAGCAGGATCAGCCGGTAAAGCGAATAAATCATGCCATCAGCTACATGTATGCGTGCATAGCCTTCCGGTTTGCATGCTTTCCAGAAATACCGATGGAACATTTTGAAGGTGCAGTAATGCTGCTTCAGTTTCTCAGCTTTTTCTGCCCGCGGATAGACGGGGATTGCGCTGGCAAGCTCTAAAAGTTCCGGATCATCACAGAAGAGCGGCTGTGCACAGGAAAACATATTGCGCATGGGTTCGGAGCCATGGTCTGCCAGTTCGCGCAGGATGTCCTTGGTCAGGAAATGGATATCAAAGTAACCGCCTTCATAGGTACAGTGGCCGCGTACGACTTCCATTGTACCGGCGCCGGCCTGTTTTTGGGCGTAGTATTCAGATGGGATGACGGCAACGCCGTCGAGATCGGAGTCCGGACGTTCTGTATGCGTTGCGACGGAGCCAATAAGAAACAGAGCTTGGATTTGGGGATCTTTCCGGAAATATTCGGTCATACGTATAATAGACTGGGCATGATGAGGATACATAAGACAATACCTCCTGGTTTTTGGATATTAAAGATAAGAGTTTGGCGCCAGGCGCTCATATACCCGTAAGGTCGAACGGCGGGATGTACTCTTCTTTTGCGCTTGAGAGTTCTTGCATATAACCTGCAAAATCCTGATATTCCACAAACTGCCGGATACGCCGGTATTCCGCCGCGCTTAAGCGCCGGTTCAACGGCGGGGTGTCTGCTGCCGGGCCGCAGGGGGTATATTGGGACATGATGCTGTATACGATCCCATCCGGCAGATTCTCTGCACACCAGCGCAGGACCCGCAGGGAATCGGCGCTGAGGCCGGGCAGCACCAGATGCCGTACGATTACCCCACGCGTTAACAATCCGTCGGCGTCAAATACGGCTGGCCCGGTTTGCGCATACATTTCCCGGACCGCAGCGGCTGCGTATGTAAAATAGTCGGCGGCATCCGAACAACGCGCCGAAACGAGCGGGGAGACGTATTTCAAGTCTGTCAGATAGACGTCAACCGCACCGGCCAGTGCCCGGAGCGTCTGCGTCTTTTCATATCCGGCACAATTGTATATAAGCGGAAGCCCGGCTGGTTTATGCCGGGCAAGGTCAGGGATAAGATGTGCATAGTGCGTGGGCGTTACAAGGTTGATGTTATGCGCGCCCTGTCCGGCCAGCTCATGCATAATCTCGTAAAGCCGCGCAACCGTCACGGTTTTCCCAAAATTCTCATGGCTTACCGCATAATTCTGGCAATAAAGGCAGCCAAGGCTGCATCCGGTAAAGAAAATCGCACCGGAGCCGCGCGTACCGCTGATACACGGCTCTTCCCACATGTGCAGCGCGGCCCGGGCAAGACGCGGCAGCGCAGGCGCGCCGCAATAGCCGTCCCCATGGTCATCGTCGCGCAGCGCCGCGCAGGCACGGGGGCAGAGCGTACAGGTCATTTTCATGCCAGGCCTCCGTTTCCCTGCACATCGCAGGCGGGATGGCGTTGGCGGAAAGAATACACGCAGCCGCAGTAATCCTGACGGTAAAGGCCGTATTGCCGCGAAAGCTCAACAGAACGGCGGTAACCGTTTTTTTTCTTAAAATCATTTGGCAGCCATGCCACCTGATAGCTTTCTGCAAGTGCCTGCCCGATTTCATTGAGCTTCTGCGCATTTTTATAGGGGCTCAGCGAAAGGGTGGATGCAAAATAGTCAAAGCCGCCTTCACTTGCCCGGCGTGCGGTCTCTTCAAGCCGGAGCCGGTAGCATGCAAAGCAGCGTTCTCCGCCTTCCGGAAGCCCTTCCATCCCCTGGGCAAGGTTGTAAAAATCAGCCGGCGCATATGTTCCTTCCAGAAATTCCACTGGATTCTTTGTGGGCATTTCCCGGATCAGCCGCAGCTGTTCATAAAGGCGTGCACGGTATTCTTTCTGCGGACTGATATTCGGATTATAAGCAAAAACTGTGATTTTAAAATACGGGGACAAATACTCCAGCACATAGCTTGAGCATGGCGCGCAGCAGGCATGCAAAAGCAGCGATGGAGTGTGTCCCTGTGATGCAAGCTGGGCGAGCAGCCCGTCAAGCTCTTTCTGATAGTTGGGTTTTTCCAAAGCAGGAACCTCTTTTATAATCAGCTTTTCTTCATTTTAACATATACCCTTTCACCTGTCCAGTCTGTGTGCGGAAGACAAGGTTTTTTATTCCCTGAATCGTGCGGAATGCAAATGTAAAAAATTAAATTGTTCTGTACTTTTTGTAAAGAATATAGTATGATGATGAAAGGTATTGTATGTGTTTTGCTGTTGCAGTTTTATCTGCAGCCGCAACGCAAGATTAAAAGAATGAGGTAAGTCATGAGCTATCCGAGCCTGATGTTCCTGTCTGCGCCTTCCGGCGTGCGTATGCGCGCCGATGCATTTGAGGATTTAAAACTTTCGCTGCTTGTAAGCGAGCCGGTGATTGATTCCATGCGCGATATGTGTACGCGCGAGGATATTCTTGCACGGCAGGAGCTGTTCCGCGCGCTGGAGAACGATGAAACCCGCGCAAGCGCTGCCCGGCTTTCCGCCTGTATGGGCGGGTTGTACCGGTTTTACGATGCATATATGGATTCCACCAATGAAGATGAGCGGCGCGTGATTTTCGTCGGCCTGATGAAAGCTGCGGTGGAATTTACAGAGCAGGCGGCTGCCTTTCAGGCAGGCGGCGTGTTTTATGAACGTTTCCATGCTTTTTTTGCCGAAGAAATCGAGCGGCCGGAATACAAAACCCTTTCTGCGGATATAGAGGCGGTTTTCCCGCATATCGCGCAGCTTCAACATGCGGGGTTTGTTGTAAGCGGCGATGATCTGCGTATTACTACAGCGCTTGGACAGCCCTATGAGGCCAGGCTTCTGGAATGCGCCAAAAACCTTGGGATGGAAAATGTCCCTGATCCGCGCAGCTTTTCACGTCCGATGACCGGCGCGATTATTGACGCAATTGCTGCGCTGTACCCGGAGTCGTTTGAATATCTCGATGAGTTTTATGACCGGTATATTGATTTCTTTAATGAGGACATTATGCGCTATTATCGTGAATTGTCCTTTTATATTGAGCTTTCCCAAATCTTTGCGCGGATCCGAAAAAATGGGATTCCTGTTTGTTATCCTCAGATTCTGGAGGAGAAACGTATTGAAGTCCATGAGGCATATGATGTGACGCTGCTTGCAAAAAACGAGACCAATATTATCCCAAACGATATTCATTTCAGCGGCTCCGAACCGTTTTTCTATCTTACTGGGGCTAACGGCGGGGGAAAAACGACATATCTGCGCGCTGTTGGTGCGGTAACAGTCTTTTTCCTGACCGGATGTCCTATTGCCGCGCGCAGTGCCGCATTTTATCCGCTGCAGAAAGTACTCACGCATTTCCCGCGTGACGAGCGTTTTGACTCAGGCGGACGCTTTCAAAATGAAAATGCGCTGGTCAATGAAATCCTCGAAGAGGAAAATGGGGAAAGCCTGGTTTTGCTGAATGAAACTTATTCCGCTACGAGCGAAGAACTTGCCGTACCGCTGACGGTTGCATTGGCTGAACGCCTGTATAAAAGCGGCAGTTTTGGCATCTATATCACACATCAGCATGGCGTTGGACAGACGAATATCCCGTTTCTGAATGTTGTTGTCGATGCGGCGGACGAAAACCGCCGTACCTATAAAATTGCACGCCGTCAAGGCGCCCAGGGCTCGCTTGCGTTGGATATCCTGAAAAAATATGGTCTTGACCGCGATGCGCTGCGTATGCGTTTCCAGGATGGGGAGGGGGAAGAAGCATGAGGTTCAGCCTGTTATATAAGACGCCCGAAGATGCGGATAACAGTGTAATGGGCGACATGCGCGAGGCGATTTATAACCTTTCCGTCGACCGGCTGACAGCCGAGATTTCCGGTAATGAATACCGAAGCGAGGTCTTTCTAAAGATTTTATCAAACCCGCTGCACAAAGCGGAAAATATCACATACCGGCAGCAGATCGTAGAAAATTTCTACCGTCAGCCACAGCTTCTGCTCGAGCTGCAGCGGCTGTTCCGCCGTTATGACTCTATCCGCGGGGATTGGAGTGAGATGCGCTCCAATGTCCATCCCTACGGCGCTTCGGTCAGCTATAAAGCTTTGATGGAATATACCTTCGACCTGACAAAAGTCAGCGCAAAGTTTGTCAAGATGATTGCCGAATATTTTAAATCCTGCTTTGAAACGCTGGACAAATATGAGCTGACCGCCGAAGGCCTGCTTGGTATCAAGCAGTACTGCGTGGAGATGATTAATAACGACTCTCTCAACGAAATTGTCGATATCGC
Source organism: uncultured Eubacteriales bacterium (assembly GCA_934546935.1). GTDB lineage: Bacteria > Bacillota > Clostridia > Oscillospirales > QAMX01 > CALWJF01. Next base: position 77,506 of record CAKTEH010000001.1, read on the forward strand.
TTCGCAGTTTGTCCTTTATGATGCCGGGCAGTATGAATATACGCTTTCGGCCACATTGGACGATACGCTGCGCGTATGCGTCTGTGATTTAACCCGGATTGTAGAGCAAAAGCAGGCGGCAAAGGAACGCGGGCTGTGGAGCCAACTGAAGAATTTTAAAAACCGTACGGAACGGGCGCCGGAGTATGATTTGGGCGATAGCCTTATTGACGATACAAATTTTATGCTCAACGAAGCGCTGTACCGTATGTATATGATACTCACAGAGATCGCGGAGCATATCTATGGCTTGTTTTATGGCCTTTCTAATGAATTAAGCTTTTATGAAGTCGCGGTTTCGTATATCGAATACCTGCGCGAAAAAAAGGTGGTTTATTGCGTGCCGCATATCCGCCCACATGCCGACGAGGTATTTAATGCCGACGGCTTGTTTGATTTTATGCTTCTGATAGAGGGGAAAAGCCGCGACGAGATCATTACCAATTCCGTGCGTCTGTCCGGCGAACAGGCGGGCATCCTGATCCGAGGCAATAACTCCACCGGGAAAACCGTTTATCTGCGCTCTATTGGCGTTGCGCAGATTATGGCGCAGGCCGGGCTTCCCGTATGTGCCCGCCGCGCAAGCATCAGCATGCGTTCGGCAATTTTTACGCAGTTTTCTTCTGCGGAGAAGGATTTTGTGGTTGGCGACACTGCCGGCCGTTTTGAAGGCGAGGTGCAGGAAGTTGCGCATATCCTTGACTGTATCCAGCCGCATTCCCTGGTGCTGTTCAATGAGACCTTTCAGACGACTTCCTATTCCGAGGGCTCTGAGGGAATGTTTGAGATCCTGAAGGTTTTGCCGAAACTGTCCTCAAAGTTTATCTTCGTTACCCGTATGACCCGGCTATTCCAGATGTGTTACCATACGGATATCAAGCTGATGGAGTCCGGAGAAAATGGGGAGGAACACTATAAAATCCGGCCGGTACAGGTGGACTGAAGGATCTTTTTCTGAAAGCAATGTGACCCGCGCAGCTGATGCTGCGCGGGTCATGTTTGTATCCGGATGGTTTTTGTCGGCCCTGTGTTTTTGATAGGGCCCGGTATGTGTATATAGCGCCGGAAAGCGGCGCGACTGTAATAAAAAATCCCCCGCAAGCGCGGACCTTTTTCGGACGGATTTATTTCGCTTTCCGGGGGATTCCTGCCAAAATTTTTATTGTTTAAGCGCGTCGATATACCGGCATGCAGCTAGTGCAGCTACTGCACCGTCGGAAATGGCGGTCGCAAGCTGCCGGACTGATTTACGGCGGCAGTCGCCGGCAACGAAAATACCGGGTGTTTTCGTCAGGCAGTCTTCGCCTGCATCAATATAGCCTGCCGGATCAAGGCCTGCATATCCGGAAAAAGCCTCGTTTGCCGGAACCCGGCCGATTGCAACGAACAGGGCTTCCAGATCGATCGTTTTTTCTTCGCCGGAATTGGAACGTACGCGCACGGCGCGCAGCTCGTCCTCACCAATAAGCGCTTCAACTACTGTGCCAAGCAGGATTTCCACATTATCCCGCGCACGCAGTGCCTGTACCATCTGTTCCTCTCCTGTGAAGAAATCAAGATTCTGGATGACGTAAAGCTTTTTGACAATGTCGGCTAAAAGCAACGCTTCCTGTAGTGCGCTGTTGCCGCCGCCGACAATGCCTGCGGTGCGGCCGCGCTGGAATGCGCCGTCACAGACTGCGCAGTAATAAATTCCCCGGCCGGATAATGTGTCTTCCCGCATGACGCCCAGACGCCGGGGTTCGGCGCCTGCGGCGATAATAACACTTTTGCACGGAAAGCTGCTGTCTTCGGTGACAACGCAGAAAGCACCGTTGCGTACTTCAATCCCGGTAACCGTTTCCAGTTCGATCTCGGCACCCTGGAAAAGCGCCTGTTCAGTCATGCGGTCGGCAAGCTCTGCTCCGGAAATTTCTGTAAATCCTGGATAGTTCTCAATTTTCGGGGAATGGGTGATTTGACCGCCAAAGCTGGCCTTTTCCAGTACAGCGACGGTTTTGCCTGCCCGCCGGGCGTAAACAGCCGCGGTAAGCCCGGCGGGGCCCGCGCCGATGATCACAAGATCATGCATGGGCGTTCACCTTGGCAGAGGCGATGAATTTTTTGATCTCCGGCACAGATACGAATGTCTCCACGCCCTGCGTGCCGTCAATTATAAGTGTCGGAGCCTGACGAAGGTGGTAGCTGCGGGCAAGCGCTTCATTTTCCTCTACATAAAGCTTTTCAAAGGCTATGCCGGCTTTCTCAAGCATGGAAACGGCAACCTTACAGTTTGGGCAGGTTTTGGTAGCAAAGAGCAGGATTTTTGCGTCCTGAATCTCTTCTTCAACCGGCTGCGGCTGCGCGTCGGGATTGCATACGCCCTCATGTTTGAGTACGGAAGTAGCGGGGTTATACTCCTTGCGCTGTTTATATTCTTGGCTTTTTCCGTCATTCCAGTGCTGGATTGGACGATAATAACCAGTAATGCGGCTGTATACTTCGGTTTTTTCGCCACATTCAGGGCAGACGAACTGTTCGCCGGTCAGGTAGCCGTGATTGCGGCAGACGGAATAGGTTGGACTCATTGTATAGTAGGGAAGCTTGTAATTTTCAGCGATTTTACGCACCAGCGCGGCAGCGCTTTCCCAACTCGGAAGCTTCTCGCCGAGGAAAGCATGGAAAACGGTGCCGGAGGTATACCGGGTCTGCAGATCATCCTGGATATCCAGCGCATCGAAAATGTCGGAGCTGAAGCTGACGGGCAGATGGGAAGAATTGGTATAATAGGGGGTGCCGCCTTTTTCCGCAGCGGTGATAATATCCGGGAAATCGGCGACGTCATGCTTGGCAAAACGGTAAGAGGTCGACTCAGCAGGCGTCGCCTCAAGGTTATACAGATCGCCGTAAAGCTCCTGATAGTCAGAAAGGCGTTCACGCATATGATCCAGCACCTCCTTGGAGAACTGCTGGACGCGCGGGTCGGTCATATCTGCGCGCAGCCATTTTGCATTGAGGCCGGCTTCATTCATGCCGACCAGGCCGATGGTAGAGAAGTGATTGTCGAAAGTGCCGAGGTAACGCTTGGTATACGGGTACAGCCCCGCATCCAAAAGCTTTGTGATTGTTGTACGCTTAACCTTTAGCGACCGCGCGGCGATGTCCATAATACGGTCGAGGCGGCGGTAGAAATCGGCTTCATCAGAGGCCAGGTAGGCAATGCGCGGCATATTGACTGTGACAACGCCGATGGAACCAGTGCTTTCACCGCTTCCAAAGAAACCGCCGGATTTTTTACGCAGTTCACGCAGATCCAGACGCAGACGGCAGCACATGGAGCGTACGTCGCTGGGTTCCATATCAGAATTGATATAATTGGAGAAATACGGGGTACCGTATTTGGCAGTCATCTCGAACAGAAGCTTGTTATTTTCTGTTGGGGACCAGTCGAAATCGCGGGTGATGGAATAGGTCGGGATCGGATATTGGAACCCGCGGCCATTGGCATCGCCTTCAATCATGATTTCGATGAAAGCGCGGTTGACCATATCCATTTCCGCCTTGCAGTCGCGGTAGCAGAAATCCAGTTCTTTTCCGCCGACAATGCAAGGCTGGTCGGCGAGGTCGGCCGGAACTGTCCAGTCTAGGGTGATGTTGGAGAATGGCGACTGCGTTCCCCAGCGCGACGGGGTATTGACGCCGTAAACAAAAGACTGGATGCACTGTTTGACTTCCTTATAGGAAAGCTTGTCTACTTTTACAAACGGTGCAAGATAAGTGTCAAAGGAAGAAAATGCCTGTGCTCCCGCCCATTCGTTCTGCATGATGCCCAGGAAGTTAACCATCTGGTTGCACAGCGTCGACAGGTGACTGGCGGGGGAGGAGGTGATCTTGCCTGGAACGCCGCCGAGGCCTTCCTTAATTAATTGCCGGAGGCTCCAACCGGCGCAATAGCCTGTCAGCATCGACAGATCGTGCAGATGCAGGTCGCAATGGCGATGGGCATTGGCAATTTCATCGTCATAAATTTCGCTGAGCCAGTAATTGGCGGTGATGGCGCCGGAGTTGGAGAGGATGAGGCCGCCGACAGAATAGGTGACGGTGGAATTCTCCTTAACGCGCCAGTCGTTAAGGTTTACATAATTGTCAACAGTTGCTTTATAGTCAAGCAAAGTCGTGTTCAGATTGCGAAGCTTCTCCCGCTGGCGGCGGTAGAGGATATAAGCCTTGGCGACATCGCCGTAGCCAGCCTGGATCAGCACAGATTCAACGCTGTCCTGGATATCCTCGACGGCAATGCAGTCATTTTCAATTTTAGGCTCAAAATCAGCCGTAACCTTTAATGCGAGCAGGTCAATTACGCTGGAGTGATATTGTTTTTCCAGCGCTTCAAAAGCTTTGACAATTGCAGCGCTGATTTTACTGATATCAAAATCTACGGTTTTTCCGTCTCGTTTTACAACGCGGTACATAAGCGGGGACCTCCTTAAGCGTCAATCAGAATATGAGCTGAGATGATTATACTATAGATCGGGGAAAAAAGCAAGAGGGAATGCACAATATATTGTGTTAAATTTAAACTTGGCATACAAGATGATGAATCATATGCCGCGGAGCTGTGTGTTGGGAACGACTGTGCGTGCAGCCTCGGCCATAGCGTGCATCTGTTGGGGCGTACAGGCGGAGAGACCGGGGGCAATCAGGGCCCCGGAGTCCACGAAGCATTGGAGAAAATAGCGTTTTGCACCCCGGATCAGTTCTGCTGCCTGCCGGATCGACTGTGTTGTGTGGAAGCCGGAGACAATGGTGGTACGGAACTCATAATCAGGTGCCTGTTCCAGAATCAGCGCGATGCTGCTGCGGATCTGATCAAAGTCGACAGCAGTCCCCGCGGTTTTTTCATAAAGCGCCTGTGAATTTTTAATGTCCATTGCTACGTAATCGAGAAGCCCGTCCTTTAAAAGCATTGCAAGCCGGTCCGGGAATGCGCCGTTGGTGTCAAGCTTAACAGCAAAGCCTCGCGAACGGATGGCACGCAGGAATGCGTCCAGTTCCGGCTGCAGCAGCGGTTCGCCGCCTGTAATGCATACGCCGTCCAGTACGCCCTTTCTTTTATCCAGAAAGCGAAAGAATTCGTCCTCTTCAATCTGCGCGGTTGCGCCTGGATTCAACACAAGCCCCGCGTTATGGCAAAAAGGGCAGCGGAAGTTGCAGCCGCCGAAAAACACGGTGCAGGCCACGCGTCCCGGGTAGTCCAGCAGCGTCAGTTTGGCAAGCCCTTGCAGTTTCATATGGAATCTCCCTGGAAATTGTTGTGAATTCTCAAAGCTTGCTTATCATATCATATCTAGTTGAAAAAAGCAAGTGCGGATACAAGATGTGGTAGTTGCGCTTTTTTATGCATATATACGTACAAAGAAATAAAATAATAGTTGCGGTGTGTCCGCCGTGTGCCCTGCATATGTTTATTATTCCCGGTACGGCACAAAGAAATCCCGGAAATCAGGATTTCCGGGATGCGCCAGAGAAAACAATTCTTTAACAGGATTCGATTATTTATACGTTTGCAGAAAACGGGCAATGAAATTTTTTAATCCCGTATTCTCCTTCGGGAAGAAATCACGGCAGCCGGAGCTGCAGCGGGTTTTTTCCGATGTATACGGCGGCGCTTGCGCGCAGATTGCAGGCTCAGGCGGATTACAGCGCAGAAAATGCTGTAAAGAATGATAAAACCGGCGATTCCCATGGCGATATAGGAGACAATACCGCGCTTCTTTTCCTGCTTCGTTTCCGCTTTGATGAAGGGTTTCAATGCTGTATTTTCCACTTCTTTGCCATCGGAAGGGCGTTCTTCACCTGCAGCGTAGTAGATTTTCAGCTTTCCGGTATCATCTGTGATTGCATAGACGTTCTGAAGCACGACGAGCGCACTGTTGGAAGAAAAATCAGAAACCGTTTCGTAAACACAGGGAATGACCTGGGCCCCGAGCGTATCAATAAACCCCCACAGCCCGTCTGTGCATACCGCGGCCCGGCCGTCGGAGAAGTCACGCGCATCTTTATAGGTGACGGTTTCGCTGACCGGCGTTCCGGAAGCATTCAGATAAGTATAGTTAAAATCTGGGACATAGCCGCTGTATACGTAGCTGGTGGGAAGAGTTTCCCCATCGGGGAGCTTGGCGACCCGGGCAAAACCGCCCTGATAAGGTGCGGCGAAATCCCAGATAAATTCTGAGGCAGTATTTCCCTGAAAATCAATATATCCCCATTTTCCATCTTTCTTTACGGCAATTTTGCCGCCTGACGGCGTCCCTGCATCCTCCCAGACCGGCTGGATAACAACGGCGCCGGACTCGTTGACAAAACCGTACAGCGTACTGCCGGATTCGGTGGTTGTGCTGATTTTTGCCAACCCTTCATATATATCCGAGCATACGCCTGAGTAGATAACCTCGCCTTCGACGCTGATGAGCTGTCCCACGCCGCCGGAAACCACATAGGCTGCATTTTCCGTAAAATCATATGCTTCATCATACTGCGCAGTAATGAAAAACTGCCCGGTATAATCGATATATCCGTAAAGGCTTTCTTCGCTGACGGCTATAAAACCGTTTTTTGCGTCGCGCGCGTCGGTCCATTTTGCTTCCGTAATGATCTGCCCATTTTTATCCACGAAACCATAATAATCGCCGCGTTTGAAACGGGCGATGCCGTCGGAAAACGGAAAGACCGCATCACAACTCAGCGTAAACAGAATTTGACCTGTTTTGTCGATGCACCGCCATCCAAGGCCGTCCTTGACAAATGCCAGCCCTTCTGAAAACGGACCGGCTTGCGTATACTGGCAGCCGATAGCCAGGTTGTCCGCGCTGTCGATATAGCCCCAGAGGCCGGAAACCTTCACTGCAGCCATACCGTCTTGGAATACAAGATTTTCATGAACAGAAACATTTTCAAAGCTTTCGGTTACAGCAAATGCCGATGCGGAGAAAATAAAAAAAGCGCCGATGGCGCAGAGAAATTTTTTAAACATACAATCGCCCCCTTTTTTATTTTAACAATGAAAAGAAGGAATGTCAATAAAACACTGGAAAGCCTGGGAAAAAGATGGTATGATAATGACGGTATACCTCAGCCCATCTGGATGGCAGAAGCAAACGGAAAAGGACGAAACAAAGAACATATGAAGGAATTGCTGCACAGAATAGAAAATTCGAGATGGATGCAAACGCCGTTTGCCGGCTTTGTCCGCAACTGCATCGAGGATAAAATCGGCCGTTCCAGCGCGGCGCTTGCGTATTATTTCCTGTTTTCTTTTTTTCCGCTGATTTTATTTGTTGGATTGCTGCTGTCCGGGCTGAGTGAAAATGCCGACGTTACTCAGCTGCTCTCTAACCGGATGATTCCCACTGAGGTTATTGATACCATTATTTCGCTGCTGGATTACAGCTCGGAATTGGGCCGCAATACGCTGATGTTTGCCGGGGTAGTTATGTCGCTTTACGGCGGCTCGCGTGCGGTAGCCTGCCTTTCGGAATCGATTAACCGCAGCTATAACCTCACGGAAACCCGCCATCCGGTTATACAGTTTCTGATTAATCTGGCATTTTCCGCGTTGTTCCTGGTCGCATTGTCGGTAACTTTAGTTGTTGTTGTCTCTACCCCGGATTTCCTGGGCGCTTTGGAGCGCATTTTTGGTATCGGCGGCTGGTTTGTCGACGTCTGGGGTTACCTCCGTTTTATCTTGATTCTTGTGATTTTTTTGGTGCTGCTGGTGATTCTGTATTCTGTGGTGCCAAACCGGCGCATTAAATTCCGGCAGGCCCTGCCTGGCGCGGCGGCGGCCTCGCTGGGATGGGTGGCAGTTTCCGCAGCATTTTCTCTGTATGTCAGTAATATGGCGCGTTACAGCCTGCTTTATGGCTCAATCGGCGCGGTTGTTGTGCTGATGCTTTGGCTTTATTTTACCGGCGTTGTACTTATTGCCGGCGCGGAATTTAACCATACGGTCATGCAGCTGCATGCGCGTCGTAAAAAAGAAATCTGAAAGTTGAGGTTTGCTGTTTTGCACACCATGCGTGTTGTGTTATGTGCGCAGCGCATGGCGGCTATATCAAAACATAAAGGCGGGGAATTTGCTTTCAAAACCATTTTTGAACTGAAAAGGTAAATAATTATTCGAGTTTTGTTTTTAAATCAAAGATTTTGGAGCAGTTACACACAAATAAGGAATATTTATGCAGCCAGAAAATAAAAGAGTATAAATATATACAATCGTTTGCGTATTTTGTGTTTTAAATCTGTTTTTTTCTTACAATCCCTCGCTTTTACCGGTATTTTTCCTTGACAATATCTAGTCGCTGTTATAAACTGAAATGGTATTAGGATAAAGCGGAAGGAAGGCCGCGAAAATTGGAAAGGAGCAAATCCGGAATGGAAATAAAAAATGCATATCTGAATCAAGTATATCAAAACGTTGCAAAACGGAATCCCAATGAACCTGAATTCCTGCAGGCGGTAGGAGAGGTTCTGGAAACGCTGACGCCGGTTGTCGAGCGCCGTCCCGATATCGTCGCTGCGGGTGTAATCGACCGGATCGTCGAGCCGGAGCGCATGGTGATGTTCCGCGTGCCGTGGGTTGACGACAGCGGCAAGGTACAGGTCAACCGCGGCTTCCGTATCCAGTTCAACTCTGCGATCGGTCCGTATAAGGGCGGCTTGCGCCTGCATCCGTCGGTCAACGCTTCCATCCTGAAATTCCTTGGTTTTGAACAGGTATTTAAAAACTCCCTGACCGGCCTCCCCATGGGCGGCGGCAAGGGTGGCGCGGATTTTGACCCGAAGGGGAAGTCTGACGCCGAGATTATGCGTTTCTGCCAGAGCTTTATGACGGAACTTTATAAGTATATTGGACCGGATACCGACGTCCCCGCAGGCGACATTGGCGTGGGCGCGCGCGAAATCGGCTATATGTACGGTTGGTATAAGCGCCTGACCGATACGCATACCGGCGTGCTGACCGGGAAGGGCCTGACCTATGGTGGTTCGCTGGCCCGTAAGGAAGCGACCGGATTTGGCCTTTGCTATTTTACCCGTGAGATGCTGGCGGGCGCCGGCATGAGCTTCGAGGGCAAGCGGGTAGTCGTTTCCGGCTCTGGAAACGTGGCTATCTATGCCACGCAGAAGGCAACGGAGCTGGGCGGGAAGGTTGTCGCCATGAGCGATTCCAACGGCTATATCTATGATCCGGACGGCGTCAATCTGGACATCATCAAACAGATCAAAGAAGTACGCCGCGGACGTATTAAGGAATATGTCAATGAAGTTCCGACCGCGACCTATACGGAAGGCTGCCGCGGTATCTGGACAATTGCCTGTGACATTGCGCTGCCCTGCGCAACGCAGAATGAGCTGGATCTTGACGGCGCAAAGGCGCTGATCGCCAATGGCTGCAAGGCTGTTGCAGAAGGCGCGAATATGCCCTCTACGCCGGAAGCAATTGAAGCGTTCCGAGCGGCTGGCCTGCTTTTTGCCCCGGCAAAAGCCGCCAACGCCGGCGGCGTTGCCACCTCCGGCTTGGAAATGAGCCAGAATTCCATGCGCCTGAGCTGGAGCTTTGAGGAAGTTGACGCCAAGCTTGATGGCATCATGGTGAACATCTATAAGAATGCATATGCCGCATCTGTTGAATACGGTGATCCGGGCAACCTGGTTATGGGCGCCAATATTGCCGGTTTCCTGAAAGTCGCCGAGAGTATGCTCGCCTATGGTGTTGCATTTTAAGTCTCGAAAATACACATTGGAACTTTAAACAGTACATGAAGAAGACGGAGCATCGTGCACCGTCTTCTTTTTTTGCTGTGTATCCTGCTGCCGGCATTTAATCTTCTCAGCTTGCTTGTGACGCGGGTTTTACAAATATCCTGCCGTGGATGCTAAGGTTTTCCGGCAGGGGGGTTTCGCCGTATGTGGGATTGTGCTATAATAATCAGGAATACGCGGGGGATTCAGGCTCCTGCTAAACTCTGCGGGCGTGCCTGCATAGCTGCGGAAGAAAACGTTCCCGCAAATATCGGATTTGGTTTTGGGGGTTATCCATGAAAAAAAGGCTGTCTTATCTGCAAATCATCGCCCTGGGATATTTCCTCATAATTACTTCGGGGACCCTGCTTTTGATGCTGCCGCCGGCTTCCGCCGCTCCCGGCGGAGCGGATTTCCGTACTGCTCTTTTCACGGCGACATCAGCATCCTGTGTTACCGGGCTGGTTTTGTGCGACACCGCGACAAGCTGGACAGCGTTTGGGCAGGGCGTGATTCTGTGCCTTATCCAGATCGGCGGACTGGGTTTCATGACTTTTGCTACCTTGTTCTACATCCTGCTGCGCCGGAAGATGGGGTTGCGGGAGCGTTCGGTTATGGTAGAAAGTATCAATACCACACAAATCGGCGGAATCCTGAACCTGACCAGGAAAATTGTAATCGGTACGCTGTTTTTTGAAAGCTTTGGCGCGCTACTGCTTTCCATCCGGTTTATTCCGCGCATGGGCTTTGCGCGGGGTGTCTGGTATGGGGTTTTTCATGCAGTTTCCGCATTCTGCAACGCCGGTTTCGACCTGATGGGCGTATACGACGGTGCTTATGCTTCTTTTGTCGGCTACTCTGGAGACTGGCTGGTCAACCTTGTGCTGATGGCTCTGATTACGGTCGGCGGGCTTGGCTTTCTGGTTTGGGACGACTTGTCGTGCAAAAAATTTCATTTCCGCCGCTATGCCCTGCAGACCAAGCTTGTGCTTTCTGTTTCTGCCATCCTGACCTTTGGCGGCGCGCTGCTTCTCTTCTTTTTTGAACCGCAGGGCAATTTGTCCTTTGATGAGCGGGTGCTGACTTCGCTGTTCGGATCTGTTACAGCCCGGACCGCCGGCTTTAATACCATAGACACCGCTGCAATGAGCAGCGGCGGTAAGCTACTGACTATGATTCTGATGTTTATTGGCGGCAGCCCTGGTTCTACAGCCGGCGGCGTAAAGACAACGACGTTGGCCGTGCTGCTGCTTCATACGTTTGCCGGGATCCGCCATGAGCAGAGCGCGGGGGCCTTCGGGCGCAGCCTTGGCGAGGAAACGCTGAAGAAAGCGGCCAGTGTGTTTTTTGTCAATCTTCTGCTTGCATTGACAGGCACGCTTGCGATCTGTATGATTCAACCGCTGGCGCTGGAAGATGTGCTGTTTGAATGTTTTTCCGCCATTGGTACTGTTGGGATGACAACCGGGGTTACCCGGGCGCTCGCGCCATCATCAAGCTTTATTATCGCGTTTCTCATGTTCTGCGGCCGGGTGGGCAGCATCTCGTTTGCCGTCGCGTTGTTGGAAAAACGGGCCCGGCCGCCGGTACGCCGTCCAACGGAACAAATTACGATCGGATAGGGAGGAATTGGGGATATGAAAACATTTTTAATTGTGGGTATGGGAACTTTTGGCCATCATCTGTGCCGCTGCCTGTCCCAGTATAAGTGCGAGATTATGATCGTCGATGCGGAAGCGTCGCGGGTTGAGGACATGCTTCCTTATGTGGCCAGTGCAAAAGTCGGGGACTGCACGAACCCGGCAGTACTGCAGAGCTTCGATATTCCCAGCTTCGACGCCTGTTTTGTATGTATTGGGGAAAATTTCCAGAACAGCCTGGAGGTAACGAGCCGGCTGAAAGAAGCAGGGGCGAAAAAGGTCTTTTCCAAAGCGGAAGAGGATATCCAGGCGAAATTTTTGCTTCGCTGTGGCGCTGACGAAGTGATTTATCCAGAGCAGGATGTTGCCCGGCGCGTTGCCGCGCGGGAAAGCTCGGACAGTATTTTTGATTATTTTGAGGTTGCCCGCGATTGTGCGATTTATGAGATTGAAGTCAATCCCAAATGGGTCGGTAAAACGATCAGCCAGATTGACGTGCGCCGTAAGTATAAGATCTCCATTGTTGCATTAAAGGCGCAGGATAAGGTTCAGCTGGTTACTACCGCGGATTATACATTCCGTTCCGGCGACCACCTTCTTGTCCTGGGTTCGAATGAGGATATTCAGCGTGTAATCCGCTGAAGAAAACGGTTTTCGGAATCCTGACGCACAGCGATAAAAGAAAAAAGCGCCCCGATGCAGAAATGCATCGGGACGCTTTGTATATTCCCAGGTTTTATATCTGAAAGATATGCCTGCAAGGCAGGATATTCATTCGATATCAAACATTTTTTTAAGCTTTTGTTGGATCATTGCATGTGCAGGATCGCAAAGCGCAGGATCTGCAGCCGCAACAGCCTTCGCGGCTGCATCCGCTTCAGATAAAAGCTGCATATCCGCGCCAAGGTCTGCAATTTTCAGCCCCGGCACGCCGGACTGTCGTTGGCCGAAGAATTCGCCCGGCCCGCGTATTCGCAGGTCTTCGCGCGCAATTGCAAAGCCATCGTTGGATGCGCACAAAACCTTCAGGCGCTCCTGCACGGCCTCGGAGTGCGATGCGGAAAGAAGTACGCAGTAAGATTTATAGGTGGAACGTCCAACCCGGCCGCGCAGCTGATGCAGCTGTGAAAGGCCAAAACGTTCAGCATTTTCAATTACGATCATATTGGCATTGGGAACATTGACGCCGACTTCAATTACGGTTGTGGAAACCAGGACCCGGATTTCCCCGGCGGCAAAGCGTCGCATCACCGCGTCTTTATCCCGTGCAGGCATGCGCCCATGCAGCAGCGCAATTGGGATATCGGGGAAATAGGTTTCCTGCAGCTGACAGGAAAAGGCCTCTACGGCCTTCATTTCGTCATTTTCACCCTCTTCAACCAGAGGGCAGATGACATATCCCTGCCTGCCCGCCAAAACCTGCCGTCGCAGAAAGCCGTAAACTGCGTCGCGCTTGTCCTCTCCGGGCGCGCGGGTATCGACAGGGATCCGTCCCGGCGGCAGCTCGTCGATCACAGACAGGTCCAGGTCTCCGTAAAGTACCATGGCAAGTGTGCGTGGGATCGGGGTGGCGCTCATGACCAGCATGTGAGCAAGACAATCTGCCTTTTGCCGCAGCAGCGCGCGCTGGCGAACGCCGAAGCGGTGCTGTTCGTCGGTTATGGCAAGACGCAGCGCGCGGAACCTGGTGTTTTCCGATAAAAGTGCATGCGTACCGACGATGAAATCAATCTCTCCGGCGGCAAGCTGTGCAGCGGTATCCCTGCGCCGGGAAGGCGAGATCCCACCGCTGAGCAGCCCGACACGGATGCCTAGGGGTGCAAAAAGGGCGGAAAGATCATGATAGTGCTGGGCTGCGAGGATTTCGGTCGGAGCCATCATAGCTGCCTGGAAGCCGCTTTGGACGACGGCATAAACAGCCGCTGCTGCAACAAGCGTTTTTCCGGAGCCCACGTCTCCCTGCACCATCCGGCGCATTGCCGGCGTATGCGGGTCGGCCATGTCGGCAAGGATTTCCGAAATCGCACGTACCTGTGCACCGGTGGGGGAAAAGGGCAACGCATTGTAAAAAGGCTGCATATCCGGCACGGGGATTTCTGCACCTGGTTCCCTGTGTCCACTGCGGATACCGGCAAAACCGAGCGACAGATAAAAGAGTTCTTCGAATGCGAAGCGCCGCCGCGCCTGCTCCAGCGCATGCATATTTTCCGGATGATGGATTTGCCGGTAAGCCTGGGCGACGGGCAGAAGGTTCCAGCGCTTCAGGACTTCCGCTGGAAGCGTTTCTGGCGCAGTATCCGCAAAGCACAGAGCCTGGTCAAGCCAACGCACGAATCCCGCGTTGTTTAGCCCGCCGGTCAAGTCATATACAGGCCAGATCCGTCCGGCTTTTTTCCCAATTCCGGAGGGCTCGAACACGGGGTTGACCATGCTCAGATGCGTACCATAAAGCTCACACTTTCCATAAAAATCATAGCTTTCCCCTTCGGTAAGCTTCAGGTAAGGCATGTTGAAAAAACTCAGCGTCATGGATGCGCTTTCGTCGGCAATTACGGCGCGGGTTATAAGCCGTCCGCCCGGTATGCGGTGAGATGAGGGCGGCCCGCTCACCCGTGCGCGAACGCAGGCGCTTTCCCCGGGATGCAGCGCGCGAATCGGGAGAAAGGCGCTGCGATCCTCGTAACGGCGCGGAAAATGGTCGAGGAGGTCCGCAACCGTGAAGATACCGAGCTTCGCCAGCAGCTTCTCGCGGGCTTCCCCGACCCCTTTAAGATATCGGATTTGAAGTTGGAGATTTTCCATGGCCGCTTACTCCGACAGCGGCATGCCTGCGTCGCCGGCTTGCCTGAGGATCTGCCGGATTTGCCGGTGGATTGCGGGTGTAATGCGCCGGCGGAAGAGCGAAAGGGACAGCGGTGCAAATACCGGCTGGCGTGTGAATTCCTGCAGGCCGATGAAATACTGCAAGTAGGGGTTTTCCTGGATTTGCCGTACGGTCTCCGCATCGGAAATGTTCAGCAGATCGCTGATCATCATTGCGCCGAGCATCATGCGCAGCGGTTTGGCAGGCGCGCCGCGTGAAGAATACAGCTGCGGTGCAATATGCTGCTCCAGCAGGTCCCAAGGCGTTGCCTTTGCCCGCACGACCCAACGGTTTTCGGGATCAAGCATGTCTTCGAGCGGGTGAATCAGCGTGAAAATATCCAGTTGTCCATCCGGCAGCTTATACACGGCTGTCCTCCTTTAGAATTTTTCAATATCAATCCGCTCTACCGGGCCTTCAAGCGGGTGCTGTAAAAAAATGGATGCAGATCCAGTGAAATCTTCAACGCTGTCGCTGACGTAATAGCGTACGCCGCCTTTGTGATCCGGAAGGTTGGAGAGGCCCTTTTCTGCAAGAATCGAAGCGACATGCACGGCAGCTTCCACACCGGAATCGATCAATGCGGCTTCCGGCGCTTCCTGGGCGATCGCGGGGGCAAGCAGAGGGTAGTGCGTACAGCCGAGGATAATCGTATCGGCGCCGAAAGCGCGCACCGGAGCAAGATACTCCTGCGTAAGGATCCGGACAATGGGATCTTCTTTACTAAAACGTCCCGCTTCAACAACCGGGACAAAAAGGCGGCAGGGTTGTTCCAGGACACAAAGATCCGGACGAAGGGATTTTAAAAAATCACTGTAGACATGTCCGGAGACTGTGGCTGCGGTTGCCAGTACTGCAATGCGCCCATTGTGTGTCTGCGCGCAGGCACGGCGTGAAGCGTCCTCAATAACGCCGCATACGGGAACGGGAAGCTCCTGCGCCAGGGTGTCCAGTGCGGCATAGCAGGCGGTGTTGCAGGCGATAAACAAGAGTTTAATCCCAAAACCCATCAGGAAGCTGGCGTCCTGGCGGGCATATTTAGTGATAATATCGCGGCCGCGCGTGCCGTAGGGGACGCGGCCGGTATCCCCAAAGTAAATCAAGTCTTCCCCGGGCAGCAGTGCACGTAGTTTCTGGAAACCGGTAAGGCCGCCAAGCCCGGAGTCGAAAACGCCGATGGGGCGCGGATCATAACCCATTGTCATTCACCGCTTTTGCGCAAGCGCAATCAGCCGGTCGATCAGCTCTGGATAGGGAAGGCCGGAAGCCTCGAACAACTGCGGATACATACTGATGGAAGTAAAACCGGGGATAGAGTTAATTTCGTTGAAAATTACCTCTCCATTTTCAGAAAGGAAGAAGTCACAGCGCGAAAGGCCGAAGCATTCCAGCGCCCGGTAAACCGCTTCTGCCGCAGCACGTACTTTTTCCGCCGCAGTGGGCGGGATGCGTGCCGGGATATACAAAAGCGAGCCTTCGTCGTCATATTTTGCGGAGTAGGTGTAAAATTCCTGTGCCGGACAGATTTCCCCGACAATGGAGGTCAGGACATCTCCGTGCGCATCGCCGAAAACCGCACATTCGATTTCCTGGCCGGTTACACATGCTTCCAAAATAAGCTTTTCGTCATATTGGCGGGCAAAGGAGACTGCTTGTGCGAGATCCTGCGCTTTTTTCACTTTGGATACGCCGACAGAGGAGCCTGTGCGCGCAGGTTTGACAAAGATAGGCAGGGAAAGTGAAGCGACTGCCCGTTCGGTATGCATCTGCACATCAGAGAGAAAGTCCGAGGCGAAGCAGACAATGCTTTTAGCCTGGGCAACGCCTGCCCGTTCGGCAAAGATCTTGGTAATGGCTTTGTCCATTGTATTGGCGCTGGCTGCCACGCCGCAGCCGACAAAAGGAATGCCGGAAAGCGTTAAAAGCCCCTGTATGGCGCCATCTTCACATTTTTCCCCATGCAAAACCGGGAAAACCACATCGATATGTTCGACATGCCCATCATGGAACAACAGGCCGTGGTGGGACGTATCGGGTGAGAGCACACAAGGGGTGTTATCCGGGTCGCGGATCCAGGATCCGTCCTCTATGTGTGCATAGGGGCCAAAATATCGGAGCCATTCCCCGCTGCGGGTAATGCCGACGGTGGAAATTTCATATTTTTCCGCGTGGAGATGGGACAGGACGCTTGCGGCGGAACGAAGGGAAACTTCATACTCGCTGGAAGCGCCGCCAAAAAGCACGCAAAGTCTGGTTTTCATGATAAGACTTCCTTTTAAGATTGAAATAAGAATAAATCAGAAGCCGGAGATATCTGCGGCAGGGAAATCTGCCGCTGTGTATCCGGGATACTGTCCGGTAAGCAATTTTATGCCAGCTGCCTGCCAGCTATTCCGGCGGGCCTGTTTTTTCCAGTATAGCATGGCAGCTCCTATTTTTCAAACAGAAAAGGAAAATATGGGGGAGATTTTCCGTCTGTACCGCTATACGGCGTTCATAAGTCCGGTTGGCTGTCGTCTGACCCGTTTTGATCTGGCTTATTCCATTCGGCGTCTATATTGGCGGGCTCGTCGAAATCCAGAAAGATTTTTGGAGGCACCTGAAAATAATCGGCGATGGCGAACAAGGTTTTCAGTGACAGCGGCTGAGGATAGGAGGATGTTTCGATCTGGGAAAGGTACCCCGGGCTGATGTCGACATAGCTTGCGAGCTGTTCCTGTGTCAGCTTATGATAATTGCGGTAGTATGCGATTTTCAAGCCGATTTTGATATACCGGTCTGCGTTAATATCCATAGATTCACCTCACACAAAGATTTGCACAGTTATCTTTCCAATATAGTTTACGACTTTCCTGCGAGATTGAACACGGGATATTATATTGAATTTTCTGGATAATAGTTATAGTAATATGAAATATATAATCAAAACAATAGAAAATATCGTGAAAAATAAAAAGCAGGCCGGGATAAGATTCCCGGCCTGCAGGGTGTGAAGGCTGTTTATGAAAGCTGCGCAATGGAAAGCCTGTGTTCGTAACGGTTGCCGTCGCTGTCAGTCAGTGTGAACATCCAGTAGATTTCTGCGCCGGAGATATAGTCGAACCGTTTATCTTCAATCTCGAAAACATCGGGGTAGTAGGTGACTGAACCGTAAGCCAAAGCGATTTCTGAATCGTAATCGTTTGCAGGAAAATCCTCTTCAAGATCGATCTGCTTGGAAAAAATTTTATCTGTATTGTAATAAAGGCTGCATTCGATCGAAAGGGGCTTGGGAGCCGCAGAAGAACTGGGAGGAGTAAAGGATACTGCAGGGGCGCCGGAAAAGGCAATGGTACGGTAGTCCCAGGCTGTGTAGCTGAATTTATCCTTATATACTTCAAAGTATGGAACAAACTGCGTGCTCAGGTCATGAAGCTGCGCGGCCAGTTCCTGCTGTGTAGAACCGCCGGGTGTTGCGTACTGGATGTAAACGTCAAGCTCCGCGCACAATGGGATTTCCGCCTGTGCGCGAAACTGTCCCTCGGAAACCGACGCTGCAATTGTAATCGGCTCTTTAAGCGTATCGGATGCCCCTGAAGCTGGAGACAGTAGGAAGCTGAGCGTATCTTCCGGAGAAAATTCCCGCGGCGTGGCACGCAGGACAATGCGCATGGTTTGTTTTTTCAGGTCGCAGCCAGAAAGCTCCCAGTCAAAATAAAACTGGTCCGGCTCAATGAGGGTAAATTCATTCTCCAGCCGGTTGAGTATCTGTTGATAAAGGGCGGCGGTATCCGCGGGGTGTGAGGCAAGCGCGTCGATGCGCTCAGTCAGCGCATCGTATTTCTGTCCAAGCGTATGCGTCCGGACGGCAAAGAAAACGGCAAAGATTACAAGTGCCGTGCCGATAATCCCCACGCTAGCCGTCAGCAGTACCGGCGTATGTTTTGCCTGCGCCTTGTCGATGCGCTGAAGCAGTGCATCGACGCTTTGCGCGCTGAGCGGCGAGCTGTCTTCTCCGGTATTCTGTGCAGGCTGTCCGGTGATCAGTTCATCGATGCTGAGATGGAAAATTTTTGCCAGCTGCGTCAGGTTTTCCAAGGTTGGAAGCGATGTGCCGGATTCCCATTTGCCCAGCGCCTGCCGGCTGATTCCAAGCATTTCCGCCAGCGCCTCCTGAGAAAGCCCGGCTTTTTTGCGAAGCTCCTGTATACGGGAAGCAAGATCCATAATCTGTTTTTTCCTCCGTGTCGGTGTGTTTTGATACTTTGATTTTAACATTGTCCGCCTGCAAAATACCACCAATTGCAGCTGTCAATTCCGGCAACCATTGGTTGCCTGGGACATTTTTTTTGATTTTCTGATAAAAGTCCCGCCGCACCTGAAGCTGCGGCGGGACTTTTGCTTATGTTGGGATTTCGCTGTTCGCGGCAAGCCACAACGCTACACCGTCAGCGTCATTCGAGGCGATGACGGCGTTCGCCCGTTTCTTCAGCGCATCCGCTGCATTTGCTACGGCATAAGCCTCGTCCGCGGTCTCGAATAACGCAAGATCATTGACCGCGTCTCCAAAGGCAATCATGCGGGAGAAGCCGAGCATCTGTTTGAGCGTGCGTGCGGCCTCGGCCTTTGTCGCGCGGCGCGGCATAATTTCAAGCCAGTATTCCGGACGGTAAAGCTCCTGCTGGAAGGTGCAGGTATACGCTGTGTCCTGTACCAGCTGCCGGTATAATGGGGCAAGGTCTGCCTGCTCTCCAACGAAGGTAAAATAAAACGGCTGGCCGTCAAAAAGTGTATCAAAAGTGTTTACCGGCCGCAGCCGTGGATCGTTTTTCCGGCTGGAAAGATAGTGAAGGAGCCCTTCGTTCTCCTGCCCGAAAAGCCAGGATACCCGTTCGGCGCCGTCTATCCAGGCATAGACAAGCAATCCGGTGCCTACACGGATAAGGGCACGTATGCGGTCGCATTGTGCGCCGGTAAAAGTCAGGGAGAAAAACCGCTCCCCACTGTTTGGGTTAAGCAGCATGCAGCCGTTGTAGACAATAACTGGCAGCCTCAGCGTAAGCCCCTGGGTTACAATCCGTGCAGAGTGGACGGAGCGCGCAGTCGCATAGGTAAAAGCCAGACCGTTTTCGATCATCCGGTTTAAAATCCCGAGACTGTGCTCGCTGATGCGACCGTTGCGACCGAGGAGCGTCCCATCAAGATCGCAGAGATAAAGCGTGCGCCGGGAATTGTCCATGATTTATTTCTCACCGGGCATCCAGATACGGTATTTCCCGGAAAGGGCCAGCATGGCGAACATATACAGGCAGTTGTCGTAATAACGGCGGATATCACGGCGCAGCGGCGTATTCCAAAATACGCGCACGCATTCACGGGCATAGGAATCATATTTTCCGCCTTCGGCCAATGTCGAGGCAATGGAAGCGGCGGCATTAGTGGAAATAATCGCCACTGGATGCAGCGCCGGCTCGTTAATTATCGTACCGTCAATGTTATAGACATGATAACGGTGTTCCGGTTCGTTTTCGCAGAAGAATTTTTGCAGTTTACCGTTGATCTCGTATTGCCACGGGTCAACGTTGAACCAGAGCGTATCCATGGCTATATTAGCCGGTACGCGGTAAGCGTCGGAGTAGTAGCGTTCGCGTCCCCTCTGCGTCGGCGCGCTGCCGTCGAACAGGGAATATTCCGGAGAAAGTCCTGTTTCCGGATGGCAGGCGGCGTGAAGGTATTTTCGGCTTGCGCCGGCAGCTTTTTTCCAGAACGGGCGGTCTTCCTCATTTGCCCAAAGGGCAAACAGCTCATAAAAATGCGGCAGGTGGTAGGACGGATCAGTATGGTCGGCTTCCGGGACAAAACGGATCAGGTAGTTTTCCGGATCCCACATTGCGCGGCCTTCTTCCCCGTTTTCACCCTTGTGCACGCACTCATGCAAAATTGCGCGCGCCTGCTCGGAATAATTGTACGGCGCTTCCCGGTCGCCCCAGCGGTGGGAGGCAAAAAACAGCGCCATCGCGTAATATTCTTCTCCGTCCGGTGCGGGTCCCTGCGCAAAACGGTTTCCATCGAGCCCGCAGCTCCAGGCAAAATAGCCACGGTATTTGCCCTCTTTATGGTACATGAAGCTCATGCAGAAATTCCACAGTTTGTCGAACTCTTCCTGCCGGTCCATCTGCACGCACATCATCATCGAGTAGCTCATACCTTCGGTTCTGGCGTCGCAGTTCCCCGTATCCTCAAAGCTTGCCTTGTCCGGCCAGTCCGGATGGTACAGGGCAATGTTTTTTGGGCCGTAGAAAATCTCGTTGAAGGTATCCTCAACGCGGCGGTCGATTTGAGCCGGATCATACCCCAGCTCGGCAAATACGTTGCGGTAATTCCCGGTGTAAAATGCGCCTTTGGTTGACATAAGATTGATCCCCGCTTTCTTTATTTTATTTATTTTAATTTTTCGTTTTAGCTGCCCTGTACTGCCTTACAGGCCCGGAAAGGCCGGATATGCTATACGGAATTATATCGTTATTTTTCAATTAAATCAACAAGGGTTTATGTTTCCCTGATCAGGTCGGCGAATGTACCGCCCATTACTTCACCGATGGGTTTGTCGATAAGCAGATCCGCCTGCCGGTCGAGCGGGGTGGGCGTTCGGTTGATTACAACAGTCGTTGCGCCGCGGAAATAGGTTAAAAGGCCCGCCGCCGGATAGACGGCAAGTGAGGTGCCGCCGATGATCAGGGTATCCGCTTGCGCGATGGCGCTGAGCGCGCCTTTAACAATTGCATCGTCGAGCGCTTCGCCGTAAAGCACGACCTCGGGCTTTATGACGCCTCCGCAGTGCGGGCAATGCGGCACATCGTGGGTAGAGAGAACGAAGCGCAGACCGTATTTCGCACCGCAGCGCATGCATGCGTTGCGGTGTACGCTTCCGTGCAGTTCAAAAACGCGGCTGGAACCGGCGGCCTGATGCAGGCCGTCGATGTTCTGCGTGATTACGGCGTTGAGTTTCCCAATCCGCTCCAGCGCGGCGAGCGCAAGGTGGGCAGGGTTTGGCCGCGCATCTGGGAAAAGCATTTTCTCCCGGTAGAACCGGTAAAATTCCTCTGTATTTTGCAGGAAAAAATCATGGCTGATAATCGTCTCCGGCGGATAGCGCCAGGACTGGGCATACAGGCCGTCCGTTGAACGGAAGTCGGGGATTTTTGATTCTGTTGACACGCCGGCACCGCCGAAGAAGACGATGTTTTTGCTGGAATTTATAATGTTTCGAAGCTTTTCGCTGTACATCTGCATAAACGCCTCCCCGTCTTTTTTATTATAAAGGCTGGTACAGGAAAAATCAAGTGCACGGCGGAAAGGGACAGCAAAGGCGGCGGCGTGCGGTTTATAATAGGGGCGATGCCGGAGGGGAGGGAACTGTGACGGCCATATATATGGATGAACTGATCGCATTGAACCTGATGGTGGATTATCTGCTGCTTTCTGCTGCAGCCGCGCTGGGTTCTGTTTATTCCGGGCGGGTACGCAGGCTGGCTGCAGCTGCGCTGGGCGCCGTATACGCAGCTGCAGCGTTTGTATTTCCCGGATTGCTTTCCAGTATGCCGGTTAAGCTGCTGTGTGCCTTGGGCATGGTGCTGATAGCCTTTGGATATGGCGGTTTTCGAAATTTTCTGCGGAGGAGCTTGCTGTTTGTCCTGTGCGGAGCGGTTTTTGGCGGTTTTATTCTGCTGATGGCCGGGTTCGGGCGCGGCGGGATCCAGGTTAACGACGGGATTTTATATGCGGACATCCCGGGGTTGGTGATTGCGGCGCTGTGTACCTGTGCGTATATCCTTTTGGACGCGCTTCTGCGTTTCTCCTCCCGGATTGCAGAGGAAAAACCGGGGCGGGCCCGGGTTCGGATCCGCCACCGGAGCCGGGAAGTGGAATTTGACGCGATGCTGGATACCGGGAACCGCCTGCGCGACCCGTCAGGCGGAGAACGCGTGCTGATCTGCGAAGCCAAGGCTGCGGCAGCGCTTTTTCCAGAGACCGCCGCAGCGGTGCTGCTGCAGGACGCCGGCGCAGCACAGGCATTGCAGTCGCTTGCAGGGCTCGGCTGTGCGCGAGGGTTCCGGCTGATCCCGTACCGCGCCGTCGGCGTAGAGCACGGCCTGCTGCTCGCGTTTAAACCGGAGCAGGTCTATATTGCCGATAAACGCCGCCGCGATATTGTCGTTGCGCTGACGCCTTCGCCGATTGATGAGGATGCACAATGCCGTGCAGTAATGGGAATTTAATGCGGACAAGGGAGGGTATAAATTGAATTTATTCAAGAAGTTTTCATCATGGATACGCCGTATGCTCCGTATGCTTGGCGTATCGCCGCCCGTATTCTATATCGGCGGCGCAGACGTCCTGCCGCAGCCGCTGACGCCGGAGGAGGAAGCCGCGCTTCTGAAAAATTGTCGGGATGAGCAGGCAAAAAACATCCTGATTGAACGGAATTTGCGGCTTGTGGTTTACATCGCGCGAAAATTCGACAATTCTGGCGTTGGGATTGAGGATCTGATCTCCATTGGGACAATTGGACTGATCAAAGCGGTCGGTACTTATGATCCGGAAAAGAATATTAAGTTGGCCACCTATGCCTCGCGCTGCATAGAAAATGAGATCCTGATGTTTCTGCGCAAAAGCGTCAACCGCCGCCGGGAAATTTCCATCGATGAGCCGCTCAACCGGGATGGCGACGGTAATGAGCTGCTGCTTTCGGATATCCTCGGAACGGAGCCCGACAGTGTAATCCGGCCGTTGGAGGATGATGTGGATCGCCGCCTGCTGCGTGCCGCGCTCGCCCGGCTTGGCGAACGGGAGCATGCGATTATCTGTATGCGCTTTGGGCTGGAGGGAAAGCGGGAGATGACGCAAAAGGAAGTTGCTGAATTGATGGGAATTTCGCAGTCTTATATTTCGCGTTTGGAGAAACGCATCATATTGAAGTTGAAAAAAGATATTGTCAAATATATATGACACCATGTTGAAAGAAAATGGCGGATATGATAGAATTCCGGTAAGCGGGCGCTTCCGGAATTTTTTTTGCCCCGTGAGAAAAAATTAAGGAAATTGTAATAATTCGGGTTGGAAATACGTCTGATAGTTTGAAACGGTCTGATAAACCGTTTGAGGTGAATGTAAATGCTGCTTTTTGATATACCCGGTTCCGCATCGGCTCCGAACCTGGACTGGCTGATGGAGGTATACGGGACTTCGCTTCTTCGTTTATGTTATATGTATCTGAAAGATTATCATCTGGCGCAGGATGCAGTCCAGGAAACCTTTGTAAAGGTATATTTGAAATATTCCAGCTTTCGTGCAGAGTCAAGCGAAAAGACCTGGATCACGAGAATTGCCATGAATGTCTGCCGCGATATGATGCGTAAGCGTTCTTACAAAGAACGCGGGGAGGAAATTCCGGAATATCTGGCTGCGGAATCGGGCTCAGGCCCGGAAGACGAGGCATTGGAACAGGATAAAAACACCGCATTGCTTGTAGCGGTTCAGCAATTGCCCGAAATCTACCGAGAGACGCTTCTTTTGTATTACTATGAAGATTTGAAGGCTGATCAGATTGCAAAGATTCAGCATACGGCAAGATCAACGGTAAATGTACGCTTAAAGCGCGGACGCGATATGCTGCGTGCGGCGCTTGGCGGCGAATCTTTATAAAGAGGTGCCATAGTTGCAATGGGTAAACTGGATAAGATAAAAAACCTGATAGACCAAAGACTGCAGAAGATGGAGTTTACACAATACGACCGCGACTGCGTCTATGCGAAGATCAAGGCGCGCAGGAAACAAAGGCGCAGGCGCTATGCCGTCGGGTTTTCCGCGGCGGCCTTTGCCTGTGCGGCTGCAATGCTTGTAATATTGATCCTGCCTGCTTTCGGCGAGATGCAAAACGTTGGCCGCGATGCGGCCAACGGGGATTTGTCCGCTTATGATGGGGATGCCATGTTGGATGCCAGCGATGCACAGGAGAAGCTGAAGGATATTGCTTCTGCTTCCGGTGTGGAGGTTACGGCCCTGAATACATTGGGAAGCGGCTTGATTACGCGCGATTCAAGTTTCTATATTAATACGGAAAATTCGGACTTGAGCGCGCAGGAAGTTGGGGATGCACTGCAAATCCAGCCGGAGGTCGCCTATACACTGACGATGGAGGACGAAAACCTGTGTCTGGTAACCCTTGACGAAGAACTTCCCGACGGGGAGATTGTAACGCTTTCGCTCGATTCTGAAGACGGCGGGCAAAGCTGGGCGTTCCAGACGGAAAGTGCACTGACGGTTGTATCCACGACGCCGGCTGACCAATCCAGCGGCATGCCGCTGGATACCGGGATTGAAATCAATTTTTCCCGTATTATTGCACAGGATGCGCAGCAGTATGTGGAAATCTCCCCGAATGTTGCCGGGTCTTTCCAATACCGGGGAAAGACGCTGATTTTTGTTCCGGAAAAGGATCTGGAAAAGGATATTGTATATACGGTTCGGGTCAAGGCGGGGCTGCCTGCCCTGTCGGGCGAAACGCTTGCCGAAGATTATACCTTCAGCTTCCGTACGCCGTTTGATTATGCCGGTGGTTATTCCTATTTTTATTATACGGACAGCGTCAGCCAGACCTATACCCCTGGAGAGACGATCGCTTTTGCTGTAAATGCAACAGAGGATATCCGCAGCAGCGAACTGTCGGTGGATATCTATAAGCTCCCCGACGGGGATGCGTATATCCATTATGCGCAGCAGGCCCGCAGTATGATGCACCAGACGTTGGGCACTTCACGGGATGTACGTTTGGATTTATCTGCGGAAAATGCATATATCCACACAAGCAGCACAATTACCCAGCTGGAGACGGACTATGGCAGTGTAGACTGCGTGATTCTTCCGGAACTGGAGGAAGGATGGTATGTGGCGCAGGTAAAAGTGCTATCCGGCTATGGTGAGCTGACCCTGCAGAAACTGATCCAGGTCAGTTCCCTTTCTGTATACTATCAAAGCATTGGCGGCGAGAACCTGCTGTGGGTGAACAGCGCGCGCAGCGGCGACGCCGTAGTGGGCGCGGGTGTCCGATACGCTTGTGGGGACGAAAATATAAGCACCCTGACGGATAAAGACGGCCTTGCGGCGTTTACTTCTTCCGGAGCTTCGGAAACGGAATATGCGCGCGTATTCATTGAGAGCAGAGAAGGCAGCTATGCAGAGCTTTTCACGCCTTCCGCACAAAGCAAGCTGGGTCCTGCAGAGACGTACTACAGCTATCTGTATCTTGACCGTGCAGCTTATCTGCCCAGCGATACAATCCATTTCTGGGGGATGCTGAGCGCACGGGAAAGCGGTACGGTCTTACCGGAAAGCCTTGAATTGCAAATTGCAGGTTCGGGTGCTTCTCCCCGGCACCTTACGGATATAAAGGTGTCCGCCGACGGCAGCTTTACCGGGAGCTTCTCTATTGAAAATTATATATCCGGCTATGTCATGCTTTATTTGTGCTGCGACGGTGAAACCATCCTGACAACCTCGTTTACCGTCTGTGCGTATACCAAGCCGTCCTATGTACTGGATTTGGAGCTGGATCGCGCGTATTACCGCAGCGGGGATACGATCACCGCCACGGCAAAGGCGTCCTTCTATGACGGGACACCAGCGGCCGGCGTACAGATTTCGGTTGAGTATTACGGCGAGGTTCAGACGATGACCGCAGACAGCAGCGGTACGGTCCGCTGTACATTCACGCCTGCTGAAGCGGTTTCCAACTGGCAGGGAAGCCATATTAATGTCAGCGCCTCCATCAGCGGCATGGAAGACGTGTATGTTTGGACTTATGCTTCCGCAAAGTATTTCCATGGCAGCGCCATGCTTACAGTGCAGCAGCGCGATGGCGCATTGAACCTGCAGGCCAATGCGATTGATTTTTCTGCGCTCGCCAAAAACCTTGATGTCTACTGTTCTGAGCCCGACCAGGTTCGCGGCGAGGCCGTTTCTTTGTCCGGACAGATAAAGATTATCAGACATTATTATGAAAAGGTGGAAACCGGCTCCTATTATGATGAAATTGAAAAGCGCCGGGTGGATACCTATGACTATGTCTACAGGGAGGAAATTGTCCATACGGAAGCATTCACAACCGTGAACGGGCAATATACCACCAAGGCTTATAATCTTCCCGAACTCGATTACGGATGGTATACGGCGTGTATTGATTATACCGATCCAAATGGAAATGCCATGCAGGACAGCGTCCATCTTGGTTGCGAAATCTATCCGTATGGAAGTCTGGGATATTATTTCTCTTACGAGGGGCAGGACGCATTCCTGAAGATGGATGAATCTATGGAAGTGCAGTTGTATGCACCAGACGGGAGCCGGGTTTCCAGCGGCCGGATGCTGTGTACGCTGGCGACAGATGAGGTGCTGTCCTCCAGTATCGAAAGTGATGGGCGGTATGAGATGGTGTATACCAAACAATGCATGCCGAATGTACGCCTGTATGCGGCGTATTTTGACGGCGAGCATGTTTATTCCGTACCCGCCTGCTGGTTTGAATATGACAGCTCGGAAAAGCAGCTGTTCATTGAGATCACGCCTTCGAACGATGCGGTGTCGCCGGGTGGGCGCATGGAGGTGGAGCTGACGGTCCGGGATGCGCAGGGCAATCCGGTGGAAAGCAATTTTGTGCTTTCTGTCGTCGATGAAGCTGCTTTTGCGGTGATGGAACAGTATAATGTCAATCCGCTGACGGCGCTGTACCGCTCGATCTATTTGGATGAGCCTGTCCGTTATGCTTCCTATACGGATGTCCGAAAGACGAATCTTTACGCTGAAGGCGGTGGAGAAGGCGGGACGGATGGACTGCGGGAAAATTTCAAGGATACCGCGGCTTTCCTCACCGGAAAAACAGATTCTGACGGGCATGCAGATGTGCGTTTTGAACTGCCTGAAAACCTGACTTCCTGGCGTATTACGGCTGTTGCGGTAACAGAAAATGCCGAGGGGGGGGTAGAAACAGAAAATTTCGTAACTACCCTGGACTATTTTGTCAGCCTCGTGCTGGATGATGCCTATACAGCCGGAGACGATGTTTCCCTGTCGGCACGTGTATATGGCGTGCAGGCTGGGGAACCCGTGGAATACGAGGTCTACCTGGATGGGGAATACCTGGATTCTTATTATGGGAAGAGCGGGGAGTACAGTTTCATCAAGCTCGGCGTTTTGGATGCAGGCAGCTATGAAATTGGCGTGCGTGCAATTTGCGGCGGGCAGGAGGATGGTCTGATTCGCACGGTGGAGGTCAAGTCCAGCCGCCACAGTTTCCTGCATTATTCTTCCGGCCTCCTTTCTGAGGGTATAAAGCTCGAGGCGGACCGCTATCCTGTGACACTGTTTGCCTATGACACAGCCAATTCAACTTATATCCATGCGTTGTCGGATCTGGTTACGGCAAATTTCTCCCGGGCTGACCGTTATTTTGGATATGCGCTTGCCTACGAAAAGCTTTCGGCGGACAGCTCCGGCGCTTTCCTTAATAAGCCTGCGAATATGAGTTGGCAGGACAGTTCCGGCGGCGTCTGCCTGATGACTTATGCCAAGCCTGACGCCTATACGACGGCAATGGCGCTGGTTACGGCAAAAGATTCCATTGATTCCGCTGCTGCGGTACGGTATTTGTATACGGTGCTTGACGACTACCATGCATCCTCAACGGAGGTCACGGCGGCTTATATGGGGTTGGCGGCAATGGGTGAGCCGGTTTTGCCGGATCTGCATGTCCTGATTACGGATTTCAATATCGGAGACATAGAGTATTATTATTTAAGCTGCGCACTTGCGCTTCTGGGCGACTGTACGCCTGCCGGCCAAAACTATGAAGCCATGTTTGGCCGCGGCTTTACGCAAAAGGGCGCGCTGGCCTATGTGGAAGCCGGGGATGCAGATGCAGATTATATTGAAACGGCGCATGCGCTCTTTTTGGGAACGCTTTTAGGCTGCACGGAAACAGAAAGCCTGGCGGCTTGGTTGTTGGATACCGGTTCGGACAGCTATCTGGCGAATTTTGAGCTGATGGCCTTTGTTTCCCACTATAAGCTGCGTTCTTCGGACTCCGCCTTTACCTGCCTGTACAACGGAAAGACTGTCCGGTTTGATTTTGCCGGCACCGGCGTGGTTGCGCTCCAGTTTAACAAAACAGAGCTGGAAAAGGCAAATTTCCATGTCAGATCCGGTGAAGTATCTTATCTGGCCGTATACAGCGCCCCGCTTTCTTACCAGGACAACACTGCGGCGGGGGCATTCAGCGTCAGCCTGACGCCTGGGGTAAGGCAAACGGCAACCGGGCAAACTGTAAAATTTACACTTTCGCTGGAGGTTTCTGAAGGCAGCCGGGACGATATTTATATTGTGGATGTTGTCCTGCCCGCCGGTGTGCGTTATACGGGCTATCAGTATGACTGGGACGGCGGTTACAGCCTGATTTCCAATGAAAACGGCCGTTTGAGTTTTGCGGTTTCCCGAACAAATAAATCTCAACCCGGTGTAAATGCGTCAGCCGCGTTTACAGTCAGCTTCCAGATATATGCGACGGCGGTTCTGCCCGGATCATTTGTCGTTGAAGAAGCGGTTGCCCAGGCGCCCGGCTCCAATCTTATGGCAATCGGCTCGCGTCAGAGCCTGCAGATTCAATGAGAAAAAGAAATAAGACTTTAAAAATCGCCGCCTGCCTGATCATTTTACTGCTCCAGGCGGCGGCGATGATCCTGTTTTCCTTCGGCGGATGCGCTGCATCTGAAAGCACTGGCGCAGAACCTGCCGGGAGTATACCTGATGTTTCTCCTGTCCCGGAGGATTTTTCTAATCAGGAGAGTCAGGCGCACAGGTATTTGGAGTGCCTTTATGCGGACACAGCGAAAGAGGAAAGCTTTGCGCGCGCTGCCAGGCCGGATACACGATATGCACAGGTGAGTGCAGTGCTTCTTCCGCATTATGGAAATGCATTGGGTATGTGCTGCGACCTGTTGTCAAGCATTGAGCGGGAAATCGATTTGCTTGTCCTCATCGGGCCAAATCATGCCGGAGCCGGGGATGCGGTCCAGATTTCCGGCGCGGACTGGTATTGGAGTACCGGGCAGATGCCCGGGGATCCGGAAGCTGCGCAGGCGCTTGCCGATGCTGCGGGGACTTTGACGGATACGCAGATTGCGCAGGACTGGTCGGTCCAAACTCTAATCCCCTATATGCGCCGGTATTTCCCGGAAGCGCGGTTGGTTACGGTATTGCTCTCCCGTGACGCAGATGTACAGTCTTTGACGCTGCTTGCAGAGGCGGTTCAAACGCTTTCTTCTCAGCAGGAGCTGCTGCTTGCAGGCTCCGTAGATTTTTCCCATTATCTGGATCCGGCGTCGGCAAAGGAAAATGATGAAAAAACCTGCGCATGGATTGAAACGGGGGATATCCCGGCCATTTTAAGGCTGGATAATGGATATCTGGATTCACCGGAAACAGTCGCAGCTGTTTTGTCTTATACGCAGGCTTTGGGGCAGACGCTGAGGCTGTGCGATGGGCTTTTTGAACAGTTTTGGGAAAATGGACAGGAAAAAGCCGGCTCCTACTACACCTTTGCGGCATGGCAGGAGCCATAAATAAAAATATATAAAACAAAAACCCATAGAAAGACTGCGGCTGCGGCGCCTTCCGCAGATTTACAGGAGGATGCGCCGCCGGCGCTCTTTTGGCTTTTTGCGCGGTACTGGCGCTACCTCAAAGCGGACGAGGATGATATCCCCGCCGATTTTTTCGATCTGGCACCAGGGTACGACAAATTCTTCACCATGTGAGAACAGGTTGGAAAAGCTCCATGGTCCCGGCACGACAATGGCAAGCAGACGTCCGGTGTTGATATCAAGCTCAACGTCGTTGACGTATCCCATACGCTCGCCGGTGCAGACATTGATAACTTCTTTGCATTGCAGATCTGCGATTCTTGTATTCATAAGACGCTCACCTCAAAGTACAGCTTGTATATTTCAAGATATGCGCCTGTCCGGGAAATATGCCTGTCTGTGCCAAGATAAGGAATCACCGCCGGAATCCGTCCAGTAGTGGGCACGGAAAAATATTCGAGATGTAAGCCGGGATGCAAAATATCCCGACGTATGTGCAGGCCATCTCCTGAAGAAGGGCAGGAGCCTGATTAAAAAGGAAACAATATCTGCTCCCTGCCTGGAAGGTGAAGGCATCCGGGATTCAGGATAAATTTTTGAAAATATGCAGAAAAAACCGCAATGGGGACTATAATTCCCCTGCGGTTTTTTTGATCTCCCTTTCGGGACGCCGCGCAGAAGAAAAGGACAAAAATGCCCCGCAGGCGGGTGGGCCCAAGCTTGAGAAGAACACTGGATAAGCGTGATGGAATAACGGGGCTTGGGCTACGCAAGCTGACAAAGGGGAAAGCGTCCAGTGTCGAACTGTTTGGCACATACAAAATGGATATGGAATTACCAGACAGCCTTTGCAATGATATTTTCAATCACACATTGTTGTGTGAATTTTATCAAGGCAGGCTATTGCTCCATATAACCATCCCATTTGAAGAAAAACCGAAAAGCAAGCTCCCCGGCAATAACCTGAGATATTATCGTCTGAGAAAATCTCTGACCGTCAGACGGCTTGCAGAGCAGATTGATATTATACCTGCAACAATATTGATGTATGAGCAGGGCAAGCACCCTATTCCTTATGATATAGCGAACAAACTTGCGGCCGTATTGGATATAAATGCCAGAATCCTCTATGATGATTTTGCGAACTTTTTTGCCGTTCCATATCGCGAAGCGGTAAGGGGTATTCGTTCGGCTCTGGGTATGTCTCAGAAGGTTTTTGCGGTAAGCTCCAGCTATCACTATAAAATCGAAGAAGGACATCGCAGACCGTCCAGAATGGAGGTTTATCAGCAAAAGCTAAACCTCCATTCTTCCGCTTCGGTATACCCCGTATCCCGGTCAAATATTTTTCCCGGGATTTTCTATATCCTTGACCATCTGCGCATAGGAAAGCGGCTCATATCCCATGGCTTTGTAAAGGCGCAGCGCGCCGTCGTTGTCCGGCTCAATTTCCAGACGTATGCGCTGTACGTGCGGTTCAATGTGCTCTTTTATGTAGGAAAAGCATGCGTGCCCGAGCCCACGGCGCTGGAAAGCAGGCCGGATATAAAGCTCTTCCAACCACATCGCCATTCCGCCGCACTCGTGGGAAAACATGTAGCTGAGCAGCATATAGCCGGCAATCTGTCCGTCGCACTCAACAAAGTAGCATTCGGCAAGCTCCGGTGAACGCATCAGTTCCCGCCAGGCAGTTTCATGATAGGATTCCGGGATCGGATGCAGGACTGCGTCGCTTGCATAAAACTCCCGGGTCATTTCCAGAAAATCGGCTTTATCAGATGGTGTAATCTTTCGTATCATAGAATCTCCTTTTCTTCTATTCCGGCGAATGCCGCCGCGTATTGGCGAAGGTCGCCGTCCCCCTGATAACGGACAAACACGGCGCGCTGTGCCGTGCACAGGATCAGGCATTGGACAGTGCCAGGATTGTAGGATGCCGGCGTAGTGTAATAGCGGATATAAAATTCACCGTCGGACCAGAGAAGCTCTCCTTCCGGCATGCTGTCCGGCGTCAGTTCCCGCGCAAGCTGGATCGTCAGTGCAGGAATTGCAGACAAATAACAGTCGACCGCAAGCTCGATATCGGCGTCCATATCGCTTTGCTGCAGATCGTAATACAATGGGACGATCAGGTCACGTGTGATGGCCACATGATTTGCATAATCGGTACCGTTTGCCTGGAACCCGCCCGGTTCGGCCTCTGGGGAAAGCGCATAAAGCTGAGGGAAGGGAAGCGCCTCATCCTGTGCGACGGTGTGTGAATCTGTGAAGCCAATGCTTGCAAATAAAAGGATGTACCAGGCAAAGCTCAGAAGGATCAGGATGCAGGTGGCAGTCCGGTGGATGGTGAGGCGCCATGCAGAAAAGTGCCGGTTCCGGCGCGGTGGTTTTCCCTTTTTCAGCCTGTTCCGGAAAGAAATGACGCTGCAAAGCTGCCGCAGCTCCACAGAAAGCCCTAAAACGATCATCACGACAAGATAAAGTGTTTTCCATAGCCCGTTGTGCAAAAGGGAAATCAGAGGTTGATCGTCGGAGAGCGTAAGCGCCAGTATAAAGACAAGGGAACCAAATAGAATCAAGTTTGTTATTATGAAATCCCGGATCGCGCGGCGTGTACTTCGGCGGATGACCTGCGCATACAGATCAGGATCGGAATGCGGTTCTGGTGCATTGCTATCGAGCGTGCGGAATGTATGGAACAGCCGTCCAAAAGTGCCGATATATTCCCAGCCGGCCGCTTCATACAACTCACAAAGCACATCGGGCGGATTCTCTTCGTCCCGTCCGGCCGGTTCCAGACGTACCCGGCAGGTTCCCGGTTTGTTTTTTTCGCATTTGACCAAAAGCGGAGAGCGATAAACCCGAATGGGAAATAATCCACGCTCGGCCAGGCCCGACAGCCAGCTTTCAAGATTTTCCAGTTCATAGGTTTCAAACGGCACCAGGCGATAACTTGTTTTTCCCATTAAAACCCCTCCTTTTGTGCATCTGCGACACAGGTTTTCAGGCGCGCCAGCTCCTCTTCAAACAGGCTTTGTCCACGCAGTGTAATTTTGTAGGTGCGCCTGCGTCCGGAAACCTCGGTTTCTTCGATCAGCCCTTCGCTTTCAAATTTCCCCAGGATGGTATACAGGGTGCCAGGCCCAAGGATGACCCGCCCCTGTGTCAGATCCCGGACGTGCCCGGAAATATCTGTCCCGCACATTTCACCATGCCGGAAGGCGAGCAGGACATAAAACATGGATTCTGTTAAATTATCCAACATTTTTTTCGGCATCGCGGCATCTCCAACATCGTCTATCAATATCGACTAACGATATTATAGGATATAAACATGTACTTGTCAAGCAGTCCAGTAAAAAATCCGCAGGGAAAGGACTATCCCTTTTCCCTGCGGATTTTCAGCCGTTGAGCCAACGCAGCGCGTGGATTTCTGGCTGTGCCCTGCTGTAGAGTTCAAGCCGGCAATCAGGGGGCAGGAGGGAGAGAATCTGTCCCTCCAGGGCTGTACGACGACGGAAATGGGCGACAACGCTGTCGAAATCACAATAGTGTTGCACTTTCCCATAAGGAGAACTGGAAAGATAATGCAACATCATGGGAAACCAGGTTTCTTTCCCCTGTTTGTCTGTCCGCTCACGCCGGATTGCCTCTATCGACTGCGCAATGTCTTGGGGAATCAGACGGATAACCCGAATCCGGTCCGTATCCAGGAAAGAAAAAAGCTGTCTGTAAAACGACAGAATCTGTGCATCTGTGCAGCAGGCGAAAAGCATCAGCTCTTCCAGGATATTCTGAAGCAGTGCACATTCGTATAGCGCATTTTCATCCGGAAGCGAATGGAAACGGTCCAACAGAATCTCTTGGAATTGCGTGAAGGGGCGCCGTCCGCTGTAAATTTCGAATTGTTCCATGTAGGTATAAAAACTGCGGTCCCGGCTGGTAATACGCGTATAAGCGGTAACAAAATGCGCTCCCTGCCTTTCGGTATGGCTACGGATGGCTTGCAGAAGCTGTGGATAAGTATTTTCCGCAGCAGCATATTGCTCCGGGCTCATATAGGCGCACCAGGCAAGCTCCAGCGGTGTGATATCGCCTTCATAATATGCGCGGAAACCGGGAAGCCCGGCATGCAGGGTTTTGAGGAGGGTGCTTTTCCCGCTTCCGGGAATTCCTTCTATAAAGACGGTGCGGTTGGACATGGGCGGTTCCTTTCTTTCAAAATCTCCCAATTTTTTTCGTGCTTCTGACACCAGGGGCCGCCGAAAAACGGCGGTCCCTGGGCGTGACGGTATCTTTAATCTGCGTTTTTTAGCGTACCGGTATAGAGTTGATAATAGGTACCGCCCTGTTCAATAAGCTGCTCATGCGTACCGCGTTCAATGATATGGCCGAGCTCCAGAACCATAATTACATTGGAATTCTGGACGGTGGAAAGACGGTGGGCGATGACAAAGACTGTGCGGCCTTCCATTAGGCCATCCATACCCTTTTGCACCAGAAGTTCCGTGCGTGTGTCGATTGAGGAGGTTGCTTCGTCAAGAATCATAACCGGAGGATCTGCAACGGCTGCGCGCGCAATGGAAAGGAGCTGCCGCTGTCCCTGTGACAGGCCGGAACCGTCGCCTTTGAGCCGGGTGTCGTATCCATCTGGCAGCATGGAAATGAAATTATGTGCGTTGGCCAGCTTTGCCGCGCGGACGATTTCTTCGTCCGTAGCGTCAAGCTTCCCGTAGCGGATATTGTCGCGGACGGTGCCGGTAAAAAGGTTGACATCCTGCAAGACAATACCGAGGCTGCGGCGCAGGTCCGGTTTTTTGATTTTATTGATGTTGATGTCGTCGTAGCGGATTTTTCCGTCTTCGATATCATAGAAGCGGTTGATCAGATTGGTAATTGTGGTTTTCCCGGCGCCGGTTGCGCCGACAAAGGCAACCTTTTGGCCAGGCTTTGCATAGAGTGTGATATCATAAAGGATTTGTTTTTCCGGAACATAGGAAAAGTCGACGTCGGTGAAGGTGACCTTTCCTTCGACTTTTTTATAGGTCAGCGTACCGTCATGGTGCGGATGCCGCCAAGCCCAGATCCCGGTCCGGGTATCCGATTCGGTGAGCTCCCCGTTTTCATCATATTTGGCGTTAACCAAGGTGACGTAGCCTGCATCTTTTTCCGGTTCTTCGTCAAGCAGTTTGAAAATACGTTCCGCACCGGCCAGTGCCTGGACGATGGAGTTGATCTGCATGGAAATCTGCTGCACAGGCATACCGAAATTGCGGGAAAGCTGTAAAAATGCGACGATGCTGCCCAAGGTCAGCCCACCAATGCCAGAGATGGCCAGCGCACCGCCTACAATGGCGATTACAACGTATTGCAGATGGCCAAGATTCCCCATGATCGGCCCCATCATGTTGGAGATGGAGTTTGCCCGCATGGCGCTGTCGCACAATTCTGCATTGCGGATGTCAAATTCCTCGCAGCAGGTGTCTTCGTGGCAAAAAACCTTGACCACTTTCTGTCCGGTGACAATTTCTTCAATGAAACCGTTGACTGAACCGAGGGCGCGCTGCTGCATCGTAAAGTAACCCGCGCTGCGCCCGCCGAGTTTGGAGGTTATAAACATCATTCCGAATACGAAAACCAGTGCAAGCAGCGTCAGCCAGATGGACAGGCTGACCATGGAGACGAAGACGATGACAATGGTCATAAAGGAAGAAATCAGGTTTGGAAGGGAGTTGGAGATAAGCATATTGAGCGTTTCGACGTCGTTTGTATAATGGCTCATGATATCGCCGAAGGTATTGGCGTCGAAATATTTAATCGGAAGGCTCTGCATGTGGGAAAACATGCGGTTGCGCATATTGCGCATGCAGCCCTGGGATACGGAAACCATAATCAGCGACTGGGAATAGGTGGCGATGATGCCGATGAGGTAAACGATCGCCATGTTGCCGATGGCTTTGGCAATGCCGGTAAAAACGGGGTTTGCTTCCTTCATCAGCGGCAGAATATAGTCGTCAATCAAATCCCCTAAAAACAATGCGCTTTTGGAGCTTGCGAAGGCTGACAGGGCTGTACAGACCATAATCAGAATCCACATGGGCCAATAAGGGAAAATAATATCCCTGCAAAGCCGGGAAAAAGTCTTTTTTGGGTTCTCCAGTTTTGCTTTTGGTCCGCGCGGTCCGCCAGGGCCCCGGCGTCCAGGCCCACGGCCGCCGCGCATCTGCTGGGCCTTTGCTGCACCGGCCCCAACGCCGCCCATTGCGCGACGGGGCGGATGGCTTTCGTTGCCTGCCGCTTCGGGAGTGGGCATTGTGGCTTTCTTCATCTTATTCATCGTAATCCCCCATTCCTTTCAGCTGCGACTGATAGACTTCGCGGTAGATTTCATTGTTTTCCAGAAGCTCTTCATGTGTGCCGTATCCATTTATGTATCCATTGTCCATGACAATGATATGATCGGCATGCTGGATGGACGAAATACGCTGCGCAATGATGATTTTGGTGGTGTCCGGGATTTCCTCGGCAAATGCCCGCTGGATCAGCGCATCGGTACGGGTATCAACGGCGCTGGTGGAGTCGTCGAGGATCAGGATTTTTGGCTTTTTCAAAAGCGCGCGGGCGATACACAGCCGCTGCTTTTGCCCTCCGGAGACATTGGTGCCGCCCTGCTCAATCATTGTGTCGTAGCCGTCGGGCATTTCGCAGATAAAGCCGTCCGCCTGTGCCAGGCGGCACACACGTACGATATCCTCATCAGAAGCATCCATATTGCCCCAACGGATATTATCGCGGATTGTACCCGAAAAAAGCTCATTCTTCTGAAGAACCATGGCAACTGCTTCGCGCAGTGTACGGATATCATATTCCCGCACATCGATGCCGCCGACCTGGACAACGCCGCCGGTCGCATCATAAAGCCGCGGGATCAATTGTACAAGCGAGGACTTGGAAGAACCGGTTCCGCCGAGAATACCGACAGTCTGACCGGAACGGATATCGAGATTTATATGCTTCAGGACCAAGTTTTCCGAGTTCCTGCCATAGGAAAAATCAACGTTTTCAAACCGGATGCTGCCATCCCTGACTGCGGTGACAGGATTGGCCGGATCCTGGATATCCGGATTTTCGTCCAGTATCTCGCAGATACGCGCTGCGGATGCACGGGACATAATCATCTGGATTAAAAACATCGAAACCATCATTAGGCTTGACAGGATTTGTCCGGCATAGCTGATGATGCTTGTCAGGTCGCCGGTGGAAAGGCTGGAGCCGCCGGAACTGATAATCAGTTTTGCCCCGAACCAGGATAAAAGCAACGTACACAGATACATGGAAGACTGCATCAATGGGTTGATTGTCGCCATGCGGCGCTGCGCACGGGAAAAGCCGGAATAAATTTCTTCAGACACGCCGTTGAATTTCTCAATTTCGTGATCTTCGCGGACAAAGCTTTTGACAACGCGGATGCCGCGCAGGTTCTCCTGCACGATCAGGTTGAGTTTATCGTAGGTTTCGAAAACCTTTTTGAAAATAGGGTGCGTAGTCAGACTGACATAACACAGGCCGAAAGCCAGTATCGGTACGCAGACTAGAAAAATCAGGGAAAGCCTGACGTTGATGGTAAAAGACATCAAAAGGGAAAAGATCAGCATAAACGGACTGCGCAACGCCATGCGGATAAGCATCATAAATGCCATCTGTACGCGCGTGACGTCTGTTGTCAGACGGGTGACGATGCTGGCAGGGCTGAACTTGTCGATATTTGAAAAAGAGAAGGTTTGCACTTTATGAAACAGGTCGTGGCGGACATTTTTTGCAAAACCTGCGGAAGCGCGCGAGGAGCTCCAGGCTGCAAATGCTCCGAAAAACATGGAGACCAATGCACAGGCGACGAGCACTGCGCCCATTTTGAGGATGTATGGCATATTGCCCGGTTCTATCCCGTAATCGATAAGCTTTGCCATCAGCATCGGGATTAAAACCTCCATTACGACTTCGAGGATAATTGCGACCGGTGCAAGGATGGTATACAGCTTGTATTCTCTGATACATTTGGCAAGGCGTTTGATCATAGCGTTCCTCCTTTTTGGTTATTCTCAGTATCCAGGTTTTTTTCAATTTTTTTGATAATACGCAGAAAAAATGCGATTTCCTCCTGCGTGAGCCCTTCAATAATCTTCCGTTCCGTTGCCTGGATATTCTCCATTACATGCTCATGCGTAGAAACGGCTTTGGGCGTGAGCACAATTTTTTTCAGCCGTGCATCATGGCTGACACTTTCACGGGTGATGTATCCGTTTTTCTCCATCAGCTGCAGCATATTGGTCATGGTAGAGCGCCGTACGGAAAAGACGGCCTCCAGATCGCGCTGGAACACGTCGGCTTCCCGGTGTTCATATAAATAGCCGACTACCCAGCCCTGCACGCCGGTCAACCGTTCGGCAGGGTTGATTTCACTGAGCGAGTCCCGGAAACGTTTGGCCAGGACGTCAGCTGTGCGCAGATGAAAACCAATATGATCCTCTCTTCCCATAATGCCCCCTTAAATGTTAGTCCGCTAATTGTTAGCCAACTGACATTATAGGCGCGGCATCTCTTTTTGTCAATACTTTTTTTATTTTCCGCTGTCCCTGCCGCATGCGCCAGACCTGTTAAAAAAGCGCCGGCGAAAAACTTCGCCGGCACAATGGAAACCATAAGGCTGATAGGGGATGTATCTGCCCTTTATACTGCGCCGCGTTGCTGCATATCCCGCCAGGCAGGCTGGAGACGGCGCAGGAATGCTACGGATTCGGTCAATGCCTGGATAATACGTGGGATATCAGGCGCTTTTGAAGTACGTCCCAGGCTGATGCGCACGGAGCCCAGCGCAAGTTCGGGCGCAAGCCCGATCGCATGCAGGACATGCGAAGGTTCATGGACGCCTGCGGCACAAGCGGAACCGGGCGATATGGCGATTCCTTTTTGATCCATCAGCGTAGCGATATTTTCCCCCTCAATCATGGCAAAGGAAAAATTGGCAAGGCCGGGCAGCGTCCGCGCCGCAGATACGTTACTGCGTACCTGCGCAATACTGCGGACGCCTTCCTCGAGTTGCCCGCGGAGTGCGCGCAGGCGGCTTGCCTCGCTTTCTATCTGCGCACAGGAAATTTCCAGCGCTCGCGCCAACCCTACGATCCCAGCTACATTTTCTGTTCCCGCACGCATTCCCCATTCCTGCGCACCGCCGGTCATCAGGGCACGGCAGGGTGTGCCGCGCCGGATATACAGAATTCCGATACCTTTTGGGCCGCCAAACTTATGTGCGGAAAAGCTGGCCAGGTCAATTCCAGAGCTTTCCAGTGAAAGGGGGATATGGCCAGCCGCCTGTACACAGTCGCAGTGGAACAGCCCGCCGCGCGCATGGACGGATTCGGCGATTTGCGCAATTGGTTCGATTGTGCCGATTTCGTTGTTTGCGTAATGAATGCTTACAAGCGTCCCCGGCTGGACTGCGGCGGAAATGGAATCCGGATTGAGCACGCCGTCTGCATCCGGGCGGAGGATCTCAGCCGGGACTCCGCGCGTTTTAAGATAAACGACGGTATTGAGTACGCTATGGTGTTCGATTGCAGAGCAGACAAGCCGTTTTGCCCCGCCGGCTTCCAGGACGCCGCGTAGTGCGCTGACATTGCTTTCCGTTCCGCCCGAGGTAAAGAAAATTTCCTCATAGCGGGCGTCCAACGCAGCGGCAACACTTCTGCGCGCATTTTCCACCGCTTTACGCGCCTGGGCGCCTGCACGGTAAAGGGAAGACGCGTTACCGAAGCGCTGCTGAAGCCATGGCTCCATGCTCTCAAAAGCCTCCGGCATCAGGGGCGCGGTCGCGGCATAATCTGCATAAATCCATTCCATAAGCTGTATCTCCCTGCTTTTTATCTTTTTTATATATTGTAGCACAGCTTTCCCTGCTTTCCCAGAAAAAATAATAGGGTATGCAGGATGTTTTCCATGGAAGGGGATAAAAAATCGAAAATAAAAAACAAAAAATCTTTGTTTTACCAAAATTCTGTTGACACGGCAAAACATTTTGTTATATAATGAAAAACGCACGGCCACGGGCGTTTTGCGTCTAAAGCGCTGTGTTAACATAAGATTTATGGGAGGAACGAAGATGCTTAGAACCTATCAGCCCAAAAAGCGTCAGCGCAGCCGCGAGCACGGCTTCCGCAAGAGAATGGCTACGAAGAACGGCCGCAAGGTATTGGCCCGCCGCCGCGCCAAGGGCAGAGCACGCCTGTCTTACTGATTCCCGTAACCGGGAAGAAAGCCCGGGGAGGGTTTTATGCGCTATACCGTTTCTATTAAAAAAAACAGGGATTTTAAGAGCTTATATAGATCAGGGAAATCGTCGGTAAACCCATATTTGGTAATATATTGCCGTAAAAACCGCCACGGAGAAAGCCGGCTTGGCATCAGTGTCGGCACAAAGGTGGGAAAAGCG
Organism: uncultured Eubacteriales bacterium; assembly: GCA_934546935.1. Classification (GTDB taxonomy): domain Bacteria; phylum Bacillota; class Clostridia; order Oscillospirales; family QAMX01; genus CALWJF01. Next base: position 117,985 of record CAKTEH010000001.1, read on the forward strand.
GTTTGCCGTAATCGTGTACGCCGCCGGATCCGGGAGGCTTACCGCCTGTCGGAAGAGAAAATCCGGCCGGGCCATGATATTATTATCGTGGCGCGTGTGCGCGCGGCATCTGCTGCCTACCAGGACATTGAAACAGCGCTTTTGCGTTTGTGCGGCAAGCTTGGGCTTTTGCGCGGTGAAGGGGAATGAAAAATATTCCCCGCCGCGCGGCCTTATGGCTGATCCGGTTTTATCGAAAGCATCTTTCCGGCCTTAAAAGATATCCCACGTGCCGTTTCACCCCGACCTGTTCGGAGTATGCTTATGAAGCGGTGAGCAAATACGGTGTAATAAAGGGCGGATGGCTCGCTTTAAAGCGCATACTTAAATGCAATCCCTTTCATCCGGGAGGCTATGACCCGCTGAAGTAGCCAGGCGTTTCGCTGCGGGTGTTCCACTAAAGGAGGCACCAAATGCCAAGATCTTTTCACAATTCTCGAACCCGCACAATTGTTGTTGTCCTGCTTGCCGTATTGCTGATCACAACCTCGCTGACAGGCTGCGTTACCAACAGCGCCGGGGAATCGGAGAGTATCTTTTCGATCATCCTGGTGCGCCCGTTTGCCTGGATCCTTGACTGGATTTATGGATGGTGCGGCAATTTTGGCCTTGCGCTGATTATCTTTTGCGTGATTACGCGTCTGATTATGCTGCCATTCAATATAAAAAGCAAACGCAGCATGCTTAGAATGCAGGCTGTACAGCCTAAAATCAAAGAAATCGAAAAAAAATACCCCAACGATAAAAATAAGCAGTCCATTGAGATGATGGCGCTCTATAAAAAAGAGAACATCAGCCCGATGGGCGGGTGCCTGACATCCCTGATTACGCTGCCGCTGATGTTTGCGCTTTATTGGCCAATCAGTCAGCCGCTGCGCTATTTGATGCGCCTGACTTCTGCGGAAATCGGGCTGGTACGGGAAAAGCTGATCGAAATCGGCGCGAAGGTTGGCGAGGCTGCCGTCTCTGCATCTACTTCTGAAATGGCTCTGGTCCGCGCAATTTCAGATAATTTTGAGGCTGTCAGCAGCATTTCCGATAAGATTTTCCCCATGGACCTGTCTTTTCTCGGGATGAACTTGGGCGCGACGCCGAATTTCCGGGTTTTTGATGCCCTGTTTCTTCTCCCGGTTATTTCTGCGGCAACGTCTTATCTTTTGATGTATGTCACCCGGTGGCTTCAGGAGAAGACAAGCGGGCAGAAGGCACCGGCCGAAAGCCAGAATAAGATGATGACATGGCTGATGCCGTTGATGTCCTTATGGATCGGCTTCACGCTTCCCGCAGGCTTGGCAATTTATTGGATTGCCTGCAATATTGTCGGTATCCTGCAGGAATTTTTGATCACCTATATCGTGAAGGCGACCGCAAAAACGCCTTTGGAGGAGGCTAAAAAGCCAGATGGTAACAAAAATAGAAAAAAGCGCTAAAACCAGAGACGAAGCGGTTTTGGCCGCAATGCGTGAGCTTTGGCAGATGAATCCGGAAATTACCGAAGCGGATGTGGATATCGAGCTTCTTGAAAAAGGCAAGGCCGGTTTTTTCGGAATCGGAAGCGTGGATGCAAAGGTTCGCGTTACCTATAAATATAAGCCTGAGGAATGCGTTAAAACTTTCCTGGAGGGTATGATCAGTCACATGGGCGTGTCCGGTTTTGTCGACTGTACGGTTGATGAGGAAGGGACGGTCAACGCCAATATTACCGGTGAAAACCTCGGCGTGATCATTGGCCGTCGCGGCGATACGCTTAATGCGCTGCAGTATCTGGCTTCGATTGTGACCAATCGCGATGAAGCAGAGCATGTGCGCGTGAATGTGGATACGGAAAATTACCGCAAAAAGCGTGAAGAATCCTTAAAAACGCTTTCCCATAAGGTGGCTGCGCGTGTTTTGAAGTATAAGAAAAATGTGACCCTGGAACCGATGAATGCCAATGAGCGCCGTGTCATCCATGCGGAGCTGCAGAATGTCAAGGGGATCACAACCTATTCTCTCGGGAATGAGCCGAACCGCCGCGTGGTTGTCGCGCTGGCCGGCGCACGCCCGGGCCGCAACCGGCCCCGCGGAGGAAACCGTCCGGTGGATCCGCCCAAGGGCGAGGAAATCCCGAGCGTGGAAGAAGAATAAAGCGAAACCGGAAGGGCGGACAGACTTGTCCGCCCTTTTTTTGATAACGAAAGGGGAAATATGATGCGTCAGGACAGGATCCACAATACCATCGCCGCAGCCGCGACGCCGGCTGTTCCCAGTGCCATTGCAATTATCCGCATCAGCGGGGAGCGGGCATTCTCTGTCCTTCAGAAAGCTTTTATCCCGTACGCGGCCATGCGCCCCCGCAGGCTCTGCCTTGGTGCGGCGCTGGCGCCGGATGGGACAAAGATCGACGAGGCGATGGCGGTGAAGATGCCCGCGCCGCATTCTTATACGGGAGAGGACTGTGCGGAGATTTATACCCACGGATCGCCCGGTGTTGTTGCGTCGGTGCTGGAAACGCTTTTTGCTTCCGGCGCCCGGCAGGCGGAAGCGGGGGAGTTTACTCGGAGGGCCTTTTTGAATGGCCGTATGGACCTGACCCAGGCGGAGGCAGTAATCGACTTGATTGAGAGTCAGAGCCGTGCTGCGGCGGAGAATGCTGCGGCACAGCTTTCCGGCGTACTGGGTTCGAAAATTTCTGGGGTTCGCGATTGCCTGATTGATATGGCGGCGCAGTTTTCTGCGATAATGGATTTCCCGGATGAAGAGGTTCCGGAGCTGGAGCTTGTGCAGGCAGAAGAAACGCTTGCGGGGGTGGAAACGGCGCTTTGTGCGCTGTACGACAGCTATGACCGGGGCGCAATGCTGAAAAATGGGGTGCCAGTCGTGATTTGCGGCCGCCCAAATGCGGGTAAATCCTCGCTTTTGAATGCAATTGCCGGTTTTGACCGTTCTATTGTCACTGCGATTCCCGGGACAACCCGTGATATCGTCGAACAAAATATAACGCTTTCCGGGCAGGTTTTTCTGTTTTCCGATACCGCTGGACTTCGGGAAAGCAATGATGAAGTTGAACGCATCGGCATTGAACGTGCGCGTAAAGCCCTGGCCGGGGCCGCAGCTGTGCTCGTGGTATTGGACGGCTCACAGCCGCTGACGCCGGAGGATGAAGCGGTTTTGGTGCAGCTTGAAGGGAAGCGTGCGTTCCTTATTGTTAACAAAACAGATCTTCCGCAGCAGTTGGACACAGACCGCCTGCGTGCTTTTGGCGCCGCGGTTTTCCCATTATGTGCGAAAACCGGCGAAGGTGTGGACGCGCTGTGCCGCGCACTTGCGGCTGAGTTTGCACAGACACAGATCCCCGGGGAGAGTTGCCTGACCAATCCGCGTCAAAAGGATGCGCTGCGCCGCGCGCTCGCGGCGGTACGGCGTGCCCGGGAAGCGGCGCGGATGCTGACGGCGGACGTGGTATGTACCGACATTGAGGACGCCTGTGAGGCGCTGGGCGAGATTACCGGACACAGCGCTTCGCAGGAGATTATCGACGGGATTTTTTCCCGCTTTTGTGTAGGAAAATAGGAAGAGGTAGGCGGATATGGAACACTTTGTCAAAGACTGTGATGTTGCCGTTATTGGGGCTGGGCATGCGGGGATCGAGGCGGCCCTTGCCTGCGCAAGGCTTGGGCTGCATACGCTCTGCTTTACAATCAACCTCGATGCGGTTGGGAATATGCCCTGCAATCCCGCCATAGGCGGTACGGCGAAGGGGCATCTTGTGCGCGAAATCGATGCGCTTGGCGGAGAAATGGGCCGCGCGGCGGACGCCTGCTGTATTCAGTACCGCATGCTCAACCGGGGTAAGGGCCCGGCTGTGCATTCCCTGCGCGCACAAGCCGACCGTGCCATGTATCGTATCCATATGAAGGGCATATTGGAAAACCAGGAAAATCTGGAGCTTGTGCAGGCGGAGATCTGCGAAATTCTGACGCAGAATGGTGCGGTAAGCGGCGTAAAAACACACCTTGATGGCGTCTATACCTGCCGTGCTGCAATTGTCTGCACAGGTACGTATCTGCGCGGACGTATTATCATTGGGGACTGTATATACGACGGCGGACCGGATGGGATGTTTGCAGCTTCGAAGCTTACAGAGAACTTGCTTTCGCTTGGCCTGCACCTGCGCCGCTTCAAAACCGGAACGCCGATGCGCGTTAATGCTCGTTCGCTTGATTATACAAAAATGCAGCTGCAACCGGGGGATGAAAAGGCCGTCCCTTTTTCCTTTGACACAAAAACGCCTCCGGAAAACCGTGCGGTGTGCTATATGACGGCAACCAATGCAAACACTCATGAGGTTATCCGCCGTAACCTGCATCGCTCGCCGCTGTTTTCCGGCGCCATTGAAGGGGTTGGGCCGCGGTATTGCCCATCAATTGAAGATAAAATCGTACGATTTGCCTCGCATGACCACCATAACCTGTTTGTCGAGCCCTGCGGCCTGACGACAAAGGAAATGTATATCCAGGGTTTCTCGTCCTCTATGCCGGAAGACGTCCAGATCGAGATGCTGCATACGCTCCCTGGCCTGGAAAAGGCGGAAATGATGCGCCCGGCCTACGCAATCGAATATGACTGCGTGGATCCGACGCAGCTTGCCCCGACATTGGAATGTAAGACGCTTCCCGGGCTTTATGGCGCCGGGCAGTTCAATGGAAGCTCCGGTTATGAAGAGGCTGCGGCGCAGGGATTGATTGCCGGCATAAATGCAGCGCTGAAAATTCTTGGAAGGGAAGCCGTCGTGCTTGACCGTTCGCAGGCTTATATCGGCACTCTGATTGACGACCTGGTGACAAAGGGGACACAGGAGCCTTACCGGATGATGACCTCCCGCTCGGAATACCGGCTGGTGCTGCGGCAGGACAACGCGGATATCCGCCTGAGCGCAATCGGCCTGCGTGCCGGTCTGGTCAGTCCCGAACGGCATGCGCGGGTTTTGGAAAAATATCGCTGTGTGGATGCGGAAATTGCGCGTTTGGGCAAGGTGATTGTGCCGCCCGGCGCGGCGTCGGATGCGCTGATGGATGCGCATGCTTCAACGCGGCTGAAAACCGGTGTGCCGATGGCCGAGCTCGTGCGGCGTCCGGAACTTGGTTATGCGGCCCTTGTGCCGCTTGACCCGGAGCGTCCGGCGCTTGCGGAGGACATACAGGAGGCGGTAGATATTGCGATCCGTTATGAAGGATATATCCGCCGTCAGCAGGCACAGATTGAGCAGTTTAAGAAAATGGAAAACCGGAAAATTCCAAAAGGTCTGGATTATTCTCAGATTTCCGTGCTGCGGCTGGAAGCACGGCAAAAACTAACCAAGATCCAGCCGGAGAATTTTGGCCAGGCATCCCGAATTTCAGGCGTCAGTCCGGCGGATATCAGCGCACTGATGATCTGGCTTTCGGCGCATGGAAGGGAGGCGCGGAGAGATGAATGAACAGATTTTGACGCTTTTATGCGCGGGCCTGCGGGAAATGGGACTGGATGCAGCGCGCCTGGGTGTGCCCAAAATTGCCCAATATCTGGGGTGGATGCTGGAAAAAAACCGTGTGATGAACCTCAGCGCGATCCGTGAGCCGGGTGCGGCGGTGCGGCTGCATGCGCTTGATGCGCTGGGCCTGTTCGGCTGTGTTGACCTTGCGGGCAAACGTGTGCTTGACGTAGGAACCGGAGGCGGTATACCTGGCGCGATGCTTGCGCTGTATGAGCCGCAGGCGCGGGTGTCGATGCTGGATTCAACGGCAAAGAAGCTGACTTTTGTAAAAGAAAGCTGCAGCATGCTCGGCGTAGCGGCGGAGTTTTATGCCGGCCGTGCGGAGGAACTGGCGCAGGGCAGCTTGCGGGGAAGCTTCGACGTAGTTACGGCGCGCGCGGTGGCGGCGCTTCCGGCGCTTTGTGAGCTGTGCCTTCCGTTTGTAAAGATCGGCGGCGTGTTCGCAGCCTATAAGGCCAATGCGGCGCAGGAGATTGCGGATGCCCGTCATGCGGCGGCTATGCTGGGCGGCCGGGTTCTTCAGCCGTATGTCTATGCGATTCCTGGTGAGGACGCCGCACGCTGTATTGTGCTGATTGAAAAGATTGCGCCGGCGCCCGCCGCGTATCCGCGCGCATGGGCGAAAATCAAGTCGAAACCATTATAACAATGTCCGGGCATAAGCGCCCGGACATTGTTTGTCTGCGGGCAAAATTTTTATGGAAATATGGACAAGAAACGAAAATATATGTATAATGCACAAATGGCAATAGAAATATTTTGGAAATTTGTATATATTTTTTCTCAAAAATCCATGATATACTAAAAATAAAAGATTATAAAGGGGCGTGGTATTGTGAGTGGTTTGAAAAAAGGCCGGAAGGCCGGTGTGCTGCGCTTGCCATTCTTCGCGCTGGGTGTATTGCGCGGTATATGATTTTCCCGCAATATATTCAGCGTATTCAGATGAAAGTGTACAATGACAAGTGTGAGAAAACAAAGCTGAACAGTTTCTTTGTTGCTGTGCTTATGCTCGTGGTTTCCACCTGCGCGTATGCGCCGTCTGAAGGAAATGAAGACACAGCGGTCGGTTATCTTACAGGCCCGGACGGGCGTGTACAGACGGTGGTTGGGAGACTGGCAGATACAAGTCCTCAGGCTTACAGTTTGTTGGGATCGGATTTTAGCCAAACATATGAATTTGTCTTGTATTCGACGCCTGGTGGAGAAATATCAACAGAAGAACCACAAGGAAATGATCCGGGATATGCGTCTCGGGTTACTTCCACGTTATATTACAGATATTCTTCGGATGACTCGGGCTGTTTATTGACGGGAGCCTCTGTTTCCTGGACAATGCAAGACCCGAAAGCAAGTGTCTCCAGCGCTTATGCAGAATGTCATTGTAATGGTTTGGGCGATAGTAGTTCTCCTGGTCTTGTATATCAGAATAAAACGCTTTCATTAAGTAATAATACAAAGGCTTCAACAGGATTTGGTACTTATATTTTAATTTCCGGCGGTTATAGTGACCTTGCCGGGATTGGGGCTAACTTTACTATAAATTATTTAATGGGAACGTCCAGGACTTGGGACTTTACTTTTTCGCAGAGTGTTTTACAGCTGCCGATTAGAAAGGAACTATGTGTGAGAGAAAGTGTTAACTTCAAACGCAAAATTGTGCGCAGGCTCATCCTTTACGCAGCTATTGCGGCAGTGTGTATCGCACATACGGTCTACTACAAGGCGGTTTATGGTGATTCTTTTTTGGACACGGGGAGTCTTAGCTTAACAGTCCATATCTATCTGCAGGCCTATGTGACGCGCCCGTTTATGTTGGTACCTGCCCTGGCGGGGGTGGCGACGCTTTTGATCTATTTCATTGGGAAGCCGGTTTCCGCGCTCGTGAGAAGGATTTCTTTGGGATTAAGCGTTTTTTATATGCTGTTCTACGTATGTATGGTTTTTTTCGGGGGCGTCAATGGATTTACATTGCTGCTTTTCCCCAGCGGCGAGCTGAACAGTCTCCTGAGCATCCCCGTTGGCGCTGGCGTTTTACCCAAAACAGGCACCGGAAGAACTGTAAAATCCACAGTCCTGCGCCGGGACGGCTATGAAAAGGCCGGGATGCAAAACCAAGCCCTGCAAGCGTACCTGCTTGCAGGGCTTTTATTGGCGCCTTTAAGTATGGAAAAGAACCCCCCAGTTCTACTGCGGGGGTAAAAAGCTTTCGCATGAGGAAAACCTCCTGTTGATGTAAGATGGTAAAGGTCTGGCGAGCAGATTACCAGGAATCAACAGGAGGTTTTTAACAATGAAAAAGACGGACGAATGAAATGAGAAGCACGGCGCACGCAAATACAGATGTCAGTACCGTGTAGTATTTGCACCAGAATACCGCAGGAAGGAAGCATGCCCAGTCCATATTCATATGCTTATGAGTATTCCGCTGTATTTGAGTTTGGCACAATTTATAAGATTCCTCAAAGGGAAGAGCAGTCTGATGGTATTCGATAGACATGCGGATTTGAAATACAGGTACGAACCAGGAAATTTTTGGCGCAGAGGATATTACGTGGATACCGCAGGACGGAAAAAAGCCATTGCAGAATAGATACGCACCCAACTGGAGGAGGACTACGCCTCAGGCCAAATGCGTCTAAAAGATTATTATGACCCGTTCACGGGTGACAAGAATAAAAAGGCATAAAAACAGGCCGCTTTAGCGGCGGCCTGAGATGGTAATGCGGTGTCAAACTCTCGGTGCCCCTTTTAAGGGTTAAGCCTGTATTTGCCCCTTCAAGGTGCTACTCTCCAACCACCAGTTTACTGGTGGTTATGATTCTTATTCTACTTTACAATATTAAGCAGCAACGTCGTTACGCACAGGACAACCGCCAAAACAACGGTGATTTTATTCAGCTTAGCATCCATGGAACTTGCCTTATTTTTTCCGAAGAACGTTTCCGCACCGCCGCCAATGGCGCCGGACAGCCCGGCACGCTTGCCCTGCTGCATAAGGATCAAAATGGTTACGCCTACTGCGAGAACTACCTGAATCACGCTGAGAATGGTATTCAAAGTTTCCATTATCGAAAGCACCTCTTGTTAATACATAAGTGAGAGAATTCTAACATAAATAAAAATGACTTGCAAGTGTTTTTTCAAACAATTTTCAGATTTTCGTTTCTTTTCCCCTATTTCAGAGAAGAACCGAATCCGGACGAAGATCCGATTGTGCCGGAGCCACCGTTTAAGCTTCGTCGGTTTGGAGCAGTTTCATAAATTTGGAGGCGGTATTGGCCATAACCCGGCGGCGGCCGGCGCGGTCAAATTCGATTGTCAGCAGCATATCGCCGCCCATCGGCGCCATTTCCGTAACGCGGCCGGTACCGAAGGCCTGATGGGAAACAACAGAGCCAATGCGGTACAGCACCGGCGCTTTTGGCTCAGATGGCTTGCTGACGATGGAATTGGTAAAGCTTGCGCGCGGCTGATAGGCGGGTTTTCGCCGGTTTGCAGCGGAAGGCCGGGCCAGTGCATCCTCTACGGGTTCTTCCCGGCGCGGATGCACTGGTCCATTCAGCAGCGCTTCCGGGATTTCCTCAATAAAGCGGGACATGCGGTTATAAGCGGTGCGGCCGAAGATCATGCGTTGGCGCGTACAGCTGAGATAGAGCTGCTTTTCTGCACGGGTAATGCCGACGTAGCACAGCCGCCGCTCCTCCTCCAATGCGCCGGGGTCGTCGAGCGAACGTGCGCCGGGAAAGATGCCTTCTTCCATGCCGCACAGGAATACAACAGGAAACTCCAGCCCTTTGGCCGCATGCAGCGTCATCATTACAACGGCGTCGGCGCCTGCGTCATAGCGGTCGATGTCGGTAAACAACGCGGTTTCCTCCAGGAAGCCCTCCAGTGATGGGGTATCGTGCGTTCGCACATAATCAACAATATTACTCTTTAACTCCATGACGTTTTCGATCCGTCCGATGGATTCGGCGTCGCCCTTCTTTTCCAGCACTTCCACATACCTGGTTTTTTCAAGCAGCAGGTCATAAAACTCATCCAGCGGCATCGTTTCCGACTGGATGCGCAGCTGCTCGATCATCTGTGCGAACTCCTCCATCGGCGCGGCGGCGCGGTCGAAGCGGTTATAGGAATGTGCGTTGGCAATGACCTCGAAAAGCGGAACGGAAAATTCCCGCGCCGTTTCCAGCGCCGCCTCCACGCGCTGCGCGCTGATTTTGCGCGGCGGGTTGTTGATGATGCGCCGCAGCCGCAGCTCGTCGGAATGGTTGACGACAACCCAGAGATAGGAAAGGATATCCCGGATTTCGGCACGGTCGAAGAAGCGCAGGCCGCCGACCATGCGGTAGGGGATGCCGGAACGCTTAAAAGCGTTTTCAATTGCGTTGGACTGGGCGTTGAGACGGTAAAGCACGGCAAAGTCACGCGGCGTGCGCCCTTTTGCATACTCTGAAAGGATATGGCTTGCGATATACATGGCTTCTTCCTGCTCATCGCGGGCGTGATAAAAGCCAATCTTTTCCCCCTCCCCGTTTTCTGTCCACAGGTTTTTCCCTTTGCGGCCTTCATTGTTGGCAATGACGGTATTGGCTGCGTCAAGGATGCGCTGTGTGGAGCGGTAGTTCTGTTCCAGACGTATGGTTTCCAGCGTCGGGAAATGCCGCTCAAAATTCAGGATGTTGGTTACGTCCGCACCGCGGAAACGGTAAATCGACTGGTCGTCATCGCCGACAACGCAGATATTGGATTCGGGGCCGGTCAGCAGCCGGGCAAGCTGATCCTGGGCCCGGTTGGTATCCTGATATTCATCAATCATGATGTAGCGGAATTTATTCTGGTAATAGCTGCGGACATCCTCGTGGTTGGCAAGCAGCGCAACCGTATACAGGATCAAATCGTCGAAATCCAATGCATTGGCCTCTTTCAGCCGGCGCTGGTACTCTGCATAGATCTGCGCGATTTTGGTCAGCCGGTAGTCGCCATCGTGTTCGCGCGCAAAACGCACAGGAGTTTTCAGCTCATCCTTGGCCCGGCTGATGATGTTGGCGACGGCGCGGGGGTCGTAGATTTTGTCGTCCAGATTCTGTTCACGGACAATGGCCTTGATAATATTCAAATGTTCCTCGTTGTTGTAGATCGTAAAACTTCGTTCAAAGCCAAGCCGGTCGATATCCCGCCGCAGGATACGGACGCAGGCGGAATGGAAGGTTGAGGCCCAGATGTCGTGCGCATCTTCCCCAAGTACGCGCTCAAGCCGGTTTTTCAGTTCTTCAGCGGCTTTATTGGTGAAGGTGATGGCCAGGATGTTCCAGGGTTTAGCTGGATGAACGGCGCACAAAGAACGGATATATTCGACGTTTTCGGGTTTTGGATCATCTATGTATTCGGCCAACGCAAGGAGTTCGGTTTCCCCGGCGCCTTCCGGTGCCTCGGAGGCATTGTAGCCGTCGCCATAGCGGATCAGATTGGCAATTCGGTTAATCAGTACGGTGGTTTTTCCGGAGCCTGCGCCGGCAAGAACTAAAAGAGGCCCCTGTATATGGAAGACCGCTTTTTTCTGCATGTCGTTGAGACGGACATAATTGTTTTCAATGATTTCCCGCCGCAACGCCGTATATTGTTCGTCAAAAATTTGTTTATTCAAAGTGCTACCTCGTAAATCACAGCAATTTTTTAATCTGTTAATAAAAAATTATACCCCTTTTTTGTGGGAAAATCAATGCCTCCCTCCGGGTCGGACTGAAAAAATGCTTTGTTGAAGCCGGATACCGCAGCGTATATGTAAAAATATATGTATAACATGAGGGACGGACTTTCCATATGAACGGACTGCTTTGCAGTACGTGTGCGCCGCGAAAAGTCTCTACAAAACAGGGCTCAACGTTGCGTTGTATTCCACAATTTTTTTAAAATACAACGATGAGTTGAGTAAGATAAGTGCAACTCAACGGTGATTTGATTGATTTTTACGAATGTTATGAATATAATAAAATCGTGATCACAAACAAAACCTGTTTGAAAGTGAGGATAAAAGTTTATGAGTGCAAGAGCGGATATTGGAGCGATCGGATTGCGGATCCGGGAAAGAAGAATGGCGATCGGCCTGACGCAGGAAGGGCTGGCAAAAAAACTGGATGTAACCGCGCAGGCGGTAAGCAAATGGGAAACGGGCGTGGGCTGTCCGGATATTTATGTTCTTCCGGATATTGCGCATGTGTTGGGCGTCAGCGTAGATGAACTGCTGGGTATTCGGGCGGTAAAGTTGGATGAGGCGGACGCCGCCGCAGAGGCAGTGGAACCTGCGCCGGATGAGAACGCGGAACGGCCTGCTTTTTTTCAGGAAGATACCGACCGTGTATTTGCCGAGGCGGAAGAATGGGTGGAGGCCAATGCGCCGGAACAGGAGAATCCTGCGGCAGATGTGGAAAAGCAGGAAGGCGATGCTGGTGAAACGGACGGGTGGAAACCGGATGAACGGATTTCCGGCTCCGGTAGGCCGGAAAAGGAATTTGAAAGCGGGGATCCGGCCGAGCCGGATCCGCAGTCGGGCCGCGAAGCAGATGACAAATCAAAAAACTTTCATTTTGATACGGGAAATGTAAAAGTCGATGTAGAGGACCTGCGCCTGGAGTATGCAGCCGAACAGGTGGAGAAAAAGATCACGGGCATATTCGGGGATTCCAATTTTGGAATGGACCTTTCCCGTTATATCAATTCTGCCGTGCGCTCAGCGATCAATTCGGCAAAGGGTGCGCGCAGACGCGATACAGGCAACCATGCTATGCACACAAATACATATGCGGCAGATGGTTCCGAGCCCCTGCGCGGATTGGATATAGAAGTTTTTGGAAGCGGGGAGCTTGTCGTGCATGAGGGGGATTCAGGCGTATGGGATGCCAAAATCACCGCGCCGGATTATATGTTTTCCCGGATTGTATGTCAGGAAGTCGGGGGCATACTGTATGTAAAAATTCCTTCAGCATCCCAGTTTGGATATAATGGAAGCAGCCCGAAAGTGCGCGTGGCAATTCATACGGGCTTTACCCTTGGAGAAAGCTTGAGGCTGGATGTTCGCGGAAGCACGGACACGAAGCTTGAACCGGATTTTGAACGCAGTGAAGTGCATATTGCGGGCTCCGGCGATGTGGAAATGGCCAATGCCGGGATTTTGGTTTATTCCGTCGCAGGCTCCGGCGACCTGATATTTGCAGATGCACAGGATGCTTCCATTCGGATTTCCGGCTCCGGGGATGCTCACGGCAGCTGTCTGAGCGGCCGAACCAGTGTCCGGATTTCCGGCTCCGGGGAGTTCAGCGCAGATGCAGTCAGCGGAACGCTGGAAGCAGTTACCTCAGGTTCCGGGGATTTCAGCATCAACGAAGGCACGCTGGATAACCTGAAGATCCGGATTTCCGGTTCCGGCGACTTTTATGGGCCCAATCTGGAGGTTGAGGACGCGGAAATCCGCATCACAGGCGGCGGGGATACGGTGCTTGGCCGGGTCAGGGGAAAGCTTGTGCAAAATATTTCCAAAAGTGCGACGGTACGTATCCGCCAGCGTGGATAATCCTGTGTTGCGGCAGGTTTAGGGAAGAAAAAAATCGGGCGGTATGGGATTCCATACCGCCCGATTTTTTCTGCCTGGCTGTGCGATTTTCCACTTTATACAAAAAATACTTGCTGTCTGCGCGATAGCAGGATATAATAAAAGATGATAAAATTGCAGGGAGTATGTCTATGAAGCGGATAAATGTCCTTGGGGTGGGGTTTGACCCGGTTACAATGGAGCAGGCGCTTGCGCATCTTAAGCAGGTGCTTGCGTCCGGGAGACGGGAATATGTAGTTACGCCGAACCCGGAATTTGTATATGCCTGTGACCGCGATCCGTCTTTATATCCGCTGCTGAATGAAGCGGGACTTTGTGTCCCCGATGGAATTGGAATTATCCATGCGGCAAAGATTTTGGGTACGCCGCTGCCCCAGCGGGTACCGGGAATTGAGCTTGGGGAAGCGCTGCTTGCCTGGGCGTCAGAGCATGGGTATGGTGTGTTCCTCCTGGGTGCAAAACCGGGTGTGGCGGCGGCGGCTGCGGCGAAGCTCCGGGAAAGATATCCTGCGCTGCATATTGCCGGAACGCATGATGGGTACTTTACGGACGACACACCCGTCGTGGCAGAGATTGCTGCATCCGGCGCGCAGATTGCGCTGGTATGCATGGGCTTTCCCCGCCAGGAACAGTTTATGGCGCGCAACCTTACGGCTTCTGGTGTGAATCTGATGTTGGGGCTTGGCGGCTCTCTGGATGTGTTTGCCGGGAATGTGCGCCGTGCACCGGAATTTTTCCAAAAAGCGGGGCTTGAATGGTTTTACAGGCTGCTTAAGGAACCTTCCCGTTTTGGCCGTATGATGAAACTGCCGGCATTTTTGTGGAAAGTGGCTTGGAGCAAATGGAGAAAACCGGAGGAAAGAGTGGAAAAATGATGAAGGTAATACTGATTGCCCATACCCCGGCGCCGGAGGAAATTGTCGCTGCGGCGGCCAAAACCTGTTATTCCGCCCGGCCGGTGGAGACGGTTATGGAAAATCTTGACGGGGAGAGCGCCGCTTCGTTTGTGGAAATGTTGGCTTCGATTGGGCATGAAAGCCCGATTGAGCATGCGTCGTTTACTTTTGCGATCGAAGGCGTTTCGCGTTCGCTTCTGGCGCAGATTACGCGCCACCGTATCGCATCTTTCAGTGTGCGCTCCCAGCGCTATGTCTCTGAGCGGAAATTTGCTTATGTAACGCCGCCTCAGATTGCACTGGATCCGGAAGCAAATGCGGTTTATGAAGAAATTATGGAAGCGGAGCGCGCCGCTTATAATAAAATAACCGGGATCCTGCTTCAGCGTAAACTGGAGGCGCTGCCGGAAGCGGAGCGGGAGGACAAAACCCGCGTTGCCGCGCTGCGCAGGAGCGTAGGAGAGGATGCACGTTATGTACTGCCCAATGCCTGCTGTACGCAGATGGTTATGACGATGAATGCGCGGGAACTGAAGAATTTTTTCCGCCAGCGCTGCTGTATGCGCGCACAGTGGGAAATCCGTGAGCTGGCCACGCAGATGCTTTTTCAGGTGCGCGCTGTAGCGCCGGCGCTTTTTGCGGATGCGGGCCCGGCGTGCTTAAACGGCCCCTGCCCAGAGGGAAAGATGAGCTGCGGTCAGGCCGTGCAGGTGCGGAAGAAATTTAAAGAGGAAGAGCGGTGAGCGTATGCCGGGGCGGCTGATTGTTTTAGAAGGCTGTGATGGAAGCGGGAAAAGCACGCAGCTTTCCCTTCTCGCCGGGCGGCTGAAAGCGCAGGGCGCCGCGCCCCGCATGCTTTCCTACCCGGTATATGAAAGTGCGTCTTCGGCGCTTGTGCGCATGTATCTTTCCGGCGCATTTGGTTCCGATCCGGATGCTGTAAACCCTTATGCAGCGTCTTCGTTTTATGCGGTGGACCGCTGCGCCGATTTTCTTGCCAATTGGAAGCGGGATTATGATGCCGGCGCGCTGTTTATCTCTGGGCGCTATACAACATCCAACGCGGTGCATCAGGGCGCAAAGCTTTCGGGCGCGGCACGGGCGGCCTATATGGATTGGCTGTTTGACTATGAATACCGGCTCCTCGGCCTGCCTGCGCCGGATTTGGTGGTTTTTCTGGATGTTCCGCCGGAACTTTCAATGGAGAATATCCGGAAGCGCGGTCTGCCGCGCGATATCCATGAAACGCGCGCCTATATTGAAAAAAGCCGCGAAAGCGCGCTCTTTGCCGCGGGACGCTATGGATGGATTGTGATTGACTGCGCGTGCGGCGGGGGAATGCGCCCGGCGGAGGCGATCTGCGGTGAAATTTTACAACATATAAAGGACCGGAATTTATGCTGAATTTTAAGGAGGTCGCGCTGGAGGACCGGGCGATTCTGGAACCGGTGCTGCGTGCGCAGCCGTATAGAATCTGTGACCATTGTTTTGCATGCTTGTATATTTGGGAAAATACATATCCGGCGCAATTCTGCTTTGACGAGGATATTTTATATATTATGTATTCGTATCCAGATGGGAGTACGGCATACCAGCTCCCGTATTGTTCAGATGCCGCTCTGCCGGGCGCGATTGAAAAAATCCGCTTGCATGCCCAGGCGTCTGGACGGCAACTGAATCTGGTTACGCTCAATGAGGATCAGAAATGCAAGCTGGAATCGGCGCTGCCAGGCGCTTTTGTTTATATCCGGCAGCCGGATTATGCCGATTATATCTATAATGCGCAGGATCTGATCACCCTGCGCGGCCAGAAGTTTCATGCAAAGCGCAACTATATTAACCGTTTTATCCAGCAGTATCAGGGCCGGTTTGCATTTGAAGCGGCGGGCCCGGCCAATGCCGGGGAAATCCTGGCTTTTAATGCCCATTGGGATGAGGAAAACCAGGCCGGCGGCATCGCGGATGAGGCCAACGCCATCGACCGGGCGCTGCGGGACTTGGAGCGCATCGGCATGTTCGGAGTTGTGCTGCGGCTTGACGGGGAGATTGCGGCTTTTGCATTGGGTACGCGCCTGTGCGCGGATACTGTACTGGAGCAGATTGAAAAATCTGCCGGTATTACCGGCGGTTACCAGATGATCAACCAGGCTTTTGCCGAGCGCTTTGCCGCCGACTGCCTGTATATCAACCGGGAAGAGGATCTGGGAATTGAAGGGCTGCGCAAGGCGAAATTGTCGTATAACCCTGCCTATATCAACATGCGCTACCGGGCGCTGTGGGCGTTGTGATGGAAGAAATTTTGCTGGAAAAGAAAAAACTGCGTGAAGCACTGTTGCAGCAGCGACGGAATGCAGGGCGTGACGCCGCACAGGACATCCGGATTTTCTGTGCATTGACCGGGAGCACGCTCTGGCAGGAGGCGGAGCGTATGTTTGTTTACCTGCCGCTTGCCTGGGAAATTGATACGCAGGCGCTTATACGCATAGCTTTTGCGCAGGGAAAACAGGTTGCGGTGCCGGTCAGCGGGCCGGACGGCCAGATGGAGGCAGTGTACATTTATAGGCATACGCGGCTTCGGCCGGGACGATATGGAATTTTGGAACCGGAAACAGGCGGTGAAATCCTTTCGCCGCAGGATGCGTCTTTAATTATAGTTCCTGCGCTTGCTTTTGACCGCCGCGGTGTCCGGCTTGGCCGCGGTGGCGGGTATTACGACCGTTGGCTTGCCCGGACACGAGGCACCAGCGTAGGCTTGTGCTATGCGCAGTATCTGTTTACCTGCCTTCCGAGCCAGGCGCACGACCGGCGCGTCGATGCAATTTGTACGCAGGAGGGTATTTTATGGACAAAAAGCTGAGCTCTTATGCCGGGTGGCTGGTGTATATCCCTATGTTGTTTATGTCCGTGTTTTATCTTCTGACATCTGGTTTTTTGCAAGAGGGTGGCGGCACGGGCGCTATTATCTGCGTTGCGGTGTGCATTTTTGTGGCTTTTTTCGGGACAAAGCTTGCGGCGAATTTTTACCGGCCGCTGCGCGCACAGGTACGCAAGCGTCCGTTTTGGGCTGCTCGCGTATATATCCCATTTATCGTGTGGGTATCGCTCAGCTGTGCACTGTTTGTGGTATTTTTGAATATCCTGACTTCGATTTTTGCCGGGACGCCATTCTGGGGGTTGACGGGTTTTTACCCTATGCTTATGGAAAATGTAACGGCGCATCCGGCTGCTTCGTTTTTCCTGCTGGTGTTGATGCCTGCCGTATTGGAAGAAGTGCTGCTGCGGGGGACGGTTTATCCGCTTTGTGAGCGGGAGGGTACGGCCGCCGCTGTGTTTTTTTCCGCGCTGGTGATGCCGCTTATGTATGTTTACCCGCAGGCGGCTATGGCGGGCCTGGTCATCGGCGGTGTGGGTGCAGTAGCGGGCTACATGACCGATGCGCTGTGTGCGGCTGTTGCGGTGCATCTTGCCTGCCGGACTGCGCTTTGGATCGGCGATTTTGCGGCTGCAAGTGAAGTCTTTATGGAATATGCGGGAATTTTTGTGTGTATCCTGCTGTTTTCCTTTTTTATCTGCGTATACCAGAGCCTGAGAAATTATGAGGGGCTTTTGCGGGACGAGCTGCTGCATCCGGCAAAGCCGGGCGCGGCGGATGCAACGGTGAACCTGCGGCATTTGTTTTTAACGGCCGGATTTGGCTTGTTTGCTGCGACTTTTATTATCCGCTTTATTTCCATGATTGTCAGCTATTTGTAAAGTGCTGTCAAACGTGACCGGAAAGGCAGGGAATTTATGAATCACGAAGAAAATAAAAACCAGGAAGAGGCGTTTGCATCTGCGCAGGAGAATGCCTCCCGGCCCGCGGGAACCCCGGAAACGGATGCGGGAGGGCCTGCTCCGGATCTGCCGCATCCAGATGCGCCTGCCAGCGATGCGCTGGAAACGTTTGAAGAATATGAACGCCGCTGGAGCCGTGCGGTGGAAAACCGTGCGGACGACTACCGGCGTGAGCGGGGAGGTCATGCCAAAAAAGAAAACCTGCTTGCGCGTTTGCAACGGCAGGTAAGGGAAAACAGGCAGAGGAAGTTTGAAGCGGAACGGGAAGCTGAACGTATGGACTTTTCCGCGTTGGATGAGGATCTCGATTATTCAGATCAAAAGGTGGTGCGTGGCCTGCACCGCCGCCGCAGAATGCACCATGATTTTGGATATTCTTGTCTGACGGCGATTTTATATGCGGCCTTTATCCTGGGCGTATCCATGTTTTGTGCCGGATTTATCATTATGTGCGCAAACGAGGTGTTTGCTTTTGTCAGGCCCGATGTAAACGCGGTTGTGGAAATCAACGAGGAGGACAGCTATGCTGTGGTGGCGGAAAAGTTGGAAGATGCGGGACTGATCGAACATCCCTGGCTGTTCCGGCTTTACTGTAATGTCTCCAACCCGACTTTCCGCAGCGGGAAATTTGAACTCAATGCAAATCTTGATTACAATGCGATGAAAAAAGCACTGACGCGCGTTTCCACTTACAGGGAGACGGTCTGGGTTACAATTCCAGAGGGGTATACTGCCCGGCAAATTGCCGACACGCTGGAAGAAAAGGGCGTCTGCACAGCACAGGATTTCCTGGATATGGCGGAAAACGGCGAGTTTGATTATGATTTCCTTCCGCAAGTCAATGCGGATACGATCTGCAGGCTGGAAGGATACCTTTTCCCGGATACCTATCAGTTTTATGTTGGCGATGATCCGGAAAATGTCGTCAGGAAGTTCTTAAATAACTTTGAGGTGCGTTTCACGGAAAAACTTGTTAACAGGACGGCCGATATGGGGCTGACTATGGGGGATGTAATGATTATCGCTTCCATGATTGAACGTGAGGCAAAGCTTGACTACGAGCGGCCGATGATCGCTTCGGTTATTTTTAACCGTCTGAATGATCCGGCGACATTCCCTTACCTGCAAATCGATGCGACTGTGCAGTACATCCTTGGCCGCGCGCCGACAAGCGAGGATCTTGCCGTCGACAGCCCTTATAATACCTATATAAATACCGGCCTGACGCCCGGGCCGATCTGCAATCCGGGTATTGATGCGATTACAGCGGTGCTTTATCCGGAGGACACGGATTACCATTATTATGTTGCCTGTGCCGACGGGACGCATATTTTCTCCAGGACTTATGAGGAACACCAGAATGCAATTACACAGGCGCGTGCAACCTTTGAGGACGCTTCTGCTGCCCCTCAGGGTTAAAGCCCGGGTGAGGACCTATGATAAAACGGTTTTTTAATTTGCTGACTGCATTGGTGCTGATCCTGACGGTTTTATCCGCCGCACTTTTCGCCTGGGCCCATTTTGTGGAACCGGCAATGATCCGTGTTGATCAGGTCGATATCCTGACCGCAGGCCTGCGTCCTTCGGCGGACGGGCTGAAAATCGCCCTGTTTTCCGATACGCATCTGGGTTTCGGCTTTGATGCGGAAAAGCTTGCGGATGCAGCGCGCCTGATAAATGAACAGGGGCCGGATCTTATCTGCTTTACCGGCGATCTTTATGATGACTACTCGAAGTCCGGAGAAGAGGATATGGCGGTAATCCATGCGCTGGCGGGGTTAGAGGCGCCGCTTGGGAAATATGCGGTGCTGGGGAATCATGATTATGGCCCGCAGGCGCAGAAACGCACGGATGAAATCCTGACAGCCGGCGGTTTTTCGGTTCTATATAATGAAAGCGTCCGGATGCCGGAATATGGCCTGCATCTTTTCGGGATGGACGACTGCATGTTTGGCGCGGGCGATGCCTCGGCTTATCGGGCGCAGGAAGAAAGCTGCAATATTGTTCTGTGCCATGAGCCGGATGTGTTTGATGGGATGCAGGATGTAGATTTGATGCTTTCCGGCCATACGCATGGTGGACAGGTGCGGCTTCCGCTTGTCGGCGCAGCGGCGCTTCCTGGCCTGGGGAAAAATTATGTCTCCGGCCTGTATGAAAAAGAAAGCGGGAAAATTTATGTAAACCGGGGGCTGGGTACGACAATCATGCAGCTGCGGCTTTTCTGTACACCGGAAATCACGATCCTGACCCTGAAAAATGCGAAATGAGTACGCTGGCTTTGCAGCCTGGAAAAGCGGCGGGATCGTTCCCGCTGCTT
This sequence comes from uncultured Eubacteriales bacterium, assembly GCA_934546935.1. Taxonomy (GTDB): domain Bacteria; phylum Bacillota; class Clostridia; order Oscillospirales; family QAMX01; genus CALWJF01. The sequence goes on from CAKTEH010000001.1 coordinate 138,198, forward strand.
TTTGCAGGTCACGGATACGGAACTGTGGGAAATGTATGGAAAAAACGCAGGAAAAAGACAAAATTTATGAGAAAATATTGCAGAAAACTATTGACAAGCTTGTCTTATGGGTTTATACTATATAAGCTTGTGAAAACAGGCGTGGTATAGGTGCGCCATGAAAGTGCCAGTGCGATGAAGCTGGAGATTGCTCGTATCCATACGAGGTAACTTCGGCAGAGTATGTCCGCACACCGCGTAAGTTGCGGTGAATATGACGGGCGGCTAGAATAGTGTAAAACGCGCGTACGCATGCGCATGGTTGGATGCGGACCTACACGTGGTTGAAAAGGCCGGGACTTGTGCCGAGCTTTTAGCCTGCGTTTTATGACCTGTAAAGCCAGTCGAGAAACTTGAAGCACAAAACCGGTTTTTATAATGTGCAGTTTTTCAACACACGGCGCGGTTGCAATATTCTATGCCGTACTGATCTTCCGCCGGAAATAACAATATAAATACTAAAAAGCACGACCCGGCGGACAGCAGAAAGTACGTGCAGGAAGGAAAAAACATGGAAAAAATCAGAGTGCGTCTAAAAGCGTATGACCATCAGCTGATCGACCAGAGCGCCGAGCGGATCGTAGAGACCGCAAAGCGTACCGGCTCCGCAGTATCGGGCCCGATCCCGCTGCCGACCCACAAGGAGGTTGTAACGATCCTGCGTGCTGTCCATAAGTATAAAGACAGCCGTGAACAGTTCGAGCGCCGCACCCACAAACGTCTGATCGACATATCCAACCCCTCGCAGAAGACCGTCGAGGCATTAATGAGCCTTGATCTTCCAGCGGGCGTAGATATTGAGATAAAAGTAATCTGAGGACGCAACGCGTTCGCAGCGGCCGGCTTTGTCCGGCCAAAGGTCAAGTTGGCAGCGCCAACCAATAACCACAAGGAGGAAACTTAAGCATGAAGAAGGCAATCATCGGCAGAAAAGTGGGCATGACCCAGATTTTCACCGAAGAGGGCAAGGTGATCCCTGTAACGGTTATCGAAGCGGGCCCGTGCACCGTGATCCAGAAGAAGATCGCGGAAAAGGACGGCTACGATGCAGTTCAGCTGGGATTCGAGGATGTGCCGGCAAGAAAGCTCAACAAGCCGGAACTCGGCCATCTCAAAGCCGCCGGAGAAGACATCAAAAAGTACCTCAAGGAGTTTAAACTTGAGGACTGCACGCCGTATAATGCAGGCGACGTCCTGCTCGCCGACGTATTCGCCGAAGGCGATTTTGTCGATGTAACCGGTATTTCCAAAGGTAAAGGCTACGCCGGCGTCGTTAAGCGCTGGGGCCAGCATGTCCAGAACCATACGCACGGCGTCGGCCCTGTCCATCGCAGCGTTGGTTCCATGGGCGCCAACTCCGATCCGGCCCGCGTAATGCCCGGCAAGAAAATGCCCGGCCATATGGGCGTGGAGCAGGTTACTGTGCAGAACCTGCGCGTTGCGAAGGTGGATCCGGATCTCAACCTGATCGCCATCTGCGGCGCCGTCCCCGGTCCGCGCGGCGGCATTGTTTACATTAAAGATACGGTTAAAACCCATAAGGTCAAGAACACACAGGCCCAGCCGGCAAGCGTTAACCCGCAGAAGGCTTCGGCCAGACGCTAAAGAAAGGAGAGTTTGAACCATGCCTAAGGCGAATGTTTATGACATGACCGGAAAGGTCGTCGGCGAAATCGAACTTTCCGAATCCATTTTCGGTCTTGAACCGAATGCAGTTGCAATTCATGCTGCTGTTAAAAATCACCTGGCCAACTGCCGCCAGGGTACGCAGAGTGCGCTGACCCGCGCCGAGGTCTCCGGCGGCGGCCGCAAGCCGTGGCGCCAGAAAGGCACTGGCCGCGCGCGCCAGGGATCGACCCGCTCCCCGCAGTGGACGCACGGCGGCGTCGCGTTTGCCCCGAAGCCCAGGACGTATACCTACCGTCTGAATAAGAAGTATAAGCGCCTGGCCCTGTGCTCTGCGCTCAGCTCCAAGGCCCTTGCCGAGGATATTATCGTAATCGACAACCTCAATTGCGATGAGATTAAAACGAAAAACATCGTTTCCATGCTCAACGCACTTGGCGCAGGCGACTGCAAGAGTCTGATCGTCACCCCTGAGGTCCGCCGCAATGTTGTCCTTTCGGCACGCAATATCCCCGGCGTTGTCACGACCCTCGCCAACACCATTAACGTCTATGATATTATGAACGCCGACAAGTTCATCGTAGACCGTGCTGCCGTCGATGTAATCCAGGAGGTGTTTGGAAAATGACATCCATTTATAACGTAATCCGCCGCCCGATTGTCACCGAACGTTCGGTGGCCGCCGCGCAGGGAAAAAAGTACACCTTCGAAGTCGATCGCCATGCCAACAAGATCGAAATCAAGGAAGCTGTCGAAAAGATTTTCGACGTAAAGGTGGCAAGCGTAAATACAATGAACCTTAAGGGCAAGACCCGCCGCCGCGGTTATACCAGCGGTTCTACGGCTGCCTGGAAAAAAGCAATTGTTACGCTGACCGCTGACTCCAAGGGCATCGAGTTCTTTGAGTCGTTCACCTGATAAGCGTTTTAAACAGATTTTAAAACAGGGAGTGAGATAGATGCCGATAAAGACCTTTAGACCCACGACCCCGTCCCGCCGTCATATGACGACGCTTGACAATTCGGGTCTGGATAAGGTAAAGCCGGAAAAGGGTCTTCTGGATACCAATAAGAAGAACGCCGGCCGTAACAGCTATGGCAGAATTACCGTCCGTCATCAGGGCGGCGGAAACAGACAAAAATACAGAATTATCGATTTTAAACGCGATAAAGTGGATATGCCGGCCAAGGTCCTGTTTATTGAATATGACCCTAACCGTTCCGCGAATATCGCCCGCGTTGAATATGAAGATGGCGAACGCCGTTATATCCTGGCTCCGGTAGGCCTTAACCGCGGCGATACCATCCTCGCCAGCGCAACCGCCGATATCAAGCCGGGCAACACGCTCCCGATCGGCAACATCCCGGTTGGTACTATTATCCACAATGTGGAACTTTACCCGGGCCGCGGCGCACAGCTCGTCCGTTCGGCCGGCGCATCCGCGCAGCTGATGGCGAAGGAAAATGGATATGCACAGGTTCGCCTCCCGTCCGGCGAGGTTCGTCTTGTCCGCCTGGACTGCAAGGCCACGATCGGCCAGGTTGGCAACCTCGATCATGAAAATGTCCAGATTGGTAAGGCCGGCCGCAAGCGTCATATGGGCGTCCGACCGACTGTCCGCGGTAGCGTTATGAACCCGGTTGACCACCCGCATGGCGGTGGTGAGGGCAAAAGCCCGGTTGGCCGTCCCGGCCCGGTTACCCCTTGGGGCAAACCGACCCTCGGCTACAAAACCCGTTCCAAGAAGAACCGCTCCAACAAGTTCATTGTTAAGCGCCGCAACAGCAAGTAATTGGAGGTTATTTGAATGAGCAGAAGCATTAAAAAGGGCCCGTTTGTAGCGCCCGAGCTCTACAAGAGAATCGCCGCGATGAACGCTGCAAACGATAAGCAGGTTGTTAAGACCTGGTCCCGCGCCTCCACCATTTTCCCGGAGTTTGTAGGACATACCATTGCGGTTCATGACGGTCGCAAGCATGTCCCGGTTTATATTACCGAGGATATGGTTGGCCATAAACTCGGTGAGTTTGCTCCCACCCGGACCTTTAAGGGCCATGCGGGAAGCAAGACTACGGGTAAATAAGGAGGAGTCACGATGGAAGCAAAAGCCTATGCAAAGCAGATTCGCATCACTCCGAGAAAGGTCAAAATCGTCTGCGATCTTATCCGTGGAAAAGACGTTTCCGAAGCCGCTGCGATCCTTGTTAACACCCGTAAAGCTGCCAGCGAGCCGCTCATTAAGCTTTTAAAGAGCGCGATCGCCAATGCGCAGAATAATCATGAAATGGACGTCGATAAATTGTATGTCTCTTCCGTTTTCGTCGGCCCTGGCCCAACTATGAAGAGATTGATGCCCAGAGCCCGCGGCAGCGCGGACAGAATCTTGAAGAGAACCTCGAACATCACCTTGGCTCTCTCCGAGAGAGAATAAGCAGGAGGTCAGACAATGGGTCAGAAAGTTAATCCTCACGGACTGCGAGTGGGCGTGATCCAAAACTGGGACTCCCGCTGGTATGCTAAAAACGAAAATGTCGGCGATCTTCTCGTCGAAGATTTCAAAATCCGTAAATTTATCAAAGATACGCTGTATGATGCTGGTATCCCGAAGATTGAAATTGAGCGTAATCCAAACCGGGTCCGCATCTTTATCCATTGCGCCCGTCCGGGTATCGTGATCGGCCGTGGCGGTGCGGATATCGAAAAGCTTCGTCTTCAGCTTGAAGCCATGATCGGCAAGCGTGTGGCGGTCAATATTGTGGAAATCCGCAATCCTGACCTTAATGCCCAGCTGGTAGCTGAAAATATTGCTGCACAGATTGAGAAGCGCGTCAGCTTCCGTCGTGCAATGAAGCAGGTTATGGGCCGTGCGACCCGTGCTGGCGCCAAGGGTATCAAGACTTGGGCCTCCGGCCGTCTCGGCGGCGCTGAAATTGCCAGAACCGAAGTTTACCACGAAGGCACTATTCCGCTTCAGACGCTGCGTGCCGACATTGATTATGGTTTCGCTGAAGCAAAAACCCAGTATGGCCGCATCGGCATCAAAGTCTGGATCTACCGCGGCGAAGTCCTCACAAGAGGCCCGCGTCAGACGACTGTCGAACCGCCGAGAGCTGACCGCAGAGACCGCCGCGACCGCAGAGACCGCCGCGACGGAGACAGACGCGGCGGCTATAACCGTGACCGTTCGCAGGGCGGCTTCAACCGCGGCGATCGTGCACCGGGCGGCTATCGCAACAATAATACGGGCGCACCGGGCGGCCAGCGTACTGGCGGTTATAATAACAACCGCGCCGGCGGCCAGGGCGGCTTCAACCGCGGCCCGCGTCCGCAGGGCACTGCTCCCCGCGCTCCGCGGCCGGCAGCAGGCGCCCCCGCTAAACCGGAAGGAGGCAACAACTAATGCTTCTGCCTAAGAGAGTAAAATATCGTAAACAGCAAAGAGGCCGCATGAAGGGCGTTGCCCATAAAGGCAATAAGGTTACCTATGGCGAATATGGCATCATGGCGATGGAACCGGCATGGATCAGCTCCAACCAGATTGAAGCCGCCCGTATTGCCATGACCAGATATACCCGCCGCGGCGGTAAGGTCTGGATTAAGATCTTCCCTGATAAGCCTATTACCAAGAAACCGGCGGAAACCCGCATGGGTTCCGGTAAGGGTTCTCCAGAATATTGGGTAGCGGTTGTCAAGCCGGGCAGAGTCATGTTTGAAATCGCCGGCGTGCCGGAAGAAACTGCGCGTGAAGCACTGCGTCTGGCTGGCTATAAGCTCCCGATCAAAACCAAGTTTGTTAAGCGCGAAGACCTGCCGGCGGATACGGCAGAAGAGGATGGCGGTGAAGTAGATGAAGGCTAATGAGATCCGCGAAATGTCGCTCGAAGAGCTGAATGTGAAGTTGAACGATCTGAAAAAAGACCTCTTCAACCTTCGTTTCCAGAATGCGACCAACCAGCTTGAAAACCCGAAGCAGATCACCGAAGTCCGCCGTGATATCGCACGGGTGAAAACCGTTATCACTGAGAAGACGGCCGAATAAGGAGGGTATTTTTAGATGGAAGAAAGAGCTTTCCGTAAAACTCGAGTAGGCCGCGTTGTATCGGATAAGATGGACAAGACCATCGTAGTGGCGGTCGAAGAGAGGGTTGCACACCCGCTTTATAAAAAGATTATCAAGAGCACATATCGCCTGAAGGCCCACGATGAAGAGAATGCGTGCGGCATCGGCGACAGAGTATTGGTTATGGAGACTCGCCCCCTTTCTAAGGATAAGAGATGGCGTCTGGTCGAGATAATCGAAAAAGCACGCTAAAGAAGGAGGCTGGCTTACATGATTCAACAGGAATCCAAATTAAAGGTAGCCGACAACACCGGAGCAAAGGAGCTTAAGTGCATCCGAGTGCTCGGCGGTTCGGTACGTAAGTACGGCAATATTGGCGATGTTATCGTGGCCTCCGTCAGAAAGGCCGCACCGGGCGGCGTTGTAAAGAAGGGCGAAGTTGTAAAAGCCGTAATCGTCCGCTCTGCACAGGGCGTCCGCCGCGCAGACGGCAGCTATGTCAAATTCGACGATAATGCCGCTGTTATTATCAGAGAAGATAAAAACCCGAGAGGCACGCGTATTTTTGGACCGGTAGCACGTGAGCTCCGCGACCGTGACTATATGAAAATCCTGTCTCTCGCCCCCGAAGTTCTTTAAGGGAGGGCGCAGAAAATGAATTCGCTTAAGATCAAAAAAGGCGATAATGTTCAGGTCATTGCCGGCAAAGACCGTGGCCGCAGCGGAAAAGTTGTTGCCACCGATGCAAAGAACGGTACGGTGATCGTGTCGGGCATCAATATCGCTACCAAGCATAAAAAACCCCGCAGCATGCAGGATCAGGGCGGTATCATCAAGCAGGAACTTCCGCTGGAGGCTTCCAATGTGATGGTTGTCTGCTCGAAGTGCCATAAACCCACCCGGATTAAGACTGAGGTTTCTGCCTCCGGCGAGAAGACCCGCCTTTGCAAAAAGTGCGGCGCACAGCTGTAAGGGAGGATATAGAAGATATGGCAGCTAGAATGAAAGTTATGTACCAGAAGGAAGTTGCACCGGCGCTGATGAAGAAATTCGAGTATAAAAGCCCGATGCAGATTCCTAAACTGGATAAAGTCGTGATTAATGTCGGCTGCGGCGAGGCACGCGATAATTCGAAAATTATTGATGCTGTTGTTGCAGATATTACTGCGATTTCCGGACAAAAACCGGTCGTAACCCACGCCCGTAAGAGCGTCGCAAACTTTAAGCTCCGTGAAGGTATGCCTGTCGGCGTCAAGGTTACGCTGCGCGCAGACCGCATGTGGGAGTTTCTGGATCGCTTTTTTAACGTTGCGCTCCCGCGTGTCCGCGACTTCCGTGGTATCAGCGCCAATTCCTTCGACGGCCGCGGCAATTATGCCCTTGGCTTGAAGGAACAGCTTATCTTCCCGGAAATCGAGTATGACAAAATCGATAAGATCCGCGGTATGGATATCGTTATTGTCACAACCGCCAATACAGACGAAGAAGCCAGAGAGCTGTTAACGCTCCTGGGTGCTCCGTTTGCAAGAGAGTAAGAAGGAGGCAGGAACAAGTGGCTAAGAAATCAATGATCTTAAAGCAGCAGAGAACCCCAAAGTTCTCTACTCGCGGCTACAATCGCTGCAAGCTTTGCGGCCGGCCGCATGCCTACCTTCGCGATTACGGCATCTGCAGAATCTGCTTCCGTGAGCTTGCTTACAAGGGCCAGATTCCGGGTGTGAAAAAGGCAAGCTGGTAAGGAGGATTTAGGAAATGCATATTACAGATCCCATCGCCGATATGCTGACCCGTCTGCGTAACGCAGGGACCGCGAAGCATGAATCGGTTGAAGTACCGGCCTCTAAAATGAAAAAGGCAATCGCTCAGATCCTGCTCGAGGAAGGTTACATCAAGAATTATAAGATCGTCGAAGAGGGCCCCCAGGGCACAATTAAGATTGCACTGAAATATACCGCAGACGGCACTCGTGCCATAAGCGGCCTGCGCCGTGTTTCCAAGCCCGGCCTGCGCATTTATGCCCCGGCTGATGAGCTTCCTCAGGTGCTGCGCGGACTTGGCATCGCGATCATTTCCACTTCCAAGGGCATTATGACCGATAAAAAGGCTCGCGAAGAGCATGTTGGTGGCGAAGTCCTCGCCTTTATCTGGTAAGGAGGAGGAAGAAAAGCTATGTCCAGAATTGGTAAAATGCCGATCACGGTTCCGGCAGACTGCCAGGTCGCGATCGATGGTAAGAATATAAAGGTTAAAGGCCCCAAGGGCGAGCTGAGCATGACGGTTCATAATCTTGTTTCCGTTGCGCTTGATAATGGGATTATCCATGTCAGCTGTGAGGGCGACTCTAAAGAAGCCAACGCCCTTCATGGTTTGACCCGTGCCCTTGTCCATAATATGGTTGTTGGCGTCCACGAGGGGTTCAAGAAGGAACTGGAAGTCAATGGCGTCGGTTACAGGGCTGCCAAGTCCGGCAATTCGCTGGTACTGAATGTTGGCTACTCCCATCAGGTAACGGTTGACGAGATCCCCGGCATCAGCATTGATGTCCCGGCCCCGAATAAAATCGTTATTAGCGGTCCGGACCGTCAGGCTGTCGGTCAGTTTGCCGCTGAAGTCCGCGAAATCAGACCTCCGGAACCCTATAAGGGCAAAGGAATCAAGTATGTCGACGAAACCATTATCCGCAAAGTCGGTAAGGCCGGCGGCAAGAAGTAAGGGAGAGTAACCGATGGTTAGCAGAAAAGATAGCAATAAGCAGCGCATTAAGCGCCACCGCAGAGTACGCGGAGCCATCTCGGGCACTCCGGAAAGACCGCGCCTGTGTGTGTATAGAAGCCTTTCTAATATTTATGCTCAGGTAATTGACGACGTCAACCGTGTTACGATCGCCAGCGCCTCTTCCACGGAAAAAGGCTTCGGCGAATACGGCGGAAACTGCGAAGCAGCGAAAAAAGTCGGTCTTGCGGTTGCTGAACGTGCCGGCGCCAAGGGCGTAAAGACCGTAGTCTTCGACCGTGGCGGCTATGTTTACCACGGCAGAGTACAGGCACTGGCCGACGGCGCCCGTGAGGGCGGCCTCGAGTTTTAAGTTGGAGGGCAGGAAATGGCAAAGTTAATCGATGCGTCGACCCTCGACCTGACCGAGAAAGTCGTAGCGCTGAATCGTGTATCTAAGACCGTTAAAGGCGGTCGTATTTTCAAATTCACTGCATTGGTGGTCGTTGGTAACGGCAATGGTATCGTGGGTTTCGGCCTTGGCAAGGCTGCTGAAGTTCCGGACGCAATCCGCAAGGGAATGGAAGATGCGAAAAAGAACCTCAAGCAGATCGCGCTTAAGGGGACAACAATCCCGCATGAAGTTATTGGCGAGTTCGGAGCTGGAAAGGTGCTGCTTAAACCGGCAGCCCCCGGTACCGGAATCATCACCGGCGGCGTCGTTCGTGCAGTTATGGAGGCCGTCGGCATCCAGGACGTGCGCGCTAAGTGCCTTCGCTCAAACACTCCGCAAAACGTTGTTTCCGCTACCATGGCCGGCCTGATGCAGCTGCGTAATGCCGAGCAGGTCGCGGCTGTGCGCGGAAAGAGCGTTGACGAAATTGTCAAGGGCTAAGGAGGACGTCATGGCTAATATTAAAGTTACGCTCGTTAAGAGTTTAAGCGGCAGGCATAAGACACATATTGCCACCGCCAATTCCCTTGGCCTCCGTAAGATTGGGGACTGCAATGTACAGCCGGACAATGAGCAGACCCGCGGCAAAATTGCCCAAATTGCTTATCTTGTCAAGGTAGAAGAGGCATAATTACCCCGGTAAGAATATTTCTTATCGTGCGAGCGAAAGGAATGTAACAATATGAAATTATATGAACTTTCACCGGCGCCGGGGTCTGTCAGCGCCCCGAAGCGCAAGGGCCGCGGTGTGGCAACCGGTAATGGCAAAACCGCAGGCCGCGGCCATAAAGGCCAGAAAGCGCGTTCCGGCGGCGGTGTCCGCCCAGGATTTGACGGTGTTTCTCTTCCGTATATCCGGAAGCTCCCGAAGCGCGGTTTCACGAATCATTTCAAGGTAAACTATGCGGCAGTCAATCTTGATGATTTGTGCGTGTTTGCAGCCGGCGCCGTGATTGACGCTGAGGCATTGAAGACCGCTGGTATTATTAAAAAAGAACTTGATGGGGTCAAGGTTTTAGGACGCGGCGAAATTGATAAGGCTGTTACTGTCAAAGCCGCGGCTTTTTCCGAAAGCGCAAAATCCAAAATTGAAGCAGCCGGAGGAAAGGCAGAGGTGATCTGAGATGTGGTCGACGTTTGTGAACGCTTGGCGCAGTAAAGATGTGCGCCAGAAACTTCTCTTTACCCTCTTCATCTTAGTGATTTACCGTTTTGGTTCGGTCGCCATCCTGATTCCGGGTATAGACACAGACGGACTTCGCCTTTTGTTCGATCAATATTCGGAGTCTGGGAACCTGCTGGGCTATTTCAATGTATTGTCCGGCGGCGCATTGAGCTATGCAACGCTGTTTGCGCTTTCAATCACCCCGTATATTAACGCGAGCATCATCATCCAGCTTTTAACCGTTGCTATTCCTGCCCTTGAGAGACTTAGCCGTGACGGCGGCGAAGAGGGCAAAAAGAAACTGGCTGCGATTACCCGTTACAGCACGGTGGCAATTGGTCTGATTCAGAGCTTTACCTATTATATCTTGCTGAAGAATAATAATCTGTTAACTCAGAGCGGCGTATGGCAGGCAATTGTTATTATTGCAAGCTTTACTGCTGGCTCAGCGATTGTGATGTGGCTTGGAGAAAAGATTACGGAGAAGGGCATCGGCAACGGCATTTCTATGATCCTTTTTGCTGGTATTCTTTCCAGAATCCCCTCCTTGGTTCGTTATATCATAGGCTATATTTCCATGGGCGGCTGGTATATCCTCGGCATGGTAGGCCTGATTATCGGTGTCCTGGCGATGATTCTATTCATTGTCTTTATGACCGATGGTGAGCGCCGTATCCCGATCCAGTATGCCAAGCGTATGGTTGGCCGTAAGATGTACGGAGGTCAGGCGACAAACCTGCCGATGAAGGTAAATATGTCCGGCGTTCTACCAGTCATCTTTGCTTCGACGCTGTTGTCGCTTCCGTCAACAATTATTGGCTTCACACAGCCTCGAGAGGGCGGTTTCTGGGATGGCGTCGGGAAAGTATTTACAAGTACGCACCCGGTATACATCATCCTCTATATTCTCTTTATTATTGCTTTTGGCTATTTCTATGCAATGATTCAGTTTAACCCGGTAGAGGTTGCCAATAATATTAAGAAAAACGGCGGTTTTGTTACAGGTTACCGGCCGGGCAAGCCCACTTCGGATTACCTGACCCGCATCGAACATAAGATTACGTTTATCGGTTCGACTTTCCTGGTAATTATCGCCGCATTGCCGCTTATCTTTGGCGCTATCACAGGTATGACGAATATCGCCATCGGCGGTACTTCCCTGATGATCGCGGTTGGTGTTGCAATTGAATTCTATGAGCAAATCGAAACCCAACTGATGATGCGCCATTATAAGGGCTTCCTTGAATAAGGAGTAACGCATGAAACTTATACTTTTAGGCGCCCCGGGGGCAGGTAAGGGAACACAGGCGGAGATGATCTGCCAAACCCTTTCCGTTCCCCAGATTTCCACGGGGAATATAATCCGCGCGCAGATCAAAAGCGGGACACTGCTGGGTCTCCGTGTGAAAGCGCTTGTTGAGTCTGGAGCGCTTGTTCCGGATGATTTGGTGATTGAGTTGCTCAAAGACCGAATCGCCCAGCCGGACTGCGCCAACGGCTTTGTGCTCGATGGTTTTCCACGCACAATCCCGCAGGCAGAAGCGCTTGAGAAAATCTGTGCGGTTGACGCTGTACTGGAGATTTATGTTGCGGATGAGAAGATCATTTCCCGTATGTCTGGGCGCCGTACCTGCCCGGCCTGTGGCGCAAGCTTCCATGTTGAATATAATCCTCCAAAAGAAGAAGGCATTTGCGATGTCTGCGGCGCACAGCTGGTCCTGCGGCCGGATGATGATCCGAAGGTTGTTGCATCCCGCCTTCAGGTCTACCATGCGCAGACAGAGCCGTTGATTGGGTTTTACAGATCCCGCGGCCTGCTCAAAACGGTAGAGGGGCAGGAGGAGCTTGCGGATACCACTGGTCTGGTAAAAGAGGCATTGGGTATTTAGGATGATTCAGCTTAAGAATCAAAAAGAAATTGCATCCATGAAAAAATCCGGTGAAATTACAGGCGGGGCGCTTAAAGCTGCCCAGTCTGTAATACGGCCGGGCATCAGCACACGGGAAATTGACCATGCGGTGCATGAATATATTGTTTCCTGCGGCGCCGTCCCTTCGTTTTTGGGATATGGTGGCTTCCCGGCCAGCGCCTGCGTAAGCGTCAACGACGAAGTTATCCACGGCATCCCCGGAGGACGTATCCTCCACGAGGGGGATCTTGTGAAGGTTGATGTCGGCGCTTATACCGGCGGCTTTCACGGGGACGCAGCGGCGACCTTCCCGGTTGGTGCAATCAGCAAAGAGGCCCGCATGCTGATGGATGTAACGAGACAGAGTTTCTATGAGGGCATCAAATATGCGAAAGTAGGATATCGCATATCGGATATTTCCCATGCTATTCAGGTTTATGCGGAAAGCTTTGGCTTTGGCGTGGTGCGGCGTTATATCGGGCATGGAGTTGGAAAAGAACTTCATGAAGATCCAGAGGTGCCAAACTATGGGAAACCGGGCCATGGACCCCGCCTGATGCCGGGGATGACGATCGCGATTGAGCCAATGATTACGGCCGGCTCGTATGACGTCTATGTCTTGGACAACGATTGGACCGTCGTAACAAGCGACCATAGCCTGGCAGCCCATTACGAACACAGTGTTTTGATCACTACCGGTGAACCTGTGCTTCTGACCAGATGGGATGAGGCAGGACAGTGAACTTGTGTATCGGAAAGGGAGGAATACATTTTGGCTAAGGAAGATGTTATAGAACTCGAAGGTACCGTCATAGAGGCGCTGCCAAATGCAATGTTTACGGTAGAGCTTGCAAATGGGCACCGCATTTTATCCCATATTTCTGGAAAACTCAGGATGAATTTCATTCGTATTTTGCCGGGCGATAAGGTTACTGTCCAGATGTCTCCGTATGACCTGACGCGCGGCAGGATTACCTGGCGTTCCAAGTAAGGAATGCGAAGAAAGGCAGGAGAAAAATATGAAAGTTAGGCCGTCAGTAAAACCGATGTGCGAAAAGTGCAAGCTGATTCGCCGCAAAGGTCGCGTGATGATCATTTGCGAGAAGCCGAAGCACAAGCAGAGACAGGGTTGATTAGGAGGAAGCTTATATATGGCACGTATAGCAGGCGTAGACCTTCCGAGAGATAAAAGAATCGAAATTGGACTTACCTATATTTATGGCATTGGATTGAAAAGTTCAAAAGATATCCTTGCGGCGACCGGTGTTGACCCGGATCTGCGCGTTAAAGATCTGACTGAAGACGATATTTCCAAGCTTCGTGAAGTCATCGACAACCAATATGTGGTTGAAGGCGATCTGCGCCGTGACGTTGCGATGGATATTAAGCGGCTGATCGAAATCGGTTCCTATCGTGGCGTTCGCCATAGAAAGGGCCTTCCGGTCCGCGGCCAGCGTACCCGCACCAACGCGAGAACGCGCAAGGGTCCGGCCAAAACCATCGCCAATAAGAGAAAGTAAGGAGGCAGTTGTAAATGGCACCGAAAGGCAATAAGAAAAGCACCGGCATCAGACGCCGTCGTGAACATAAAAATATTGAGAAGGGCCAGGCGCACATCCGTGCTTCCTTCAATAATACAATCGTAACCATTACCGACGTCCAGGGCAATGCAATTGCGTGGGCTTCCGCAGGCGGCCTCGGCTTCCGCGGTTCCCGTAAGAGCACGCCGTTTGCTGCGCAGTCTGCCGCAGAAACTGCTGCGAAAAATGCAATGGAACACGGCCTTAAAAGTGTTGAGGTCTATGTCAAGGGCCCGGGTTCCGGACGTGAAGCTGCAATCCGTGCGCTGCAGGCGACCGGCCTGGAAGTCAGCCTGATTAAGGACGTTACCCCGATCCCCCATAACGGCTGCCGTCCGCCGAAGCGCCGTCGTGTCTAATAGAATTGGAGGTACTTGAATAATGGCAAGATATACCGATGCAGTTTGCAAACTGTGCAGACGCGAGGGTGAAAAGCTCTTCTTAAAGGGCGATAGATGCTATTCTGCGAAGTGCTCAATTGTGCGCCGTAATCAGGCGCCCGGTGATCATGGACAGAGCCGCCGTAAACGCAGTGAATATGGCACCCAGCTGCGTGAAAAGCAGAAGGCAAAAAGATATTATTGCGTCTTGGAAAACCAGTTCCATCATTATTTCGAACTGGCCAGCAAGAAAAAGGGCGTAACAGGCGAAAATCTTCTGATTATCCTGGAATCTAGGCTTGACAATATCGTATACCGTCTTGGTTTCGCAATGTCCCGCCCGGAAGCCAGACAGTTGGTAACCCATGGCCATTTCACCGTAAATGGCAAAAAAGTTGACATCCCCTCCTACCTGTGCAAGGCTGGAGACGTGATTGCGTTGAAGGACAGCAGCCGTTCTTCTGATAAATTCAAGGCTGTATTGGAAGCCAATTCTGCCAAGCCTGTTCCGCAGTGGCTTGAAATGAATCTTGAGAAGCTCGAGGGCAAGGTTGTTACGATGCCGGCGCGCGAAGATGTGGATCTCCCGATTGAGGAGCACTACATCGTCGAGCTGTACTCCAAGTAATTTTAAGTTGGTATCCGGGAATAACTGCGCGGCCGTCGCAGTACAGTTGCAGTTTGATAAACCCGAAGATGCTCCGGCATCAAGTGACAAGGAGGGTAAGACAATAAATGATAGAGATCGATAAGCCCCGCATAGAGTGTGCAGAAAGTTCTGAGGATGGCTCCTATGGAAAGTTTGTCGTAGAACCACTGGAAAGAGGCTACGGCACGACTTTGGGCAATTCTTTGCGGAGAATTTTACTCTCTTCATTGCCCGGTACAGCGGTAACAAGCATTAAAATTAATGGCGTTCAACACGAATTTTCAACTATACCTGGCGTTAAGGAAGATGTAACGGAAATCGTCCTTAATGTAAAGGGCATCATTGCGAAACTTCATACACAAGGTCCGAAGGTTGTGTATATCAATGCTTCCGGCGAATGTGAAGTTTGTGCGGGTGATATTAAGAGTGATGGCGAAGTCGACATTCTTAACCCCGACTGGCATATAGCAACCTTGGGGCCCGACGCCCGGTTGAATATGGAACTGACATTAAACCATGGACGTGGTTATGTCCCTTCTGAACGCAATAAACCTGCCCAGTCGGTGATCGGTTTGATCCCTGTGGATTCGATTTATACGCCGGTATATAAGGTAAATTATGCTGTTGAAAATACCCGTGTAGGCAATGTAACAGATTATGACAGGCTGATCTTGGAAGTCTGGACCAATTCTACTCTGACGGCGCAGGAAGCGATTTCCTGGTCCGCCAAAATTTTGAGCGACCTGTTGGTTCACTTTATTGACCTTTCTGAAGAGGTCAGTTCCAGTTCGACGGTTGTCGAGCATGTGGAAGCCCAGTATGAAAAGGTCCTTGAAATGACGATTGAGGAGCTTGACCTCTCCGTGCGCAGCTTTAACTGCTTAAAGCGCGCCGGAATCAACACGGTAGAAGATCTGGTCAACAAGACTGAGGAAGATATGATGAAAGTCCGCAATCTTGGCCGCAAGAGCCTTGAGGAAGTCATCAATAAGCTCAATGCCATGGGCCTGTCGCTTCAGAAGAACGATGATTAAGGGAAAGTGATTTTTCGCTTCCAATCCAAAGGAGGAAATGTCTATGCCACGTAAGCTCGGCAGAACGACCGATCATAGAATGGCAATGCTCAGGGCAATGGTAACCTTCCTGCTTGAAAACGGCAGAATTGAGACCACCGTAACCCGCGCCAAAGAAGTAGGTCCCCTCGCAGAAAAAATGATTACCCTGGGTAAAAAGGGTACGCTCGCTGCCCGCCGTCAGGCTATGGCTTTTGTGACGAAGGAAGATGTCGTCGTAAAGCTGTTTGATGAAATTGCGCCGTCTTATAACGAGAGAAACGGCGGTTATACCCGGATTATCAAGACTGGCCCGCGCCGCGGTGATGCCGCTGAAATGGCGATTATTGAGCTTGTCAAATAAGGAAACGGTATAAAACAGACCGAGCTGCAACATACAGCAAAATTTGCTGTGTATTGCAGCTCGATTTTATTGCAAATTGGCCCAGTCAAATCAGTTTGCAGATATTGCGATCTACAGATGGCATCAGGGAGGGACTTTCAGCATGCAGCCGGCAAGATGCGGAATACGGCAGCAAAGATCCATGGAGCCGCTGCCGTATTTTACTTTTTATGCATATCTGGAGAAACACAGGCCAATATACTTTAACCCACACCCACATAGCGGCTAAAGGACAAAAGAGCCAGACACCGGCATTCTATTTTTCCTGTTTTACATGGGAATAAAGAACATCGGAAAGCTTGATTGCGTATAACTCTTGACGGAAACGCTGGGTGAGCGAACAGAAGATGCTGTGATAACGGCATGGGTCCTGGTCATCGCAGGCACGCGGGCAGGTATATTCATCCTGTGTGCAGTTGGAAATCCGGATTTGCCCTTCAATTACTTCAATAATTTCACCTAAAGATATTTCAGAGGGGTCTTTAGCAAGATAATACCCGCCGGAAGCCCCCTTTTTTGAAGCAACGATACCGGCAATACTCAGCTTTCGAAGAATTTTCAGTGCAAAACGCAAGGATACGCCGGTTTGCTCTGAAATATCGGCGGCGCTGGCGACACTGGAACGCTGCGTATCCATATCTACTTTTGAGAGTTCATATAGGATGCGCAAAGCATAATCGCTTTCATTTGTAATTCGCACGCAACCACCTCCATATCTTTGATTATATTTGGAATAGGCTTGGATGTCAATAAAAAAACACTAAATTTGTATAAAATTTTCTTATCTAATATTCATCATCGCTGCCATATGTTTTAGCGGACAGGAACTTGACAAAATCTTTCTTCGGGTATATCGTAGGATCAGAATAAGAGCGAGGTTAAAGCACAGTGAAAAAGAGAGCAATCAGACGAAATACAGTTATGACAGAAGGGCCAATCTGGAAACATATTTTAAATTTCGCGCTTCCTCTTATGATTGGCAATATTTTTCAGCAGTTTTATAACACCGTCGATTCCATTGTTGTAGGGAATTTTGTCAGTACAGAGGCTCTGGCTGCGGTTGGGTCTACCGGCCCAATTATTAACACGCTCGTCGGTTTTTTTATGGGCCTGTCTACCGGTGCGACAGTTATTATTTCACAGTTTTTTGGTGCCCGGGATGAGGATGCTGTGCACCGCGCCGTCAGTACAACGATCTTGATGACTTTTGCACTGGGGGTTGTCTGCACGGGAATTGGCGTCACCTTTGTCCCGTTCATGCTTAGATTTATGAAAACACCGGAAAATGTAATCCCGGAAGCAACGGTTTATCTGCGCATATATTTCGGGGGCATTTTAACATTGATGGTTTATAACATGGGCTCAGGGATTCTCCGGGCAGTTGGGGACTCACGCCGGCCACTGTATTTTTTGATTTTTTCCGCCTGTACCAACGTAGTTTTGGATCTTGTATTTGTACTTGTCTTTAAAATGGGCGTAGCAGGTGTTGCATTGGCAACCGTGATTGCCCAACTTCTGTCCAGTCTTCTCGTGCTGTTTGTCTTGACAAGAAGTTATGAATGTTACCGCTTGGTTTGGAGCCATTTGCGGTCAGACTGGCAGATTTTGAAAAAAATTTTTTCTATCGGTTTTCCGGCTGCCCTACAGTCGGCAATTACTTCTTTTTCCAATGTGTTTGTGCAGTCGTATATTAATCATTTTGGTTCGGCCTGCATGGCGGGGTATACTTCATACAGCAAAATTGATCAGTTTGTTATGCTTCCAATGCAGTCCATTTCCCAGGCGTCTACAACTTTTGTCGGGCAGAACCTGGGTGCAGATCAGCTGGAACGTTCCAAAAAAGGCGTTAATGTTTCTATCCTGATTGCGGTTGCTGTCACGGCTTTTCTGACCATTATGCTGAATATATTTGCGCGCCCGCTGCTGAAGATGTTCAGCCAGGAAGCGGAAGTGCTTGTATACGGTGTGCAGTTTATCCGTGTAATGTCGCCATTTTATGTATTGTGTGTGCTTAACCAGATTTACGCTGGGGCGCTTCGCGGCGCTGGAGATTCCCAGGCGCCGATGTTCATTATGCTTGGAAGCTTTGTTGTATTCCGTCAGATCTATTTGTATGTCGGAACCCGGATTTTCCCGGAATCCCTGACTTTTGTAGCTTTGGGTTATCCCGCTGGCTGGATTTTATGCTCGACGTTGGAATTCCTGCATTACAGGCGTGGAAAATGGGAGAAAAATTATCAGAAAATCCGCGATTTACGAAAAAGTCCCGAAAAAGCAAAATAAGATTCACGAATCGTTTACAGCTTTGCTTTGGATGTGTGTTATAATCTTTTCGAAAAAAATTTCCGGAGTGAATGCGATGAAAAAGATTATCACACTGTTTGCGGTGCTGTTTGCCGGTGTTGCCCTTAGCGGCTGTGAGGCGTTGAGCCTTGCAGAGAATGTACAGCCCTATTTTGCCGGTGAGGAATTTGAAAACAGCGAAAATTATTATAAGGACTACTATTATCCTACGCTGGATTTCGAAGAAGCGTCGGATGCGATTTTTCAGCCGGCAAGCTATGGTGTAGATTACCTCGACGAGCCTTTGTACTTGTCCGGGACTGTTGAGGAAACGATTCGTAAGGATGGGGTTAAGTATTATTGTTTCTCCACACAATACGGTACAATATATATCAGCAATCGCCTGTTTACACTGGATAAAATCAAAGATGGAACCTCAGTGCGGATGTATTTTGTGTATTCCGGCTATAACGAGACATTGGAGAGTATAACGGGCGCATATGTCAACTATTCACTGATTCAGTAATCAATAGAGCCTGCTGATGGAAAATTGGCAGGCTTTATTAATCGGTTTCTATTGAGGAATGTTATGTAACGCAGAAAACAGGCAAAACCTGGCATCAGGTTTTGCCTGTCTGTATCTGCAAAAGCGGTTATTTTGATAATTTCGTTTATTAAGATGGTGAAGCCGGGTAAAAAATAAGCACTTTTGCTGATGTTTTACTACACGCCGGAAATGCCGCATAAATCGTTACTCTTTATATTTATAAATCGGTTCGTCATCGGTTTGCTGTCCGGAACCGTTGAGATCGACCGGTTCCCCCAGATAAGTTGGCGCGGGCTTGAAGATTGCAAAAAGCAGGTCTTTGCAGCGCGCGAGAGATTCACGGAAATTGTTGTACAGGTCATTTCTGTAGTCGCGCAGGTCGGCGCTAACGCCATAGGCTTCAATACCCAGCATGCGTGCAACAAAAATACTCCGGTAAAGGTGATATTTTTGCGTTACAAAGATTACACGCTGTGCACCGAAAACAGCTTTTGCACGGTATGCAGATTCATAAGTGGAAAATCCGGCGTGATCCATAAAAATATCATCAGCAGGGACGCCCAGCTCCACGGCAGTGCTCTTCATTGCATTGACTTCATCATATTCACTGGTGCCATGGTCGCCGCTCATAATCAGTTTTCTCACGGCTGCGTCTGTATAAAGGCTGACGCCTGTGTATACCCGGTCATAAAGCATGTGGCTCAGCTGTCCGGAACCGAGTACGTTTGCGCCTAACACCAATGCGCAGTCTGCATCCTTTTCAGCGGCTTGCTGCGTTGTGAGAATATACCGGCTGGAATAGAGAATGATAAAGGCATTGGCGCCAAGGTAAAGCAATAGTCCCAGCACGATAAGAAGCGCCAGAATTCGGAAGGTACGCCGAAGCGGAGAAGAATTTGTCATAGAATTACTCCTTATGCAGGATTGATGTTATGAAAAAAGCCTGCTTGTACGTCTAATCATGCGGAAAGAGAAAGAATGGGCAGTATGCACATTCGCGCAGACTGCAGCTTTGCCTACAGGCTTATGTGGGAGTTATACATCCACTATAGCAAAAAACGGGCGTTGATGCAAGAAAAGTCACCAAAACGACATAGGCAGAGCTTTTTCCCCAGGACGGATAGAGGAGAGTATCGGCTGCCGAAAACAAGATGACAGGATAGGGAAGGAAACCATGAAAAAAATAAAGCTTGGCATATTCATTTTAACAGTTTTTCTCTGCTTTATGCTTTCTGCCTGCGGCCGGGATATAGATACGCAGGATGCCGTTATAACACCGGAAAAACTGGAACCGGATATAGATACGCCTGCGTTTTCTGTAATCCCAGGAGAAGATGAGGATGAAACGCCAGTATCTGATGAGATACAAGATCAGACGCCGGAGACAGACCAAGAGGATCCTGTGGAAGCATATATTCAATCTGTGCTTGATTCCATGAGCGATGCGCAGCTTGCCGGACAGATGGTCCTGTGTGCCTGCCCGACAGAGGGGGCCGCCGCGCTTATTTCCGCTATTGAACCGGCCGGGCTGATTTTATTCGGCAAGAATATAGACGGAAAAACGACGCAAACCCTTTCACAGGAATTGGCGGAGTATCAGGAAAACTCGAAACTTCCTCTGCTGATCGCTGCGGATGAAGAAGGGGGGACCGTTGCAAGGATCAGCGCATATACGGCGTTCCGGGAAAGCCGGTTCCGTTCCCCGCGCCAGATACTTGCTGAGGATGGCGTAGAGGGGCTTGTTGCAGAAATGAAGGAGAAAGCGCAGCTTCTGTTGTCGCTTGGTATTCATGTCAACCTTGCGCCGGTATGTGACCTGGCTCAGCAGGAAGGAAGCTTTATGTATGAGCGCGCCCTTCCCGGCAGCCTTGAAGAAGTCTGCGGCTATATTGAGAAAATGGTTTCGGCAATGCAGGGCGAAGGTTTGGGAACCGTTTTAAAGCATTTCCCGGGTTATGGAGAAAATGGGGATACACATACTGCATCAGTAAGCGATACAAGGGCGCAGGAAACGTTTTTCAATGCAGATTTCCTGCCGTTTCAGGCAGGCGTAGCTGCCGGAAGCCGCGGTGTTTTGGTCTGCCACAATATTGTGACAGCTTTTGATGACCAACTTCCCGCTTCCCTGTCCAAAACCGTGCTGGATGTGCTGCGCCTGAATCTGGGACAAGATCTGGTTGCGATGACGGATGATTTACAGATGGATGCTATCAGCGGACATTGGACGCTTGCGGAAGCTGCCGTACTTGCGGTGGAAGCTGGCGAGGATCTTGTATTGTGCTCCGACGGTGCAACGGCTGCGGGCGCGCTGGCCCAGGCCATTGCCGACGGCCGGATTTCCCGGGCGCGTGCAGAGGAATCTGTGCGCCGGGTTTTGTTGTGGAAAATTGCCCTTGGGCTGCTTTCTGCAGAATGAAGGCAAGGGATAGGTAGAAATAGACGGAAAAGCACAGGATTCTTGAAAATCCCGTGCTTTTTGTCTTGACAAAGCGATATGTGTCCGTTACACTGAGTTGCAGGGGGGTAGCCCTCAGAGAAAAACAGAGTAGGATACAGGGCGTTAAGTGCTGCACGGACGGGGAGTTGCCGGGCAGACGAAGACGGCGGAGCCGTTGCGGTCTTGTGTCCGCATCCCGCTGTTGCATATGGAGTATTGGATAGAGAAAGCCTCCTTTATGCGGCAAACGGTGCGAAGGAGGTATTTTTATGCAATTTTTTAAGACTCCATTTTCCCATGGCTA
Organism: uncultured Eubacteriales bacterium; assembly: GCA_934546935.1. Lineage (GTDB taxonomy): Bacteria > Bacillota > Clostridia > Oscillospirales > QAMX01 > CALWJF01. The sequence goes on from CAKTEH010000001.1 coordinate 159,799, forward strand.
TTGGCGCTGTGCTTTTTCCGAATTGAAAAAGCCGCGAATGATCGTGCTGGCTGCATTGATCGTTGCACTGCGTGTTGCGCTCAAATCTGTTTCCATCCCCGTCGGCGAAAGTTTGAGTATTACGGTGGGCTTTTTTGCCAATGCGCTGGGCGCCATGCTTTATGGGCCGGTTGTTGCGGCGCTGTCTGGCATGGTCAGCGATTTGCTTGGCTGCCTGCTGTTCCCCAGCGGTCCGTTTTTTCCGCCGTTTACATTGGTGGAAATGCTGGGTTCATTTTTGTTTGCGCTGTGGCTGTACAGGGCTCACCTGACGCCGCTGCGTGTGTTTGCATCCAAATTGAGCGTTAACCTTATATGCAATATCCTGCTGACGCCGGTTTTCCTTTCCTGGATGTACGGCAAAGCTGTAACAGTTTATTTAATCCCCAGGATTGCAAAAAACCTTTGTGTTTTTCCGATTGAGGGTGTGCTGCTGACGTTGTTTCTTGATATTATGATCCCGGTTTTACAGAAAATGGGGATAGATACCGGTGTGCAGGACAAGCTTCGGCTGGATAAGCGGCATGCTGCGCTTCTTGTGATGCTGTTTTTGATAGCGGTCGCCGCTGTGCTTCTTTATTATTTTGTCCTGCGCTGAGGAAACTGCCGGGGCAGTGCCTGATCCTGTAAAAAAATCCGAGTTGGATCTTGAAATTTTGCAGATGCTATGATAAAATCATAATAATTCTATAGTGGAAAAGGCGAGGATCGGGCGGCAGAAGCCAAAATGCCGCTGTAAATTCCGGCAGACAGAGAAGCTGTGCCACAGGCTGTAAGCACGGCTGCGCGGAAGCGGCGGAGATATTCCCCCGGGAGTTGCCCTGCTCAACGTGTGTAACCAGTAGGCAGGGACGAATTGTGGACGCGTTAAGTCCGCTGCGGATGGCAGTCCGCAAAGAGGGTTTCCATATTTTGGAAAAACCGGGGTGGTACCGCGGAAAATGCTTTTCCGTCCCCGGCGCGCAGCGGCGCGCCGGGGAATTTTTTTGCCCGGCGACAGCCGGGAGGGAGCTTTTCAAAGCGTATGGCAATACGCAAAGAAACTGAAAATAAGAGGTGCTAGGAAAGTGAGTATGAAAGAAGAGCTTGGGCGCATTCAGGAAGAAGCGCTCCAGGCAATTGCGTCTGTTGCAACAGATGTGGAACTGGATGCGGTGCGTATCCGGTATTCCGGGAAAAAAGGTGCGTTAACCGCGATTTTGAAAAGTATGGGCAAGTTGTCTGCCGAAGAACGGCCGGTTATGGGACAGTTTGCAAATGAGGTTCGTGCGAAGATTGAAACTGCGCTGGAAGTACGTTTTTCTGAATTAAAGGCGCGTGCGCTGGAGCTTCGCCTTGCTGCGGAAACGCTGGATGTGACTATGCCGGGTAAATCCGTCCAACCAGGGCACCGCCACCCGCTGACGACGACAATTGCCGATGTGCGCCGTGTATTTGAAACAATGGGTTTTGAAACGGTGGAAGGCCCGGAAGTGGAGCTGACGCATTACAATTTCGACTTGCTCAATACTGCGCCTAACCATCCGGCCCGCGATCCGCAGGATACCTTTTACTTCGCAGACGATGTTGTTCTTCGTACGCAGACTTCGTCGGTACAGGGCCGTGTGATGGAAACGCGCCAGCCGCCGATCCGCATTATCGCGCCCGGCCGCGTTTACCGCAGTGATGACCTTGATGCGACGCATAGCCCGCTGTTCCACCAGATCGAGGGGATGCTGATCGATCGTGATGTGCGTATGTCGGATTTAAAGGGTTACCTGGAAGTCTTTGCGCAGGCAATTTTCGGGAAGGAAACGCGTGTGCGCTTCCGTCCCCACCATTTCCCGTTTACGGAACCTTCAGCGGAAATGGATGTTTCCTGTTTTGTCTGCGGCGGCAAGGGTTGCCCGCTGTGCAAGGGCGAAGGCTGGATTGAAATTCTCGGCTGTGGTATGGTGCATACCAACGTCCTCTCCGCCTGTGGGATTGATCCGGAAAAGTACACTGGGTTTGCTTTCGGCATGGGTGTTGAACGTATTGCCATGCTGCGGTATAAAATCGATGAGATGCGCCAGTTCTATGATAATGACCTGCGTTTCTTGTCGCAGTTTAATTAAAGGAGGGGATTGTTATGCTGCTTTCTATGAATTGGCTCAAAGCCCTTGTCCCCTATGCATATGACCCGCATCGCTACATTGCGGATATGACCATGTCCGGATCCAAGGTCGAGACGCTGCGGTACCTCGGCTCGGAAATTGACAATGTTGTTGTTGCGCGTGTGGACGCGATGCAGCGCCATCCCGATTCCGACCATCTCTGGGTCTGCTCGGTCGATATTGGCCGCAGCGAGAATATTCAGATTATTACCGGTGCGCAAAACCTCAAGCCAGGTGATATTGTTCCAGCGGCGTTGGATAACTCCCGGCTGCCTGGTGGAGTGGAAATCCATAAGGGTAAGCTGCGCGGCTTGGAGTCGAATGGGATGCTGTGTTCCTATCAGGAGCTGGGTCTGACGGAGCATGATGTGCCTGGCGCCTGTGAACATGGGATTTTGACGCTTAATGATGATCCTGATGCGGTTATCGGTCGTGATATTCGGGAGGTTCTTGGTTTTAACGATTGGGCAGTGGATTTTGAGATTACACCCAACCGTCCGGACTGCCTATCCATTATTGGATTGGCGCGCGAAAGTGCGGTTACCTACGGCTTGCGCTATACGCCGGAAACGCCAAAAGTCCGCGGCGGGGCGGGGAAAATCGAAGATGTTTTAAAGGTGCGTATCGACGAGCCGGCGCTGTGCCCGCGATATACGGCGCGTGTAGTGAAAAATGTACACATTGAACCGTCTCCGAAATGGATGCGCGAGCGTCTGCGTGCCTGCGGCGTGCGCCCGATCAACAACATTGTGGATATCACCAACTATGTTATGCTCGAATACGGCCAGCCGATGCATTCGTTTGACTATGCATGCCTCGACGGTGGTGAGATTGTCGTACGCCGTGCGCTTGATGGGGAAGAAATGCAGACGCTGGATGAAAAGGTGCATTGCCTGGATAAGGATATGCTTGTTATTGCCGACGCCTATCGGGCTGTCGGCGTGGCCGGCGTAATGGGCGGGGCAAACAGTGAGATTACGGATGCGACCGAAATGGTTGTGTTTGAGTCCGCTAACTTTGACGCAACCTCGATCCGTTTGACTTCGCGGCGCCTGGGTATGCGTACGGAGGCTTCCGGACGTTTTGAAAAAGGCCTGGATACCCGCAATACGCTCCCTGCGGTGGAGCGCGCCTGTGAGCTGATAGAAATGCTTGGCGCGGGCGAGGTTTGCGATGGGATTATTGATATTGATAACGCAGGCTATACCCCGCGCGTCCTGACGCTTAATCCTGGACGCGTCAACCGGTTCTTGGGTGTTGAGGTCTCCCGCGAGGAAATGCTGCACTATTTTGATCTGCTTGGTTTTGGTATTGATGGCGACCAGCTGACTGTGCCGTCCTGGCGGCTGGATGTGGAGCAGTTTGTGGATCTGGCCGAAGAAGTTGCACGCTTCCATGGCTATGATAAAATCCCAACCACGCTCTATGCCGGCGCAACGCGGTTCACGCCGAACGAAGCGATAGATCTCGACGACCAGCTGCGCGATATCCTTTGTGCGCTGGGTTATACGGAAGCGCAGACATTCTCTTTCATTGGCCCGAAGAGCTTCGACCGGATCCGTCTGCCCCAGGACAGCCCTGTGCGCCATACGGCGCGGCTGCGCAATCCGCTCTCCGATGAAATGAGTGTGATGCGCACGACTATGCTGCCGTCCATTCTGGATGTGGCGGCGCGCAATGCCAATATGAAAAATAAAAACGCCCGCATTTATGAGCTTGGTTCCATTTACACACCAGTCGACGGAGAGCGTCTGCCGAAAGAATCCAAAGTGCTGGCTATGGCAGCTTATGGTGGCGTGGATTTCTTTGCTGTCAAAGGCGTTGTGGAGGCATTAGCGCTGGAACTGGGGATAGGGCGGCTGGACTTTGAAGCCTGCCGGGATAATCCATCTTATCATCCGGGTCGCTGTGCGGTGATTTCTGTGGGTGGAGCGTGTCTTGGCGTGATGGGCCAGATTCATCCGCTGGTTATGGAAAATTACAATACCAATGCGGAAATCTATACGGTAGAGCTGGATGTCCCGGCACTTTTGGTGCATAAGGGCGGCCTGACGCAGTATAAGCCGCTTGCAAAATTCCCCGCTGTCAGCCGCGACCTTGCATTGGTATGTGAAGAAGCTGTTACTGCGGCGCAGCTGGAAGCCTGCATCCGCGAGGGTATTGGAGGGCTGTTGGAATCCATAGAACTGTTTGACGTCTATCGAGGAACACAGCTTGGCGAAGGACGCAAGAGTGTGGCTTATACCATCACCATGCGCGACCGGACGCGGACGCTTACGGACGCGGATGCGGATGCAGCTGTTTGCCGTGCGCTTGCCCTGTTGGAGAAGAATACTGGCGCCGTACTGCGCGCGTAGGATTATAAAGATAAAGACGGCCCTTGCCTCAAAGGGCCGTCTTTTTGCAGCAAAAAATTCCAGTATTTTCCAACGTTTGCTTCAGCTTTCCGGAATTTGTATGTATAGCGTCCTGCGTACCGGATAAACTAGAAATGAAATCGCTTGGGAGGTAAGAATAATGACGACAAAAGAATTGTTGTACGTCGAAGACGCGCTTGGACATGCAAAGTATTTCCAGTCCAAATGCAAGGAAACCGCGAACCAGATCCAGGACGCTGAGTTGAAAGCGTATGTCGAGCAGATGGCGCAGAAGCATCAGCAGATTTTCCAGAGCTTTTATGGCTTACTTTAAACAGGAGGAATAACCAATGAACGACAAGAGTTTAATGGAGAACCTTCTCCTGCTGGAGAAAGGCGTATGCGATCTGTTTATGCACGGAACGATTGAATCCCCCACGGATAACGTGCATCAGACCTTCAATACTGCGCTGGGCGATGCTCTGTGCATGCAGGATACAATCTATGACAAAATGGCGGCCAAGGGCTGGTATCCGGCTGAGCAGGCTGATCAGAATAAAATCAATTCTGTAAAACAGAAATTCATTGCTCAGTAAATCGAATCGGATGCCTGTAAAGGCGGCGGTCAGCCGACCTCCGGAATTTCCGGAGGCCGGCTGTGTTTGCTTTCTTTTCTTTTTTCTGTTATAGTATAGGCATTAGCTTGCTCTTTATTCTTATAAAAAGCAGCTGGCTGTACACCGACGGGTATCATGCCGCGGATTTTTTTACTTAGTTTGGGAGGGATCCAGATGCGCTTTCCCTGCCTTGTGCTTGATCATGACGATACGGTAGTGGATTCGACTGCCTCTATCCATTACCCGGCTTTCCGGGCTTATATGGAAAAGAAGCGGCCAGGCCGGACGTATACGCTTGAGACATATTTTCAAAAGAATTTCGATCCCGGTTTTTTGCGTTTTTATGTTGATGAGCTGGGTTTTTCAGAAACGGAGTTGGAAGAAGAGTTCCTTTTTTGGCAGGAATTTGTAAAAAACCGTGTGCCGGAAGCCTATCCGGGTATGCGGGAGCTGCTTTCCCGCCACCGCAGGGCCGGCGGTGTTATTGCCGTGGTTACACATTCCCATGCTGAAACGGTCATGCGGGACTATCGCGAGAATGGCCTTCCAAAACCGGATGCGGTTTTCGGCTGTGAGCTGCCGCCGTCGCAGTGCAAGCCGAACCCCTGGCCGCTGTATAGACTGATGGAGACTTATGGGTTTTGCCCACAGCAGCTTTTGGTGGTGGACGATTTAAAGCCCGGCTATGATATGGCGCGTGCCGCCAGCGTAGCTTTTGCGGCTGCCGGATGGGCAAACAATATCGAGCAGATTTGCACTTTTATGCGCCGAAACTGTGATTTTTATTTTCAGAATGTTAAAGAATTGGCGGCTTTTCTAACAGAAAAAAACGGTTATGCGGACTGAATCCGCGTGGTATATATATGTCAGTCATGGGTAAGCCTGGAAAGAAGCCGCTGCATTTTTTGTATGCCCGAGGTTTGGAAACGGATGATTTCCTGCAGGATTGGTACAAGCTGGGGACAGGTACGGAAACGCAGCGCATTTTCCGACATCCGGATGGCGCCTTCATGGTGCGGGATCATTTCCCGTAGGAAATCAGCGTTTATATCATTGCTTTCCCGCGCGTTCTGCATTTCGCGAAACATGCTGCGGGTGATGCGCAGATCATTTTTTTGATACAGATATAATTCCTGCCGGGTATTGTTTACCCCTTCACAGATAGGAAGGACGGTTTGCATCTGGGCGATGTTCTGGGTTTGCTCAGATAGGATAGATCCAGCAATATTTTGAAGTGGGATTAGCGTTGTGTATTGCAGGATATTGCGGGACATTTCTATGGCGGCTTCGTGGTGTGGGATCATTTGGCGTATAAAATTGCCGGATATGCTCGATTCTGGTTCGATCCCGGTCATTTTATGTACCATTTCGTCAAGAATTTCGTAGTATTGACACAGATATGCATTGGTAACGTCACTGAAACGGGTTTGGCGGTCCATATTTGCCCTCCTTTCTCGTTGTATACTATGAATGATTCGCTTGGAAGGTGACGGCGGAGAGCAAACATCCAGTTTTTTGGCAAGCTAAATAAAAAAACGTCCTGCTCAAACAGGACGTTTTTTTATTTAGCTTAGTCGGCCACGAAGGGCAGAAGCGCGATCTGGCGGGCACGCTTGATCGCAACGGTCAGCTGGCGCTGATGCATTGCACAGGTGCCGGTCATACGGCAGGGCAGAATCTTTCCACGTTCGGAGACGAATCTGCGAAGCTTGGCGGCGTCTTTATAATCAATGTGTTCAATCTTGTCGACACAGAACTGGCAGACCTTTCTGCGCTTGCGCGGACGCATCGGACGTTCAGAACGTTCAGCGCGCTCAGGGCGTTCGGGACGCTCGGCAGCGGGACGAGTGCTGACAGCAGTATTCTCGTTATCCATGAGAAAATCCTCCTTCTTTTAATATAACGAAATTAAAACGGTACGTCGTCGTCATCAATTTCCGTAAAATCAGATACCGGCGGAAGCTCGCTTGGCTCCGGACGGCTGTATTGCGGCGCGTTGGGAGCAGGCGCTGCATAGCGCGGCGCAGAAGGCTGACCGCCATAAGACTGGCCGCCGCCATAAGGCTGCTGCCCGGCAGCATAATCAGGACTGCGCTGGCTGTCGGCTGCGCGCTCGGCAAAATAAACATTGTCCGCTACGACTTCAAAGGAAATTCGGTTCTGCTCAAACTTATCTTTCCATTTACGCGACTGAAGCCGTCCTTCGACTGCCACTAAAAGCCCTTTCCGGAAATATTTAGATACAAATTCCGCGGTCTGGCGCCAAGCGACAACATCGATGAAGTCGGTTTCACGCTGTTCGCCCTGACGGACGAAAGCGCGTTCCACAGCGAGGGTGATCGTGCAGACAGGGACGTTCTGCGGCGTATACCGCAATTCCGGGTCGCGCGTCAGCCTTCCCATTAAAACAACTCTGTTAAGCATGTACATCCTCCTTGGTGCGGACAAAATAAAGCGGGTTAGCCGATCGAAACGATAATGGAACGGATTATTGCGTCGGTAATTTTGTAAATACGGTCAAGTTCGGCGGGAAAATCGGGCTTGGACTGGAAAGAAACGTATACATAATATCCCTCGGTGAAATCCTGGATCGGGTAGGCGAGACGACGCTTGCCCCACTCGTCAGTTTTGCTGATTTCGCCGTTTTCGCCGATCAAAGAAGTAAATCTTTCGACGACCTGTTTCGTCTCTTCTTCATTGAGGGAAGGATTTACGACGAAAATGGTTTCATACTTACCTGTGACTTTAGCCATGGTACACCTCCTTATGGTCTCTGGCCCCCTGCTTGGACAAGGAGCAAGGATAAAACAGCTTGTCTTCCGGATCTGCTGTACTGACGACCGGCACAGCAAACCTCAATAAATGCTGTTACCTTTCAATTATACCGATTCTGCGTATTTTGTCAAGGACAAATATTGAAAAACATCAAAAATCCGTGCTTTTATCTTGACAAAATCAAAGCGCTGTGCTATAGTGAAGCAAAGCTGTGAAGGGAATATGCCGCTGTCGGAAAACGGAAAGAGAAGGTGTCCGGGTGATCCACCCGCTGCGAGGATACCGCCGCGATGAAGGACGGTTCGGTACCCTCCCGGAGCCGTTTTGCTGAAAAACAGGTTTCTGTTCAGTAGGCAAATCCGTATCCCGCTGCGTTAAGGCGGCAAAAGCGGCGGCGCAGGAAGCTGTACCGCAATCAGAGTGGAACCGCGAGCTTTATGCCCGTCTCTGTATCAGGAGACGGGCATTTTTGTTTTTCCCGGGCGGACTTCCGGTATACTGTAAAAGCGTGATGTTCGATGAGGACGGAGTTTTTACAGGTGATCCTTGCATCTTGCGTGAATCGTCTTAACTGCGGCGAAGCGATTTCGCAGGGAGAACGCGAGGCTGTAGCAAATGCATTTTTAGAAGGTGCACAACCACATGACGGACGGGGTTTATTACTCGAGCCCTGCGCAGTGTCTACTGGCACGCTCCGCGTATTAAAGGACGATTCACACGTAATTTTACCGGAATTCTGCCAAAAACAGCAATTTTTGCAGATAATTTTCTGGAACTGGAGATCCTGTGCTTTTTATCTGCAGGCCCGGAACGCGTTTTTATCCGTGAGATGCGGGACGTGACGCTCAGACGTTTGGAACATGCCTGCTTCGGCTATTTTTGCCCAGAAGGGGAGTGTGCCGGGGCATCCGTTGCCGCGCTGCGGTTGTATAACACCGCGGCACCCGGAATCCAGGCTGCCGCACAAATTGCCGAGGGTTTGACGGCCTTTTATCGCAGTCTCCCCGGGGGAATGTCCGCCTATGCGAAAAACCTGCCGCGCTTATATGTATTTCTCGCGCTGACGGATACGAAGACAGACGCAGCCCGAACTTTTTTTGTTCGAACAGTCAGATTTTATATGTCATATGCTCACACGCGGTTGTCTGACAGGCCCTGCCGTGCAGGATACTTATAATGTGCGTCTGCTGTATATTCTGCGCAACGCGCTTAAAACTGTAGATGGTTATGCCTATGTCAGTGCGCAGCCTGTTATCATCCGAGAGGATGGACGGTGCGTCTGTGACATATAAATGCACAAAAATAAAAGCAGATAAAGGAGAAGATACGATGATAAAAGTTTATTTGCCGGATGGCGCCGCGTTGGAGCTCCCGGACGGCGCAACTTGCCTTGACGCTGCAAAAGCGATTTCCGCGGGCCTTGCGCGCGCGGCGTTTGCGGCAGAGGTGGACGGCAAGGCCGTCGAGCTCATGACGCCGCTTGCAGACGGCGCGCACATCGCGATCCTTACCTCCGGCGACGACGCGCTTCACATGATGCGCCACACGGCGAGCCATGTCTTGGCCCAGGCTGTGCAGCACCTCTACCCGGACGCCAAGTTCGCCATCGGCCCGGCAATTTCCACCGGCTTTTACTATGACATCGACTGTGCGACCGTCTTTACGCCCGAGGATCTGAAAAAGATCGAGGCGGAGATGAAGAAAATCATCAAGGCCGCCCTGCCGCTTGAACGCTTCACCATGCCGCGCGAGGAGGCTTTGGCCTATTTCCGCGAGAAAAACGAGCCCTATAAGGTCGAGCTCATCGAGGACCTGCCGGAGGACGCCGTGATTTCCTTCTATCGCCAGGGCGACTTTACCGACCTGTGCGCCGGTCCCCATCTGCCGGATACCGGGCGCGTAAAGGCGTTCTCGCTGACAAGCGTTGCGGGCGCCTACTGGCGCGGCGATTCGTCCCGTCCCATGCTCCAGCGTATTTACGGCGCGGCGTTTCTGACAAAAGAGGAGTTGCAGGCGTACATTACACGCATGGAAGAGGCAAAGAAGCGCGACCACCGCAAGCTTGGACGCGACTTGGGCTTATTTATGTTAACCGACGAGGGCCCCGGCTTCCCGTTCTTCCTGCCCAAGGGTATGGTGCTGCGCAACGCGCTGATCGACTACTGGCGCGAGGTACACAAGCGCTACGGTTATGTGGAAATCTCCACACCGATGATACTCAACCGCGCACTGTGGGAGCGCAGCGGCCACTGGGAACACTATAAAAATAACATGTACACCACCGTCATAGACGAAGAAAACTATGGCATCAAGCCCATGAACTGTCCGGGAGGAATGCTCGTTTACGCCGCCGAGCCGCACTCTTATCGCGATCTGCCGCTGCGCTGCGGCGAGCTGGGACTTGTCCACCGCCACGAACTCTCCGGCACACTGCACGGCTTGTTCCGCGTGCGCTGCTTCACGCAGGACGACGCGCATATCTTCATGACGCGCGATCAGATGAAGGACGAGATCAAAAACGTCGTGAAGCTCTTTGACGAGGTATATTCCACCTTCGGCCTGCACTATGAGATAGAGCTCTCCACGATGCCGGAGGATCATATCGGCACGGTCGAGGAGTGGGAAGAAAACCAGAACATTTTGAAAGATGCCATTACGGAAATGGGTAAAAACTTTGTCGTCAACGAGGGAGACGGCGCGTTCTATGGCCCGAAGCTCGACTTCCATATCGAGGACTGCATCGGCCGTACCTGGCAGTGCGGCACCATTCAGCTTGACAGCCAGCTCCCCGAGCGCTTTGAACTCGAATACATCGGCTCCGACGGTGCGCCGCACCGTCCGGTGATGATTCACCGTGTCGTGTTCGGCTCGATAGAGCGCTTTATCGGCGTGATTACGGAGCATTTCGCGGGCGCGTTCCCGACATGGCTCGCACCGGTGCAGGTGAAGGTGCTGCCGATTACCGACCGTACGCGCGACTATGCGGCGGATGTTCTTGAAAAGCTGAACGCCGCCGGCCTGCGCGCGGAGCTTGACGACCGCAGCGAGAAGATCGGCTATAAGATCCGTGAAGCGCAGCTTCAGAAGATCCCGTATATGCTCGTCGTAGGCGATAAGGAGTCCGAGGACGGCACGGTCGCCGTGCGCGACCGCCGCGACGGTTCAAACGAGACAATGCCGCTCGACGCGTTCCTCGCGAAAATCGGCGAAGAGATTAAGACCAAAGCCCTGTAAGACGATTTTTTCAGATTCCGTGCCCTATTTTTGTAAGCTTGATTATTTCCAATTTAACTGGAAGGCCCATATGGGCCTTCCAGTTTTTTGCCAAGTGATTGAAAATTATCATCATAAAGGAAACCAAATCTTTATTTTAATCGGCAGTATTTTCCTATAAATAAGGAGTGTAGCCAATGAATAATAATTTTAATAGCCAGCTGGGCGTCTCTATCTATATAGGTAAATACAGCATATTATCTTGATAATCTACTTTACTTGCCTATATCCGGGTATAGGCAGCCGCGGCTATTTATCTTGATAACATACCTTACTTGCCGGTATAGGCAGATTCAGCTAACAACTGCCAATATATGCAGAGCCGTTTTGGACGGAAAATGCCGGCTGCAAATTTTTTGCAGCCGGCAGAGTATTAAGCAGGGATTTTTAATTAATACAGCGTTCCATAATAGGCTGTTGTTTTATTGGCAAGCGTTAGTACATGGTTTTTTGCGCATTCGTCAAAGACTGTTTCCAAAGCCGACAGGTACTGCGGATAGTTTTCCATCCCTTCCTTCAAAGAATACGAGCTGGAGAGACAACGACGGATGAAGGCGTTTTTTTCTGTATAGACAAGCGGATGGTCAAATTCCAGTACTGCATACCGGTCATTGAAAAACTCGCTGATCCGAGGATCGTTTTCTTCAAGGCCGCCGCTGAATCCTTTAAAATCCGGACAGTACTGTGTAAATACTGCCGTGCAACGCTGGTTGACTGCATCCGTATTGTCCCGGATGTTCCAAATGAGGAATATCTGTCCGTTTTTTTTCAGAATTCTTGCGCATTCCCGCTTGAATTGTGCAACATCAAACCAATGAAAGGCCTGTGCGGCAGTAATGAAGTCGACAGAATTATCCTCAAGCCCGGTTTCCGACGCCGTCCCATCTACGGCGTGGAAATTGGTATATCCGGACAGCTCCCGCAGCGCTTTTGCCCGCATATCCGCATTTGGCTCCACACCGTATACAAAGCTTCCCCTGTCCAGCAGGATCCTGGAAAATTTTCCGGTTCCGGATCCGATGTCGGCAATAATGGACTGGCTGGAAAATCCATGTCGGCAGTACAGCGTGTCTGCCAGCGCATTTGCATATCCGGGGCGTCCGAGCGCATAGATTTCCGCAAGCCCGCTGAATTTCTGTGTAGTTTCCATTTCAACCGCTCCTTTTTAACCTAGTATACGATGAAAAAACAGATAAGTCAAATAGGAGGCCGCTGCAAAATCAGATCTTGCAGCGGCCTGTTCCTATTACTCCGGGAAATAATGCGCATATATGTGGTTGCGGCTGCGGCGCTCTTCGAGCGGGAGCTTTTCAATTTCTTCGATCTCATGCGCGCCGAAGGTATCATAAAATCTGGATGCAGGATCGACCTCAACAAACGTACACCAGGGCAGCCAATGGTACCGGCCTGTATACTGCTGTTCGGAAAAGCTGCCGCCCTCATTGACCATGCCAATATAGCGGTAGCCGCAGCTTCCATCAATATCATTGGCCTGCTTGCAGTTGCGGTTGATAAATTCTGCGAAATCGCAGTATTGGTGGTCGCCGGTCAACAGATAAAGCCGGTAATAGGTATAGCTGCATGCCGCCATATAGACGTCTCCGCCGCCGGCGCCGACGGTCACGTTGCTCTGGCCGCTGATGTGGTTTCGGGTAAAGGGGTGGTTAGGGTAGGGCATGTGCACAGGAAAGTTCCAGACAAAGGTAAAGGTTTCTACATAATCCGCCGCACCGCAGGCGGCGTCCAGCCAACGCTTATCGCCGTTTATGTCATAAAGGGCAATAAATGCGAACAGGCAGTAAATACCGGATTCCTTGTCAAGTACATCGGACTGGTCGCAGGTACCGCCGCGGTACTCAAAGCCAAGATACATGTTTTCATAGCTCCATTCTCCTGCACGGCAGGCCGCGTTGAGATAAGCTTTGCATTTTGTGACCAGGTACATCTGGATCAAAAAGCGGATGACGCACGGCGTGCTTGCTTTGGACTCCATGCATACAGAATTGTCATAATGGTAGGATCTGTAAAAGCTGCCGTCCGGATTTTGCATGGAAACAAGCCAGTCCGCAGTTTTTACACAATAGTCGAGCCATTTTTCATGTTCGATTCCCCGCTTTTTTTCAAAGACATAGGCGTCGCAGATCGCCTCAAGTCCATCTCCAATCTCGCGGATCCATTGGGGCTGGGGTTCAAACTGATGGGTAGATAAATGTACCCAGACCTTTGGGCAGCCCGTTGGCGTCATGGTTTCATTAACCCAGTAATCAAGAATTCCAAGGCCTTTTTCGATGGCGTCGCTGTCGGAATGCATTACGCCCCAGCGCAGCAGCTGATATCCGATGCCGGTTTGCTGGCCGACAAAGCCAATCTCAGCAGAGAAGGAATTAGGGTCAAAATCCGGAAGCTGCGCCACGAAGGGCGTACCCCAGGCAGTACCGAAGCGCCGGGTAACCGTCTTCAGGAATTTCATCATGTTGTCAAAGAGCAGGGCGTTGTCGACTTCAAACAGACGGTCTTTCAGCCGCGGGTAGACCTCGCGCCAGGTCATACGCATCATAGTATTAAAGTCCGGATACCGGGCGAAGTTTACGGCAACGGCATAATCCTGGGCAAAACCTTCGCGCATGGGATGGACCCAGGTGATATTGCGCAGCGGGAGATCGACGTTAAACGGACCACGTGCCGCTGCGGGCATCTGACCGTTGACAGCGGGGTAAATGTAGTCGATTGAGACGCCGTCGCACTGCGTGTGCGGCAGGGGCGTTGCGATCATATGGCCATAGTAAGTATAAGTCAGTGCCTCAGGTTTTGCTTTGCTTACACCGAAAGAACCAATCGTCATTTTGGGATCGACATAGGCATAGTTTTCTGTCGCCGTGCGGTCCAAAGACGGCAGCGTAGCATTGGCGGCCCAGCGGGACATGGAAATCGTTTCGCCGGAATCTATATGCTGCATAGCGAACATCGGGAGGCCGGAATAGGTTTCCTTTCGGTAATAGTATTGCAAATCCATGTTTTTGCCCAGCGCGTAAGCGCCGGCAAATTCATTATGCCGGTACCACTGCCCAGGAGAAAAATAGTAGTAGTCGGTGAGCGCGTCGGACTGCGCCTGATAAAAGAAAAGCTTGGTTTGAAAGCCGAGGTCGTTTTCCGCAGCTTTTTCTACGACCGCTGTGCGTGCAATTTTCAGGCTGCGACCCTGGATGCTGTACAGGTCGCGGATGAAAAGGACAGAGCCATTGCCGGTTATAAACCGTGCTTCGGCAAGGACACCGTCATCGGTCTTCCGGATGACGTCATAGGTGCAGTCCCGGAATTCGTTTATCGCAGCATAGGTTTTTACAGCAACATAAATGGGACGACGGTTAAAGTAGAGCTGTTTTCCATCTTTCACTACGCTTAAACCGCCGTTTTGGAAGAGGATGGTATAGGCACCGGTTTTCAGTTCCATAGTATTCCGCCTTTCTGTTTTCGCTCTCAGGCTGTGTTTGTGCTGTCTGCATAATCTCAGTCTAACGTTGGAGGAAAAACCTGTCAAGTGTTTTTGCAAAGAATTGCATATTTTCAAAGGAAGTCCGGCTTTTGGGTGGACAGCTTTGAATTTCTGTTTTATTTTGCAGAACTGAGGAAAAAATCTCTGGAGTTTTTGTGAGTTTTGACTGGATTTTTTTGTCTGTAACTTATATAATGGAAGAAACGAAACCATTTCACTGTCAGGAGGCTTATGATGCATTATGAGACCATGCGCGAGGAAATGCTGCAGGGATTTAATACATTTGATACCTATTCCGTGCTCTCCCATGTTCGCCTGCCGGAGGGATTTGCCATCCGCATCGGCCTGAAGCACAAGGTCAGCAAGCGTGTGCTGCAAAATGCGCTGATTGGCCGCTTTGAAGAACAGCAGGAGCATATCAAGCCGGGTATACGTACGGTGGACGGTACTTATACGCAACTGGAGCTGGAATGGCTTGGCGCATGCATGGAAGTCCGCTCCTGTGCGGATGAGCATGGGCAGTATATCCTGGTAGAGCCGAAAAATGAAAAATGCCGGGAAATGGTCGTGTTTATAGAATGTGGATTTTTATGGAATAAACACGGCGCGGTCTATGCGCGGCCCGACCATGTGCAGGCAGTGCTGGATACTGGGGAAATCCGTGTTTATATGACAGATTCCGATACCCGCGTGTTGCACACCTCTGGGTTTGGCGTCACACGTGCCAGCGACCTGACGGCGCCGGTGGCCATTTCAACGGGATGCCCGCTTCCGGCGGAAGCTGTCCGTGCCCGGATAGAGGCGGCGTATGAACATGCCATGGAAAGTCCGCGCGCCTATGGAGCGCTTGCTGAGGCTTATACGGCCATGCGTACGGCGTATGCGTGGAATACCATTTATGACCCGGAAAACCGCCGTCTTTGTTCGCCGGTCAGTCGGATTTGGAATATTAACTGGGGCGGTTATGTGCTCTTTGACTGGGACACCTATTTTTGCGCGTTGATGGCTGCACCAGAATCAAAAGATATTGCCTATGCCAACGCGTTTGCGATAACGCGTGAGGCAACTGAAAGCGGTTTTATCCCCAATTTTGGCGCTGCCGGGGATAACAAAAGCCGCGACCGTTCGCAGCCGCCGGTCGGCGCTCTGACCTTCCGGGAGCTTTACCGCCGCTTTGGCGAAAAGTGGGTTCTGGAAGAAAGCTTCGACGCGCTTTTATCTTGGAACCGTTGGTTCGCGGAAAATCGTATGTTGGAAAATGGGACGATGTGCTGGGGCTCGGATAATGTCCGTCAGGAATTCGCCGCTTATGATATCCATAATTTGCAGGCGGCGGAGTATGAATCCGGGCTTGATAATTCCCCGATGTACGACGGTGCCGCCTTTGACCCGGAAACGGGCCTGATGCAGCTGGCGGATGTGGGTCTGACCGGCCTGTACTGCGCCGACTGCGAAGCGCTGGCGGATATTGCCCGGGTTCTTGGCCGTCCGGAACGGGAGGAAATCCTGGCGCGCGGCCGGCGTGCAGATGCGGGTATGCAGACGCTGTGGGATGGGGAAAGCGGGTTTTTCCTCAATCGCGATCTTCGTACCGGCGCGTTTTCCCATCGTATTGCACCGACCAATTTCTACGCAGGTTTCTGCCCTTCACTTACACCAGAGCAGGCGGCGCAAATGGTGCGGCATTATTTCAATCCGGCGGAATTCTATGGGGAATTTGTGATCCCTTCCATTGCGCGCAATGACCCGGCCTATGCGGATCAGAGCTATTGGCGGGGCCGGATCTGGGCGCCGACGAATTTTCTTGCTTATCTAGCCCTGCGCCGCATGCATGCACAGGAAGCCTGTGCCGATCTTGCTGCAAAATCAGAAAAGCTGATTTTGCAGGAGTGGCGTGCGCATGGGCATATCCATGAAAACTATTCCGGGGACAACGGATGGGGTTGTCCGAATCCACGCAGCGATAAATTTTATCATTGGGGAGGCTTGCTGGCACTGATCGCGCTGATTGAAAAGGGATATATCGCAGCACCGGAGAAGCCGCTTGAAAACTGAATTATTAAAAAACAGGGAGGATCTGTTATGTTAAAAGTGACGCTGCTGGGCGCGGATGGCGCCTATCTTTCCAGAAGCGAGATCGTTTCTCTATATGCAAGTGATTTAAACTATGTGCCGTATATGCGCAGGGCGAGCGTCCAGTATGATGGAAGCGTTGAGCTTGAAGTCCCGCAGGCGCCGGTTATGCTGCATGCCAAGCTTAACATCCCCGGCTATGGATATGGGATGTGGGTTATGGCGGATAATTGCGGTGTTGGCTATGCGGCGGATGCGCAGGTTGATTTTATCCGTGAGGCGGCTTCCAGCCGGATCCATGAGGTCGAAGCGCTTCTATCCGGAGGGGAGTTTACCCCTTCTGTGAAGTGCATTTCCATGCTGCGGGATGCGCAGGCCCTATTGCATTTGGGAAGCGTCAAGCCCGATAAAGCCCCGGCCTATCACATGGCGGCGCTGGCTGCGGCTATGTGGAGTGGTGAAAAAGCAGTCTTTGAGCGTGCCAACGCCCGCATTGCCAAGCGCGGCAAGCGGGATATGTTCTTCGGCGCCGCGGCATTCCGCTATCCGTTTACCGGGGGCGACGGCTGGCGTGGCTACAACCCGCCCGCGCCGCAGTATCCGGGTATGCCGACGATGAAAGAGGCTTACGACTCGGTATTTAATTATGCAACGCTTCCGTTTTATCTTGCAGATCTGGAACCGGAATACGGAAAACCGGATTTTACGTATTTGGACCGTCTGCAGGAACAGTTTGAAGCTGCAGGGATTGTTACGAAGGGTCATCCGCTGTGGTGGGCGCATACGGCCGGAATGCCGGAGTGGACGCATGCGCTGCGCTGGGAGGACGGCTCCATCGCCCGTGAAATTGACCGTACGATTCATCGTACAATCCATCATTTTAAGGGCCGGATCCATTATTATGATGCGATTAACGAGAATCACGACTGGTGTAATGCCTATAACCTGACGCAGCAGCAGCAAATTGAGATGACTAAGCTCTGTGTTGACGCTATGCATGACGCGGACCCGAGCGTCAATGCTGTGGTGAATACCTGTTTTATGTTTGGCGAGAATGCCGCGGAGGGCCGCACGCAATGGGGGCCGACCTGGGAGCGTAATCTGGTACCCTATACCGCGATTGAGCGGCTTGAGGAGATGGGCGCTCAGTACGAGGCCATCGGCATGCAGCTTTATAATCCGGCGCGCGATATGCTCGCAATTGAAAAAATGTTTGACCGTTTTGCAAAATTTGGCCGCCGCATCCATTTGACGGAACTGGGCGTCCCGTCCTTTAAACAGGAGGTGCGCCCCAATACTACGCCGGGCGATATTTACTGCCTGGAATATATGTATTATGGCATCTGGCATGAACTGGGCTGGAATGAACGGCTTCAGGCGGACTGGATCGAGCAGTTCTATACGATCTGCTATGCGCATCCCAGCGTCGATGCGGTTACAACCTGGGGACTTTCGGATCCGGGTTATGTGCCGGCGTCCGGGATGATTACAAAGGATGGCGAGCCGAAGGAGAGTTATTTCCGCTTGAAAGAGCTGGAAAAGAGCTGGGGCTTTGACTTTGGAAAGAAATAAAATTAAAAAAGATAAAAATCGTCCCCGCAGGCACAAAAACCTGCGGGGACGATCTGTAAACAGCCGTTTTCTGTGGGTGTATTTAAAATTTTCTTCAGTTTATTACAATTGCATAAACAACCAGCGTTTCCTCATCCTCGTTCATCAGGCTGTGGAATTCACCGTTTCCGGTATAGATTACATCGCCAACGCCGCACTTTTTCATGGCGCCGTTATCGTCGATGGTTGCAATGCCCTGTTTAACGATAAACAGCTCTGCTTCAATCTCATGCGGATGCCGTCCAATTGAACAGCCTTTTTCCATGGAAATCTCGCTGCATACGCGCATTTTCCCATAAGTCTCGTCTGGCTTCATCATATCCAGGAAGGTAACGTCGCCTTTACCGCCCCGCAGCTCGTGCCGGACTTCGCTGGTCATTTCATTGCGGTGCCGTACCATTATTCATCTTCCTCTTCGTCTTCGCCGTCTTCCTCGTCACATTTGGAACACATGCCGCAAGGATTGAATTCGATCACGCTGCCGCATTCGGGGCACTCGATTTCGCCTTCCTCGAGTACGCCGGAATCTATATAAAGGGAATTTGCGCAGTTGGGGCAGTTGATTTCAAAGAAGTCGTCGTCCTCGTCTTCTTCGTCGTCATCCTCGTCCTCTTCTTCGCCGGAAAGATCGTCAACAAGATCGTCGAAATCGTCTTCCAGATCGACAATTTCGTCTACAATATCGTCAATCTGCTCGCCCATATCAATGATATCGTCTTCCGCATCCGCAAGGTCGGACGCCAAATCCGCAAGGGTATCAATAATTGCCTTAAAAAGACGGGTTTCCTTTGCGTTTTCATCCAGCTCAAGGCCATCTATCAGGCCCTTCAAGTAGGCTACTTTTTCCTGTGAAGTCATAATTCCTCCGTTTACTCCGCGCACAAAGCTTATACGCGGCCCAGATATTCACCCGTACGTGTATCGATTTTCAGGGTATCGCCGATGTTGACGAACAGTGGGACTTTGATTTCGACGCCGGTTTCCAGGGTTGCAGGCTTCATCGTATTGGTGACGGTATTGCCAGCGACGCCGGGCTCGGTTTCCGTAACGGTAAGCTCGACGAAAGTCGGCGGTTCGACGGCGAAGACATTGCCTTTATAGGAAAGGACTTTAACCATCATTTCTTCTTTGACGAATTTAAATCCGTCGCCGAGTGTTGCACGGTTTAACGGCATTTGCTCATACGTATCCATATCCATGAAATAATACAGATCGCCGTCGTTATACAGGTACTGCATTTCCTTGCGCTCAATATAGGCGTTTTCAAACTTGTCCGTCGGGCTGAAGGAACGCTCGACCACGCCGCCGGAAATAACGTTTCTGTACTTGGTGCGGACGAAAGCCGCGCCCTTTCCAGGCTTGACATGCTGAAATTCTATGACCTGGAAAACCTGTCCGTCCATTTCAAAAGTTACACCGTTGCGAAAATCGCCGGCAGAAATCATATAGAAAACCTCCAATATATAAATTGCTCACAGCTAAAATTATTATACGCCAAAACCATATAAATTGCAAGCTGTTTCAAAAAGAATACTGCAAAAACATCAAAATCGCATATTTCTGCCCGCTAGATCATAGGATGAAGCGGATATAAAAACCTGTAGGGGGCTTCTATGGCGCAGTGGATTGAGATTTTAGCCGATACGATATGGTCGGCGCCCGTTATTTTTGTATTGTTCGCGGTTTTTGTCTATATCACCTGCAAGGCGCGTTTTCCGCAGAGACGGCTGCCCGGCGCTTTTGCGGAACTGTTCCGGGGGAAGGGCGCATACCGGGCTGTCAGCGTAAACCTTTCCGCGGTGTTGGGCGTGGGTAATATTGCAGGCGTGGCCATGGCAATTGCCGCAGGTGGACCGGGCGCAGTGTTTTGGTGCTTTGTGTCCGGGCTTGCCGGCGTCGGCGTACAATTTGCCGAATGCCTGGTCTGTGCCAAATACGCCCGCGCAGGTAGCCCTGGTGGGCCAATGTACGTCCTGCGCCGCTTCGGGATGGGCAAAAGCGCTGCAGTCTATGCATCAGCTGTATGCCTGTGCGGCGTGCTTATTGGAGCGGCGATCCCGGCCAATACGGTTGTAAGAACCGTAATTCCTTCCCTTTCCGGGCGGCAGTGGCTGTTTGCGGGTGCGGCGTTGGCCGCGTTGGCGGCGTTGGTGATTTCCGGGGGAGGGCGGCGTGCAGCGGATTTCTGCGCTTATGTAATCCCGCCGACGCTTGTTGTGTATTTGTGCGTATGTGCGGGGATTTTGTATGTCGCGCGCGAAAGCATTGGGGAGGCGGTTGCGCTGATTTTCAGCCAGGCCTTTGCCTTGCGCCCTGCCGCCGCAGGTGCGGCAGGCTACGGTTTTGCCCGTGCTGTGCGTTGGGGGACGGCACGGGGGCTTTTTTCCAGTGAGGCCGGAATGGGGACTGCGGGAATCACGGCATCGGAAGAAGTAAACGGTACGCCCACGGCGCGCGCGCTTGGCTGCGCGTGCAGCGCGGTAATTGATACGCTGCTGCTCGCAACCCTGACAGGCGTGTGTTTTGTGTCGGCGGCACTGGAAACCGGCAGCGGATTTTCCGATGCGGGGACGCTGGTCTCCGGGGCGTTTTCTCTGGTTCCCTATATTGGGAAATATTTTATCTTGATTTGCGTGACTTTTCTTGGGTTTTCCACTATAATAGGATGGTACTGGGTTGCAGACCGGGCTTATGGATTCCTTTTCCCAGGGAGAAAACGTGCTTTGTTTGCGTTTATATGGCTTGCGGCAATTTTCCTTGGCCCCGCGGCGTCCGGCAATACGATCTGGAGTGCCTGCGATATCCTAACGGTATTTTTATTTATTCCCAATTTGTGCTGCGTGCTGCGTATTTTGCCGCATTGCGGCGCGGAACTCGCGCTGCTTTCCCAGCCCGGCAGGAAGCATGATGCACAACGTAAAAAGAAGCGGTATCCCGCTGGATATGTGTCGCTGCGGCAAAAATAAAAAAGCTTTTGCTTCGACATGGTTTTTTAACAATTCATTCATATCCCGGCTTTTTTCCTGCTTTATAGTAAGAGGAGCAGGTGCCATACGGCGCAGCCCGCCGTATGAGTTTTGCATCGGGAATAGACAAGGACCTGACTTCCTGCTGGGGTGCTCGCCGTGGGGAAAGGGTCGGCCCTTTATACATAAGAGGAGGTGCACAGTATGGCAAAGAAAGCATTAATTGTAGAAGACGACGCGAATATCCGGGAACTTTTGCGGCTTTATCTGGAAAAAGACGGGTTTGAAGTCAGCGGCGCGGCAGATGGCGCGGCGGGGCTTCGCGAATTCAAGCGCGCCCAGCCGGATATTGTGATGCTGGATATTATGCTTCCGGTGCTTGACGGCTGGCAGGTCTGCCGGGAAATCCGGCGCGAGGCCTCGACGCCGATTATTATGATTACGGCAAAAGGTGAGACGACAGATAAAATTACCGGGCTGGAAATGGGCGCGGACGATTATATTGTCAAGCCGCTTGAAATGAAGGAAGTCATTGCGCGCGTACATGCGGTTATGCGCCGTTTTTCGCCGGACGCGGCGTCTTCCCGCCGGCTGAGCTTTGATAAGCTGGTTATCGATATGGAAGCATATGACCTGACGGTCGATGGGAAGAAAATCGATACGCCGCCGAAGGAAATTGAGCTCCTGTATTTCCTGGCCTCCAATCCGAACCGGGTTTTTACCCGCAGCCAGCTGCTTGATGAGGTCTGGGGATTTGACTATTTCGGGGATACGCGCACTATTGACGTGCATGTCAAACGCCTGCGCGAAAAGCTGGAAAATGTCAGCGATCAGTGGGAACTGGCAACTGTCTGGGGCGTCGGCTATAAATTTAAGGTGAATACGCCGCAGAACGCCTGAAAGGTTCTGGGCTGGAAAGGGGACGAAGACGTCCGCCCATGAAAACTTTATTTGCCAGATATCTGGCGTCTACGCTGATATTGCTTTTCCTGTCGCATATTATTTTTGCGATAGGCTTTATTTCCCTGACATTTAATTATTCTGTTGAACAGATCCAGGGAATGCTTTCCGACGATGCGGAAAAAATTGCTGATATGAGCGCAGCATTGATTGAAAATGACAGCGACCCGCGTGTAATGCAGATGTTTCTGACAGGCCTGCAGGCGATTGTCAGCTACAGCGATGAAACTGTTATTGTTTGCAATGCTGACGGTCTGATCCTTTATTTTGCAGATGAAGCCGGTTTAACCTATGGGTATAAGTCAACGCATCTGCCGCAGTACCTGTTTGATAAGCTCTATGACGATGGGGACTTTTATTCGGTTGGCACCCTCGGGCTTTTTTATGATACGCAGCATTATACCTGCGGCAAATATATCCTCGGCGGTACGGATGGGGAGATAATCGGATCGGTCTTTGTTTCTGCGCCGACCGATTCTGTTATGGAACTGATTGAGAATTCCTTGCAGATTTTTTATATTATTACCGCCATTGTTCTGACGCTGGGTATTGTAATATCCTATTTTCTGGCGCGCAGTATGTCCAAACCCCTTCGCCAGATTTCCCAGGCCGCGCATGATTTTGCCCATGGGGACTTTGATGTGCGTGTCCCGGAAGGACGGACGGATGAAATCGGGGAGCTTGCGCATAATTTCAACAGCATGTGTGACGCAATTTCCAAGCTTGAACAGATGCGCGCGTCGTTTATTGCTAATATCTCTCACGAACTGAAAACCCCGATGACCACAATCGCCGGTTTTGCCGACGGGATTTTGGACGGCGTGATCCCGCCTGAAAAAGAGCGGGAATATTTGCAGATTATTTCCAACGACACCAAGCGCCTTTCCCGGCTTGTGGTGCGTATGCTCGAGGCAAGCCGGATTTCCTCCGGTGAGATTGTTATGCATCCGGGTGTGTTTGAAATGAATGAGATGATCCGGCGTACGCTTTTAGAAATGGAACAGCGGATTGAAAGCCGGAATCTGACGGTAAACGTCCGTTTTGAACAGGATGCGTTTTATGTTAATGCCGATGGGGACTATATAGCGCAGGTGGTCTATAATCTGATGGATAATGCTTGTAAATATGCGGAGACAGGCGGTTTTATTGATCTTCAGACACAGAAAGCAGGCGCGAAGGTCCGCGTGACCATTGCAAACAGCGGGCGTGACATACCGCCGGCGCAGCTTCGTTATATTTTTGACCGCTTTTATAAGGTGGATCAATCGCGCGGGATGGATGCAAACAGCGCCGGGCTCGGCCTTTTCTTAGTTAAAACGATTTTAAGTATGCATGGCGAGGAAATCAGCGTTACTAGCGAAAATGGCGTAACTGCATTTTCCTTTATGCTCCCGGCAGCGGAATATCCCGCAGCGGGGAAGCATGCCCTGCCAGGTGGAGGAAAATATGAATTTGTGGACGAACCCTGATGATTCCAGCTGCGCACCGCCGGAGTATGCGGATGCGCAGGGTTTTTCCGGGCGCGCGACCGCCGGGAAAGCGGATGCAGACGCCGCGGGATTTCCCGGTCCGGAGATGCCGCAGGGCGGAAGAAGGGAAAAGCATCGCAGGGGAAGAAAAGGCAAGCGCGGCCTGGCGCTGCTTTTGTGCAGCATTTTATCGTTGGTTCTCGCTTTTGGGCTGGGGATGGGGACTGTTTTTGTATTGGAACAGTATACCGACCTGGATTTTATGCAGCTTTTGCCTTCCGAAGGTTCATCTGTACCGGATGGGGGAAAACCGGGCCTTCCGGATTTAAATCCCTCCGTTCCGGACAGTCCGCCGGATGCAGACGCGCAGGACCCGGTTCCGAAGGAGAATACAATTGCCCATGTTCATGGACAGACGTTTCCGGTTGTGGATGCGCCGCGGGTTGAGCTTGCCGGTGCGGAGGGGAAACCGGTGCTTGCGGTCGGAGAAATTGCCGACCGGCTGCTTCCTTCAGTCGTCAGTGTGGTTGCCTATTTCACGGAAGATGACATGGACGGATATTCCCTTGGTACCGGGACGGTTTACTCTGCCGACGGGTATATTCTGACCAATTACCATGTTATTGAAAGTGCAGTGCGCGTGGAAGTGGTTTTGTCAGACGGCACGGTCTATGCGGCGCGGCATATCAGCTCCGATGCAACGGCGGATATTGCAATTTTAAAGATTGACGCTTCAGGGCTTAAGCCGGTGGAGTTTGGCCAGTCCTCGCTTTTGCGTGTCGGCGACCCGGTTGTTGCAATTGGAAACCCGGCTTCTTTGGAGCTTTATGGGACAACGACGGCCGGGTATATTACCGGGCCGGAACGCTACCTGACGATGGACAGTGCGGGAAATGTTATGAAGCTGATACAGACGGACGCTTCTGTAAACCCCGGCAATTCCGGAGGCCCGCTGATCAACGAATATGGGCAGGTTATCGGCATTGTTACAGCCAAACTTACGGCGGATACCTATGAAGGTATCGGTTTTGCCATTGCTTCCGACCGGTTGGAAAAAATTGTTTCCGATCTGCTTGAATATGGCTATGTAACTGGATACCCAATGCTGGGCATTACCGGTTCCACGGTTGTCGAGGGGGAGACGGATGGCCAGAATCCGGCGGGCGTGCTGGTTGCAGAGGTGTCCGGAAACAGTGGAGCCGAAGGCATGGTGTTCCCCGGGGATGTGATTTACAGCTGCAATGGAAACACAGTGCGTTCCATATCCCAGATCAACGCGATTAAGGCCCGTATGGAAGTCGGAGATACAATAAAGCTTAGTCTTTATCGCCAGGGTACGCACCTGGATGTAGAGATTGTGCTCAAGGATAAATACGACATTGACTGAAGTTTTGCCCTTATCCGG
Organism: uncultured Eubacteriales bacterium; assembly: GCA_934546935.1. Lineage (GTDB taxonomy): Bacteria > Bacillota > Clostridia > Oscillospirales > QAMX01 > CALWJF01. Next base: position 184,972 of record CAKTEH010000001.1, read on the forward strand.
ACAAATCCGCCGGATAAGGGCGAAATTAGCCTGAATCTGGAAAAACTGGCAGATGTTTAAGCTTTCGAAGATTCGGGTATTGGCGTATAATTGCCCATAAAGGGGTGATTTTGTGCGCATTCAGAAGACAGGTCCGGACAGCGTTTTGGTCATTGCGGACAACGCGGAGCTTACTGGTGATATTGAAAGCCATGCGCGCGCGGCGCTTGTGCAGGAAGGTATTGCGGTGCCTGGGAGGCCGGACTGCGACGCTTATACCGCGGGTGGGGAAACACTGATCTTTGCCCGCGCCGGACACAGCAAGGTTTATTATCAATTTGCCTGTGCGGAGGATTTGATTGACGCTGCGCGGCTGATGCGGCGTATGGGGATTGGTACGGGGGTTTCGCTGCTGCGCGGGCAGGAATGCTATTACATAGCATATGCGGGCGCTGCGCCGGACGCTGTGCTTGGTGAATATGCCCGGCGGCTTCCGGGCCTTCCGCAGGAAGCCTGCCGTAATTTTGATGAAGGGGCTTTTGAAAAGCTGGGAATATGATAGAGGATCGGGAGCATTTTATGCGCCTTGCATTGGAGGAAGCGCGCGCGGCCGCCGCGCAGGGTGAAGTCCCTGTTGGCTGTGTAATTGTCCGGAATGGGGAAATCATTGCCCGGGCACATAACCGGCGGGAGATGGATGGCGACGCCACGGCTCATGCGGAAACAATGGCCATCCGCGAGGCCTGCCGCAAGACTGGAAGCTGGCGGCTGAGCGGATGTACGCTGTATGTGACGCTTGAACCCTGCTTAATGTGTGCGGGTGCGATTTATAATGCGCGCGTTGGTACGGTGGTATATGGCCTGCGGGATCCCACTGCCGGCGCAATGGGCGGCGTACTGAATGTGTTTCAGGAAGACTTCTCTTTTTCGCCGCGGATTTATGGCGGCGTTTTGGCCGGGGACAGCGCGCGTCTTCTGCAAGATTTTTTTGAGTCGGTCAGGAAAAATAAAATGCCGGATTGACATGATGCCTTGAATATGCCATAATGAAGTATTCACAATGGGAGGGTATTATGGATCTGAGCGAATCGAAAAAGCCGACGATTTCTTTGACCGAAATTATTAAAGAGTTTGACCTTGAAATTCTTAACGCGCCGGATGACATGTCCCAGATTCGCATAGAATCCGATGATATCAACCGTCCGGGTTTGCAGCTTGCCGGGTTTTATGATTATTTCAATCCACGCGATATTCAGATTTTTGGCCGGGAGGAAATTTCATATCTGACGCAGATTGACGCGGGGAAGCGGGCCGAGGTCTTGGACAGGCTGTTTCAGACGAAGTTCCCTGCACTGGTTGTCAGCCGTAATCTGGATCCGACACAGGAGTGTATTGATATGGCTGCGCGCCATGGTGTTACCCTGCTGCGTTCCCGCGAGTGGACAAGCACGCTGATGTCCGCAATGCTTTCGACACTGAAGGTGTGGCTTGCGCCGCAGATTACGCGCCATGGTGTCTTGGTTGAGATTTACGGCGAAGGCGTGCTGATTCTGGGGGATTCCGGGATAGGGAAGAGTGAAACGGCAATTGAGCTTGTTAAGCGCGGCCATCGTCTGATTGCGGATGACGCGGTGGAGATCCGCAAGGTTTCCAACCGCACGCTTGTGGGTTCTGCGCCGGCGGTTATTCGTCATTTCATGGAAATCCGGGGGATCGGCGTTATCGATGTGCGCCGGATTTTTGGTATCGGTGCAGTTAAGGATACGGAAAGCATCGATCTTGTCGTCCAGTTTGAAACGTGGGCCGAAGGGCAGGTTTATGACCGGCTTGGTGAAGAGGTCGAAACAATCAATATTATGGACGTCAACAAGCCGCTGATTACCATTCCGGTGCGGCCTGGCCGTAACCTTGCAGTGGTATTGGAGGTTGCAGCGATGAACAACCGAGATCGGAAAATGGGCTATAATTCCGCACATGAGCTTTTGACGCGTATTGAAGACAGTTATATGTGAAAAGACCGGGAAGCTGGCTTGGAAAAGGCCAGATTCCCGGCCTTTTTGTTTTGCCGGTATCTCCGGCTGCACCGGGGGTGGAGAGGTGTTGGTAAAAACATGGAAATAGGGGATATAAAAGAAAATATGGAAAAGGGTGTAGATGCGGAACATCATAGCCTGTTCGCGCCTCTTTTTTATAAGAACCTGAGAAATAGAAACTATGTAGATAAAAGGAAGAAAGCGCGCAATAGATGGCCGCTGTTTTTATGCTCTCTGGAAAAGCCGGTATTGCTGATTTTGGGGCGCTCCGCAGAGAACGGGACGCGTGATTTTCCAAGGTTTCAAATGAAGACGGCTTGAATCAGAAACATGTAGATAAGGGTTCCCCCAGGACAGACAGCAGGGTGTTATGTTTCCATTTGTGCAGCCCGGCCACAGCTAAAACGGCAAGGATTTCGCCCGCTCCAAAAGGCGCGGTGATGAAATTGATATTTTTTAGGCAGTATACCACCAGCATCCCCATGATGGCATAGGGAAGGGTAGACCCAAGATAGAGTATAGTCCGGGGCACGCCTTTTGCAAATACTACGAAAGGTAAAAAACGCAGCGCTATGGTTGTCAGCGCCACAATACAAATCAGCAGCATGGGGTAAATGAAACCGTTCATGATTGCCCACCTGTGTGCTCAATTGGTTTTCTTAAAAGAAAAAGGAATAGGGTCATCATGATCATAGCGGGGAGAAGAAAATCTGATGCACCGAAAAATATACGGCAGACCAGTGCGCTTGCAACGCCGGTAAGCGCAGGGAGATGATCGCGGTTTTTCTCCCATTGGTCGATGAAGATGACAATAAATAATGCAGTCATTACAAAATCCACACCGGCAGTGCTGATTTTGACCAGGCTGCCAAAAAATGCGCCGAAAAAACTGCCCAACACCCAGTAAGAATGGTTTAGCAGGGAAACCCAGAAGAAATATCCCTTTGCATTGATATTTTCCGGAAGCATAGGCGCACACACAAGGCTGTAGGTTTCATCGGTCAGCGCAAAGATAAGATAGGCTTTTGCATGCCCTTTATTGCGGTAGGGTTCGAGCATGGAAAGCCCGTATAGGATATGCCGCGCATTAACCATTACTGTCATCAGCGCTGCGGAAAGAAGACTGGCGCCGGAAGAAAGCAGATCGATGGCGACATACTGCATGGATCCTGCGTAGATTGTGACGCTCATCGCAATAGCCCACCAGAATGCATACCCCTGCGCCTGAAGCAGGATGCCGAAACCTGCACCCAGCACAAGATACCCGGCCATAACCGGAAGCGAAGCCTTAAAGGCATAGCGCAGGGTTGGAGCATCGATTTTTCTGTGCATGGCTTACCCCTCTCTTTTCTCTGTACCGGCGTTTGGCTGCGCTTTTTTCTGCCAGCGTGCGCCGGTCAATGGCCAACATAAGAACCGTACCCGGGAGATGCCCCAGGAAATCAGCAGACAGACGGCAGGAACCAGGAACAGGCTGTATATAAATCCTTTGCCGGAAGACAGGTCAATGCCGGCAGACGGCAGCAGCAGGATAACCGGGACGTGGGAGAGATATACGCCGAAAGAACGTGCAGCCAGCCAGTTGAAAACCTTTCCTGTGCGTGTGTTCAGACGTCCGTTGTTTTGTTTGGCGAGCAGGAATACGCTTATCGCCAGTACCAGCGTAAAAAGCAGATTATAGCTCTGGAAACTTTGATCCAGCACTCCGCCGGCGGAACGGATCCAGGTACCCACGGAAATCAGGACTGTGTCGCCCAGAATAATGCCGAGCAGAATGCCATTTGGCACGCGATACTGCATCTGATGGAGGTAAAAGCCAAAGAAAAAATATGCCGCGCAGCCGGAAAATAAAAACAGCCGTTCGAATATCTCGATTTGAAACGCTTTTGCAAAGGGCAGCAGCGTCACACAGGTTTTATATGTGCAGACTATAAGTGCCAGGATACCAAGGTAACGCCAGCTTTTTTCTGTCAGCCCATTTGCCGCTGCCTTGAGGGCTGGGGAAAGCAGGTATAGTGGGATCAGATAGTATAAAAACCAGTAAGGCGGCGCGGCTTCATGCGCGGCAATTGTGGTAAGCGCATACAAATATCCCCGCAGGTCAAAGCCGTTTCCGTGAATAAGTTCCCTCAAAAACGGAAGCGCTAACACAGCGGCCGACCAAAATACCAATGGGATCAGCAGCCGCGGGAGCCTGTGGCGAAGCAGATGAGCAGGTTCGCTTGCGGGACCGCTTTGCAGGATCAGCGCACCGGAGATCATGAAAAACAGGGGGACGGCAATAAAGAAAAAGGAGTCCAACAGTACAAGCAGCCCCCAACCTGTGCATCCAGGCTCTGCAAGCTGGGCGCTGGACAGGTGCATGAACAAGACCCCGGACATAGATAATGTGCGAAGGACGTCAAAATATCGGATGTGTTCCCCTGGCGTGGAAATGTTTATCTGCCGTGTTTTGTCTTTGTCCATGGAAAATACCTCTATGTTTGACTTTTTTGTGATGGCGCTGATGCCATGGCATCCTTCCAAAATCGCCATTTGTATTAGTATACCACAAGCCCTGCATTGCACGAAAGCCTATTAAACAGGATTTTTGAGATGAAAAACCTGTTTGGGAAGAAAAAACCTGGCAGAAAATAACCTCTCGGTGTATAACACCGAGAGGTTATTTCTGATTGACATGGGTTACCCGCGCTGATCAATACTGATATATGGACGTTTATCATAAACAACACGGTAAGCCGGGCGGATAATCCGCGCGTTAGCGCTGATTTCTTCAATACGGTGGGCAATCCAGCCGGCAATGCGCGCGGCGGCAAAAAGCGGCGTATACAGCTCTACCGGGATGCCAAGTGTTTTATAAACCAGCCCGGAATACATATCAACGTTGGCGCATATGTTTTTATCGATCCCGCGCACAGACTTCATCAGCTCTGGAGCCAGGCGCTCCACCATTTCTGCAAGCGCAAAGTCGTCGCCAAAGCCTTTTTCCTCTGCCAGGCGGCGGGCATTTTCTTTCAGGATAATTGCGCGCGGGTCGCTTATGGTATATACAGGATGGCCAAGGCCATAAATTTTCCCGCTGCGGTCGCCGGCCTCACGGCGCAGCATTTTTGCGAGATAATCTGCAACCGCGCCTTCATTGTGCCAGTTTCCGGCGTTCTCCTTAATGTCGTCCAGCATATGCATGACCTGAATATTGGCGCCGCCGTGAAGCGGTCCCTTTAGTGAGCACAGCGCCGCGGCAACCGCTGCATAGGTATCCGTACCGGATGAACTGACGACACGGCAGGCAAATGCAGAGTTATTGCCGCCGCCGTGCTCAGCGTGGATAACCAGGCATAAATCCAGCAGTTTGGCTTCCTCACGCGTAAAGTGCTTATCAGAACGCACCGCGCGCAGGATGCTTTCAGCGGTAGACTGGTTGTCATGCGGAAAATGCAGGTGCAGGCTCTTTTTATCGTAAAAATAGCGCTTTGCCTGATAGGAATATGCCAATAGCGTGGGGAAACGGGCGATCAGCTCCATACCCTGCCGCATCAGGTTTTCAAGGCTTGTGTCATCGGGGTTATTGTCATAGGAATACAGGCCAAGCGTAAGGCGCGCCATCTTGTTCATGATATCCGGGCTGGGGGAACCGATAATCTGGTTCTGCAGATAGTGCTCCGGCAGGGAACGCAGCGCACCCAATGCGTCAAAAAAGAAGTCCAGCTGCGGCCGGGTTGGGAGATGGCCAAAGAGAAGAAGGTAGGAAACCTCTTCAAATCCATAAATATCTTCCTGTGTAAAACCGTCGATCAGGTCACTAAGCCTGTAACCGCGGTAGTACAGTTCCCCGGGGATCGGAACGAGCTGTTCATCTTCAATCCGGTAGCCGACGACGTCGCCGATCTGGGAAAGGCCGGCAATTACACCAGTACCGTTGGCATTGCGCAGCCCGCGCTTAACCTCCGGATCCTTGTACAGCTGCGGGTTAATGAAGTTATGTTTCCGGTACTCTTCGCATAAGTCTGTAATAAACTGCTTTGTGGCTTTTTCGTCGGACATGGTTTGACCTCCTTCTGGGATATTGGACGGATAACAAATATAAAAACGCCGCTTCCCCTAATGCGCGTGGCATAATATGCCGGGCAAAAGGCCCAGCGCGGGCAGGCGGAGCTTTTGAACCTACTATTTGAAAAGATATACTGATTATATCATTGCTGGTTAAGCTGCGTCAACTGTATGATTACATAAATATGAAAACTACAATTTGTAGGATTGTATACAATTATACAAAATCAGCAAGAGGTGAAATATGAAAAAATCAATATTGCTGGCATGCATATTATGCCTGATCAGTATTTTCCTTCCGGTTTTGACGCATACTTCAGCGAATAACACAGAAACAGAAGAAAATAATAAGCCGGATATGGTGAAAGAGGAAGAATCAGAAAAATCGGAAAATTTGAAGGAAAATGCATATGATGCTGTGATAACTTTCAAAGTCAAGGTTGGCGAAGAAATTCTGGAAATGAGTATGGACGAATATTTACCCGGGGTTTTAGCCGCGGAAATGCCAGCGTCGTTTCCTGAGGAAGCACTCCGGGCGCAAGCGGTTGCAGCACGCAGTTTTATCCTGTACCGGCTTGCTCATCCAGCGGTCGACGGTGTGCATGATGGGGTGGCATTGTGTTCAACGCCCTCGCATTGCAAAGGGTATGTCAATATCTTGGATCCGGAAGTTGCAAAAGGGCTTTTTGGCGCCGCGGCGGATATTTATGTAGAGAAGCTCTGCCGCGCAGTTTCCGATACGGACGGGGAAGTCATGCTCTACGAAGGCGCTCCGATTCTGGCTGCGTTCCATGCCATTTCTGGAGGGAAGACAGAAAATGCCTGTGATGTGTGGGGTGGGAACGTGTCTTACCTGACCAGCGTGGAAAGTCCGGGTGAAGAGGTGGCGGAAAAATTCGCTTCAGTTGTGGAATATGATGTGGAAACCTATAAACAGAAACTTGCTTCCCTGTGCCAGCCAGATATGCTGGGGGACGATCCGGAAGCATATATCCAAAACATCCAACGCAGCGAAGCGGGAGGGATTATCCATGCGACGGTCGGCGGTACCGAGGTTAAGGGAAGCGCGCTGCGAACCGCGCTGGGATTAAATTCCACGGATTTTACGGTAGAGCTTACAGATGATGCAATGATAAGGATTTCCGTAACCGGTTATGGTCATGGCGTTGGGATGAGCCAGTATGGAGCCAGGGCCATGGCGTTGGAGGGCGCGGGATATGAAGAGATCCTGACACACTACTATGTGGGGGCCGTTTTGGCAAAAGTGGACGAAAGCCTGGTTGTAAATCCAGGATAAGTATGATATAATAATAAAAAATGAATGCAAAGGAGTCAAATAGTATGCAATACCGGAAACTTGTAAAAAACGAAGGGCCTGTGTCGCTGCTTGGTTTTGGTTGTATGCGCCTTCCGCTGGTTGCGAACGGGGAACCGAATGAGATTGATGTCCCGGCCGCGGAAGCGATGATTGAACGCGCTATGCGTGCTGGCGTCAATTATTTTGATACGGCTTACCGGTACATAGGCGGCAACAGCGAGCTTTTTCTTGGCCGTACATTGAAGAAATATCCGCGTGAAAGCTTTAAACTGGCGACAAAGCTTCCGATGGGCATGATTGAGGACACTGCGGCTGGCGTGCGCATATACCATGACCAGCTTGAGCGGCTGCAAACAGAATATTTTGATTTTTACCTGCTTCACGGCATTAATCGCGCCGGTTTCCAGAAGGCTGTGGATCTTGGGCTGCTTGACTATTTAATCCAGGAGAAGATCGAGGGGAGGATTCGTCACCTTGGATTTTCTTTCCATGGCGCTTATGAGGATTTCGAGTATATCCTGACCTATCGCGATTGGGATTTCTGTCAAATCCAGCTTAACTATATGGATACGCAGATTCAGGCTGGCGTGCGCGGGGCGCAGCTTGCATATGCGCGTGGGATTCCACTGGTGATTATGGAGCCTGTTAAAGGCGGTTCACTTTCCAACTTCAACCCGAATGCAGCGCAGGCAATGAAGGATGCTGCACCTAATAAGAGCCTTGCCTCCTGGGCGGTGCGTTGGGTTGCGGAGCAGCCGTCTGTTGCCGTCGTGCTTAGCGGGATGTCTACGATGGAACAGGTGGAAGACAACATTGCAACGTTTGAAGAATATCAACCGCTTTCTGCGGAAGAATGCAAAATCATTGCGGATACGGCTGAAAAAATTCGTGCCAGCGTGCGTATCGGCTGTACGGGCTGTGCATACTGCATGCCCTGTCCCTTTGGCGTAAACATCCCGCGTAGTTTTGCAATTTGGAATGAGTACGGTATGTATAATAATGCCGGAAGTGTAAAATGGGGCCTTTCAAATTTGAAAGAAGGGGAGTTTGCATCTGCTTGCCGCAAGTGCGGGGCCTGCGAGCCGAAATGTCCGCAGGGGCTTGCCATTCGCGATGGGCTTGCAGCTGCGGCTGCAGAGCTTGGCGCTTTATAAAAACAAAAATCCCGGAATGATTCCGGGATTTTTGTTGGTTCAGATCATGCAATACAACAAGGACGGTAGACAATGCGTTCAATGGATGAAGAAGTTGCACCGCAGGCCATTGCAGATTTGCGGCAGGTAGTGGGGCTGGAACCGGATTGAAGCGGAACTTCGAATCCGGAGCTTCATAATCCATTTGAATTGAGCTGCTGGGAAAACGCGCGTCTGATCGGCTATCTGCGCGTAGTCAGCGATGACGTTGCCGGTGCTTATATCTAGGATGTCATGGCTGCACCGGGATACCAGAGACAGGAAATTGGCACAAAGCTGATGCAGATGGCGTTTGACAGGATCCGGAAAATGGGGATATATGCGATTTCCGCTATATATGGCGAAGCGGACCTGCCAGGTTTTTTATGAGCGCTTCGGCTTTTTTACCGTGCTGTGCGGGCAGATGGAAACCCATAAGATTTCCATAGCAAGTGCCCGGCAGGATTCCTGCCGGGCACTTGTTTATTTTCCTTCAAAGAAATTTTTCAGCTTACTGAAAAATTTGCTGTTTTCTTCTGTATGGTTTTCCGGCTTCAGTTGTCCGGAAAACTGCCGGAGAAGGTCTTTCTGTTTATTGGAAAGATTGCGCGGCACCTCGACGTTAACAGTCACGTAATGGTCGCCGCGGCGGCTGGAATTTAAGTAAGGGATCCCTTTACCACGCAGACGGAAGACAGTGCCGGTTTGCGTTCCTTCGGGAATGGTATATTTTACCTTGCCGTCAATGGTTGCAACCTCAAGTTCCGCACCAAGTGCTGCATCAGTGAAGGAAATCGGCACTTCGCAATATACGTCTGCGCCCTCACGGGTAAAAATCGGATGCGGACGGACATTCACAGTTACATATAAATCGCCGCTGGGACCGCCGTTGGCACCGGCGTTTCCCTGCCCGCGCAGGGAGATCGTCTGTTCGTCGTCGATCCCGGCAGGGATGTTGACTTCAATTTTGCGTTTGCGGCGAACCGCTCCCTGCCCCCGGCAGCTTGGACAGGGATTTTTGATTACCTTACCCGTTCCGTGGCAAGCGGTACAGGGGCTGGAGCTTGTAAATGCGCCCAGGGGTGTGCGCTGCGTTGTGCGTACGGCGCCTGAGCCATGGCATACCTGGCAGGTTTCCACCGTTGAACCTTTGGCTGCTCCGGTGCCTGCACAGTCGTCACATTTTTCTACGCGGCTGATTTCAATTGTTTTTTTGCAGCCAAAAGCGGCCTCTTCAAAGGCCAACGGAATGGATGCACGCAGGTTGGAGCCTTTTGCAGGCCCGTTTCGTCGCGTCTGCTGTCCGGCGCCACCGCCGCCGAAGAAGCTGTCGAAGATGCTGCCCAGATCAAAGTCCTGAAAGCCGCCGCCAAAACCGCCGAATCCGGACGCATCGCCCGCACCGTAATTCGGGTCTACGCCTGCAAAGCCGTAAGCATCGTATTTTTTACGTTTATCTGCATCGGAAAGCATTTCATATGCTTCGTTGATTTCTTTAAAATGCGCTTCTGCCTCTTTATCGCCTGGATGCAAATCCGGATGATATTTTTTCGCCAGTGCACGATAGGCCTTTTTAATCGCGTCGTCGGACGCAGAGCGTTCGACGCCTAGGACCTCATAATAATCGCGTTTATCAGCCATCAGTGTTCCTCCAAAAAATCCAGCTATAAGCTGGATTTTTGTTTATCCTTATAAAAGTAGGGGAAAACCCCGGCCAGGCAAAAGCCTGACCGGAGAAAGTGTGGACTTATTTTTTATCGTTATTGTCGTCGTCCACAACGGTGTAGTCGGCGTCATAATACCCCTCGCCGCTGTTGTTTGCGTTTCCGGAGGCATTTGCGCCCGGATTTGCGCCTGCATCGTAGCCTGCATAAGACTGACCGTCACCCTGCGGCGCTGCATTCTGGTAAAGTTTTGCGGACAGGTCATAGACTTTCTTTTCCAGCTCTTCACACTGCGCCTTGATGGCTTCGTAATCTGTACCGCCGGAAATATTCTTCAACGCATCAAGCGCAGCCTGGACCGGCGCGCGATCTGCATCGGTAAACTTATCCTTATTATCTTCCAAAAGCTTTTCTGTCTGATAAATAACCTGATCCGCGCGGTTTTTGGTGTCCGTTTCCTCACGGCGCTTCTTATCTTCCGCTGCAAATTGCTCAGCCTCGCGGACTGCGCGGTCAATTTCATCCTGCGAAAGGTTGGAGGAGGCGGTAATGGTAATATTCTGCTCTTTTCCGGTACCGAGATCCTTCGCAGAAACATTCACGATTCCGTTGGCGTCAATATCGAAGGTGACTTCGATCTGCGGTACGCCGCGCGGAGCCGGAGCGATACCGTCAAGTGTAAAACGACCGAGCGTTTTGTTGTAAGCGGCCATTTCGCGCTCGCCCTGCAGGACGTGGACTTCGACGCTGCGCTGTCCGTCTGCAGCAGTGGAGAATACCTGGCTCTTCTTTGTCGGGATGGTGGTATTGCGGTCAATCAGCTTTGTAAATACGCCGCCAAGAGTTTCAATACCAAGGGACAGCGGGGTGACGTCGAGCAGCAGGACATCTTTGACCTCGCCGGAAAGCACGCCGCCCTGAATCGCAGCGCCGACTGCTACACATTCATCCGGGTTGATGCCTTTAAACGGCTCTTTACCGGTAAATTTCTTAACAGCGTCCTGGACTGCAGGAATACGGGTAGAACCGCCGACAAGCAGCACTTTTTCCAGATCGGATGCTGAAAGGCCGGCGTCGCTCATAGCACGGCGTACCGGATCCATGGTCTTTTCAACCAAATCGGCGGTCAGCTCGTTAAACTTTGCCCGCGTCAGCGTCAGCTCCAGATGCTTCGGACCAGTGGCATCCGCAGTGATGTACGGCAGGTTAATATTGGTGGAAGTCATGCCGGAAAGCTCGATTTTCGCCTTTTCTGCGGCTTCCTTCAGCCGCTGCATGGCCATACGGTCCGAACGCAGGTCAATGCCGTTGGCCGTTTTAAATTCATTGGCCATCCAGTTCATGACGCGCTCATCAAAGTCATCGCCGCCGAGACGGTTATTGCCGGCCGTCGCAAGAACTTCCAGTACGCCGTCGCCGATTTCAAGGATAGAAACATCAAAGGTACCGCCGCCGAGGTCATAGACCATGATCTTCTGGTCATGCTCTTTGTCAACGCCGTAAGCAAGCGCCGCTGCGGTTGGCTCATTGATAATGCGCAGGACTTCAAGCCCGGCAATTTTTCCGGCGTCCTTAGTAGCCTGACGCTGGGAGTCTGTAAAATAGGCCGGGACGGTGATGACAGCTTGTGTAACTTTTTCGCCGAGATAGGCGGAAGCGTCAGCGGCAAGCTTCTGCAGGATCATTGCGGAAATCTCCTGCGGGGAATAACTTTTCGCGTCAATATTGACTTTATAATTGGAACCCATTTCACGCTTAATGGAAATAATGGTGCGTTCCGGGTTGGTAATAGCCTGGCGCTTCGCAACCTGACCGACCATACGCTCGCCGGTTTTGGCAAATGCGACGACAGACGGAGTCGTACGCGCGCCTTCCGCGTTTGCGATTACAACGGGTTCGCCGCCTTCCATAACGGCGACGCATGAGTTTGTGGTACCCAAATCGATTCCGATGATTTTAGACATAATTTATACGCTCCTTTTGATTCTTGTTTTTATATTTATGTGAAAGCCTGTCAGTTTGCAACCTTAACGATTGCATGACGAATGACTTTATCGCCAATTTTGAAGCCCTTCTGGAACACTTCCACAATGGTATTGTCATCACAGCCTTCCTGTTCGACGTGCATTACCGCGTTGTGGAAATTTGGATCGAACTGCGCGCCCTGCGCTTCAATTTCCGTAACTCCCAGCTTTTTCAGGCATTCGTAGAACTGTTCCAGCGTCATGGCGACGCCCTTTGCAAACGCCTCGTCGTCAGTCGGCTGCGCTGCCGCACGCTCCAGGTTGTCCAACACCGGCAGAAGTGTTAATACCGCCTGTGCTGTGGAATCTGAGAAAATGGCGTCACGCTCGCGCGCGCTGCGTTTGCGGTAATTTTCGTATTCAGCCGCTATGCGCAGATATTTGTCTTTGGATAAGGCAAGCTCGGCATTGGCAGCTTCCAGCTGCAGTTCCCATTCGTTTTTCTGTTCGTCCTGCTGGACTGCTTCGCTGGCGGCTTCCTGCTGCGGTGCAGGATCCGGCTGCGGGGCGGCGTTTTCCTGGTTTATGTTTTGGTCTTCCGGTTTTTTCTTCATGTCGTTACTCCTGTGCTAACTGTTTAATAGGTCGCTGAGCTCGTCGGCAAAGCGTTTCAGCCGTGCGCTTACTTTTGCATAGTCCATGCGCGTCGGCCCGACGACGCCGAGAAGCCCGGTGGCGCCTTTCGCGGTTTTATACGAGGTCATTACGATGCTTGCATCCCGCAGAGGTTCAATGCGGTTTTCCGTGCCGATGCGGATGCGGACCGGATGCCGTTCGTCCGGACAGGGAAGGAAGGAAATTGTATCGCGGTCGGCAATGCATTCCAAAAGCGCCATTGCCTTACCAGGCTCATGGAATTCCGGATAATTCAGGATTCTCGAAGCGCCGGAAAGATATACATCGCGCTGTAGGACAAGCCGAAGTACTTCAGATGCAAAATCGATAGCGGCAACCAGCAATTCTGTGATCTCCATCCCGGATTCGTATTCAGCTTGTGTAATGCGTGCGTCGGTCAGTTCTTCAATTGGGATATTGGTGAAATGCGCGTTAAGCGCACGGTTGGCCGCGGCGACCTCAAGATCAGAAAGCGGAAAGCTTAAATGGCAGATCCGGTTTTTAATCAGGTCAGAGGTGGTAACCAACACCAGCACCACGGTGGATTCGTCGACGCGAATGACCTCAAAACGCCGCACAGCCTCCCCCTCGGAAACCGGACTGACTGCGATGGCAGGCTGGTTAGTCAGCTCGGAAACCATCCGGCCAGCTTCTGTGATCAGCCGGTCCAGCTCCCCCATACGCAGGGATACGGACTGGACTGCATCGTCAATCTCATGCCGTGTCAGCGTATACTGGTTCATTAGTTCGTCTACATAGAGCCGGTACCCCAAATTGGAAGGGACGCGTCCGGCGGAAGTATGCGGCTGCTCAAGGTATCCAAGCCTTTCCAGTTCAGCCATTTCATTGCGGACTGTTGCGGAAGAGATATTGGTATTCAACCGAAGGGTGACGGCTTTGGAGCCGACCGGTTCCGCAGTTTGGACATAGTCGTCTACAATGGCTTTCAGGATTTGCTTTTTGCGTTCGCTCAGTTCCATTTGTATCCGCTCCCTTTCTGCTTATCCGGCTTTTTTGGCTTAGCACTCTTATCTCCCGAGTGCTAAAACTACTCTACCACTGTTTTATTTCCTTGTCAATAGTTGGAATCAAAAAATTGTATGAATTTTTATATAAATTTCCGGGGCAAAAATAAAAAGCTTTTGTTGATTGTCTGTTTTTCTATATGGGGAATTGACAGATAAGAGACAGATTAAGAAAAAACGGCACTTTTTAGCGGCCGGGAGACAGCGCAAAAACTTCTTATATACAGGGGATTGTGAAAACGCGCCTCGGTATGATATACTGAAGCCATTATAGATGTTATGGGCGGTACAAAGCCTGGAGGTTTTCAGATGAAAGTACGAGAAGCCATTTATACCCGGAGGACGATCCGTAAATTCCGGCAGGAACCGGTCAGCGAGGATATTCTGCGTGAACTGGTGGAAGCGGCGCGTTATGCTCCCTCCGGCTCAAATCTTCAGCCGTTGAAGTATAAGCTGGTCGGTGCTGCAGGCGCGGCACGGGTGTTCCCGCATGTGCGCTGGGCGGGAGCGATTGCTCCGGAAGGGGATCCAAAACCGGGAGAGGAACCCGTTGCTTATATTTTTATCCTTGCGGATACGGATATCCGTGCGTCTGGTTACGAAATGGATGTGGGGATTGCGGCGCAGAATATCACGCTGGCAGCGTTGGAAATGGGGATCGGTTCCTGCATGATGGGTGCGGTTGACCGTGCGGCGCTGCGTGCGGAATTTGAAATCCCCGCACATCTGGAATTAAGCCTTGTAATGGCGCTTGGCTATCCGGCGCAGAAACCAGTGGCGGTGGAGATGACGTCGCCGGATGCGTATAAATACTGGCTGACGCCGGACGGGATTTTGCATGTACCGAAGCGGCCGCTGGATGAAATAATTGTCTGAGGTATTGTTTGTGCGGTCTTTTGCTGTGTTGGGACGGAGAGCCGTTTTTCCCAGAGCCGAAGGCGTAAACCGGCTCACTTGCGGGTGCGTAAATACACTTTTTCTCCGCCGCTCTTGACAGATGTGCGGAAGATGCGTATACTAGAATAAGGAACCAATCCGGAAAAGGAGTTATTCATATGAAGAGAATTCGTACCATTGAAACCCGTGACCTGAATAAGTCTGTTAAGACCGGCGGCTGTGGCGAATGCCAGACATCCTGCCAGTCCGCCTGCAAGACCTCCTGCGGCGTTGCCAACCAGGCTTGCGAGAATAAGAATAAGTAAGCAAGTAAAATCAGGATCAACAGGAGCTCGTAATCTCGGTTATGAGCTCCTGTTTCCATGCGGGAGTAGATTTATGATACATCAGTATAAACTAAATGGATACAATATTGTGCTCGACGTCTTTTCCGGCTCCATCCATATTGTCGATGACGTTGCCTATGACCTGATTGCCGGTTATGAAACCCTGCCGAAGGAAGATTTGATTGCACAAACCCTAGAAAAGTATGCGGCGGATCCTGCGGTTACACGCGTGGAAGTTGAGGAATGTCTGGCTGATATTGAAGCGCTGAAGCAGCAGGGAAAGCTGTTTACGCAGGACGAGTTCGCCGGGATCGCCAAGGTTTACCGGAAAAACCACTTTGCTGTAAAAGCGCTGTGCCTGCATGTGGCGCACACCTGTAATTTAAACTGTTCCTATTGTTTTGCCAGCCAAGGCAAATACCATGGCGAACGTGCGGTTATGTCTTATGAAGTTGGCCGCCGTGCCATGGATTTTCTGATCGAAAATTCGGGTGCGCACCGTAACCTGGATATCGATTTCTTTGGCGGGGAGCCATTGATGAATTGGGATGTTGTCAAACGGCTGGTTGCCTATGGCCGTGAACAGGAGAAGCTGCACAACAAAAATATCCGTTTTACGCTTACAACCAACGGCGTGCTGCTCGATGATGAGGTCACGGAATTCTGTAATCGGGAAATGCATAATGTTGTGCTTTCATTGGATGGACGGGAGGAGGTGCACGACCGGTTCCGCCGTGACTATGCAGGAAATGGAAGCTACCGCAAGGTTATTGATAATTTCCGCCGCTTTGTCGCTGCGCGCGCAGGCCGAAGTTATTATATGCGCGGGACTTATACGCATTATAATACCGATTTTTTGCAGGATATTTTGCATATGGCGGATCTTGGCTTTACAGAATTGAGTATGGAGCCGGTTGTCTGTGCGCCGGGCGATCCGTGTGAACTGACCGATGCGGATCTGCCTGTTCTCTTCCGACAATATGAGGAACTGGCCTGCGAGATGATCCGGCGTGAGAAGAAAGGCTGCGGTTTTACTTTTTATCACTATATGCTCGACTTGACAGAGGGTCCGTGTATCTATAAACGGGTTTCCGGCTGTGGCTCAGGAACGGAATATCTTGCTGTCACACCTTGGGGGGATCTGTATCCCTGCCATCAGTTTGTTGGCGACGAAGCTTATAAAATGGGCGATATCTATACCGGCGTGACCAATACGGCTCTGCGCGATAAATTCGCATCCTCCAACGCATATACCCGTCCGGGCTGCGAGAACTGCTGGGCAAAGCTTTACTGTGCAGGTGGCTGCGCGGCAAATGCCTATCACGCCACCGGAGACATACGCGGGGTGTATGAATACGGCTGCGAGCTGTTCCGCAAGCGCATTGAGTGTGCGATTATGCTTAAAATCGCCTTGATGGATGGGGAAGAGGCACAGCAACTCTAAAGGACTGCCGAGCCGCAGTGTACGAAAAATATGTATAAAAAATGGGTGTTTTTCGTTTTTTTATCCGACGCCCGGTTTTGAAAAAAAGTCCCCCGCAGCCGGGAAGATTCCGTCTTCCGGCTGCGGGGGACTTTTTAAAAATATGGAATACAAAGGTTGACAAATCAACATTAATATTTTATAATGTTGAGGAATCAACATTGCAAAAAGATTGAAAGGATGGATCAGGGTTTGGAAAATGCTGCGTCACAGGAGTTTGACCGCTTTGAAGAGTTTGTCCGCATAATTTCCAGAATCCATAAGCAGATTCAGAAGATTAAGGATCTGGAAATGCGGGAACTGGGATTAAAGGGTCCGCATGTAATGAGCCTTTTTTATTTGTCCCGACACGAGGAGGGTCTGACTGCCGCCCAACTTTGCCGCCTGATTTCGATCGATAAGGCTGCAATATCCCGCGTGTTGGCGCAGCTGCAGGAACGCGGACTGATTGAATATCCGGAGTCGGTACGCCGGTACCGTGCACCTGCGGTTCTGACCGCAGCCGGACGAGATATTTCTCTCCGGATCGGTGAGTTGATTTGCGGTATTGTTTTTCGGGCGGCGCGGGGGATGGAAACTGAAGCCCGGGAAAGCATGTATGCCAGCCTGTACCGCATTGCTGAAAATTTGGAGACGATTACCCCGGCGGCTGTATCCCGGCCGGAGGTGGAGCTGGAACAGACAGGAGGAAGAATATGAATATACGCATTATTACCGATTCGGCGTCCGATTTGACCGATGCTGGTTTTGAAGGGCTTACGGTACTTCCGATCAGTATTCATTTTGGTACGGAAGAATATCTTGACGGCGTGGATTTATCGCATCATGCTTTTTATGAAAAACTGATTGAGTGCGAAAACCTGCCGGCAACAAGCCAGGTTCCGCCCTTTGCTTTTGCGGAAGCTTTCCGGGCGGCGCAGGCGGCGGGAGAAACGATTATCGTAATTACAATGTCCTCCCATCTGTCGGGAACCTATCAGAGCGCGAACATTGCGGCACAGGAATGCGGTGGTGAAATCTATCTTATAGACAGTGAAACCGTATGCGTCGGCCAGAGAATTCTTGTGGAATATGCGTTCCGTCTGATACGACGCGGAATGGATGCGCGTTCTATTGTGGCGGCGCTGGAAGAAGCAAAGAAAAACATCTGCCTGATTGCACTTTTGGATACTCTGGAATATCTCCGCCGCGGCGGCCGTATTTCCAAAACCAAGGGGATTGTCGGCGAAATGCTCTCCATCAAACCAGTTATTGGGGTTAGAGATGGGGAAGTGGTTATGCTGGGAAACGCGCGCGGATCTAAAAATGGCAACAACTTGTTAACGCAACAGATTACAGATGCAGGCGGCATTGATTTTACCATGCCTTATGCATTGGGTTATACGGGGCTGAACGATACGCTCCTGCGCAAGTATATCCAGGACAATGCCTATCTTTGGCAGGCGCATGCACAGTCGCTTCCTATCGGGACGGTAGGCGGTACAATCGGTACCCATGCCGGGCCTGGTGCAATTGCCGTAGCGTTTTTCCGGAATGTACAGGCATAAAAGACGCTGAATACCGCCTGAAGGCAAATATAGTTCCATATGTAGCTGATTTATGGAAACCCGGCGTACCTGAGCTCCAGGTACGCCGGGTTTTTGCTTGTTATCCTTATTTTTTGCAGCTATGGTTTCCACAGCCGTGATGTCCGCATTCGCCCTGCGCATGTGCATGATGATTACACACTATGTCTGGATTGTATTGCAGCCGACCGTTCAAAAGCGAATCTACTGCGGCGTCCGCATTGCCGGATACGCCGCCATATAAAGCGATGCCGGCTTCATCCAATGCCATGCGTGCGCCGCCGCCGATTCCGCCGCAGATCAGCGTATCGACGCCCTGCGCTTTCAGGAAACCCGCCAAAGCCGAATGCCCGTTGCCCTGTGTGCTGCATACCTGGGATGCCGCTACCTTTCCGTTTGAGATTTCATACAGTTTGAAGGTTTCTGTATGGCCAAAATGCTGAAATACTTCTCCTTTGTCATACGTTACAGCAATTTTCATTTTTTACAGCTCCTTTTTTGGATTTATGGATTTAAAAAAGTTTAAATTTCTATGCTGTCCCCGCATCGGACTGCGGAAAGCTGTTCGCCCATACGCTGTTTCAGGAAAGCATATGCGCCTTCGCCCGTACAATGACAGGTCAGATACTGCGTATGAAAACATTGCAAAAGCTGCACGGTTTTTCCGAGTACGGAACAGCCCTGCGTTTCCGGGTTGATCGCTTTAAAGTGGAATCCTCCTATGTAGATATCCGGACGAAGCCAACAGATTACATTGGAGATACCTTTATGCGCGCAGCCGCCAAAGACAATGCGTTTCCCGTTTTCTTCTATCAGAAGGAATTGCTCATGGAGAAAATTGTCCGGCACAAGTTTGCCTTTGTCCATACGGTTCATCCCGATATTCCCTACAGCTGGGGTGGAGGGCATCCCATGGCAGCTGATCAACTGCGCCGTGTGGTCAATGCGGTAGGAATCTCCGGTAAAAATGAACCGGGGGTGAGAGGCCAGGGAAACATCAAGCCCAATATAGCGGCTGCCGGAAAAATACGGCAGGAAAGCATAGCGGCTGATATAAACCGGCGCATGGGTGTTGCGCAGCAGAAATGTATGCAGTCCGCCCCCGTGGTCATAATGTCCATGAGAGACGACTGCACAATCCGCTTGTGCCAAATCTATGCCCAGTTTATCCGCATTCTCTGCAAATAATGTACCCTGCCCGGTGTCGAAGAGAAATTTCCGCTTTGCAGTCTCAATATACAGGCTCAAGCCGTGCTCCGCCCGCAGCCCAGCGCGGCCAACGGTATTTTCGCTTAAAACCGTAATTTTCAAACCGGAGGCTCCGTTTCCGTCCGGTGTGCACTGCAGGAACTGGTGCAGCGATGACGCGGGCAGCCTCCGCAACCGCAGCGTTCCTCTTTTCCATCGCACAGGCGATAATCTCCACCTTCAATCCGCAGGCTGCATCCTTCAACCAGCATGTCCGCCAGTTTCTTGCGTGCGGTATTGTAAGTCTGCTGGACAGTTGCGCGCGCAATCTGCATAAATTCGCCGCAGGCTTCCTGTGAAAAGCCTTCCCGATCGATCAGGCGGATTGTTTCATACTCATCTACAGTCAGCGTAATCACACATTCGTTTTTCTGGTTTCCGGATGGGAAAAATGCCTGCATTTTGGGTAAAGAGCAGACTTTCCGGCATTTTCTTGGCCTGGGCATAGAGCTGTTCCTCCCTGTTGTTTTTGGCATATGCTGCTTTCACATTTACAATAACATTTTTTCTGGCATATGTCAATAACATTTCCGGATTTTTATTTATAAAATGATCCCCGATTTAGGTAAAATGTGCAAATAATTTTTGATAGATGATTATATAATTGGATATAAAATTTATATAAATTTATTGACAAGTTAAAGAAACGGCGTTACAATAGGAAATGAAGAAAAGGAGTGGAACCATGAAGAAGACATTATATTCCCTGATGCTTTCCGACGATGTGGTCCGTGAAATTGATTTGATTGCGCACAGCCGGGGTACCAACCGGTCGAACCTGATCAATCAGATTCTCGCGGAATATGTTTCAATCATGACGCCGGAAAAGCGGATTGAAGATATTTTCCACGCGGTTGAATCGCTGATGGCGCCCAATCGGGAGCTTGTTGCTTTCGCTTATCCGAACCAGACGACGATGTCCTTAAAAAGCAGTCTGGAGTATAAATACCGCCCGACGGTGAAATATGAGGTGCAGCTTTACCGCGATGGTGGCGGCGCGCTGGGTGAATTGAGCGTGATCTATCGTACCCAATCGGCTGTATTGATTGAGACGCTTACGGGTTTTTTCAAGATCTGGGCGCAGTTGGAACGCAGCTATCTGCCCTCGCGCGGTGTGGCGGTCCCACAGTATGCCCTGTATGATAACCGATTTACCCGGAGCTTTTCGGTTCCTCATGATAAAAATTACAACATCGAGGACATTGCCGGGGCAATTTCGAATTATATTAAGCTTTTTGACAGCTGTATGAAGCTGACGGTCGGCGGCGGCACTACGATGAAGGAGCTGGAGCGCCGTTATTTAAGTTATTTAAAAACAGAACCTATCATTCTCTGAACTTGCATTTCAAAAGTGAAGCTCCACGGCAGCTGCCGTGGATGCGGAGAAACGGGAGGGTGAAACTATGAATGCACAGAAATTTACGCAGAAAGCGCTGGAAACCATTAACCAGGCGCAGAATATTGCCATAGAGAACCATAATCAGGCGGTTACGCCGGAGCATTTGCTGTACGCGCTGCTCGACGCCGATGGAGGATTGATCCCTTCTTTGCTGCGCAGGCAGGGGCTCGATCCGGATATGCTCCTTGGCGAACTGGATACAATTATTACGCAGCTGCCACAGGTAACGGGCTCTGGTATTGAGCCGGGGAAGATTTATATTTCCACGGAAACGGAACGTATTTTGGTAGCAGCAGAGAAACTGGCCGAACGTGGGAAGGACGATTATGTCTCTGTAGAACATATTATGTTGGCGATTTTTGACCATCCGACCCCGGCGCTGCGTGATTTGTTCCGCCGCCGCGGAATAAGCCGGGAAGGCTTTTCCGCCGAACTTGCAAAGGTAAAGACCAGCCGCGTTACCAGCGACAATCCTGAAGCAACCTATGAAGCCTTGGAAAAATACGGTACCGACCTTGTCGCCCGGGCCCGTGACGGGAAGCTTGACCCGGTAATCGGCCGCGATACGGAAATCCGCAACGTTGTCCGGATCCTTTCGCGTAAAACAAAAAATAATCCAGTGGTCATCGGAGAACCCGGCGTCGGAAAGACGGCAATTGCCGAGGGGCTTGCCCAGCGTATTGTGCGCGGTGATGTGCCGGAGGGGTTAAAGGATAAAACGATTTTTGCGCTGGATATGGGCGCGCTAATTGCCGGCGCAAAATTCCGCGGTGAATTTGAAGAGCGGCTTAAGGCGGTGCTTGAGGAGATTAAACGCAGCGAAGGAAAGATTATCCTGTTTATCGATGAAATTCACAATATCGTTGGCGCGGGGCGTACGGAGGGCTCGATGGATGCAGGGAATCTGCTGAAACCGATGCTGGCACGCGGGGAGCTGCATTGTATCGGCGCTACTACGCTGGATGAATACCGCAAATATATTGAAAAGGATGCAGCTCTGGAACGCCGTTTCCAGCCGGTTATGGTGGATGAGCCGACCGTGGAGGATACGATTTCAATCCTGCGCGGCCTGAAGGAACGTTATGAAGTTTTCCACGGCGTACGGATCCATGATAATGCCTTGGTTGCAGCGGCAACGCTATCCGACCGCTATATTTCCGACCGTTTCCTGCCGGATAAGGCGATTGACCTGGTCGATGAAGCCTGTGCGACGGTGCGTACAGAAATTGATTCAATGCCGGAAGAACTGGATACGATCCGCCGCCGGATTATGCAGTTGGAAATTGAGGAAATGGCGCTGAAAAAAGAGTCTGATGCGCTGTCCAGCCAACGGCTTGAGGCGCTGCGCGGTGAGCTGTCCGGGCTGAAAGATGAATTCAATGCTATGAAGAGCCGGTGGGAGGCGGAAAAGGCAGAGGTCGAAGAGGTCGGCCATATCAAAGAGGAAATTGAGCATACAAATGCGGAAATTGAAGCAGCGCAGCGAAATTATGAATATGAAAAAGCCGCGAAGCTGAAATATTCCACGCTTCCGGAGCTGGAGAAACGTCTGGAGAAAGCGACGGCCGAAAGTGAAGATAAGAAAAACAACAATACTCTGGTACACGATACGGTAACCGATACGGAAATTGCTGATATCGTCGCACGCTGGACAGGAATCCCGGTTTCAAAACTGATGGAAGGGGAGCGCGAGAAGATCCTGCATCTGGATGATGAAATCCATAAGCGTTTGATCGGGCAGGATGAGGCTGTACGGCTGGTCACAGAAGCGATTATCCGTTCCCGGGCCGGCATTGCGGATCCCAAAAAGCCCATTGGCGCTTTCCTATTCCTTGGCCCTACTGGCGTTGGCAAGACGGAACTTGCAAAAACGTTGGCTGCACAGCTTTTCGACGATGAGCACAATATGGTGCGTATCGATATGACCGAGTATATGGAAAAGTTCTCTGTATCCCGTCTTATCGGCGCGCCTCCTGGATACGTCGGTTATGAAGAAGGCGGGCAGCTGACAGAAGCTGTACGCCGCAAACCATATTCCGTTGTGCTTTTCGACGAGATCGAAAAAGCCCATCCGGATGTGTTTAATATTTTGCTGCAGATCCTTGACGACGGCCGTGTGACAGACAGCCAGGGACGTACAGTCGATTTTAAAAACACCATTATCATCCTAACTTCGAATCTCGGTTCACAGTATCTGCTTGATGGTATTACGGAATCCGGACAGGTTTCAGAACAAGCAAAAGCGGCGATTCATGCGCAGCTGCGAGAGGCGTTCCGTCCTGAATTTTTGAACCGCCTTGATGAGATTATTTTCTTTAATCCGTTGACCAAAGCCGATATTACCAAGATTATCGACATTCAGATTGAAAACCTTTCCAAGCGGCTTGCTGACAAAATGGTAAAGCTGCATTTTACGGATGCGGCAAAGGAGCATATTATTGAAAATGGCTATGACCCGGTTTATGGCGCGCGTCCGTTAAAGCGTTACCTGCAGGCAAAGGCGGAAACGCTCATTGCTAAAACGCTGCTTGGCGGCGAGCTGCATGCAGGAGCCACTATTGTTGTCGACAGTGGGGCCGACGGCCTGTTCTGCCGGGTAGAAGGGTAGTAGGTGAATCCGGATTTCAAGCGGTGTGTACATCCCCGGTACACACCGCTTTTTAAAAACGCTTTCCGAATTAATCCTTGACTTCCCACTGGAAATTGAGTATAATAAACAATGTTTCTCGGTGTCGGGTGTCTGTTGATATGGAGAGGTATCGAAGTGGTCATAACGGGGCTGACTCGAAATCAGTTTGCGCGCAAGCGCACATGGGTTCGAATCCCATCCTCTCCGCCAAATGAAAAACCCAGCTTCCATCTAGGAAGCTGGGTTTTTTGTGCTTGTAGCTGTATTTTTTGGTTTTCGGATTTGATTTTGCAGTATCAGATTTGAAAGCCGAAATGCACGATTGAAAACAAAAACGTAAATGAAAATCAGCTCTCAGGCTGATCCTGCTTATCTGAATTTACGTAGAAATTTTTCATAGCTGTTTCTGTTTTATATGGGCTTTTACGTCACAAATGCAGAGGCAATCTTAAATTGTGGGTATTCGTTGATTTTTATGGGCATTTGTTGGGCTGTTGGGTTTGATAGTTTGCTTTACTTGCCCATACTTGGGTATAGGCAAATGCGGCTATCCATCTTCATATAAGCTTAAGACAATGCAGTTATTCGCAGGGAGGGGTGCACTATTTTTGCTTACTTGCGCCCTTTAAATGGATGCCGGCGCGAATGACGATTTATCTGATTTCACTTTTAAGAATTTTTTTACTGCCTAAATCAATTCCAAGCGCGCCAAGCGGGGCGGTTATCAAAATCCCGAGCATAGTAACCGAAAGGACGATATTTCCGCAGGAAAGCCCCATGGATAGAGGCACAGAACCGATAGCTGCCTGCACAGTTGCTTTCGGCAAATAAGCAATAATGCAAAAAAGCCGCTCTTTGGATGTAAGCGGCGTTGCGATAAGACAAATTGCAACGCCGGCAGCACGGAACGCCGGGGCAATAAATACCATTAAAGTCGGGACGATTGCCATATCGGGGTAAGCAAGGTACTGCTTGCCCCGGTTTTTTTGTGCGGACAGGCGTTTGGCTGGCGGTATGGGAGGTTTGTGTTCCTTGGAAAGCCGTGCTATACTGAAAACAATCTGAAAAACAGGAGTGTGTGGTATGGTAAATCAAAGGGGACCGGCAGGCGTGCCGGTGGCAAACACTACGCACGGGAAAGTAAGCGGGGAATATATTGGAGGCGCATCGGTTTTCCGTGGAATCCCTTATGGCGCGAGCTGCGCGGGTGCGGGCCGATTTATGCCGCCGAGGCCTGCCCCGGACTGGGAGGGTGTGCGTGCGTGTATCCACAATCCGCCGCTTTGCTGGCAGCCCGGCGCAAGCGTTGGCAATATTCCCGGCACACCGGGGGATTATAATTGCGGCGGACGGCGCAGAATTTTCCATTTTACGATGCCGGAATATATGGATGAAGACTGCCTGACGGTGAATATCAATACTCCGGCGGTGGATGGGAACCGCCGTCCAGTGCTTGTTTATATCCATGGCGGCGGTTTCAGCGACGGGTCCGGCATGATTGTGATCGGCGCAGACCGTTTTACGCTGGAAAACGATCTGGTTGTTGTTGGCGTCAACCACCGGCTTAATGCATTCGGTTATTTGTATCTTGGAGCGCTGGATCCGGCATACGCGTCTTCTGGGACTGCCGGTATGTTGGATCTTGTATTGGCGCTTACCTGGGTGCGGGATAATATTGCGGCTTTTGGCGGCGATCCGGGGAATGTCACGATTATGGGTGAGTCCGGGGGCGGTATGAAGATCAGCACGCTGCTTGCCATGCCGCAGGCACAGGGCCTGTTCCAGAAGGCAATTGTGGAAAGTGGTTCCGGCCCGGCTGGTACGGTTTCTACCCAAACAGCAGCTGAGCAGACGCTTGCCCTTCTCAGCGCGATGGGTATTGAGCAGGAAAACTGGAGGGATATCCTTAACTGCGCACCGTATTCAATCATTAAGGCGCTGAAGGCAAATCCGATCCGGCTCCAGCCGGTCGGCGATGATATCAACCTGCCGTTTAATCCAACGGGCGGATTCCGCAGCCCGCCTACTGCGCGTGATGTGGCCATTGTTATAGGCAGCAGCGAGGATGAATGGGCGAATATGTACAGCCGCTGGCCGGATCATGAGACGTTTTCCATGACGCGCCAGACCCTGCGCGATTATCTGTTGACCTGGCCCATGGAACGCATGGCCAACGGCGCCAAGACCGTCTGTACGCCGGAGAATGTTGACGCGGTGATTCAAGCGCTATATGATACCGGCACACCCGGCTTGGATCCGGTGGATCAGTATTTCCGCGCTTTTGTCATGATGCGTATGGGCGGCGACGCTTTCCATGAAGCGATGGCTTATGCCTGCGATATGCTGCGGACGAAACCGGTATACCATTATCTTAATACTTATGATGCAACGTATCCGCGCATGCCTCAGCGTAAAGGCGCTTGGCACACGGCAGATCTTCCGCTGCAGTTCCGGCTGGTATATTATCCCTATATGGAGGAGATGTCAAAACGCTTTGCCGGCGCACTGGCGGCTTTTGTGCGCACAGGCAACCCTGCATTTGATGGGCTGCCCTGGCCGGAATACAGGCCGGATACCCGCCTGACCTTTATTTTTGATGAACGCTGCCACGTGGAAGCAGATCCGCGCCGGAAACTGCGCGAGGCTTTGGAAAGCAAATAAAAAATCTGCCAGGGACTTTGAGCCCTGGCAGATTTTTTTAAACATGACGGCGATGGTGAAGATGTCCTGAAAAGAACCTGCGCAATGCGTCGAACCAGACGGTGAACCGGTCCATAGCCGGATAAGCCAGCAACGCAAGAACGACTAAAACCAGCGTATCGCTCCAATGCAGTACCGACAGGGTAAAAAAGTCTTTCAGGAAGAAAAAGGAGACAGCGAATGCGGTGCTTACACCGGCTACCATGATCCGACGCAGCGTGTTGTAAGGGAGACTCGTACGGTGTACCATTAAAAGGCCGACAATTCCGATCATAGCGGTGCAGATCGTCGATAACGCCCCTTCCTCAAGCTGAAAAGCAAGATAGAACAACAAAGCGCTGGTAATCAATACAAGGTCCGTAAATGCTGCTGGTAAGGCGCGGTAGAGAACGTTGGAGAGAAAGCGCCCTTCGACCCGGTTCTTGTTTGGCTCCATCGCCAGTACAAACGAAGGCAGGCCAATGGTCAGCGCGCTGACCAGGCTCAGCTGGGCAGGCGTAAAAGGGTAGGGAAGCGAGGCAAATAATGTGATAAATGCCAGGATAAAGGAAAAGATATTTTTAACCAGGTACAGCGACGCCGAACGTTCGATATTATTGATGACACGCCGGCCTTCTTCCACAACCGAAGGCATAGAGGAAAAGTCGGAATTCAACAGGACGATGTGTGAAACCTGGCAGGCGACATCGCTGCCCGACGCCATAGCAATGGAGCAATTGGCGGCTTTGAGGGCGAGGACGTCATTGACGCCGTCACCAGTCATGGCGACCGTGTGCCCGGCTTCACGCATGGCGCTGACAAGCTCGCGTTTCTGTTCTGGCGTAACCCGTCCGAAAACGGTATATTGGCATGCCGCTTCACGTATTGCCTGCGTTGAGGTCAGTGTGCGCGCGTCAATCGCTTTGTCTGCATTGGGGATGCCGGCACGGCGCGCCACTTCACCAACAGTCGTCGGATTGTCGCCGGAGATAACTTTGACACATACGCCCTGCCCGGCAAAATAGGCAAAAGTCGCAGGAGCCTGCGGGCGCACTTTGTTGTTCAGAAGGATCAGCGCAAGAGGCAGAAGCTGTGCATCTGGTTTCTCATCAGCCAGCGTACCGCTGTAGAGCGCAAGCAGAAGAACCCGGCAGCCCTTATGCGCATATTCGTCGATCTGGGAGGCGTAGGTTTCATAAACCGTGCCCAGCAGGATTTCTGGTGCGCCAAGCAGATAGGTTTCTTCGGGATCGAACGAGACGCCTCCGTATTTCCTCGCGGAAGTAAATGGAAGCGTTTCAATCGCTTTCTGGTGCACAGTACCGGTGAAATAGCGGCGCAGCGCCGCCATTGTGTCGTTATCATCCTGCATGGCATAGACATAATCGGCCATAATCATACGGATATCCGAATCAATATAACGATCCTTACACAGCGGGATGACGTCCTCAACCACCATTTTGCTTTCTGTGATCGTACCTGTCTTGTCTACGCATAGGGTATCTACCCGCGCTAACGTTTCAATACAGGCCAGGTCATGTACCAATGTTTTCTTCCTGGCCAAGCGCATTACGCCTGTCGCCAACGCAAGGCTTGTCAGCAGATAAAGGCCTTCCGGAATCATCCCGATGAGCGCTGCGACGGTGGAGGTCACACCGGTGGCGATATCCCGGTCAAGCCACACGATTTCCTTGACCGTCAGGATGATGCCAAAGGGGATTACAATTACGCCGATCCATTTGACAAGGCGGCTTAAAGCCTTCATCATTTCCGACTGCTGCGGCTTTTTAATGCTTTTGGCTTCCATTGTCAGCCGGGAAACGTAGGAATCGCGCCCGACAGCGGTAAGCTGTGCCCGGCAGGAACCGGAGACGACGAAACTTCCGGAAAGCAGCGGATCTCCCGGATTTTTCTGGATTTCATCGCTTTCCCCGGTAATCAGCGATTCATTGACCTGGCAGCTGCCCTGCATGACAACTGCATCGGCGTAGATCTGGTTCCCTGCTGTGAAAATGACAATATCGTCGCGCACAGTTTTGGAAGCGTCAATCTGCAATTCCACACCGTCACGGATTACGGCCGCTTTGGGGGAAGAAAGGATGCTGAGTTTTGAAAGCGTTTTTTTCGCCCGAAGCTCCTGAAAGATTCCGATGCCGATATTGGCCAATACGATGGCCATGAAGGTCAGATTGCGCCAGGAACCGACTGCGATGAGCGCAGCGGCAAGAATGAAAAAAACGAGGTTGAAGTAAGTGAAGATATTGGAAACAAGAATCTGCCGGAAGGTTTTTACAGGCGGCTCGACCGTTTCATTCAGGCAACCGCCGCGCATGCGTTCCATTACCTGCTGCGCTGAAAGCCCCTCGTTGGGATCTGCTACAACAGGCGCAGGGCCGGAGTGTACAGGTTCTTCCGCTGCATGGACTGGATGCTTCTGCTTCATAAACATATCGCTCCCTGTTTCAGAAATTCATAAATACATTTCCGGATTTAGAAGCTGTACTTTGCCTTTGTGGGAAGGTTAAAGCATAGCAGCGGGGATAGAACTGGAAATGCGGTTTTCCGCTGGGTTTTGCCCGGAAGGGGCGTCTTGCGGGCAGGCGTTTTTTATGTTTTTGTCCGCGGCGACAGAGAAGAGGCTGCGCAGGCGGATCTTTACGGCGCCCATGTTGGAAATCTCATCGATTTTGATCTGGGTATAGATTTTGCCTGCATTTTCCAGAATAGACCGGGTTTCATCCGACGTGATTGCGTCGAGCCCGCAGCCAAAGGAAACAAGCTGGACAAGATTGACGTCCGGGCCCTGCTGGGCGACGAATTTCGCCGCGGCATAAAGCCTGGCGTGATATGTCCATTGGTTACGCACGGATACGGGGAATTTCTCTACCTGTGCGCTGACGCTGTCTTCACTGACAACGACGGCGCCAAGCTGGCAGAGCAGTTCGTCAATGCCATGGTTAACCTCGGGATCCAAATGATAGGGCCGTCCGGCCAGAACGATAACGGGAAGCTGCTTTTTGCGAGCGGCTGAAAGGTACTGCGCGCCTGTACGGCGTATGTCATCCAGATATGCGTCGTAAGCTGCATAAGCTGCTTTGGCGGCATTTTGGATTTCCTTGAGCGGCCGCGCAGGGAAATATTGATCCAGAATCTGTTTACAGCGCGCAGGGAAACGGCGGCGGGCATGCAGGCTGATGAAATCACAGATAAAGACAGTTTCCTTCAACGCACGCATATTCGCGCGAATCACCTGCGGGTAATAGGCAACGACTGGGCAGTTGAAATGCTGGTCCCCGAGATGCTCGTCGATATTATAACTCATATCCGGGTAAAAGATCGCATCGACGTTTTCGTTAAGCAACGCCTGGATATGCCCGTGCATGAGCTTGGCCGGGTAGCAGACCGTATCCGAGGGGATGGTGGCCTGGCCCGCCAGGTAGAGCTGGCGGCTGGAAACCGGGGAGACTGCGACATTAAACCCAAGGGCGTCAAAAAAGGTATACCAGAAGGGCAGGAGCTCATAAAAGTTCAACCCCATTGGCAGGCCGATGGTCAGCCTGCCTGGGATATGCTTGTTCTCTTTATATTTTGCCAATAATGCGTTTTTATAAGCAAAAAGATTAAAGTGTTCCCGGGCCTGCGGCAGCTTCAGGGGTTTATCACAGCGGTTTCCCGCTATATAGCGGTCTTTTCCGCCAAAGGTGTTGAGTGTCAGGCGGCAGTGGTTGCTGCATCCGGAACAGGTAAATGCGTGTGTTTCGTGCCGGAAGCTGTGCAAAGCTTGTGCGTCCAGCAGGGTACTGCGGCTATGCGAGGCACTGTGTTCCAGCGCATAAAGCGCTGCGCCGTATGCGCCCATCAAAGCTGCATAGCGCGGCCGGATAACCTCGCGGCCGGTTTCCTGCTCGAATGCACGCAGGACCGCGTCATTTAAAAATGTGCCGCCCTGGACGACGATATGCTCCCCAAGCGCCGAGGTGTCTGCACAGCGGATGACCTTGTACAGCGCGTTTTTGACAACGCTGATGGACAGCCCCGCAGAGATACAGCCGACGCTTGCGCCGTCTTTCTGGGCCTGTTTGACGGAACTGTTCATAAATACCGTGCAGCGTGAACCTAGGTCCACAGGCTTTTCAGCAAATAAACCAAGCTTTGAGAACGAGTCAATGTCATAGCCCAACGCAGCGGCAAAGGTCTGCAAAAAGGACCCGCAGCCGGAAGAACAGGCTTCATTGAGGAAAATGTTGTCAATTGCGCCGTTTTTTATCTGGAAGCACTTGATATCCTGTCCGCCGATGTCAAGGATGAAATCCACATCCGGCCGGAATTTCTTTGCAGCGGTATAATGCGCGATGGTCTCAACGATGCCGAAATCCGCATGGAAGGCACAGCGTATGATATCCTCGCCGTAACCGGTTACCGCGCATGCACGGATATGGATATCCGGAAAATCCCGGTAAAGCTTTTCCAGATAATCCCGGACAAGCGGGACGGGGTTTGCATGGTTCGAGCTGTAAAAAGGCCGGAAAATATTACCGTCCCGGTCACAAAGCAGGAGCTTGACGGTTGTTGAACCTGCATCGATGCCGAGGAACATTTCCCCGTGCGGGATGTCGATTTCGCGGATTCCTGCGGAGGCCTGTTCGTGCCTTTTGCAGAAGGCTGCATATTGTGCTTCATCGGTAAACAGCCGTGTGCACCCTGCGTAGCTTTCATGCGGTGTGTAGCCGAGAATCTGTCCGGCAAGCGTCTCCAGATCAACCCCTGCGCCCTGCGCACTGGCGGCATAGGCTGCGCCCAGGGCGACAAAGTACAGGGAGTTTTCCGGGCAGATGCCCTGCGTACCCAGCGCATCGTCAAAACTCGCACGCAGCTGCGGCAGGAAGGTCAGCGGCCCGCCGAGATACAGGATCCGTCCGGCAACTTCCCGTCCCTGTGCAAGGCCGGAAATGGTTTGGTTGACAACTGCATAGAAAATACTCGCGGCGACGTCCTCGCGACGTGCGCCCTGGTTCAAAAGGGGCTGCACGTCTGATTTTGCAAATACCCCGCAGCGCGACGCGATGGTATAGATTTTCTCATGCCCTGAGGCAAGCGCATCCATTGCATCGGGCGTGACATCCATCAAAGATGCCATCTGATCGATAAATGCACCCGTGCCTCCGGCACAGGTGCCATTCATCCGCACCTCGAGACCGCCGCTCAAAAACAGGATTTTTGCATCTTCTCCGCCAAGTTCGATTACCACGTCGGTCTGCGGCGCAAGATATCCGACGGCGAGACGCGTAGCATAAACCTCCTGGACAAATGGGATGGAGAATTCACTGGCCATGCCCATCCCGGCAGATCCGGCGACAGATACCGCCATCGGTTCGCCGGGGAAGCGCGCGGCAACATCGCGCAGCAGCTGCGCTGTCTGCACGAGGATTTTTGATAAGTGCCGTGCATAGCTTGTGTAAAGAATGGTATTGTTTTCATCGAGTACGACGCATTTGAGTGTCGTGGAGCCAACGTCAAGCCCGAGTTTTTTCATGGTTCGCCTGTTCCTCCTTTGCGATGGCCAGCATCAGCTTAATCCGGTTTTCCTGGTTGACGCGCGAAGCCCCCGGGTCATAGTCAATCGGGAAAATGTTGGCCTGTGGATAGCGCAACCGGAGGGTACGGATAACGCCCTTTCCGACAATATGGTTTGGCAGGCAACCAAAAGGCTGCGCGCAAATGATGTTGGTATACCCTTTTTCAATCAATTCGGCTGTTTCGCCGGGAAGGAGCCAACCCTCTCCCATTTTTACGCCGCGGTCAATGACGGCGTCTGAAAGCGATTTGAGCTTTTCAAACGGGGCAGGCGCTGCAAATTCCGGGTAAGGCGCCAGCGCATCAAGCATCGCCCTTTCCAGCCTGCGTGCCATTGCCTCGGCGATATGGCCCGCCCTGCGCACAATGCGGCTGCCGCCATAGTAGCGGTAATCCGTGTCCATATTGGCAAAACAGTATTGTAAAAATCCCAATACGCCGGGGATCATATATTCGCAACCTTGGGAAGCAAGGAATTTTTCCAGTCCGTTGTTGCCAAAAGAAGAATATTTGACATAAATTTCGCCGACAATGCCGACTTTTACAAGGCTGCGGGCAACTTTTGGGATCTCATGGAAATCCCGCACCATCGCCTGGAGGTTTTTGCGCATGCTCGCGTTCGTCAAGCCGCGATGATGGTGGAACTGTTCGGTCAGCTGTCGCGTCCATTTCTGCACCAGCGCCTGCGTCTGCCCTTGCTCCTTTTCATAGGGCATGCATTGATTTTTTAAAAGCAAAAGCATGTCGCCGTATACCAGCGCGCGTATGCCCATTAAAAGCATAACCGGCGTTAAATGGAAACCGGAGTAATGCTCGAGCCCTGAGAAGCTTATGGAAATCACAGGGACGAAACCAAGTCCCATGTTCTTCAGCGCGCGGCGCAGAAGCCAGATATAATTGGAAGCCCGGCATCCGCCGCCGGTCTGGAACATGATGAGCGCGACCTTATGTACATCATAATCCCCGCATTGCAGCGCATAAAGCTGCTGGCCCAGGGAACAGATGGCCGGATAACATATATCATTGTGGAGATATTTCAGACCCGTATCGATTACCTGTTTGCCTTCATAATGCAGTACCTCGAAATGGTAGCCGTACATTTCAAAGATTCCGCGCAAAAGCTCCATGTGCGTGGGAAAAATATCGGGGCAAAGGATCGTATAGTCTTTTTTTATTTTCTTTGTAAAATCTTGCGGCATGGGCAGTTTTCCTTTAAGATCAGATTTCAGTTGGCGGGTATCTGCTGGTAGGGGCTGTGCGGGGCAGCTGGGAGTGCATGAAGTGTTGGGATCCTGTTTGCTTTTTGCTTTATTTCCATATGTAAACCTGTTTTTCCCGATAGAGCGGCATTGTGTGAAACGCAATCCCGTGTTTGCAAATGCTTCCAGGGAAAAACCCCTGATGCATTATTCATAGCTTTTGTATAGTTATATTATAACACAAAATCGTAAAAAAGTCGAATCCTGTCGAATCGTGGGTTTTGATTTTCTTTTCATAGAAAAATGGATTTTCTGGTGGATGACGCAGGAAATTCAGTTTTAAATCCGTTTATGATTGGGTTTTCTTCTCGAATCCGGAGGGACGCTAAGATTACGTAAAATATATTTGAGAATGGATTCATATAAATTTAACATATCTTTTCCGCAGGGTGCAGAGGAAAAAATTTCGTATAAAATCCCAGGCGTTCAGCAAAATAAGCGCGAGGTGATCAGAATGCGGGCAAACGCAGATATCCCGCTTGGTTTTGCAGCGGCGCTTTCGCAGGATACGGCTGCAGCGCAGGCGTTTTATGCGCTGCCAGAGGCACAGCGTATGCAGATTCTGAAGCGTGCGCGCAGTGCGGCGTCCAAATCGCAGATGCGCGCGCTGGTGCGGGAATTGTCCGATTGATTTTATGAAGGACAAAGGCGGCGGTATGCATTGCATACCGCCGCCGGAACATAAAAAATCAGGTTTAGAACAGCCCATGGATTACGCCGTTTTCATCGACGTCAATATTTTCGGCAGCTGGGGTTTTTGGCAGGCCCGGCATCGTCATGATATCACCGGTCAGGGCAACAATGAAACCGGCGCCGGCGCTTAAACGCAGGCTGCGCACGGTAACAGTGAAGCCTTCCGGCGCGCCGAGAAGGCGGGGATTGTCAGAAAAACTGTATTGGGTCTTTGCCACGCAGACTGGCAGGCCGCCGTAGCCCAGTTCGGTCAGCCGTCTTGCTTCACGGCGTGCCTGCGGCGTTAAGACGGCGGTCTTTCCATGATAGATGCGCTGGACGATCGTTTTCAGCTTTTCCGGGATTGGAATCTCAAGAGGATAAGAGAAAGAAAAATGGTTTTCGGTTTCGCACAGGCGGATAACCTCCTGTGCAAGCGCAATGCCGCCTTCGCCGCCTTTTGCCCAAACCTCGCTGCATTCTACAGCAGTTCCGAAACGTGCACAGGCGCTGCGGACGCATTCCAGTTCCGCTTGCGTATCATCCGGGAAACGGTTGATAGCGACGACACAGGGCAGGCCGTAAACGGTAGTAATATTTTCCACATGACGCAGCAAATTGGGCATGCCTGCCTCCAGCGCAGACAGGTTTTCCTCTCTGAGCGCGTCTTTTTTTACGCCGCCATGCATTTTCAGCGCTCGGATTGTCGCTACGACAACGACAGCAGACGGGCGAAGGCCCGCTGTACGGCATTTTATGTCCAGGAATTTTTCTGCGCCCAGATCGGCGCCGAAGCCCGCCTCCGTAACTGCATAATCACCCAGACGCAGTGCAAGGCGCGTCGCAATAAGAGAATTGCAGCCGTGGGCGATATTGGCAAACGGCCCGCCGTGGACAAACGCCGGAGTATGTTCGAGCGTTTGGACAAGGTTTGGGCGGATCGCATCTTTTAAAAGCGCGGTCATTGCGCCGTTTGCGTTTAAGTCTGCGGCGGTAACAGGGCGGCCATCGTAGGTATATGCCACAATAATCCGGCCAAGCCGCTGTTTTAAGTCGGCAATTCCTTCTGCAAGGCACAATACCGCCATAACTTCTGAAGCGACCGTTATATCAAAGCCATCTTCACGGGGTGCGCCGTTTGCCCGTCCGCCAAGCCCGTCCACTATATTGCGCAGTTGCCGGTCATTCATATCTACGCAGCGGCGCCAGGTTACGCTGCGTGGATCAATTCCCAGCGCATTGCCCTGGTGGATATGGTTATCAAGCATTGCGGCGAGCAGGTTGTTTGCTGTACCGATTGCATGGAAATCTCCTGTAAAATGGAGATTGATGTCCTCCATTGGCACGACCTGTGCATATCCCCCGCCGGCTGCACCGCCTTTTACGCCGAATACCGGTCCTAAAGACGGTTCGCGCAGGGCGACAACAACACGTTTGCCCAACCGCTTCATTGCGTCGGCAAGGCCAATCGTCGTCGTGGTTTTCCCCTCGCCGGCCGGTGTAGGCGTTATTGCGGTAACAAGGATGAGCTTGCCGTCAGGACGGCCGGCACCCGCGGCCGCAGGATCCACCTTTGCTTTATAACGGCCGTAGCATTCCAGGTTGTCTTCGCAGATGCCCAGTTTTTCTGCAACCTGATGGATTGGCAGCATTGTATTGCGCTGTGCGATTTCAAGATCGGTAAGCATATACACACCTCAGATCATATTTTTTAGCTTGCAGATATGTCTGTTTCTATTATACGAAATTGCCGCGCTTTTTCAAGCTTTTTGTCGGAAGTGCTTTTCAGGACGGCCCAGACAGGGGCGGACATAAAGGGCGCATATGTACTACATCCCCGGCATGCGCACTGTGAAATTGGCATTTCTCATCCAATATTATGTGCACATTCAGGCCCATCCGGCTAAATTTGTATACGTATATTTGGCATTGCCAAATATAAAAAGCAAGCTTCTCCATACAATACAATGGGGAGGGACTGCTGTGAATATTAGAAAGCTTGCGCTGGGCGACCGGAATCTTGTCGGCGCCCGGGTGACACAGTTACGGGCAGCGCAGGGGATGAAACAGGTGGAGCTGCTTGCAAAGCTCCAGGTTGCCGGGATTGATATTGGTACGTCTGCTTTGTCCCTGCTGGAAGGGCAGAGACGTCCGGTCACAGATAAAGAACTGAAAGCGTTGACAGATATTTTCGATGTTTCTGCGGACTGGCTATTGGGCCGATAAGGCGCACCTATGCCATTGGGGCCTTTCAATTGTGGATTTTATGTTTGCAGCAAAAAATGCATCCGGTTATTTTGGGCCGGTTGCATTTTTTGCTGCGGTATTGTTTTTTATGCTGAAGCTGGAAACCGGCGAAGAACTCACCGGCATATACGCGCACAGCGCGCGCCGATCCGGCTGAGCAGTTCATTGGGGATGCTTGCGCACTGCGATGCCATTGTATAGGCGCAGATTTCCCGTCCTCCGCTGCGTCCGATCACAACGGCTTCTGAACCGACGGAAACGGATGGGATATCGCTTATGTCCACAATGGTCTGATCCATGCATATCCAGCCCAGAATAGGCGCTTTTTCCCCGTCGAGCAGAACATAGCCTTTCCCGTTGGATAACTCGCGCGGCAGCCCGTCGGCATATCCGATAGAAAGGACGGCGATGCGGGTTTGCCGCACGGCGGTGAAACGCCGGCCATAACCCGCGCTTTCCCCCGGCTGCAGGGTTTTGAGCGCAGCTACCCGCGCTTTCCAGCATAATACCGGCATAAGCCCTGCTGCTCGTGCCTCGCTGCAGGCGCCATACAGCGCGAGGCCGGGGCGCACAGCGTCGCCATAAAATTCGGATCCGCTGAGGATTCCTGTGCTGGCCAGCAGATGGGATTTCGGCACAGGGATGCCATGCTGTGCAAGCAATTCCCGTACCGAGCGGAATGCCTGCTGTTGGGTTTGACAGTATGTTTTTCCCATAGGCGTGGAGGAATCGGTGCATAGATGGGAGTAGACGCCGGTTATGCGCAGATTGCGGAGCGTGAAAAGCTCCAGAATGCTTTCGGAATCTTCAGCGGGAAGCCCTATGCGGTGCATGCCTGTGTCAATTGCAATATGGACACGCAGGCGATGGCCGTAAGCCTGAAGTGCATGTGCATAATCCCGGTCAAGCACTGTCTGCGTCAGCCTCCAGCGCCGCAGCAAAGGGAAGTCAGACGGATTCGTATATCCAAGAATGAGGATTTCACCGCCTATGCCGCGGCGGCGCAGCTCGACGCCTTCGCTGAGGCAGGCAACACAAAAGCTGTCTATGCCGCAGCCGCGCAGGATATGCGCGCACAGTACAGCCCCGTGCCCATACGCGTCGGCCTTTAAAACCGGCATCAGCGCGCAGCGATCCGGAAGCTGTGCCCGCAGGCATTGTATGTTATGCCGCAGGGCCTGCGCGTCGATTTCTACCCAAGCGCGTCCTTCTGCATCCGGTTTTTTCCGTATCCGGGCTTCTGTTCTTGAGAATATCCAGGCAGCGGCGAGTGATCCGATAAAAATGCAGCAAAAATAAATCAGACTGTTGTCCGGCAGCAACGCCTGTGCGTGCAGCAGTTTCGCTGCGGCACGCAGGACGACAATGCCAAGCGGATGCAGAATGTATATCCAGGCGCTGATCCGCCGTAACTTGGGAGCGGGCTGTACAGGCAGGCAAAGCAGCATACGCATCAGAAAAAAGGATGCTGCCGGCAGCAGCAGATACATGCTGTCATGCCGCGGCCAGCCCAGCGCGCGCAGCACCAGCGCTTCTGCCGCCATACCGGCCAGGCAGGCGAGAAATGCGGCCAGATTGGCCGTATGCGTCCATTTATGTTTAAAGCGGGGCAGGCAAGCCCCAAGGGCCAGCAACAGCGGCGTAAAAAACAGGCCGTTTCGCGTATAGGAAAAAATCCGGAACATCCCATTGTAAATGCTTTCCAAGGCCGGCGCTTTTGCCAGCAGCCCGTAATAGCTGTCGCCGCCCAGCCCGGCCATATATAGCAGCGCACATATTGCCAGCAGCGCCGGTGGGCGCAGGACCCGGGCAAGCGCGCAGACCAGCGATGCTCCCAGCATCAGCGCCGGGAAATACCACAGATGGTAATAGGTGCCGTCGAAGGCCAGAAACCTGAATGCATCCAGCGCGGAGAGGTTTTCATAGTGCCCTGCATATATGGATACAGGCAGATATATGAATGCAGCGGCAAGATATAGCACCGCGGAGCTTTTCAGCAGCCGGTAAAGCCCCTGCTGATCCGGGTCATGGCCGTTCAGGATCGGAGAAAGGGAAAAATAGCCGGTGACCATTAAAAAGAAAGGTACGGCCAAACGGGCCAGTACACTTGTTAGCAGAAAATCTGCATCTGCGCTGAAGCTGGACAGCGGGCCTGTATGAATGGCTACAACCAAAGCCGCCGCTACAGGCCTTGCCCAGTCCAGCGCGCCAGTCTGCTGCCGCCCGTTCATATGGACGCTCCCCATTGTGTGACGATAAAGCCGCCGCAGTTGTCTCCGGAAATGGTATAGGTAAGGGTATTGTAGATTTGCAGGGGCATGTCCTCCTGCGCCGGAAGGTAAAACAGCCCCAGATCCCTGCCGGCGGTAAAGTGATGATAGGGGTGGACAGGCGTATAGTTCCGGATAAAACGGACATATTCTTCCAGCGTCATTTCAAGCTCAGTCATAATCTGGGCATGCGGCATGCCGACAAAGCGGAAATGCCAGGGTTCATGCGCAATTCCGGTAATGGCTTCCTTCCCCTCGGGATAACGTTCGATAAAGCCGTAACGCGCGGCATGCCTGCGGAATTGACCGCAGATGCCGGTATAGGGGAATTCCGGCCGGATAAAGTCGATATGTTCACAATTAAGCCCCAGATCGATGGCAAGCCCCGTCTGATGTTCGCTGCAGCCGGGTTTTGCGACGTACTGTACAGTGAAATCCGGCCCGTTTTCCGTCATGGATTTCTCCCAGATCGCTTCCTGTTCCCGCAGGCTTCTCCAGGCGCTGACAGGGACAATTTCTCCCCACCCGCCGATTTTATCCATCAGCGCGTCAAGCAGCACCAGGGCTGTGCGCTGCAAAAGCATATCCGTTTGTCCGCATAGGGGAGAAAGCGGCGCGCGCGGCTGAAGCTGAAGCGGGTGATGTGGATTAACAAGGATCAGGTTCCCTTCATAAACTGCGCTTTTGGACAGGTTCAAGCTGTGCATCATGTGCGCACCGCCAGTTCAATTACAAACCGGACGATCTGTGGGAAGGAAAACCCAGCCGCTTTCAGCATCGCGGGGAAGCGGCTGTGCGCAGTGAAGCCGGGGATCGTGTTGACCTCGTTAAACAGAATCTGCCCGTCCGGTGTCAGGAACATGTCCACACGGGCGAAACCGCGGCATCCCAGTGCACGGTAAACCGTTTCGGCAGTTTCTTTAATACGTTCGGCTGTTTTGGCGTCAATGCGGGCAGGAACATGGATTTTAGAACTTTTGAGCGTGTATTTTTCCGAAAAATCAAAAAAACCCTGAGAAAGCTCAATTTCGTCAACTTCCCCAATATACAGCTGCTCGTTTCCCATCACCGCACAACCGACTTCAAATCCCGCAACCGCCTGTTCTAAGATCAGTACATCGTCATATTGCCGGGCAAGTACTGCGGCGCTGTCGAGCTGGGTGCGTTGTGTAACCCGTGTAATGCCAAAGGAGGAGCCGGCTTTTAAAGGCTTGACAAACAGCGGATATCCAAGCTTGTGTGCCTGTGCATGCAAAAATTCAGCGCTCGCGCCAGCCGGGACGATGCTGCCGGCAGGGGAAGGAATGCCTGCCTGTGCGGCAAGACGGTGGGCGCGGTCTTTATCCATACATAATGCTGAAGCCAGTGTCCCGCAGCCGACCAGCGGGATCCCCGCCAGCTCGCACAACCCCTGTACGCTTCCATCCTCACCGTTTTGCCCATGAAGTACGGGAAAGACCGCATCAATATAAATGCGCTGGATTTCCTGTCCCTGGAAGCAGAGCAGTGCCCGTTCCCCCCGGTTTACGGAAAGCATGGCAGGAACACAGTCTCCCGATTCCCGCCATGTATCGGTGCCGATAGCGGAAAATGCACCGCGGTAAAAGTACCACTGCCCGTCCGGCGTTATGCCGACAGGGACAGGCGTAAAGCGTTGCGGATCCATCGCCTCCAATACGGCCTGGGCCGAGCGGAGGGAAACCGGGTATTCCGGAGATGCACCGCCAAAGAGGACAACAATTTTTAAATTCGCCATAAAACAAGAACTCCCGATTTTTAAAGTATGACCGGACACGGAAAAACCCCGCCCGGCTATATCAGCATAGCATGGGCGGGGACGGTATGTTTGCGTTCTTTCTTGTAAAAAACCTGTTTTTTCCTGCGTAAAATCATACGAATTTCTTACGGAGAAGCGGGAACCGGACTGTGAAGGCAATGGTATCGTCCTCGCTTTCCGCGTAGATACTGCCGCCGTGGAGCTCAAGGATCTGCCGTGCGATGGCAAGCCCAAGCCCTGCGCCGCCTGTGCGGGTCGAGCGGGAAGCGTCCAGGCGGTAAAACTGCTCGAAAATGCGTGAAAGCTTTTCTTTTGGGATCGTGTTTCCATGATTGACAAAGCGGATCACGGCAAAATCCTTTCCAAGGGTCTGCTCGGTTTTCCCGGAAATGGAAATGCAGCAGCCTGGGAAGCTGTAACTGACAGCATTGCGCAGAAGATTGTCAAACACGCGTTCGAGTTTGTCCGCGTCGCATTCCGCCTCCAGCACAGGCGGAAGGTCAATCCGGCAGGACAGCTCCTTTTCCGCAAGCATGGGTTGGAATTCAAAGCATAACTGCTCTAAAAGACGGGTCAGGTTGATTTTGCTGTATTCAAGCACAATATGGGAAAGGTTGAATCGGGTAATTTCGAAGAACTCGTCGATCAGATCATTCAGACGCTCCGCGTTCTTCAGCGTGACGTCGAGATAACGGGCCTGCTGGGCTGCCGGGATTTCCGGTTCGTCGCGCAGCAGGGTCAGATATCCGGTAATGGACGCAATCGGCGTTTTCAAATCGTGTGCCAGGTAAACGACAAGATCATTTTTTCGCTGCTCAGCTTCCCGGGCCGCTGCTTCGTTGGCCCGGATGCGCGTATCCGCCTGCTGAAGCATGAACTGGGTTTCCTGTATAAGGGAGGGAAGGCGAAGCTCGGCGGGCTGGGATGATCCGATTTGTGCGCATGCGTCTGAAACTGCTGCCAGCGCGCAGATCAGCTGCCACCATAAAGCGATAACAATAACAAGCACGCCGGCAGCAAAGCAGATCAGGACCAAAAGGATGATATAATCGCCCATCCAACGCAGCGCCGCGTTGTTGCGCAGGGTAGGGAATGCTGAGCAGATAAAAAAGCAGATGACTGCGCTGACGATCAAAAACCCAAGCCAACATAATGCAGAAATAAAAAACCGGACAAGAACGCGACGGAGGAGCCGCATACGGAATTCCCGCTTATTCAACTTTATAGCCTACCCCCCAAACCGTTTTTATAAATCTCGGCCTGCGCGGCGGCTCATGCAGCTTTTCGCGGAGCCGGCCGATATGCGCCATGACGGTATTGTTATTGTCTAAGAATTTTTCTCCCCAAACGGCTTCGAAAAGCGCTTCGGAAGAGACGACCTTTCCCTGATGCAGGCAAAGGTACCACAAGATGGAAAACTCAATCGGCGTCAGGGGAATACTTTCTCCAAACAGGACGCAGGTATGCATATCCCGGTTGATGGTCAGGCCCCGGATATCCAGCTCGTCCGGCTCTTGCGCTGTGGCCGGGGGGACGGGACATTGTGTGTGTTTGTTATAGCGTATATAGCGGCGCAGCTGGGTGCGTACGCGCGCAACCACCTCGAGTGGATTAAAAGGCTTGGTAATATAATCATCTGCGCCAATGGTCAGCCCCGCGATTTTATCGCCGTCCCCGACCCGGGCGGTGAGCATGATTACCGGGTAAAAATGCTGCTCGCGGATTTTTGCGCACAGTGCAAAACCATCGATATCCGGCAGCATTACGTCCAGAATGGCCAGATCCAGCGGCGTATTCTGGATACAGCGCAGGGCCTCGGCGCCGGTATAAAATTTGTAAACACAAAAACCGTCGTTTTTCAGGTAAACCTCCAAAAGGTCGGCAATATCCTGTTCATCGTCGACGATCAATATCTTTTCATTCATCCGGGTATCCTTTACTGTCAATTATTGGGTACGGCATATCAGGAGGCTGCGGCAGGGCGGGCGGCACACGATATGCGTTTTTATTATAGCATAAGCCAGGCAAAAAGGAAACGGCTGCAAGCCGGCCTTTTCAGCAGAATACTTCGCCGCTTAAGCTTGTTTCCACTCTTTTTCCATAATATAATTTGCAAGCAGAACGCTATACCGTTCCACCTGCTGCTGTCGGAGGAGGCGATAACCTCTTTTTTCAAAAAAGCTTCGCTGTAATGGAAACATGGCTGAAAATCCGGCCCTGCATGGCCTGCTCAAGCCGGCTGCAGATGGCGGTGGCAGCGCGCTTTTCCTCTGATAATCCCGATGGACATATAGACGGCGTAACCATTTGCGTCAATGTCCCCCGAAGCCGGCAATTCTGCTTTTCAAGGTCAATCCGTCCGGCGTCCCACGCACCCAATTGTGCCTGCGTATAATCTTTGCATTGACTGTGTAGACGGTATCATCATAGAACAACTGCGCCATTTTCGCACAGAAAGACGGCTGATAGACCCGGATGGTCATATTGCCCTCCTGCTGCTTTTGTAATTTTCTATTCTCATGTTATCACAGGCTGGCCTTTCCTGCAACAAGAGGCGTGGAAGATTGCCCAAGCCGCCGGAGCGGGGAAGGCCGGCTGGCATAGGAGGGGCCCGCCAAGGCCGCTTTTGCAGCCGGGCGCTTTCCTGTGCGGAAAACCTGTACTGCTTTTCCTCTGCGCCGGGTATAATAAGGCAGAAAAGAAAGGAGGAGGCCATGCGTCGGAAGGAATTTGCCAGGGATCTTATATGGGAGCTTGCCGGAAGCACGCTTATTGCCGCCGCTATGTACAATTTTGCACTGCATGCCGCATTCCCTATGACCGGTTTTACAGGGATTTCCATGATTTTATACCGGCTTTTTGGCCTGCCGATCGGACTGACGACTATTGTTATGAATATTCCGCTTGCTTTCATATGTTACAGGCTGATTGGACGGACATTTTTGTTGAAGTCTTTGCGCTGCATGTTGATTTCCAGCCTGATGATTGATTACCTGGCGCCGCTTTTTCCTGTTTACAACGGAGAACGGATGTTGGCTGCGCTGGCGACAGGCGTGCTTGGAGGGACCGGATATGCGTTGATTTATATGCGCCAGTCCTCTACAGGGGGATCTGATTTTGTTATTATGGCTGTACGCGCCGTTTATCCGCATCTGAAGCTGAGCGTTCTTGCCTTTGCCAATGAAATCGTGGTTATCCTGGCAGGAGGGATTATCTTCCGGGATATGGATGGGATTTTATATGGGCTGATTATCAACTTCCTGTTTGCCGCGATGATAGACAGGGTGATGTGCGGCGCCAATGCAGGAAAAGTCGGACTTGTTGTGACGCGCAAGGCCCCTGAGGTCTGTGCAGAAATTGACCGGCAAACCGGGCGGGGTTCGACAATTTTGTATGGCGAGGGCGCTTACAGCAGGCAGGAGAAGGCAGTCGTTTTGGTGGCGTGCAGCAGCCGCGAGATGTACCGGATCGAGAAAGCGGTTAAAAAGGAGGATCCGGAAAGCTTTATGATCGTTATGAATTCCAGCGAGGTGCATGGCGAAGGGTTTCGCGTTGTGCGCTGAAACGCGAAACAGCCGGGGCGCTGCATGGCGCTCCGGCTGTTAAAAAATGGGTTTATAGCTGCCCTCTCCGTCTTTTCCACATTGTCTGCGCGGTTTCACGGAACTGCATGTCATTTTCTTCCTGTATGCCGGACAATTCGTCCAGAAAAGTAACGACCTGTGCAAGGCTTCCTTCGATGAGGTTATTCCCGGCAGCCCTGTTGGGAAGCTGTGTTTTTGCATCGATATGGAAGGCGTGGATCAGCGTATCGATCGCTATGATCTGTTCCTGCGGCGTTTTTAGCGCAAGGTAGCGCCGGTAAAAGTCTGAAAAACAGGCTGCCGCATTGCCCGGTCGGAGATCCTGATGCCGCCAGCTTTGGTGAAACTCTTTGTACAGCAGCGAAAAGCCACAGGCCGGACAGGAAACGGTGCTGTCATCTCTGGCGGCAGATGTAAAAGCAAGCTTCATCCGGCAGACGGGACAGTAGAATTCTCCCCGGCTGACCATCAGGATCGCTTCGCAGCGCAGCCATAAGGCGGCTCCTGTTTCCTGAAGCGCATCAATATCCAGCATGCCTGCCGCAGATGAATCATACAGGCGGCGAAGCAGGCTGGGCTGAAGCTTTGGAGGCCACTTAAGCTTATTCGCCATGTAAACCGTCTTCCTTTCTATGCATTCTGTATGCTTTTGATGGCTATCGGGAGCAGGATATCCGCGCGGCAGAGATCTTTTTCCGTATCCCAAAGAATATAGCGCTCAATTGCCGGGGCACATTTGCAGTATTTGCTTT
Organism: uncultured Eubacteriales bacterium; assembly: GCA_934546935.1. GTDB lineage: Bacteria > Bacillota > Clostridia > Oscillospirales > QAMX01 > CALWJF01. Next base: position 229,213 of record CAKTEH010000001.1, read on the forward strand.
GTGGAAGGAACTCGGTGTTGATGTATTTCCAGGTTTCCCCTAACACGTTTTTTGAGATCTTCCCGTATGCCTGGAATTCAAGCCAGGTGTGCGGCGCATAGGTATAGCTGTCAAGTCCCGGGATATCCTCGCCCTCATATTCCACGGCGCACATGTAGTCATTGCTTCCATTTTCCAAAAAGCCGAAACACAGCCCAAGGTCGTAAACCCTGCCGCTGATGGATTCAATCTGCCGCAAATATTGTGGGTTGGATTTAACAATAGCCCAGGTCCCGCCGCCATATGGTGTGGTACGCCGGATACCGATAACTTTAAACGCCCCTTTTTCTGTGATCTTATACTCCATACGGCCTGCTCCTTTTATGTTAAGTAGAAATTGATGGCAACAGTAAACGGCCATCGCAGTATCTTCAGCCCGCATTGCCATAATAGTGGGAGCATGTCAATGGCTTCTGCAAGACGATCTTTGCTATAGCGGGTTGCCAAGCTGATCCATCCCATCCAAGGACTTACAGGCCTTTCCGTCTGCTTCTCCATATAGACATGGCAGTACCTTGCTGCTCTTCCTCCGCTTTTTTCGCGCCAGGCGCCGCCATTTTGATAATTGGAAACAGAAATTTTGAAAAATCCTGGCCGGGTGCTGGAACCTTGTATAAAGATATGTTTATTTTAGCACAGAATATTGGCTTTTTCCATAAAATTAGTTGCAAAATTTTTTATAGCTTGTATAATCTTTATTAGACTAGCCCTGTTTCCATTTATAGTAGAAAAGAGAAAAAGAGAAAGGCGGAAATAACAATGAGTGTCTACAAAGATCTTGCCATGCTGCGGCTTCCCGAGGCGGTTTCCGCAGACCCGCAGGAATTTGAAAACCGGCGCAGGGAGATCCTTGCACTGCTTGCCCAGAAGGAATACGGTGTTTTGCCTGGCCCTGCCGAGCGTGTGGAATACGAGGTGATCCCCGGCGAGCGGATGTTTGGCGGCGGGACGGCGGAAGCCTATAAAGTAATCATTACCGTTTACCTCAACGGCGCGAGCCATAGCTTCCCCCTTTACTGCATGATCCCGACAGCAAAGCGGCCCTGCCCGGCCTTTCTGCTGGTAAACTTCCGGCCCGGCATACCGGACGCCTATCTGCCGGCTGAGGAAATTGCAGATAATGGTTTTGCGGTTTTTTCCCTGTGTTATAACGATGTAACAAAAGATAATGATGATTTCAACGACGGCCTTGCCGGTTTGATTTACCAGGGACGGGCGCGCGGGGATTGCGGGCCTGGCAAGATTTCCATGTGGGCATGGGCGGCCATGCGTGCGATGGACTACATCCAAAGCCTTGTGTGCATCGATACGCGGAATATCGGTATCGTTGGCCATTCGCGTCTTGGCAAGACTGCCTTGTGGGCGGCGGCAAATGATCCGCGCTTCTCCTTTATCTTTGCCAATGAGTCCGGCTGCGGCGGCTCGTCGCTTGCGCGTGGTACCGCAGAGGATGCAGAGCATGTTTCCCAAATCTGCAACGCTTTTTCCTATTGGTTCTGTGAGGCATATCAGGCCTATGCTGGGCATGAGGAAGAAATGCCTTTTGACCAACATTTCCTGCTGTCTGTGCTGGCGCCGCGCCGGCTGTATGTGGCGCTGGCCCAGGGCGATTACTGGACGGATCCAAAGTCGAGTTATCGCGCCTGCTTTGCAGCGGCCAAAGCCTATGAGGTCCTCGGCGCTGTGCCGGCCTTTACAGGCCGGGATGCATATCCTGAAACCGGTGATGTCTATCATGACGGGTATATTGGCTTCCATATGCGGGCGGGAGATCATTTCCTCAGCCGCCGCGACTGGTTGGGCTTTATGGCTTACTTTAAGCGTTACCTGCGCGTTTAAACCGCGCTGTTAAAGAAGGCCCGGGATTCCGTTTTTCGGAATCCCGGGCCTTCTCATGTAAAAAATGGTTTATTCCATTGCGGAAAGGTATACGGCGACGTCAAGTTTCAGGTTTTCCCATTCCTCCGGATTGTTTACATAATAAACCGGGCAGGCCTTTCCGCTTACGTCGTAGTGGCGGATTAATGCGTCCGCGTCCAGCCCGCAATTCTGGCAGAGCCAGGCGCACAGGCGTACCAGCGACTGATAACCTTCCTCAGTAAACCGGCCGTCTTCTTCCGGATGGCAGACCTCGATGGAAAAGCTGTCGGCATTTGCCTGATTGGAGGCGACGGCCCGTTCTGCAAGCGGCACGCATTGGATGATCTCGCCGTCGAGGCCGACGATGAAGTGTGCGCTGACTTTTGTATCGGGATTGTTAAAATAATTGCGGTTCTGCTGGGCTGTTGTGCCGGGATTGCCGACATAGTGGATGACGATATGATGTAGCGCGCTAAGCTTCCTGCCGGGTCTTGCGTCGCCGCCTGGCGTGATAAGCTGCACATCTATCCAGCTGGGAACTTCCAGCGAGTCGAGGAACTGCAAATCCCTTTCCGGTGCGGCGCATGCATGGATCAAATAAAGGCACGCCGTACAGACCAGGGCAGAAAGCAGCAGGATCAGCATAAAGCGGCGTCTGCGCCGCGCAACGGTAATCATACAGGTTCCTTTTTATTTACGGGCTTTTCCAGAAGGTTTTCTGCAAAGCGCGCATGGGTACTCCATAACCCGAGTGCAGGATTGGAAATAAAATAGACATCTTCTCCACAGACTGTGTGCATCCCATCCGGAAAGCGGGCGAAATCAAAACGGGAAGCGGCCTGCGCAAAAGGGAGATAGCGGTAGCCCGCGTTTTCTACTTCCTCCCGGCCCAGAAGGCGGGTGCAGTAGGTGATGGAGAAGCGTCCATCGCTGCTGCCGTGGATCAGGTGGGCGGCTGCAGAAAGGTTTTCCTGCAGCGCGGATTCCTGCCGGCATAGGCGCAGGATTTCCTCCCGTCCACGGTAGCCATAACGCCGGATCAACGCATCCATTGCCGCATCTTCTCCGAAACGCCGCACGCCTGGAGCAAGGATAAACAATTCACCGCCATCGGCCATCGCCATGCGGGTACGGTAAATTGCCTTATTGCCAAGCCAGGTGCTGGTAAATTCTTCGCTATCGAGATAAACTACCGCTTTTTTCAGTGGATGCTCAACAAAAATCAGGTTCCGGCTCTGTGCTTGTGCGACGGCCTGTTCAAAAACCTGGCGGCTGCGGCCTATGTACAGCCCATGCATGGCGCTTCCTTTGCCAGATGCAGCCGTCACCGTCAGGACGTAACACACTGGCAGGCCGGAAAGGAAATGCGCCTGCGCGTAATCAAACATCCGCCGGACAGGAGAAAAATCGCGGCCCATAACGCGCTCCAGGCCGTAAACGGCCCCGAGCATATGCGAGGCATGGATCATCTGCGCGCCGCCGCAGCCGACAAAAAGATTCTTGCTCTGGTTGGACATGCCGACTACTTCATGTGGGACAACCTGTCCGATGGAGAGGATCAACCCATAGTCCGGCTGGAAAAGCCGGCGGTTCAACTCTACGGGGACGGACGTCTCAAGCGCGCCTTCGGAAAGCTCTGCAATAAAGGCTGCGGGGATATGTCCGATGCATACTGTATCCCGGCGCCAGTCATGCGCAAGGAAGCGGGAAAATGGGATATCGCCGTACATGGCCGCGCACTGCGCCTGTGTCATGGGCGCGTGCGTACCGAGCGCCTCAAGCAGGTCGACATGGATACCGGAATCTTCCAAAAGATGATAATACTGATTTGCAATCCATCCGGCGTTGGAGTGCACGCGGGTGTAGTCCGGAACGATAAGCAGCGCTGCGCGCTTACCCTGGAATGTTTCGCCGGAAAGGGAGCTGCGTATGGCCTGCGCAGCGGCCTGCACAGACAAAGCGCCATCCGTTTCCAATAGAATCTGCTGCATTATGTCCCCTCCAAAAAATCACGGCATGCAAACGTCAGACAGCGTCTGCATGCCGCGCGTATATATGGTTTATTTTAAACGTGCGCACGCACGAATGCAAGCCCCTTTTGGAAGACGGCTTTATGCAGCGCGAATGATTCCCATCGGCGTGCTTTGGCGGCCCTGTCCCAGCGGATTGTCACGCAGGATCTCCCGCAGCAGAGATAGGTCCATTCGTACGTCGGAAACGCCCAGGATTTCTGCGCCAAGATCGTTAATGTCGACAATTGCGACAGGGAAACCAAATTTTTCAGCAAGTATTTGCGCCGTTTTATCCGGGTTTTCCGGCCCAAGCACGACATAATGGTTGTACGGAGGGATGGTGCAGTCACATGGACCGTCGATGGAAGATGCGCGGGAACCGGCAATTTTATAAAACCATCCATGCTTGCCAATGATCTTTCCAAAGGCGGAGATCAGCGCGGCAAACAGGATCCGCAGAATGCCGCATTCCTGCAGCGCCATTTCCATGGTTTCCGGGATCCCCAGGCCGATGCCAAAAGGCGTTTTATGCACAAAACGGCAAAGAAACCGGGCGAGCGGGCGGGGATGGATCTGCTCCATCGGGATTGCGCGGTTCTGCGTACAGGCGACGGCCTTTTCCGAGATAAAAAGGATATCGCCCGGTACGAGAAATGGTACGGCATAACGTTCGACCGCCTCGGGCAAACTGTCGTCGTGAGTCAGCACGTGGGTACGCAACGCCAGCCGCTGCCAGCGCCGGCCACAGGCGGTGCGGTATTCCTCTTTGCCTGGATTGACTGTGCAGCACGGCTTGCAGGCTGCATGGTGGAATTCCGGCTGTACGGCCGGGGCAGTTGCGGCTTCCGGCTGCTTTTGCGCGGATGGGCGGCTGTGCAGCGTTTCCGTCTGTATGGGGAGAAGGGACGATTCTCTATTCGAAAGCCGTAATGTATAGTTCATATTGCTTCTCCTTTCGGCTTTACATCTTGTATTCATATATTTGACGAAATGATGGAAAAATATGTAACATTTCTGAAAAAATATTTCTTTTCTAATCCTAAATTATTTCCTCCGGGGATTTTATATGTTTTGCAGGATTGACTGCTTGCTTTTTCCCGTTTTTTTTGCTAGGCTGTATTTAAAACAGGTCAGGTATGAGAAGATGCGTTTCAATGGCGCTGCGTATTGCTTATACCGGATGGAGCCTGAAAAAGGAGGGGTCTTGGGTGCCTGAACGGCTTAATTATCATTTTGAGCCGGCGCGTGGTTGGATGAATGATCCAAACGGCCTGATTTATTTTAAGGGACAGTATCATGCATTTTTTCAGCATAATCCCCATAAACCGGTATGGGGTCCAATGCATTGGGGACATGCGGTAAGCGATGACCTGCTGGTGTGGAAGGAGCTTCCCATTGCCCTGTATCCGGATCAGCCTTATGAAAACAGCGGTGGATGTTTTTCTGGCAGTGCCGTAGAGAAAGACGGCCTTTTGTATTTATTTTATACTTCTGTTTCCCATGAGCTTGGGCAGACGCAGTCTCTGGCGGTAAGTGTGGATGGCGTCCATTTTGAAAAATATGCGGATAATCCGATTCTGCGCTGTCCGGTTGCGGATACGCCGGATTTCCGTGACCCGAAGGTGACAGAGTTCCCAGATGGTTACCGTATGGTTTGCGGCAGCGGGAGCGGCGGCACGGGCCGGGTCTTGCTGTTTGCCTCGCAGGATCTTATTCACTGGGAATATCAGGGCGTGCTGTTTGAAAGCCGGGATTACGGCGCGGTAATGGAATGCCCGGATTTCTTTATGCTTGATGGCCGGTATGTGCTGATGTTTTCTAAAATCGGTGCGCTTGAGTATGCGGTGCAGTTTATTTCCGGAGATTTTGATGGGTCGCATTTTATGCCGGAACAATACAGCGCGCCCGAGGCCGGGCCGCAGTTTTATGCGCCGCAGACTTTTTCTGACGCCGGAGGCCGCCGGGTGATGATCGGATGGCTGTACAGCTGGGGAAAACCGCTGGATGCCGGCGCGCAATATGCCGGTGCGCTTTCTGTCCCACGAGTATTGTCACTTCAGGATGGACGGGTCTGCAATTACCCGGTTGCGGCGGCGCAGCCGCTGTTGAATCCGGCGGATGCGCTGCTGGAAACCCGGAAGGATTATGTCGGTGTGCGTGGTATGCCTGTGGGGGTTCATCTGGATCCTGGGGATTCGCTTTGCAGCCTTGCAGTGCTGCGCGATACAAAGACGATTGAAGTTTTTGTCAATTCCGGCCGTTATTCCTTTTCTTATTGGTTTGGACGCTGACGGGTACACAATAACGTATAGGTGCATCTTTCCGGCACCGGTTTTGCGTCAGAAGGGAAAAATATGGCGTTTTGCGGCTGCGTAGCTTGCACGTATTCGGATGGAATGTGCGCAGGCAGCCGTTTTGGGTGGGCGCCGCTATGCATAAGGAAAGAAGCCCTCAAATCCTGATCGATCAGGACCTGAGGGCTTCTTCTATTGTATCGCGGAAGTGGGTTTACGGCCTTTGTGTAAGTTTTATGCTTTTTCCCCTCCGAGGAAACGCCATACAAGTGCGGCAAGCGCGCCTCCGGCCAATGGGGCAACGATAAACACCCAAACACACGAAAGCGCATCTCCTCCGGCCAGCAGTGCCGGACCGAAAGAACGGGCGGGGTTGACGGAGGTTCCGGTGAAGTGGATGCCAAAGATGTGGACGAGCGTTAGGGTAAGCCCGATGACGATCCCGCTGACGCGGTTGTTTTCTGTTTTGGAGGTTACGCCTAGGATAGCCAGGACAAAAACAAAAGTTAGGACGGTTTCAATCAACAGGGACTTGAGGACGCTGCCTTCAAACAGCCCGTTGGCCCCGAGGGAAGTGCCCTCCCCAACAAAGGCCAGCAAAAGCGCTGCGCCGGCGATCGCGCCTAAAAATTGCGCTGCGATATAGCCGGCGAAATCCCGAATCGACATTTTTCTGCTGATCAGCATGGCCAGGGATACAGCCGGGTTGATATGGCAGCCGGAAATGTTGCCGATGGAATAAGCCATTGCTACGATTACCAGGCCGAAAGCAAGCGCTGTGGCCAGATAGGCAATATCCGGAGATGCGGTGCTGCAGCCAAGCACAGTTGCCGTCCCGCAGGCAAAGAGGACCAGAACCAGCGTTCCGATAAATTCTGCGAGGTACTTTTTCATGTGTTGTCAACCCTTTCTTTTTATTTTTCAGCTGGACTTACGCATCGGTTTTAGTATAACATATTTTTCCAGGGTAAGGAAGGGGGAATTCCTTTTGAATTTTGTCCTTCCGCTGGGGAAAGGGGAACAATTCAAAGGCTCGGGTATTGCGTCGGGGGACTTGGTTGAGCAGGCTGGGAAGGGTACGGCGCCGGCCCGCTTTGTTTCGCTGCCCTTTTTTGAATAGCGGCATCCCTGCAAAGACAAGGATACGCTTTACAGTTGGTTGGACGTGTGAATAAAGCGTGCCGTTTGCGCAGGAGCCTGCAACAATATATGAAAAATATCCGGCAGAAATGTATTCCAGACAGAAACACATTTCCGGCAGGTCGGCATGTTTTTTGCTCTCTTTTCACCGGTAGGGGAAATGGTAGTTATACCAGAGCAGGGCCTGTATATAGTTTTTATTGTAACGTTGCTGAAATATGTTTTGAAGGGCCATTGAGAACCCCCCCGGTTTTGCCGTACGATGGGTAAGCGCTACTTTCATGGAATCTTTCAGACGATGCAGAAAACAGGGGCCGATCCATAAGGATCAGCCCCTGTAGTTTCTGTAAATATGCAGCTTTACAGCTTTCTACACCGCGATTGCAGTCTTAAAAATACTGGTTTTACGACGGCGTCTCAATTCCTTTTCGTATAAGATCAACCGAATAGGGCGAGCAGGAAACCAGCGGCTACAGCGGAGCCAATAACCCCGGCAACGTTCGGGCCCATAGCATGCATGAGCAGGAAGTTGGAGGGATTCGCCTTTTGCCCAACGGTCTGTGAAACACGTGCGGCCATCGGGACAGCAGAAACGCCAGCTGAACCGATCAGCGGATTGATCTTGCCGCCGGTGACTTTGTACAGCAGCTTGCCGAGCAGCAGCCCGCCGACAGTAGAGAAACAGAATGCCAACAGTCCCAACCCAACGATTTTAATCGTGCTGAGCGTCAGAAAACGTGCGCCGACAGTTGTTGCGCCAACGCTGGTGGACAAAAATACCGTAACGATGTTCATCAGTGCGTTCTGTGCAGTATCAGAAAGACGATCAGTTACGCCGCATTCCTTAAGCAGATTGCCCAGCATCAGACATCCGATCAGCGGAGCCGTGGAGGGGAGCAAAAGGATAACGAAAATGGAAACTACAACCGGGAAGACAATTTTTTCCGTCTTGGAAACCGGACGCAGCTGCTCCATTTTGGTTTCGCGTTCTTTCTGTGTGGTCAGCGCCCGCATGATCGGCGGCTGAATTAACGGGATCAGTGCCATATAGGAATATGCCGCAATGGCGATTGCGCCGAGCAGATGCGGCGCAAGCTTGGAGGTCAGGAAGATTGCGGTCGGGCCATCGGCGCCGCCGATGATACCGATAGAGGCGGCTTCCGGACCGGTAAAACCGAGCAGGATCGCCAGGATGAATGCGCAGTAAACGCCAAGCTGCGCGGCGGAACCAAGCAGAAGGCTCTTAGGATTGGCCAGAAGCGGACCAAAATCTGTCATTGCGCCGACGCCGAGGAAAATCAAAGAGGGATAAAGCCCCGATTTAACGCCAATGTAAAGAATATCAAGCAGCCCGCCGCTATGGAGGATTTCACCATATCCGATTTCACCTGCAATAAAGGCGTCCCACAGTTCAGGGTGATAAAGGCCTGCGCCGGGAAGGTTTGTCAGGATGGTGCCGAAAGCGATACCAACCAGAAGAAGCGGCTCGAATTTTTTGACAATGCCCAGATACAGGAGCACACATCCGACAATAATCATGACCAAGCTGCGCCAGTCGCTGAAAAGCAGCGAAAAGCCGGAATCATTCCACAAATTTGCGAGGATATCTACAACAGAAGACATAGATAAACCTCCTTAGCTAAGTACGACCAACGCTGTACCGGTATCAACACTCGTTCCCTTTGTAACCAAAACTTGAGCTACAGTACCGTCACGCGGTGCGACGATCTCGTTTTCCATTTTCATAGCCTCGAGGATAACCAGTATATCGCCGCTCTTAACTGTTTGTCCTGCGGCAACGCGGACGTCAATAATGGAGCCGGGCATCGGGCTTGCAACGGTTTCTCCTGCGGCTGTGGGGGCGGCGGCCGGCGCTGCGGCGGGAGCGGCGGCAGGTGCGGCTGCCGGAGCTGCCGGCGCGCTGGGTGCTGCGGCAGCAGGCGCTGCGGAGGGGACGGGGGCAACAGCGTCGTATTCAGCTTTCAGTATTGCTTCTCCGGCCTCGACTTCAACTTCATAGGTTTTGCCATTGAGCGTGATCTTATAAACCATTTTATTTAACCTCCTTGATGGAAATGAAGCGCAGTTCATTTAAGGGACGGCCAATTTTATTGGCAACGATTGCCATCAGAATTGCAGCGGTTTTCTCTGGTACGTTGTGAATCATGAGATCACCGGCACTGCCCGGTGCTTTCGGGCCTGCAGGCGTAGCGGCAGCGGCCGGCGCCGGCGTGGATGCTGCTTGCGTTGCCGTGGGCTTTTCATTGCGGTTTCTGAACTTTTTAAAGATGGATGCCATAATATTGATAATCCCCCACAGAACCATAAGGGCCGCGAACACGATTGCAATCCCAAGCAGGGAATACGCGAGTGCGGAGCCTACGGAAATTTTCTCCAGTGATGCGGACATAAGAACAGACATAAAAGAACCTCCTTATGCCTCTACAATAGAATATTTGACGTGGTTTTCTTCTCTGGCCTTACGTTTCTCAAAGAATTTTTCCGCGACCTGCGGGAATGCGATATAGGACAAAACATCTTCGTCGCAGCGGGCGATGTCGCCAAGCTGGGCTTTAATCTTATCAAATTCCGGCTCAAGAAGGTCGGCCGGGCGGCAGGTAATGGGCTGTTCATCACCGAGGACTTTTTTCTGCAGCTCCTCGTTGACTTTTCCAGGCGCCTTGCCGTATTCGCCGCGCAGGTAAGCCTTGACTTCTTTGGAAACGTTTTTATAACGTTCGCCGACAAGCACGTTGGTTGCAGCCTGTACGCCAACCATCTGACTCATCGGGGTAACCAGCGGGGGATAGCCGAGGTCTTCGCGTACTTTCGGGGTTTCGACCAGCGCTTCGTCAAGACGGTCGAGCGCATGCATGGACTCAAGCTGTGCCATGAGGTTGGAAAGCATGCCGCCGGGCACTTTATAGGTCAGCGCGTCGGTGTCGGTTGCCATCGCTTTGGGTTTCAGCAGCCCGGATGCAAGATATTCGTCGCGGATAGGCTTGAAGAAATCGTTGACTTCCTTCAGAAGCTTGCGGTCAAGCTGCATTTCAAAGCCCATCTGGGTCAACGCGTCGTAAACTGTTTCGGTTGCGGGCTGGGAAGTACCGCCGGAGAAACAGGAGGTTGCGGTGTCGATTACATCGCAGCCGGCTTCCACGGCCTTGATGACGCTCATAAACGCCATACCCGTAGTACAGTGGGTATGCAGGATCAGAGGCATGTCCGGAAGCGCATTTTTAATAGCGCTTACAAGGTCATACGTTTCCTTCGGGGTAATGACGCCGGCCATATCCTTAATGCAGATTGTCTGGCATCCCATTTCCTTCATTTCTTTGCACAGCTTGACATAATTTTCCAGCGTATGCACAGGGCTCGTCGTATAGGAGATGGCGCCGGATGCAATTGCGCCGGATTTCAGGGTCTGGTCGACGGCTACACGGATGTTGCGCAGGTCGTTGAGCGCGTCGAAAATTCGGATGATATCAATGCCGTTTTTTACAGAAAGCTCGACAAACTTGCGCACGACGTCGTCAGAATAGTGCTTATAGCCAAGCAGGTTCTGACCGCGCAGAAGCATCTGCAGCTTGGTGTTTGGACAGGCTGCGCGGATGGTGCGCAGGCGCTCCCACGGATCCTCATCAAGGTAGCGCAGGCAGGAATCGAAGGTGGCGCCGCCCCAGCACTCCAAAGAATAATAGCCGACTTTATCAAGCGTCGTCAAAATATCCTTGAAGCGGTCAATCGGCATTCTGGTAGCGATCAGGGACTGGTTGGCGTCACGCAAAACGGTTTCGGTGATACCGACTTTCATGAATATTTACCTCCTCATACAGGGCGTGCAGGGCGTATGCCCATCCTCACCCACAATATCATATTCTTAAGTTTATTATACTGGATGAATTTTGGTTTGCCTAGAGGGAAATTATGAAATTTTCCAATTTTTCGAAAACTTCTTTGCACATTTCAGACAAAATCCTGAAATTTATGACAGCTATAAGTTTACATAATCCAGAAAAATCTGCGCAGAAAACATTTCCTGCGCAGTCCGGTTTTTGAAAACCTATTTTTTCAGATAATCCTCAGGCGCCTGGTACTTGGGTGCGATGGGCGCGCGGGTTTCTTCCTCTTCCCAGTTTTCTTCCGCGCCGGCAGCGCCCGCATCATTCTGTTCAGAAAGCGCCGGGGATTCATCTGACGCAGACGCGGCAAGGTTGGAGGCTTTTGTACCAGGGCTGCTTTCCGGCTGTGTGGGGGCTGCGGGCGCCGAATCTACATGACGGAAATAAGACGGTTGCTGCGTTTGCCCTCTCTTCCCGCCGCGTACAGGAAGGAAGACGGCCAGTGCCAGTGCAAGTGTCAGCATGACAAACATACCGAAGCCTGTGTCCACGCCGGGAATAACGTCGGTAGTAAACCAGATGGAGACGGTCGTATATTTGGATGCAAAAATGCTGTGGGCATAGGAATAATTGGAAAAGGGAATGCCCAGAAGGAGCTGGGAAAGGAAAACCAGGGCGGTCCGTGCGCCGACGGCAGTAATCAGGTTGCCGGTACGGTATACCAGTATACCCAGCAGGCAGCCTAAAAGGATGTGGTTTGTGATCAGGAGCAGGTTCGGTTCCCGAATATTATTGAAGTAAAAATAATTGCATATGGAGGAGAGCACGGCGGCAGCGAAAATTGCGATGAGAGGATGGTTGCGCGCGCCGAAAGAGGAGAGCACCATGCCGCGAAAGAAATACTCTTCCGAAAAGCACATAATCAGAATGCACAATATGCCGAGCAGGAAGGAAAGCCAGTGAAAATCCCCGGCTCCGGAAATGCTGAAAATTCGGAAAATGGAAAGAAAACCTAAGACTGCTGCCAGTACTGCGGCCCCGGCGAGGAAACCGGACAGGAAACGGCGGAAGAAACGCTCTTTGTGAAGTGCGAAACTCCGGCAGCTGCGCCCTTCCACCAGCTTCGCATACAGAATTCCCAGAGGAATAAGCAGGATAAAAGTAAAGGAATAAGCAATGACATTAAAATCGTCATAAATTGCATATTCCAGATTTTCTATGGCGCCGCTTTCGATCAGACTGGTAAGGATGGCGCTTACGCCGCCGAAAACCAGTTCCCGCAGTCCGTATGCGGCGTACATATAACCCCAGAACAATACAAAACACAGCAGCATGGTAATCAGGATCGGCGGGTTCTTTCGGGCACTGCGCGCATGAATCCAGGGATTGTCCTGCATTTTCCAGAAAAACATATCCAAAAACTCCTTTTACGAATGTGAAATTACTGAGAATACCGGTAGTATAGCAGATCCTGCGTATTGTTTCAATTGGCACGGAAATTGTTTATTTTTCCTTAACATTTTCTGCGCGGCTTGCAAAAATACCGGACTTCAAGTATAATTGCCCTGCGGTATGGAAAAATATGTCAGGCCGTGCAGATTGGAAGTTTTGCCATGATACAGAAATTAATGTCGCAGATGCGCCGCTGCTGCGAAGATTATGCGATGATTCACGATGGGGACCGCATTGCGGTGGGTTTAAGCGGAGGTAAGGATTCCCTTGTGATGCTTGCCGGGCTTGCCGGGATGCGCCGTTTCTATCCTGTGGAGTATACCCTGGAAGCCGTAACGGTAAGCCTTGGCATAGAAGGCGTGGACTACAGCGGGCTGCGGGCTTATTGCGCTAGCCTTGGAATTCGGCATACCCTGGTTGAAACGCGTTTAAACGAGTTGATTTTCGAGGTGCGCAAAGAATCGAACCCCTGCTCCCTTTGCTCCAAAATGCGCAAAGGTGCGTTGAATGACGCGGCGCTTGCGCTGGGATGCAACAAGGTTGCGTTGGGGCACAACCGCGATGATGCTGTGGAAACTTTTGTGATGAACCAGGTTTATGGCGGGCGTATCGGGTGTTTTTTGCCGGTGACATATTTAAGCCGGAAAGAGATTACGGTCATCCGTCCGATTTTGTATGTGCCGGAAAAGATGGCGCGGCGCACGGCGGCTGGGCTGGAGCTTCCGGTAGTGCATAACCCCTGCCCGGCGAATGGGGCAAGTTCCCGGACGGAGGTCAAGGCGCTTGTCCGGCGTTTGAACAGCGAATACCCGGGCTATTCGAACCGGGTTTTCGGCGCGATGCAGCGTCTTCCGCTGGAAGGCTGGGGTAAGCGGCGCGGGCCGGAAAAAGAGGAAGAGATATGAATATTTTACATCTGATGAATTTTGCGGGATCCAGCGGAAGCGAAAAGTACGTGCGTACCTTACTGACGCGGCAGATTGCGCAGGGGCATACGGTGACGCTGGCGTACAATATACATGGCCCGCTTGCCGATGAAGCGGCCGCCGCAGGGGCTGAAACTGTGCAGCTGCCAATGCGCTGTGTGCTTGACCTGCGCGCTGCACGACGGCTTGCGGAAATTTGCCGTCAGCGGCATATTGAGGTCGTGCATACGCATTTCCCACGGGAAAACTGTATTGCCATTCTGGCAAAGCACAGGTATCCGCAGATACGGGTTGTCAATACTTCGCATCTGGTATTTTCCACGGGGTTTGCCTGGCGGGTGCTTAACCGGTATTTTTCTGCGGACAATGCGGCTGTATTGTGCGTATGTTCTGAACAGCTGCATACCCTTTCTGCAAATGGCGTCCGCCCGGAACGGCTGCGGGTCGTGCATAACGGCATCCCGCCTGTCAACGCACAGCAGCTGCGTGACCGGTACCGAGCGTCCGTGCGGGCGGAGTTTGGGATTACGGATACGGCGCCGCTTGCGGTGACGCTGGCGCGCTTTACGCAGTCCAAAGGATTGGACGTCCTGATTCGCGCTATGGCTGTGCTGCATGATGCTGTGCCGGAAGCCCGCCTGATCCTGGCGGGAGAGGGCGAGGATTTTGAAAAAATCCGTGCGCAGATTCATGCGGCCGGGCTTAGTGCGGCGGTGTTTACCCCGGGCTTTCGGAAGGACTCGCAGGCGCTGCTTGCGGCGGGGGACATTTACGTTAATGCTTCCCGTTCTGGAGAAGCGCTCAGTTTTGCCATTATTGAGGCAATGGCGATGGGTCTTGCGCCGGTGATCAGCGATGCGGGAGGGAATCCGGATATCGTCGATGCGCACAGCGACTGGGGTGTGCAGTTTGCTTCCGGTGACGCGGATGCGCTTGCAAAGATCCTGATCCGGCTGACGCGGGACATGCCGGCCTGTCAGGCAATGGGCCTGCGGGCAAAAGCGCGCGCGGAAGCGGAGTTCTCTGAAGATAAAATGTATGAAGAAACCATGAAAGCTTATCAGGCATAAAGCGGAGGATAAAAAAATGGACAACAAAAAAACACAGAAACGCAGATTTAACCTGCTTGACGCGGTAATTCTTCTCGTCGTGCTCGCAGTAGTTGCCTTTGCGGTATACAAGCTGCTTCCGGCCGAAAATAAGGCGGCGGTTGAAATGGCACAGATGTCATTTACCGCAGAAGAAGTGCCCGAATACGTCGCGGATGAACTGTACATCGGCGCGCCGGTAATGGACGCCGACCGCAGCATTTATCTGGGCGAAGTCGTTGATATCATTATCGAGGATTTCGTACTTTACGGGGCTGATGAACAGGGCGTTATGCATCCTACAGCAAAGCCTGGTTATAAAAATGTCACGGTTGTAACCTCGTTGGCCGTTAACCCCAGCGCATATGGGGCAAGCCTTTCGGGCGTGATTTATTCGGTCGGGCATACGGCTGCAATCCGCGCCGGATTTGCGAAAATGAATTGCGTTGTCAGCGGCGTTGCGTATGAAAACCCGGATGTAGCGCGCGCTTTGGCAGATGCGATTGTGGGATAAGGCGCTATGATCGCACAATTCATTCAAAACCAAATTGCCGGAAGCGAGATCATCGGCGGTATCCTTGCGGGAGAGCGCGCCGCCGGGCGGGCCTTTGCCCGCGCCGGACGCGGCAGCGCTATTGTCCGCAGGCTTGGCCCGCTGTTTTCCCGGTTTGACTTGTTCCGCCTGCAAAGGGAGGAAAGTGCAGTCTGCGCCTTTTTTTCCTGGCTGTTTGCACTTTTGCTGCGGGCTGTGTATGCAGTATATCATGCATTTTCCCGGATCCCGGGGCTGCGTTTGCTGCCGGGTTTTGCTGATGCAGTTTTAAAGCTGCATTTTTGCGATGTCTGCGCGCTGGCGGCGTCGGTGATGCTTTGCATATATCATGACAATTGGAATAATGGTTACATGCTTATTATGGCCGTGGTGCTTTCGGCGCTGTATCTGATCCGGCTGACAAGGCTTGAACGCCGGCCTTCCAGACTTCCGGTATCTCTTTATTTGTTTATCCTTGCCAGTGCGGCGATTATCCCGCTTGCGGGAGGAATCGGGGCAAACCTGCGGATTTATACTTATTTTATCAGCGCGTTTGCCTTTTTCTTCTGCATGGCCGGTTCAATCGAGGATCTTGAAGATTTGCGCCGGGTGTTCATGATCTTGTATGTGGCTGTACTGTATAATGCGCTTTTATCTGTTATTCAGGCGTACTATGGGGTTCCGGTCAACCTTTCGTATACGGATGTTGCGACCAATCCGGATACGCCGGGGCGCGTTTATGCCAGCTTTTATAATCCAAATAACTTTGCAGAGATCCTTTGCCTTCTAATTCCGGGTTGCTTTGCGGCATTCATGACCTCACAGCGGATGACAAAGGCTGCAAAAGCGTTTATGGGATTGAGCTTTGTATTCCCGCTTCTTGCGCTGGTGCTGACGTATTCCCGTTCGGCATGGATTTCTTTTGCCCTAACGGTATGCGCTTCTATTGGGCTTTTGAATCTGGCCCTGATTCCTGTGGCGTTGGTGCTGGTGATTGTGGCAATCCCGTTTTTGCCGTACAGCGTGAAAAACCGCATTATGTCCCTGTTTTCCGGTACGGATTCTTCCGTCGGATACCGGATCTATATTTGGCAGGGCTGTTATGGTACAATGGCCAATGAACCGCTTGGCGGGTTTGGCTTGGGCCCGGATCACTTCTTCCTGGCATACAGCCGCTTTATGAATGAAAACGCCATGAAAGCGCCGCACAGCCATAACCTCTTTCTGGAGATATGGATGGAAACCGGCGCGGTTGGGATTTTGAGCTATCTTGCTTTTTTCATTACGACTATGAAAGGCGCGCTTGTGCATGCGCTGCGCAAAGGCTCGCGGTACCGGTATTTTTCCATAGCGCTGTTTTCTGCGATGTTTGGCCTGATTTTTATGTCAATGGTGGAATATATCTGGTTTTATCCGCGGACAATGCTGTGCTTTTTCCTTGTTTTGGGAATGATCTGGGCGCTTTTGCGCTTGGCGGCGGATGAAACGAAAACTTGAACCTTTTCTTGTTTCCCGGCGGGGTACTCCGCCGGGAAGTTTTTATATTTTGCCATATGCTGCGTACGATTCCTATATGTCAGAGGATGTGCGAGGGCAAACGGCGGAAAAACGCAAAATATTAGAGGCCCATCAAACGGATGGGCCTCGGATTATATTGGACTGAAAATTATATAACTATAAAGCCTCCAACTCCTGCTGCCAGAGCGTATAGCTTGCGTCCGACGGCATCCGCCAATCCCCGCGCGGGGAAAGCGTAACCGAGCCGACTTTCGGGCCGTCCGGCAGGCAGCTGCGCTTAAACTGCTGCGCAAAGAAGCGGCGGTAAAAGATGCGCAGCCATTTGAGCATTGTTTCGCGGTCATATTCGCCGCCGAGCGCATATTCGGCAAGGCGCAGGATCTTGCACGGGGGGAAAGCCCAGCGGATCATATAGTACAGGTAAAAATCATGCAGCTCATAAGGCCCGACAAGATCCTCTGTTTTTTGACTGATTTCCCCTTCGACGGCAGGGAGGAGTTCGGGTGAAACCGGTGTGGCGAGGATATCGTCCAAAACTGCGGACAGACCCGGTTCAGTGCTGCGGCGTGCGCCGGCAACATAGTTGACCAGGTGGCGTACCAGCGTTTTCGGGATAGAGGCATTAACGCCGTACATAGACATATGATCGCCGTTATAGGTGGCCCAGCCCAGGGCAAGTTCCGACAGGTCGCCAGTGCCGATTACCAGCCCGCCAGTCTGGTTGGCAATGTCCATCAGCACCTGTGTACGTTCGCGCGCCTGACTGTTTTCAAAGGTGACGTCATGGCAGGTTTCCTCCTGCCCGATATCGCGGAAATGTGCGCGTACGCTTTCCGTAATATCCACGGTACGCAGCTGTGCGCCGACATGTTCCGCAAGGATGACGGCGTTGGAACGGGTCCGCCGCGTCGTTCCGAAGCAAGGCATGGTTACCGCAAGAATATCTGTCGTAGGCCGGCGGAGCATATGCATGGCCTCGGCCGTAATCAGCAGTGCAAGCGTGGAATCCAGCCCGCCGGACAGTCCGATGACTGCCGTTTTTGCCCGTGTATGCTCCAGGCGTTTGCATAATCCCAGCGCTGACAGGCGCAGAATCTCTTCACAGCGTGCATGCCGGTCAGAAAGGTTCTCCGGAACAAAGGGGTGTGCGGAGATAGGACGGGTCAATACCGTCTGCACGGGCGAAAGGGTAAAGGGTACATTGAAAAATGCGGGCGTATTGTCTGTTTTATAAGAAGTTGTGCGCATACGTTCATGCGACAGACGGCCCAGGTCAAGTTGCGTTTTTATAATGCCGCACGCAAAGCGGCTTTCCTGAAGCAACGCGCCGTTTTCCGCGATGAGGTTATGCGCGCCAAATACCAGATCGGTGGAGCTCTCTCCTGCGCCGCAGGAAGCGTAGATATAGCCGCACATCAGCCGGCCGCTCTGGCCGCAGACCAGACTGCGGCGGTATGCGTCTTTCCCAACCATTTCATCGCTGGCTGACGGGTTGAGGATTACGGTGGCGCCGGCGGGAGCCAGGGAATTGGACGGCGGGTTGGCAGCCCAAAGATCCTCACAGATTTCTACCCCGACGCTGAGGCCGGGGACATTTTCACAGGAGAACACAAGCCCTGTGCCGAACAGCGTATCCTGTCCGGCAAATCGGAGGCTTTCTACCCCGGGCTCGCCGGGCGCAAACCAGCGCAGTTCATAAAACTCACCGTAATTGGGCAGATATTGTTTTGGGACAAGCCCTAGAAGCCGGCCTTTGTGTACAACAGCGGCACAGTTGTAAAGCTTGGCATTTTTCCGGACAGGAAGCCCTAAAACATACAGCATGTCCATACCGGAGGTCTGCGACAGAAGGAATTTCAGCGTATCTTCTGCGGCTGAAAGGAGCGTTGGCTGCAGGAATAAGTCGCCGCAGGTATAGGCGCTGATACACAGCTCCGGCAGGCAGAGGATGCGCACGCCTTGCTCCCATGCCTGTTGGATGCAGGCCAAAATCTGAGAACCGTTATATATGCAGTCGGCAACGCGGACTTCGGGGGTCGCGGCCGCTACGGTAAGAAAGCCGTCTTTCATGGCACAGATTCCTTTCCAGATTACAGTCGGATACCGACCGGGATTTCTATTCGATATTGTAAACGAAGCGGGCAGAAAAAGCAAGCGTGGGCAAAAAATCTCTCTTTTCCATTTGCGTTGATGCGGAGGCCTGCCGGGCAGGCCGTCCGCTTGGCTATATTTGTAATACCTGCAAGCATATGCTGTAATAAACAACTGCTTTTGCCAGATAATGATCCGGAATGGGAGGCGGTCCGGGTAGAACTGCTTTTAAAACAATGCATGAACAAAGATGTTAAGGTTCCTCGTGAACTGTTGATAAAGACCTATTTTAAAACTTTTGCTGTTATGAACACGGCTGAAAATATGGAAGCCTACTTGGATCAGGCGTTTAATATAGACAAGTTTCGCGCCGAGCTGGCGGATGCGGATTCGTCCTTCTATTTTTTGTATTCCGGAGAAGAATTGGCCGGCTATTTAAAACTTAATGAAGCTTCTGCGCAAAGCGATATAAATGATAGGATTATAGGATTCATTGGAGATTGAGAGGATCTATGTTTCGCGGGAGCTCCAGGGTAAGTGTCTGGGTAATTATTTAATGGATCGGGCGATTGTTATGGCGGCCGGACGGAAGAAACAATATGTTTGGCTCGGCGTTTGGGAGAAAACTGAAAAGGCCCTTTTTTTATAAGAAGCATGGTTTTTGTAAAACCGGCACGCATGTGTTTTTGATGGACGGCAATGCGCAGACAGATTATATAATGCGCAGGGATTTGGTTTTGAATCCCGTATGCAGGGCCTTGTACGTCGGTTTTTAAACCGACCTCCGCCGGACAACGGAGGGCGGTTTGTTGTATGCGCGGCCGGGAAAAAAAGAAAAAGGCAAAAAATCCACAGGAAGTTGACGCAGAGTTGATTTATATGGCCTAAAATAAGGAGAGGGTTTGGCCGGTCAGGCCAGCCGGAAGATTTTATAGTGAGGATACGCGTATGCTTAGAATTTATGAACGCCGGCAGCTGCTCCATGCGGCATATTCCAATACGCAGATGCGGCTGGATGCGTATGGCGCGATGCGCCTGTTTCAAAATATAACCGGAGAGCACTCTATCGACCTGGGTGTGGATAATGATTCGATGCTTTGCAAAAGCAATGCATTTTGGGTCGTAACGAAAATGAAAATGCGTTTTGTACAAACGCCGCGCATGTTTGAACAGGCATGGCTCCGGACCTGGCCGCTTGCCGCCAGGCACGGCGTATGTGAGCGCTGCTATACGCTTGAAACGCCGGAAGGCGGGGCACTCTGCGCACGCAGTGAATGGGCGCTGCTTGACGCCGGCACCCATAAGCTCCGTCGGCCGGAAAGCACATGTTATCCGGTGGATTTCGATTTTTGCACCGAACGTGTACTGGAAGAGCCGTTCCAGCGCCTGCGTCCGGATTTTACTGGCCTGCAGCCCTGCATGTACAGGCGGATCCTGCCAACGGATATTGATATGTCGCGCCACACCAACAACACACAGTATGCACGGTTTGTTTTGGACTGTTTCCCAGTGGCCTTCTTTGATGAGCATGAGCTTGCGGAACTGGAAATCCATTTCCTAAAAGAGAGCCGGGAGGGGGAAGAACTGGCTGTTTATAAAGAACAAACATCTTCCGGAGTATACCTTCTTGCCGGGGTCAACGGAGCGGGCCAACGTGTTTTTGCCGCCTGTATGAAGGTTCGCAGGGCGGACTGGATGCAGCGTGAGGATATTGCTGCGGATTGAAGCGGCGGGGCAGCAGAACAAATTGCCTGCGCGTCTTATAAGACGCGCAGGCAATTTGTTCTGTCCGGTTTCCAGGTACAGGCTGCTTTTATTCTTCAGCACTCCCAAGGGCCTGTTCCAGGGCCCGTGCATTTTCATACATCAGGGAGAGGTAACTGGCTCCGCTGTCAAAATCCTCTTGGGAGACGTTGTGGCAGGAGTGCATGCGCATTTTTTCGGCGCCGGTAGCCTCACAGATCGTATCGGCCATTTTCTGATTGGAAAATTCAGTGTAGAATACTACAGGAATGCCTTCGCTGTTTACTTTGTCAATCAGGAAAGTGACGACGGCTGCACTGGGCTCTGTGTTGGATGCGCAGCCGGGGAAAGCGGCAAAATAGCGCAGTCCGTAGTGCTGGGTAAAGTAGCGCATTGGGAAACGGTCGGCAAAAATTAGCGTGCTGAGCTGTGCGTTGGCGACAATGCCGGCAATATGGTTATCCAGTGTATCCAGTTCCCCCGTATAAGTCTCTACGCGTGCAGCAATGGCTTCCGCCTGTTCAGGCAGGAGTTGGCATAAGATTTCGCCGATGGCACGGGTAATCTGCGCGGCGTTGTCCGGAGAGGTCCATACGTGCTCGTCCGGCTCCGCGTCTTCGTGGCTGTGCGGGTCTTCCTGCGTTTCCATGCCTTCCACATGTTCTTCCTCAAGCAGCGCGACGCAGTCAGTCAGCCGCAGGGTACGCACACCTTCGAGAGAGGAGAGCAGCTCGCCAACCCAGGCGTCGCTTTCTCCGCCGACATAGATAAACAGGTCGCACTCCTGAATGGCGATGATGTCCTGCGGCGTCGGTTCATAGGTATGAATGTCTGCGCCTGGCGTCAGCAGCATGCTGACGGTGCATTCTTCGCCGCAGATGCTGCGCGCGAAGTCATAAGGCGCGAAAATGGTACTGATGATATGCAGCTTTCCATCATCCTCCGGCGCTTCGGCACAGCCGGAGAGGGACAGGGAAAGCAGCAAAAAAAGGCAAAAAAATACAGCGGCTTTTTTCATAGCATGCCTCTTTCCTTATGCAAGGCCCTTGCGGATAAAATCGAGATAGCGGTTAAGTTCTTCAACGCCTACGCGGTCAGCATACATGGCAGGAGACTCCAGCGTCACGGTACCGTCATAACCGTGCGCCCGCACGGCGGCGAAAAAGGCGGGAAAATCCACATCTCCTGTACCTGGCGCGAGAATCGGATACATGGCGTCCCATTGCTTGTAGCCGCCGTGCATATCGCTGACGTGGATATGGCGGATATTGTTCCACAATGCGCTGCAGGCGCTGATAGCCTCCAGCTCGCGGTGGAATTGTGCGGCGCGCGTATCAATGATTACGCCGAAGCCGGAATCAAGGCCTATATAATCCAGCAGATGCGCCATAGGCGAACCGTGGATGCAGGCGTTGTTTTCGCTCAGCAGGTCGACGCCGTAGCCGTGCGAAATTTCCCTAAGTTTTTCAACCCGCGCAAAGATGCGTTTCGGGTCTGCGTCGGAGTCGGGACGCCCCCAGATATGGCAGACCGCCTTCTTCGCGCCGAGCGCGGCCGCGATTTCCATGTTGCGCCGCCAAAGATCGAAAAGCTGCGTAAGCTGCCCATCCGGAAGCGAGGAAATCAGGTCCCCGCTTTTTTTGTCTGCATGAAGGACGGGAAAGTCAAGCCCACAGCCTTCCAGATCGCGTAAAATCTGGCCGATTTTCTCATACCAGTCGTCGTTCATCATGAACTCAAATCCATCACAGCGGATCTGTGGGCCATAATCAAGGATAAAGCGGTGGTTCCGTCCGTTAATGCGTCCGATAAAGGTACCGGTGGAGCAATAATATTTCATACGTGCACTTCCTGACCCGGCATTGGATATGCCGGATATTACGGCTTTAATTTCTGAAAATGGGAAAAAAGCTGTGTTCCCACATTTGAAAACATGTCGCAAATTCATCATAGCAAGAAACATGGATATTGTCAATAAAACATTGCCGCCGCGGAAGGGCAGTTTTAGAACAAAAGGCATTGACGAAAGAAAAAAGAATCAATATAATACAATTATCGACATAATGTTGCAGGGTAGGAGGATTTTATGTTTTTCTTTGACAAGCTTGCGCAGTTTGACCCGGAGGTTTTTTCTGCGTGCGATCTGGAATTGAAGCGGCAGCAGCACAATATTGAGCTGATTGCTTCGGAAAATATCGTTTCCGAAGCGGTTCTTCTGGCCGCGGGCAGTGTGCTGACGAATAAATATGCCGAAGGTTATCCTGGAAAGCGCTATTACGGCGGATGTGCAGACGTGGACATCGTGGAAAATATTGCGCGTGAGCGCGCCTGTAAGCTTTTTGGCGCAGATCATGCCAATGTCCAGCCACACAGCGGCGCCAGCGCCAATTTGGCGGTTTTCTTTGCCCTCCTGGAGCCGGGCGATACGGTGATGGGAATGAATTTGAGCCAAGGCGGCCACCTTTCCCATGGTTCCCCGGTGAATATTTCGGGTAAATACTTCAACATTGTGCCTTATGGTGTAAATGATGAAACGCAGTATATTGATTATGACGAAATGCGCCGCATCGCACTGGAATCGAAGCCGAAAATGATTATTGCCGGCGCCAGCGCCTATCCCCGTGTTATCGATTTTGCACGCTGCCGTGAAATTGCCGATGAGGTCGGGGCATATTTGATGGTGGATATGGCGCATATTGCAGGCCTGGTTGCCGCGGGGCTGCATCCCAACCCGGTGCCTTATGCTGACGTCGTCACCTCCACTACGCATAAAACCCTGCGCGGCCCGCGCGGCGGCCTGATTCTGTGCAAAAAGAAATATGCGAAAGCCATCGACAAAGCGGTTTTCCCCGGCACGCAGGGCGGCCCGCTGATGCATATTATTGCGGCCAAGGCTGTTGCATTTGGCGAGGCGCTGAAAGATGAATTTAAAGTTTACCAGGGCCAGATTGTCAAAAATGCGGCTGCGCTTGCCGAAAGCCTGATGGACAACGGATTCCGGCTCGTTTCCGGCGGTACGGACAACCACCTGATGCTGCTTGACCTGCGCAACAAGGACATTACCGGTAAAGAACTTGAGCGCCGTCTTGACGAGGTGCATATCACTGCCAATAAAAACACCATTCCCAATGATCCGCAGAGCCCCTTCGTCACCAGCGGTCTGCGAATTGGTACGCCGGCGGTTACGACTCGCGGCTTCTGCGAAGCAGAAATGAAGGCGATTGCCGCCTGGATCCGGGATGTCTGTGAAGATTTTGAAGGAAACCGCGCGCGTATCACTGACGAAGTGGTCGAGCTGTGCTCCCGCTACCCGATTTACCAGCTCTAAGCGAAGGCTGTTTCGTAAACCCCTTCAGTTTCATTCAAAAAACAGCATGGGAAAATCCCATGCTGTTTTGTTGATTTTTATATTTTTGTGTGATAAAATAGCAAAATGCTGCGAATATATGGAATAAAGACAGAGAAAGGTTTGATGCTATGACGTTAAAGCAAATGTTTGCGCCCTCAGACATGACCACAGGAAAGCCCTGGGAAAAGATCGTGATTTTTATGATTCCTATGCTATTGGGTAATATTGCCCAGCAGCTGTATAATACTGTCGACAGTATTGTGGTAGGCAAATATGTCGGAGATAATGCGCTGGCGGCTGTTGGCAGCGCCAGCCCGATTCTGAATCTTCTTCTTGTGCTGTTTATTGGAATCTCCGTAGGCGCCGGCGTTATGGTTTCACAGTATTTTGGCGCCAAAAAGCGTGAGGAATTATCTAAATCTATTGGCAATTCCATCACGCTGACGATTATTGCCACTGTGATTATCATGGTGGCGGGCTCTCTTTTGGCCCGTCCGATCCTTAAGCTGTTAAATACCCCGGAGAGCATACTCGACTGGAGCGCTTCTTACCTGATTATCCTTTTCCTTGGAATGGCAGGCTGCGCGTTTTATAATATTCTTTGCGGAATCCTGCGCGGGCTGGGTGATTCGGTTTCTGCGTTGGTGTATCTGCTTGTTGCAACTGTGCTGAATATCATACTGGATATTTGGTTTGTTGCGAGTTTTAAAATGGGCGTCGCGGGCGTAGCGCTTGCCACGGTCATCGCCCAGGCGGTTTCTGCGCTGTTGTGCCTGCTGAAGCTTCGCCGGATGACGGACGTTTTTGATTTGAAGCTGTCCTATCTGAAAATGGAAAAGCGCCATAGCCTGGATATCATCCGCCTTGGCCTGCCCTCCGGCGTAACGCAGGCAATTTTTTCCATGGCGATGGTCCTTGTCCAGTCGCTGACCAATTCTTTCGGCGAACTGGTTATCGCGGCCAATGTAATTATCATGCGTGTCGACGGGTTTGCAATGATGCCCAACTTTTCCTTTGGTACGGCGATGACGACTTATGCCGGGCAGAATGTCGGCGCCGGCCGTTATGACCGCGTTGAACAGGGCGCAAAACAAGGGACGCTGATTGCGGTGGGGACTTCGGCGGTTATTACTGGGCTTATTGTTCTGTTCGGCCGCCATTTGATGGCAATTTTTACCGATACACCGGAACTGGTTGTAATGAGCGCCAATATGATGAACATTCTGGCTGTTGGGTATATTGCAATGGCGGTAACACAGAGCTTGTCTGGCGTGATGCGCGGCGCAGGGGATACAATGACGCCGATGTGGATTTCCCTGGTTACCACCGTTATTATTCGTGTCCCAGTGGCTTATGGCCTGGTGTATCTGAGCCGTACGGCTGAGCTGCCGGCGGGCCGCTATGAGGGTATTTTCATTTCACTGCTGGCGTCCTGGGTACTTGGCGCGGTATTGACCTTTATTTTCTACGCCAGGGGAAAGTGGAAAACGAAGGGGTTGAAATGAATAAAGAGTTTTGCCGCCCGGCCTATTTTGCCGGGCGGTTCTTTTGCTGGATTTGGGATTTTCTACAAAAAGACAAGAACCGAAAACATAAAATCTTGTCTGGAAAACGGAAGAATGGTATAATATATGGGTTGACAGCCTGTATGATGTAAGGTAAAATAGATGCAGAACATTTGTTTGAAATTGCCGCTTTAAACTTAAGAATACTGGTGAAAGTGGAGACAGGGATGAGCGAAGAAAAAAGATTTAAGGTAGTCAGCCCATTCAGCCCGTCCGGCGATCAGCCGGAAGCGATTGACGCGTTGGCTACCGGTGTGGAAATGGGGCTGAAAGAACAGACGCTGCTGGGCGTGACTGGTTCGGGGAAAACCTATACGGTAGCCAAGTTGATTGAGCGGGTACAACGCCCAACACTGGTGTTGGCGCATAATAAAACGCTTGCAGCGCAGCTTTGCAGTGAGCTGCGCGAGTTTTTTCCGGAAAATGCGGTTGAGTACTTTGTTTCCTATTATGATTATTATCAGCCCGAGGCTTATATCCCGTCGACAGATACCTATATTGAGAAGGATTCCGCGATCAATGACGAGATCGACCGACTGCGCCATTCTGCAACCAGCGCGCTGTTTGAGCGCCGTGATGTAATCATTGTCGCTTCCGTTTCCTGTATCTACTCGCTTGGCGACCCGATCGACTATAAAAACCTCGTCGTATCGCTGCGTCCGGATGTGGAATATGGGCGGGAGCATTTGCTGAAGAAGCTGACGGAGATTCAGTATGAGCGCAATGATATGAACTTCATCCGCAATACCTTCCGTGTGCGCGGGGATACGGTGGAGATTTTCCCTTCTTACTCCAATAATATGGCAATCCGTGTAGAGTTTTTTGGCGATACTATCGATCGGATCAGTGAGATTCATGCCCTGACCGGGCATGTCGAGCGCCGGCTCGGACATGCGGCGATCTATCCGGCGTCGCACTATGTCTCCTCGCCTGAAAAGATGCAGGGCGCAATCCAGGAAATCCTGCGGGAATGTGACGAGCGGGAGGCCTGGTTTAAAGCGAATGATAAGCTGATAGAAGCGCAGCGCATCCGGCAACGCACGATGTATGACTGCGAAATGCTGGCGGAAATCGGGTTCTGTTCCGGGATTGAGAATTATTCCCGCGTAATTTCCGGAAGGGAACCGGGCAGCGCGCCGTTTACGCTGATCGATTATTTCCCAAGAGATTTCCTGTTGGTAGTGGATGAGTCGCATGTTACGCTGCCGCAGGTACGCGGAATGTATGCCGGCGACCGTTCGCGCAAGGAATCGCTGGTCAATTATGGCTTCCGCCTGCCCAGCGCGTTTGACAATCGCCCGCTTAATTTTCATGAATTTGAAGAAAAACTAAATCAAATTGTTTATGTCAGTGCGACGCCGGGCGATTATGAACTGGAGCGTTCAGACCAGATTGTCGAACAGCTGATCCGGCCAACCGGCCTGCTTGATCCGCAAATCGAGGTGCGTCCGGTGGAAAACCAGGTGGATGACCTGATCGGAGAGCTCAACCGTGTCATCAGCCGTGGGGAACGTGCACTTGTAACAACGCTGACGGTGAAGATGGCGGAGGATCTGACCGCCTATTTATCCAACGTCGGCATCCGGGTAAAATATATCCACCATACGATTGAAACGATTGAGCGGATGAAGCTGATCCGCGAGCTGCGCCTCGGCGAGGTCGATGCGCTGGTTGGCATCAATCTGCTGCGCGAGGGCCTGGATATGCCGGAGGTCAGCTTAGTGGCGATTCTCGACGCCGACCGCGAAGGTTTTCTGCGTTCAGGCCGTTCGCTGATCCAGATTACCGGCCGCGCCGCGCGTAATGTTAACGGCCGCGTGATTATGTATGCCGACCGGATTACTGATTCGATGCGTTATGCGATTGACGAGACAAACCGGCGCCGCGGCCTTCAGCAGAAATTCAATGAAGAACACGGTATTGTCCCTAAAACGATACAGAAAGATGTTCATGAGATTATCGAGATTTCCGTACCGGAGAAACGCGGCAAGGATGTCCGGCAGATGACAAAGCACGAGCGGCTGCAGTTGATTGATAAGCTGCGGCGCAGTATGAAGAATGCGGCGAAAATGCTTGAATTCGAATATGCTGCACAGCTTCGCGACCAGATTGCAGAGCTGGAGCAGGAAGATGCAAAACTGAAAAGTACGAAACATAATGGGGCATAGAGGGGAACATGGCGGAAAAAATTGTAGTTCGCGGTGCGCGGGAGCATAATTTAAAAAATGTGGATTTGGAGATTCCGCGCGATAAACTTGTGGTTTTTACCGGTATTTCGGGTTCGGGAAAATCCAGCCTTGCGTTTGATACGATTTATGCAGAGGGGCAGCGCCGGTATATCGAATCGCTGTCCTCTTATGCGCGGCAGTTCCTGGGGCAGATGGAAAAGCCGGATGTGGATTATATTGAGGGTCTGTCCCCGGCAATTTCTATCGACCAGAAAACCACTTCCAAAAACCCGCGCTCAACGGTTGGGACAGTAACGGAGATTTATGATTACCTGAGGCTTTTGTGGGCACGCATCGGGGTTCCGCACTGCCCAAAGTGTGGAAAGGAGATCCGCCGTCAGTCGATTGACCAGATCATTGACCAACTTCTTTCCAATCCGGAGGGGACGCGCGCGTCGGTTATGGCGCCGGTGGTTCGTGCGCGCAAGGGGGAACATGCCAAGGTTTTTGATGACGCCCGCGCGGCCGGTTATGTCCGCGCCCGGGTAGATGGGGAAGTGCTTGACCTTTCTGAGGAAATCAAGCTTGCAAAAACGAAAAAGCATTCGATCGAAATCGTAATTGACCGTATTGTTCTGAAAGAAGAAGCGCGTACGCGTCTGACAGATTCTGTGGAAACTGCGGCCAAGCTTTCCGGCGGTCTGATTATGGTGGATCTTGCCGGGGAGGACGTTCTGTTTTCCCAAAATTATGCCTGCCCGGACTGCGGGATCTCGATTGAAGAGCTTACACCGCGAATGTTTTCTTTCAATAATCCATATGGCGCCTGCCCAACCTGCACAGGACTGGGCGTTCAGATGATGATCGATCCGGATCTGATTATCTCGCGTCCGGAAGCTTCGATTATGGGCGGAGCAATCCGTGCATGTGGCTGGGATCCGGCAAATCCCGACGGCGTTGCCGGTGTGATGCTGCGTGCATTGTCTGCACATTATGGCTTTTCTCTGGAAACGCCGGTGAAGGAACTGCCGAAAGATATGGTGGATATAATCCTGTACGGTACAAAAAACGAAAAGATCGAAGTGAAATACCCGCATCTGCGCAAACCGATTTCACAGGCGTTTGAAGGGATTATCTCAAACCTGAACCGCCGCTATAAATATACGGAAAGTGAAGGCGCGAAGGCAGAGATCGAAGAATATATGAGCCCGGTTCCCTGTCCGTCCTGCGGCGGGAAGCGCCTTAAAGAAGAGGTGCTTGCTGTTACTGTCGGCGGTATCAATATTTATGAATACTGCGAAAAAACCATCCATGAGGCAATGGAATTTATCAATACCTTGCAGCTGAGTGAACGTGAGGAAATGATCGCGCACAGTATTTTAAAAGAGATCCGCGCCCGGCTTGGCTTCCTGGATAGCGTGGGCCTGGAATATCTGACGCTTTCGCGGGCGTCCGGGACACTTTCCGGTGGAGAAAGCCAGCGTATCCGCCTGGCCACGCAGATCGGTTCTTCTCTTATGGGTGTGCTTTATGTCCTCGACGAGCCCTCTATCGGCCTGCACCAGCGCGACAATGAAAAGCTTTTGGCGACTCTGCGTACCTTGCGCGATCTTGGCAATACGCTGATTGTGGTCGAGCACGACGAGGATACGATGTATGCGGCAGATTATATTGTCGACGTCGGACCTGGCGCAGGGATCCATGGCGGTGAAATTGTCTGTGCAGGTACGGTTGAACAGGTTAAAGCCTGCCCGGCTTCTGTTACCGGTCAATATCTGAGCGGGAAACGTTATGTCCCTGTCCCGGCAAAACACCGCGAGGGCACAGGAAAAAGCCTCCGGATTTTGGGCGCGAGAGAGAATAATCTGAAAAATATCGATGTGGAGATCCCGCTTGGGAAGTTCACCTGTGTTACCGGCGTTTCCGGTTCCGGGAAAAGCTCGCTGATTAATGAAATCCTATATAAGCGCCTTGCCGGCGACCTCAATGGCGCGCGCAAGCGCCCGGGCGCGCACTGCGGGATTGAGGGCGAGGAGTACTTGGATAAGATCATTAATATAGATCAGTCCCCGATCGGACGCACGCCGCGTTCCAACCCTGCTACCTATACAGGTGTGTTCAATGATATCCGCGAGCTGTTTGCAGCAACGCAGGACGCCAAAATGCGTGGATATGGCCCAGGGCGCTTTTCCTTTAATATCAAAGGCGGCCGCTGCGAATCCTGTTCCGGCGACGGCCTGCTCAAAATCGAGATGCATTTCCTGCCCGATATTTATGTACCCTGCGAGGTCTGTCATGGCCAGCGTTATAACCGGGAGACGCTTGAGGTGCGTTATAAGGGCAAAAATATTTATGAAGTGCTGGATATGACCGTTGAGGAGGCGGTAGCGTTCTTTGAAAATGTCCCGAAGATCCATCGGAAGATTTCTACGCTTCTGGATGTCGGGCTGGGTTACGTCAAGCTTGGCCAGCCATCTACAACGCTTTCCGGCGGGGAAGCGCAGCGTGTCAAGCTGGCGACAGAGCTTTCCCGCCGTGCAACCGGAAGAACGATCTATGTCCTCGACGAGCCGACGACCGGCCTGCATATTGCGGATGTGCACAAGCTGATAGAGGTGTTGTCCGCGCTTGTGGATGCGGGGAATACCGTGGTAGTGATCGAACACAATATGGACGTGATTAAATCGGCAGACTATATTATTGATCTGGGGCCGGAAGGAGGGAACCGCGGCGGTGAAATTGTAGCCGTGGGCACTCCGGAAGAAATTGCCGGATGCGCTGCTTCTTATACCGGAAAATATTTGAAAGATTTTCTTGAAAAGGGTGTTCGGGAATGATACGGGATTATTTCACTTTATTTGGCGTGTTTGCCAAAGTCGGTGTGATGACTTTTGGCGGTGGATATGCGATGCTGCCTATTCTGCAGCGGGAGCTTGCGGAAAAGCGGGACTGGACAACCCAGGAGGAGCTTTCCGATTATTACGCGATCGGCCAGTGCACTCCCGGTGTTATTGCGGTGAATACGGCGACCTTTGTCGGCAGCAAGCGTCTTGGGGTTTGCGGCGGTATTGTAGCGACTCTCGGCGTAATTTTTCCCTCAATTGTTATAATCATGGCAATTGCTGCTTTTTTACAGAATTTTGCTGATTTGCAGATTGTAAAAGATGCTTTTGCCGGTATCCGCGTATGTGTCTGCGCATTGGTACTCAACGCGATTTTAAAGCTTTGGAAAAAATCACTGCCTGATTATTTTGCATTGGGGATTTTTCTGGTATTGCTTGCCATATCGGTTTTCACGGATATTTCCCCGGTTTGGCTGGTGCTGGCCGGCGGATTAAGTGGCGTCTTGATTCAAACGGCCAGGATCAAAAGCGGGAAGGTGGGGAAATAAGTGATTTATTTTCGCCTGTTCTGTGAGTTCTTTAAAGCCGGGCTGTTTTCTGTCGGCGGCGGATTGGCAACCCTTCCCTTTCTATATGATATTTCTGACCGGCTAGGATGGTTTACCCATGCCGACATTGCAGATATGCTGGCAATATCTGAGTCAACTCCGGGTCCGATCGGCGTCAATATGGCGACTTATGCAGGTTTTGAAGTCGCGGGGGTCTTTGGCGGCGTCATTGCCACGCTTGGCCTCGTTACACCTTCGATTATTGTGATTCTGATTATTGCAATGTTCCTGCGCAGATTTCAGGACAATGTTTATGTAAAGCGCGCGTTTTATGGCCTGCGTCCTGCATCGCTTGCTATGATTTCGGCGGCATTTCTTTCCATCGTGCGCATTGCAATTGTGAATTTCCCATTATTTCGGGAAACCGGCGCTGTTTTCGATCTTGTCAGCCTTCCTGCCTTGGCCTTGGCGGCAGCGGTATTCATTTTAAACAGGAAAACAAAATTGCATCCGATCTGGTTTATCTTGGCTTCGGCCGTGCTTGGCGTACTGTTTCATTTTGCGGGCTGAATGGAACGCCCTCTACATAATGGTTTTTGAAATTTGGCAGATTTTGTGCGATTGAGCCAAAATTCAGTTGACAAACGCGTAGATGCTTGTTACAATTATATTGGTATATTTAATATTGAACGCTTCTACAGGAAAGAGGGCATTTTATGAGCGGTATTACATCTTTGTGCAGCGCGTATGCGAAATATTTTGACATCGGCGCGGCTGTCAATACGATGACGATTGCGTCTCATGCTGCATTGCTTAAGCAGCATTTCAACAGCTTAACCTGTGAGAATGAGATGAAGTATGAGCGCATCCAGCCGGAGGAAGGAAAATTCTGCTTTGAACCAGCAGATAAAATTGTCGCCTTTGCTCGGGAAAATGGAATGCGTATGCGTGCACATGCACCTGTATGGCATGCCCAGACCCCAGACTGGTTTTTTAAACAGGGCGACCGTCCTGCACCGCGCGAGCTGGTATATGAGCGTATGGAACAGCACATCAAGGCCGTTGCGGAGCGTTATAACGATGCGGTTTATTGCTGGGATGTTGTAAACGAAGCGACGAATGACGCTCTGGATCCGGCTTATATGGCCCGCTTTGGAAACGAACCATACCGTCAGTCCAAATATCTGACGTTGTGCGGGATTGAGTACCTGGAAAAAGCTTATCATCTTATGCGTAAATATTCCCCGACCGCACAGCTTTTTTATAATGATTATAATGAATGTGATCCGCTTAAGCGCGAACGTATTTATGCATTGATGAAAAACCTGCTCGATCGGGGAGCACCGTTGCAGGGCTTTGGTTTGCAGACGCATTATAACATTTACGGCCCGGATATGGATGAGGTTAAGCGTTCCATAGAAACCTATGCAGGCCTTGGACTGCGTCTGCATATTACGGAGATGGATATTTCTTTTTATAAGGATATGCATTCGGATCCCCAGATTGAACCGTCACAGGAACAGGTTGAACGTCAGGCCAAGATTTACGAAAGCTTGTTTGCACTGTACCGCAGTTACAGCGACGTGATCGACTCGGTCACCTTGTGGGGTGTGGCAGATGACAGAAGCTGGCTTTCCAATCCGAGACGGAAAAATTGGCCGCTGCCTTTTGACGAAAAACATGTGCCGAAGCCGTTTGTAGCGAAGCTGATCGAAGCGGCCGAATCATGAGATAAAAATACACCCATTTCTCTTTATTTTGTGAAATGGGTGTATTTTCATGATATTTTTTGTTTTCCTGTTTGCTGGGACAGGAACCAAGTGTGTTTGTTCTGCTGAAATAAAGCTGCGGTCGCTTTTGCGTCTGTTGAGCCAGAAAGAAATTAAGTTATTGAAATAGAAGAATTAGAGCACTATTTTCAGAAAAGGCGGCCTGCAACTTTGAAAATCTGATAGAGGTAATAAAGAACGGATTTTCCGTTCGTTATGAAAAAACACCCTGCAAGCTGAAACTTACAGGGTGTTTTTTTAGGAATGGGCGGCCGTCTGCCGCCAGTATTGAAAAAAGCAGAGCCATTGAATATAAAGGATATCGCCAAATGACGATATGGGTGTCAGTTTGGCGCGCCGTAGTGCAGTTGCCACCTGTCTTTTTGTAAGGAGAGCACGGCTTCCTGAGAAGCCATAATGCAGGGAATGCTCCAAAAAATACTGGTATAATGCTCTCTGCGGCAGTGGAATGTCTGGTACGGGTTTTCTATGCAGATGCAGCATCACGCTGTCTGCGTGCGGCGCGGGATGGAAATCCTCACGCTTGAAAAAGTATACGATTTTTACGTCGAAAAACGGTTTTAATAGAAGGGAACGCAGGTTTTCGTGCGGTTTTCCGCAAAAACGCTTTGCAGCACCTTTCTCGAGCACGAGCCATGTCTCCCTAGGCGGGTTCGCGGTTTCCGTCAGCCGGCGAAGGATATCCGTCGTACGGGAAAAGGGAATATTGGCGAATACTTATAAGCTCCGGTGGGCAATGGAAGTCGAAAAAAGTTCCCATATGTCAGGCGCAGATTCGGCTGCCCGTTAAAAAGTATGGTCAACCGGTCATAAAGCGCCCGCTCAAGTTCTATCGCCTGGCTGCGGCAGCTGCAATCCAACAGTGCGCGCGTGATATGACCACGTCCTGCGCCGATCTCCAACACAATATCAGCACTTGTGATGTTCGTTAAACGTAACAGCCGGTTAATCGTGGAGCGGCTTGTTGGGAAATTTTGAGAGACAGAAAGGGGATGGCTAAATTTCGATATGGAATTCAAAATATACACCTCATTCGTTCGTTTTTGACAAATAAGGCACAACAAAAACACCATTATGTTACAGACGGCCAGTTTTTTGTTATGCCTGATCAGCGAATACGAATGATGGTGAATATAAAAAGTTTCAACAACTCCTCAAAATTTAGATTTTACAAAACGGTGATATTCTGTCTTACTCAAAAATAGTAAAACTTCTGCAATGCTTTGCACTAAACGGGTTATTTACAATAAGAGAAAAACCCGATTTCAGATCAGCTGGGTACATCCTGTGTGAGCGGATATTTGTAAAATCTTATTGCCGCATGGATGCCAATTTTTTTCGCCAGCTGCCTTTTGCGTACCAAAGCAGCAGGCAGGCAAAGCGCGTTAAGTTATCGGCAACCATGCAGATCCATACAGATGCAAGATGAAGATGGAAGACGCAGACGCACAGCCAAGAAAAGACGATGCGCACACCCCACATCGCTGCGATTGAAATAAAGAAGGGGATTTTTGTTTCTCCGATCCCGTTAAAGGTGCCTTCAAGAATGATGACAACTGCGAAAAACGGCTCGGAGACGGCCACAATGCGCAGTACCTGCGCGCCCAAAGCGATAACATCCGGATCCGGCGTAAACAGGCGCATCATGAATGCGGGAAAGCAGAATAAAAGTATAGCAAGCGTACCCATGAGGGTGACTGCAATGGCGGTGATGGTTGAGGAATACTGGATCAGCTTGTGTTCGTCCCGTGCACCGGCGCTATGACCGGAAAGGGTTGCCGCTGCGGCCTGCATGCCGTATCCCGGGATATAAAAGGCTTGCTCCGCAGTGATGGCAATGGAATGGGCGGCAACGGAAATTGTACCAAGCCGGGCAATGAGGGAGGTAAAAACTACCTGGCCAAGACAGGCCCCAACCCGTTCAGCGGCAATTGGCATGCCAATACGCACGCATTGCCGGAGGATTTCCCGATCGTGACGCAGCTTCTGACCGCGCAACCCAAGCTCCCGGCTGCGGTAAGCTGCACAGGCCATCATAATACCGCCGGCTACATAGGCAGTGGCTGTAGCAATTGCTGCGCCAGTTACACCCAGCCCGGCGCCCCATACAGGCACAGAAAGTCCAAAAATACGGAGTGTACGTGGAACATTGATGAAAAGGAAGTTGAGGGTAATGTTGATGGCGTTCATGCAGGTGTTGATTAGCATGGGCGTCTTTGCATTTCCGGTGGCGCGGAGTACGGAACCGAAAATTATGCTGGATGCGCGAAAGAGCATGGGAGAGCAGACGATAGCAAAATAAACGCCGGCGTCATGGCGGATCTCCGGATCGGCGCCAAGCCATCCGGGCAGGAAAGGGCTGATGGAAAGTGTGAGCACACCCAATCCGCAGCCAAGGATCAAAATGAGCAGTACAGACTGCATTGCGGCGCGATGCGCGCGGGCTTCGTCCGCCGCACCGCGCGCACGGGAGATACAGGAAAGTATACCCATTGCCATGGCAAACATCGGCGCATTGATCAGCCACGTCATGGTGGTGGTCAGCCCGACAGCCGCCGATGCGTGCGCGCCGATAGCGCCCACCTGAGCAGTATCGGCATAGGATACAACGGTTTGCAGCGCCTGCTCCATAATCGTCGGCCAGGCTAGGGAAAAAATTGCGCGCATCATATTGCGGTCGTGCAGCGTAGAGCGAATGGAATTGAACATAAATCCTCACAACAATTTTAAATTACTCTCTTTTTATCCTAGCTGGAAGCGCAGTGTTTTGTCAAGCGGTGGTTATGCCGGTTCTATAAAGAAATACTTTTTCAAAAAGAAAAACCCCCGATTTCAGAAACCAGGGGATTTTTATATGGATCAAAGAGGAACAGAGCCTATTTTCCGGCTTTTTCTTTACGGTTAAGCATCAGGTTAACTAAGATGCCAAGGATCAGGGCAGTGGCAATAGAGGTGATTTGGAGCTTTCCAAAATCGAGCACCAAACCGCCGATACCAATAATCAGAATTGTGGAAACAACAAACAGGTTATGATTGTCGCCAAGATCCAGTTCTTTAAACATCTTCAGACCGGATACGGCAATGAAACCATAAAGCGCCACGCAGACGCCGCCCATTACGCAGCTTGGGATCGTATTGACAAACGCAACAAAGGGGCTAAAGAAGGCAAGAATGATACAGCCGACGGCAGAAGCTGCAATTGTTGCGACAGAAGCGTTACCGGTAATGGCAACACAGGCAACGGACTCGCCATAGGTGGTGTTTGGGCAGCTGCCAAAAAACGCGCCAACCATGGAACCAACGCCATCGCCGAGGAGGGTACGGGAGAGTCCCGGGTTTTCCAGAAGATCCTGGCCGATGATGGAGCTAAGATTCTTGTGGTCAGCAATATGTTCTGCGAAAACAACAAATGCGACCGGCATATAAAGAAGCGCGATGCTGCCGAGAACTGTCCAGTCGAAACCGTTGAGTTCACCA
Organism: uncultured Eubacteriales bacterium; assembly: GCA_934546935.1. Taxonomy (GTDB): domain Bacteria; phylum Bacillota; class Clostridia; order Oscillospirales; family QAMX01; genus CALWJF01. Next base: position 265,490 of record CAKTEH010000001.1, read on the forward strand.
ATGGCCTGGACAAACGCAAACTTTGGAACATGAATAAAGCTGCCGATGTTAATCGTTGCAAAATTTTCAGTCAAAGCAGAGAAATTGATAACTTTGAGGGCATCAATACCGGCTGCATTGCCGATAAAAGTAAAGATTGCGGCAACAACATAGCCTGCGCAGATACCAATGATGAACGGGATCAGTTTGGCCATCTTCTTGCCGTACGTGGAGGCGAGCATAACGGTTGCAAGGGTGACAAGGCCGCAGAGAATGGCAATAAGGGTGTGACCGCCTGCCGGAGCGGTCTGGAGATCTCCAACAGCATTGCCGGCAAGGGAAAGACCGATGATGGTAACAGTCGGTCCGATAACAACCGGCGGCATGAGCTTGGAAATCCACTTAACACCTGCAAATTTAATAATCAAAGCGATGATAACATAAACGAGACCGGCGAGAATGGCGCCGAGGATGATGCCGAAGTAACCGAAGGCCGTTGCAGCGCTCATTGCAGAAAGAAATGCGAAGGAGCTGCCGAGGAAGACCGGGCTGTTGCCCTTAGTGAACAGGATGTAGGTGAGGGTACCGAAGCCTGCGCCGAGAAGAGCGGCCGCCGGGTCCATCTCAAGATTGACTGCGCCGGAACTGTTAACGATTACCGGTACCACCAACGTTGCCGCCATAATGGCGAGCATCTGCTGGAAAGCAAAGACGATCAGCTGGGAAAACTTGGGCTTGTCCTTGATGCCATAGATAAGGTTCATGTGTTTGTTCCTCCTGATAATTTATCCATTAAATCTTTCGATTTAATTTTCCAATTCATAAAGATCTACGCCAGTTTTTCCATCTGTTTCAGGCAGGCGCACCGCCACCACCTCTTTTAAAGACGTTGGGATATTTTTGCCTGCATAGTCCGGCCGGATTGGAAGTTCCCGGTGTCCGCGGTCGATCATGACGGCAAGCTGAATCCGTGCCGGGCGGCCAAGCCGGATCAGTGCTTCCATCGCCGCCCGGGCGGTGCGGCCTGTGAAAATAACGTCGTCGACAAGTATGACCGTTTTGCCTTCTATCGAGAAGGGCACGTCCGTGCTGTGTACATGCGCACCGGCTCCGGCCGGGGATAGATCGTCGCGGTAAAGCGTGATATCCAGTGTTCCAACAGGTACGAAGATGCCTTCAATTCGAGCAATGTTGCCGGCAAGCCTTTTTGCGAGCGGGACGCCGCGGGTTTTTATGCCGACAAGGCACAACTGCGCCGCGGTTTTATTGTTTTCGATGATCTGATGCGCAAGCCGGGTCAGCACGCGGGTAAAAGCGGTTTCGTCAAGAATTTGTGCTTTGAATTTCATGTGTACCCGTCTCCCAGTAATAAAAAAACCTGCCGTACAGGTGCAACGGCAGGGCGATAGGCGCAATACGGCGCAGAAATTGTGTAGCGACCCTTACCGGCATCTCTGTACCAGTTTAAAGAAATCTGAATCTGCCCATAATCATAGCATCAGGCGCGAAAAATGTCAAATCTTATTTAAAAATTTTTTCATAAAATTTTCCGTTTGAAACGGGAAGAATTTTCAAAGGCGCGGTTGTCTCCCAATTCGCCTATAGGAACAAATGCGCGCGAAAAAAAGCGCCGCCATCCGGATGGCGGCGGCAGGTTTATAAAATCAGCATACTATCTCCAAAAGAGAAGAAACGATACTGCTGTTCCACAGCGGCACGGTATGCAGCCATTGTCTGTTCATAGCCGGCAAATGCGGAAACCAACATAATCAGTGTGCTTTCCGGCAAATGGAAATTGGTAATCAGCCCGTCCATCGTCTTAAAACGGTATCCGGGATAGATAAAGATATTTGTCCATCCACAGCACGGCTCGAGCGTGCCATCTTCCTTTGCAGCGGATTCTACTGTCCGTGTGGAAGTGGTGCCGACACAGATGACGCGGCCGCCCTGTGCCCGGGTCTGGTTGACGGCCTGCGCTGCGTCTGCGGGGATTTCGTAATATTCCGAGTGCATCACATGTTCCGTGATTTCCTCAGCTTTGACCGGACGGAAGGTGCCGAGGCCGACGTGCAGCGTTATGCGTGCAATGCGCACCCCCATCGCTTCGATTTGCGCCAGAAGCTCCTTGGTAAAGTGGAAACCGGCCGTCGGAGCGGCGGCAGAACCGGGGTTTTTGCTGTAAACGGTCTGGTATCGCTCCGGGTCTTCCAGCTTTTCCGTGATATAAGGCGGCAGCGGCATTTGTCCGAGCCGCTCGAGGATTTCCATAAAGATACCGTTGTAAGAAAAGCGCACCATGCGGTTTCCGGATTCGGTCACCTGTGTGACCTCACAGGTGAGCTCCTCGCCGAAACGGATGCGCGCGCCTTCGCGCGTACGTTTCCCCGGACGTGTAATGCACTCCCAGACATCGCCATGCTGGGTCAGCAGAAGCACTTCAACCGGCGAACCTGTTTTTTCGGAAACGCCGATAAGGCGCGCTGGGATTACCCGGGATTCATTGATAACCAGACAGTCGCCTTTACGAAGGTATTCCGGGAGATTGTAGAAATGGCGGTGTTCGACCGAACCGTTTTGCCGGTCCAGATGAAGCATCCGGGAGCTTGTGCGTTCGGCAAGCGGCGTCTGTGCAATCAGTTCCTGAGGCAGGTCATAAAAAAAGTCAGAACGTTTCATGGCAGTATAAGCGCCCGCATATCCGCGGGCGCTCCCTTTCCTTTTTGTTAGTATGCATATGCAATGGAGACGTCTGTATAATAATAATGGATGATATCCTGTGCGCCGTATCCCTGCTCCGCCATGGCGCGGGCTCCGTATTGGCTCATGCCGAGATTATGCCCCCACCCGGAACCGGAAATCATGAACGTACCGGAACTGGAAACGGGAACAGGCAGGCCGGCTGCGGATATACTGCCGGAGCTGGAACCCGGCGTGAAAATGCCGGAGCCGGAAGTCGTATAAAATCCTACTGCTTCATCAATGCCAGAGGAGGAAAGGATCGGCACGCCGGAACCGTAAAACCCGGCTGTGGAATAGATCCCTTCTGCAGTCAGCACCGAAGCGGAAGATGCCTCACCGGTACTGGAGGAAACCCCTGACCCGGCTGCGGAAATATTGGTGATTTGTGCGTTGGAGGTAATACGCGGGGCAGCGGCATCTTCAAAAATATAGCGCTGGCTATAAATGCGGATGCTGGAGTTTGCGGTATTGAACAGCGTACGGCAGCTTTCGCCCCGGTAAATGATTTCATGACCGGCGGAATCTATAAAATGGAGCCGGGCAATATTGCCTGCTTCCGTGTATTCCGCGTAAGCGTGGACGATAGAACCGCTTATATCGTTTCCGCGCTCACGGAGGATAGACGTGATTTCAGAAAGCGTAATGGTATAGCTCCAGGCGCTGTAGCCGGTGTTGACGTATTGCTCAAAATCGTCACGAACCGCACGCAGATAGCCCAACGGCTGCGTCCAGATATTTTCGCAGTTTTCTGTTGCGCCGCCATTGGAAGAACAGTAAACAGCATTGATCGGTTCGCCGTCATATGTAATATACATCCCTGCAGTTTCGTCTACGGCAGAGTCTGTCCGGGCGTTGGCGCTTCCGGTTCCGCGGTAGGCTTGGCAGCAGGTTGAGGCACATAGGTCAAAGCCGTTTCCAGCATGTTTTCCAAGGTTTGCGATGGCATAAGTCCGTGCGCACATGGCCTGTGCTTTCAGTGCTTCCAGCGGCCAGGAATTGCTCATTTCATAAGGGATAACGCCTTTAATATAATCGTTCATGCTGACGATGTTGACGGTGTTGACCAGCGTCCCCGTCAGGGAATACTCAAAAATACCGCGGTACTGGTTGGCTTTATGCCAGGTGATTGCCCGCCGGGAGCCGTCGTCCGAAGTCCAGGTACCGTTGGGGAAAACCGGCATAATGGCAAGCTTTTGCGAGCTGGAACGGAATTGGAATAAAACTTCGCCGGTCTGCGTATTTTTAACGCTGATGGTATTGGAATGGCAGCCGCAAGAGGTAAAGCCCGCCCCGTAACTGCCGGCAGCAGAAGCGGCCTCAGAGGAGGTTGCGTACGTGCCGATGAGTACATAAAAGTATCCTTCTGCATAGCGGACGAAACCGCCGTCATAAGCCTGAGCCGCACGCGCAGCCTCCGTGTAGTTTAAGTACGGGTTCGGGTCCAGCACGTGATAGGTATCTCCCCAGACCATGGAAAGATAAACCTCAGAAAGATAGCCATAGGAAACGAATTCATCGTAGCTGTTCATGGTACCGAGTATATAACCAGAACCATAACCGGTAACGTTCTGCAGCTTGGCTTCGCTCAATGCATTTGCGCCGTAATAAAGGCCGATACGCAAAAGCTGGTCTTCTCCGCCTGCCGCATGGGCCTGGGGCGCGGGAAGAAGGGCGATGAGAAGGGAAAAGACGGCTAAAATTGCTAAAAATTTTCGCATGGGATTCTCCTGTGTTTTTCCAAAAAAATCTCGAGGTTTTGTGTGTACAATACAGAGAAAAAATAGTATAATGAAACAGACGCTGGCTTGGCGCCCGGCGTTGTGCCGGAGATGATGGTAAAAAAATGATACTGTTTTGTAACCATTATAACATTTCCTCTCTGCATTGTCAATTTTTTTGGTTGACACTGCCGCGGCAATCTGCTAATATGGAACAAATTCCGGGCCTGCATGCAGGATTTAACAATTTTTCTGTTTTTATCCATGTCTGTTCATGCATTCCGGCAGAGAATCCTTTTTTATGGTCTGCCTGGCTTTGGAGGAGGATATGCCTGCGGGCGGATATGTTGATAAGAATATAACAAGCACAGGGACAGCGGAGGCCCGGCAGGGCCTGTAAGGAGGTATTTCATGAAAAAACCGGTATTCAAAGGTTCGGCTGTTGCGCTGATTACTCCTTATACAAAAGATGGAAGCGCTGTGGATTTTGATGCTTATGGGACTCTGATCGACCGGCAGATCGCAGGGGGGACTGCGGCATTGGTTGTCTGTGCAACGACCGGAGAGGCGCCGACGCTATCCGACAGCGAGCATCACGCCTGTATTGATTTTGCAGTTGCACGGGTGGGCGGGCGCATTCCGGTTATCGCCGGCGCCGGCTCCAACGATACGGCGCATGCGGTTGAGATGAGCCGTTATGCGATGCGCGCCGGCGCGGACGCGGTGCTTCTGGTGACGCCATACTATAATAAACCGACGCAGGAAGGCCTTTATGCGCAGTATGCGCATATTGCAGCGCATGTGGATCTGCCAGTTATCCTGTACAATGTGCCTTCACGTACTTCGGTGTGTATTGGCGCACAGGTATATGAACGTCTTTCCCGAATTGAAAATATTAACGGTGTGAAGGAAGCTTCGGGCGATTTTGCGCTAATCAATGAAATTTTCCATCGTTGCGGCGGAGAGCTGAACGTCTGGGCTGGAAATGATGATATTACCGTCCCGGTTATGGCCATGGGCGGCGCAGGCGTTGTTTCCACTGCGGCAAACCTGATTCCAGAAGTAATGCGCGATATCTGCGCGCTCTATTTTTCCGGCGACCATGCGGGCGCCGCTGCGCTGCAGACAGAATATTATGACATCCTGCGCGACCTGTTCCTGGAAACGAACCCGATCCCGGTCAAGACAGCTGTCAACCTGCTTGGGCTTCCTGGCGGCGCGATGCGCCTGCCGCTGTGTGCGATGGGGGAAGGCAACCTTGAAAAGCTCAAGCGCAGCCTGCGCAATCATGATTTGATAGACTGAGGAATTTGGAGAAAGTATGCTGAAGATTTTACTCAACGGCGCCTGCGGGCGCATGGGGCGCACCGTAGCGGCAATGGCTGAAGGGCGTGCGGATATGGAGATTGTCGCCGGCGTCGACGTACGTCCACAGAATTATGCGGGTTTTCCTGTTTATGCGGACATTTATGAATTTGTGGGTGAAGCGGATGTTGTGGTGGACTTTACAGTTGCCTGCGCGCTTGACCGGACGCTTGCATACTGTGTCCGGCGCGGCCTTCGCCTGATTGTAGCGACTACCGGCCATACGCCGCAACAGATAGCGGCGCTGCGCGCTGCGTCGGAACATATTGCGGTTTTTAAAAGTGCGAATATGTCCCTGGGCGTCGCGCTGCTTGCCGATCTTGTCCGGCGTGCCTGCCATGTCCTTGGAGACGCCTACGATGTGGAAATTGTTGAACGCCATCATAACCAAAAAGTCGACGCGCCCTCCGGTACGGCGCTGATGCTGGCCGACGCCGCGGCGCAGGCGCTGCCGTATGATGCGCAGTATCAGTATAACCGCCATGCCCTGCGGCAGGAACGGCCGAAAAACGAAATCGGTATTCATTCAGTACGCGGCGGTACGATTGTTGGGGAGCATACGGTGATTTTCGCTGGCGCGGACGAAGTGATTGAACTGCGCCACAGCGCGCAGTCGCGCGCCCTGTTTGCCACAGGAGCGATCCGTGCGGTTTTGTTCCTGTCGGCGAAAGAATCTGGTTATTACGATATGGAGGATCTTGTTGCATCCCTGTAGGCGGTGCTGCCTGCGGCCAGCCCCTGGGATCTAAGGGTTTTCTGCCTGCGCCGGGACTCCTGGCAGGGTATTTCAATATGCGGCCTTTTGGCCATAGATAAAGGAGAGTTTGGAAATGAAGAAGTACAGAGTCGGTATAATTGGCTGCACAGGCATGGTCGGCCAGCGTTTTGCGCTGATTTTAAGCCGCCATCCGTGGTTTGAGATTACCGCGGTCGCCGCCAGCGCCCGCAGCGCCGGCCGGACTTATGCCGAGGCTGTGGAGGGAAGATGGAAGCTGGACGAACCGCTTCCGGCGTGCTGCGCGGATATGACGGTTTTTGACGCGACGGCGGATGTCGACAAAATTGTCAGTCTGGTGGATTTCGTTTTCTGCGCTGTGGATATGAAGAGCGACGATATTGTGGAACTGGAAAACATGTATGCGCTGCACGAGTGTCCCGTTGTTTCCAATAATAAATCCCACCGGTGGACGCCGGATGTCCCGATGATTATTCCGGAACTTAACGCCGAGCATGCGCAGGTTATCCCCTTTCAGCGCGACCGGCTTGGTACCCGCCGCGGCTTTGTGGCGGTAAAGCCGAACTGTTCGATTCAGGGTTATGTCCCGGCCCTGCATGCGCTGCGCGAGTTTGGCCTGAGGCGCGTGGCGGTATGCACCTATCAGGCAATTTCCGGTGCGGGCAAAACATTCAGGGAATGGCCGGAAATGATTGACAATGTCATCCCATATATCGGCGGTGAAGAAGAAAAATCCGAAATGGAGCCGCTGAAGATCTGGGGCAGGATTGAAGACCGCGTTATTGTGCCTGCCAGTGCGCCAATTATCACGGCGCAGTGCATCCGAGTCCCTGTAACCAACGGCCATATGGCGGCAGTATTTGCTACCTTTGATAAGAAGGTACCTTTGGATGAAATCATTGCGCGCTGGAAGGGCTACCGCGGGCGTGCGCAGGAACTGGGCCTACCTTCCGCGCCAAAGCAGTTTATCCATTATTTTGAAGAAGAGGACCGTCCGCAGACGCGGCTTGACCGCGATCTCGAAGGCGGGATGGCGGTCTCGCTCGGCCGCCTGCGTCCGGATTCGCTGTTCGACGTGAAATTTGTCGGCCTTGCGCATAATACGCTGCGCGGCGCTGCCGGCGGTGCGGTGGAGACCGCGGAGCTTTTGTGCGCCGAAGGGTATATGGATTAAAAAACCGTGATACCGGAAGGTGCCTGGTGCATCTTCCGGTTTTTATCCGGAATTACAGGAGAAGTGCAAATTGTTTACGCTGCTGAAAACAGACGGCGCTGCGCGCCGCGGCGTCTTTCAGACTCCGCACGGTATGGTACAGACGCCGGTATTTATGAACGTGGGGACGCTTGCGGCGATTAAAGGCGCAGTTTCCACGCGCGACCTGGAGCAGGTGGGCTGCCAGGTCGAGCTGTCGAATACCTACCATCTGCATGTTCGCCCGGGTGAGGAAACGGTACGCGCGCTTGGCGGGCTGCATTGCTTTATGAACTGGTCCCGCCCGATCCTGACCGATTCGGGTGGGTTTCAGGTGTTCTCCCTGGCGGGGTTGCGCCGTATCCGCGAGGAAGGCGTGACTTTCCATGCCCATACGGACGGGCATCTGATCACCATGACGCCGGAGCGCAGCATGGAGATTCAGGCGGCGCTTGGCTCGGATATTGCGATGGCTTTTGATGAATGCGTTGCAAACCCTTCGCCGCGCGACTATGTGTTCAAGAGCGTGGCGCGTACCGAACGCTGGCTTGCACGCTGCAAAGCGCATATGGAAAAGCTGGAAAAAGAGGGCCTGCGCACAAACCATGGTCAAGTGCTTTTTGGCATCAACCAGGGCGGGGCCTATGCCGATATCCGTGTGGAGAATATGAAGCGTATTTCGGAACTTGACCTTCCGGGTTACGCGATAGGCGGGCTTGCTGTGGGTGAGCCGACGGAGGTAATGTACGAGATCCTTGAGCATGTATGCCCTGTAGCGCCGGCGGACAGGCCGCGCTATCTTATGGGCGTCGGCACACCCTCGAATTTGATTGAAGGCGTTGCCCGTGGCGTTGATTTTTTTGACTGTGTCATGCCTGCCCGTAACGCCCGGCATGGCCATGTCTTTACCTGGCAGGGAATCCGCAATCTGAATAATGAAAAATATTCCCGTGATGAGGAACCGATCGAACCGGGCTGCAGATGCCCGACATGCCAGAACTATTCGCGTGCTTATCTGCGGCATTTGTTCCGGGCGGGGGAATCCCTTTCCGGACGTCTGGCGACGCTGCACAACCTGTATTTTTACAATAACCTCACGCGTCTGATGCGTGAAGCAATTGAAGAAGGCCGCTTTGAGGCTTTCCGCGCAGCGCACAGCAAAGTACTTTCGCGCAGGATTTAGCTTTCCTGTATAAGGCCGGGAAGTGAGAATATATACGGTTGTAGGGAGGATGAATATGGAAAAACTATACCTTGGCGCTGCATTTTATCCGGAAATATACGGCAAAGATCTGCCGACGCTGCAGGAGGATATCCGCCTGATGAAAGAAGGCGGGTTTAATGTCATGCGCATTGCGGAATTTTCCTGGAGCAGCATGGAGCCGCATGATGGGGAATATGATTTCGGTTGGCTGCACCGCATTGTAGATACGCTGGCGGAAAATGGGATTAAAACCATGATGTGTACGCCTTCCGTTACACCGCCGGCCTGGTTGACCCGCAAATACCCGGAAATCCTGGCAGTGGATGCTTCCGGCCGCCGTAAGCAGCACGGTGAACGCCGGCATTGCTGTTCAAACGCGCCGGTCTATCGTGAATATTCCCGCCGTATTGCCGCAAAAATGGCGGAAGAATTTGCCGGGGATCCCAATATCATCGGTTGGCAGCTGGACAATGAGATTGCCCCAAATGGCCGCGGCTGTTCCTGCCCGGACTGTATGCGTGCTTTCCATAAGCGCCTGCGGGAAAAGTTCGGGACAGTCCAGGCGCTTAACCGCGCCTGGAACCTCGGCATGTGGAGCCAGGAATATGAAAGCTTTGATGATGTCCCGCATCCGGACGAGCGTACCTGGTCGAACCCGTCCCTGATTGCAGAATATATTGATTTTCAGTCGGACTCCAATGCGGAGTTCCTGCATATGCAGGCGGATGTGTTGCGTGCCGGCGGCGTCAACGTTCCGATCGGTACGGATATGATGCCGATTTTTACCCAGCATTATCCAAAAACTGTTGCGCCTTTGGATGTCGTGCAGTTTAACCACTATAATAACCGTGAGAACTTGTGGCAGGCGGCGTTCTGGTTTAATTATTGCCAAAATCTGAAACCGGACGTGCCTTTCTGGAATACGGAAACCTCTACAAGCTTCAACGGTTCCGCCGCAGCGCCCGGCGTGCGCTATCCGCTCGGCTTCTGCCGCATCAATTCGCTGCTTCCCTATGCCTTCGGCGGGGAAATGAACAGCTACTGGCTATGGCGCCAGCATCCCTCCGGCCACGAATTGATGCATGGGTATGTCGTTTCGACACAGGGCCGTCCAGTGTATAACTTCAATGAGGTACAGCAGGTCAGCGATATCCTGACCAAGACGGAGCGGTTCCTTACGTCTACAAAGCTGCGCCGTACCGGTTTTGCCATGAGTGCGTCCTGCACGGCCGGCGTGATGTTCCAGGCGTCCCCAACCGTGGCTGATTTTAATTACCGGGACCGGCTGCCGCTGGAGTACAAGGCGTTTTTCGGCAGCGGAATGATGCCTGAAATCCTGGAGCCGGAGCATTCACTCGATGGTGTGAAGGTACTTTATTCGCCGTATTTGATGACGCTGGAACAGGGCGATTTCGCACAGCGGCTGGAAGCATGGATTCGCGGCGGCGGGATTTGGATCGCAGGGCCTTTTACCGATTTCCGCAACCGGCATCTTGCAAAATACCCGCATTCCCCTTATGGCATAATTGAACGGATTACCGGGATTTATAATGATTTTGGGATGAGCGCGGCCCATATTCCGGCAAAGGTTCGCTGGAACAGCGGTGTGGAGAGCGATGCAGATATTTGGACTGACGTCTTTACCCTTGGTGCAGATATGGAACCGCTGGGCACATATCTATCCGACGGCGAACTCAGCCCACTTGACGGCCGGACTGCTGCAGCGTTTTGTCCGGTTGGCCGGGGTGGTGTGATCGTGCTCGGGACGCATCCGTCGGCGTCTGCGCTGCGTGCGCTGACGGCGTATGCTTATGAAAAAGCTGATATTAAACCCGGTATTATTTCCAGCGGGAATGTGCTTGCCCTTGCCCGTACTGGAGAAAGCGAAGGCGTGATCCTGGCAGAAGTCGGATATCAGGCTGGGACGGCCCGGCTCGACGGCAGCTACCGGAATCTTGTCAACGGGGAAATTATGCAGGGGGAGATTCCTCTTGCACCTTATGACTTCTTGGTCCTGGAAAAAATATAGAGCCCGATCCCGGCAAAATTGACAAGACGAGGCTGAATGAGGAGTGCAGGGACTGGACTATGATGAATAAAAACAAAACGGTTGGAATACTATGTATTCCAACCGTTTTTCAGCTTTTGTTCAGCCGGGGGCAGGCAAACAAAAAACAGTTGAATGTGATGACAATTCAGTTACAATTTACCTGAAATGTTGTTGATTATGGGGAAAAATGGGGAATTCGCACGATATTGCTGGGTTTGAAAGTTTACTAATAAAAAATGAACGTCATTTTGACGAAAACCTATTGACTTTCAAAAGTGAATATGGTACTATCTAAACAAAAGCAATGGACATAAACGCAGTTTATTAGTCGTTTTGCTCAACTCCAGTGCTTTTTACGAGTTTTTGTGACACGGCACATAAATAGAAAAGTTGCTCAAACATATAGAATATGCATGTTTGAGTTCCTTTTTATTTATGGTTTTGTTACAAAAATTTAACTCTCAGCTTTTTGCGGCCTGAAGGTTCCCGCAGATTCTGGCAAGATTTATTTAAGGAGGCAGCTGCATGAAAAAAGAAGCGGTACCGGCGTCAGGGCCGGTGGCTACCAATGATATCGCATTGGAGTTGGCTAGAGGACGAAAAAGAAGAATCCTGATGGAAAACATCGAACTTTGGTCCTTTGTTATCCCTGCAGGTATATTTATTATCCTCTTCAACTACATCCCGCTGTACGGTATTTTAATCGCTTTCCAGGATTATTTCCCGGGAAAACCTTTCTTAGCGTTTGACGGAAGCACTGCATGGTGTGGGCTGAAACACATTATCAAATTTACGCAGAGTATTTATTTTGGACGTATTGTCGGCAACACAATCCGTCTGAGCTTGCTCCACCTCCTCATCAGTTTCTGGGTACCGATTATTTTTGCGCTGATCCTCAATGAAATCAAAGCGCTTACATTCAAAAAATTTATCCAGACATGTTCCTATCTTCCATACTTTATCTCCACAGTTGTTGTCGCGGCTATGTTTATCACTTTCCTAGAGCCGACCGGTATTTTGAACCGCTTCCTTGCTCTGTTTGGCGTTAAACCAAAAGCATGGCTGGACAGTTCCGTGTCCTATCCGTGGATTTACACATTAATTCAAACCTGGAAGAGCTTCGGCTTCTCCTCGGTTTTGTATTTCTCAACATTGTCGGCAATTGACCCGACTCTGTATGAATCCGCCCGTATTGACGGCGCAAACCGTTGGGGCCAGATGTGGCATATCACCCTGCCCGGTCTGAAGTCGATCATTATGATCCAGTTCATTCTCGCTATCGGCGGTATCCTCAACTCCAATACCGACCTGACCCTTCTGATTTACAGCCCGGCGACATATGAGACTTCCGATGTTATCGGCACATATGTTTACCGCGAAGGTATTGAAGGCGGTAAATACAGTTATTCCACCGCAGTCAGCCTGTTCTTGTCGATCATTGGCTTTACGCTTACCTTCTTTGCCAATAAACTTAGTAACTGGCTCACTGGCTTCGGCTTGTGGTAATATAGGAGGTTGAGAAAAAATGAAAAATCCGAATAAAATTAAAGAAGGCAGCAGAGTTGCTGATGTAATCTTCTACATATTGGCAATCTTCTTCGGTTTTATTGCACTGTATCCAATGTGGTATGTCTTTGTGCTTTCCCTCAGTGAACCGCAGGCTGCAGTTGCCGGTAATGCTTACTGGTGGCCGAATGGTTTCTACCTCGGCGGTTATGAAACCGCGGTAATGGACAAGAACCTGTGGATTTCCTACAGAAATACCATTATGTATTGTATTACCAACTGTGGATTGATGCTTTTGACTACGTCCACCTGCGCATATCCGCTTACCTCCCATGCACTGAAGGGCAGAAAGTACTTGACCTTCTTCCTTCTGATTCCGATGTACTTCTCCGGCGGTATGATCCCGCTGTTCCTGTTGATTACGCGACTTGGGCTGTATGATACTCCGTGGGCATTGATTCTGCCGGGTGCAACCAGTATTTGGTATATTATCCTGATGCGCTCCTTCTTCCGCTCCATTGGTGAGTCCCTGCGTGAAGCGGCTATGATCGATGGTGCAAACCATTACCGTGTCTACTTTAACCTTTATCTGCCGAACTCCAAGGCAATTATTGCGGTTATTGCGCTGTACACGATTATTGGTGTTTGGAATAGCTGGTTTAATGCAATGCTTTACCTGAGAAGCGATGACTGGCGTCCGCTGCAGCTGTATCTGCGCCGCCTGCTGATTTTCGATGATGCATCCATTGAAAATATGATGAACTTGTCAGACGAAGAGTTGGCTGCATACAATGAAAAGCAGATGGGTACCCTTCAGATGAAGTATACAATTATCATGCTTTCCTCGATTCCAATGATGTGTGCATATCCCTTCTTCCAGAAATACTTTGTTAAGGGCGTTATGCTTGGCTCCCTGAAAGAGTAATAGCTGTTTACAAAAAAACAGGCCGGATATCCGGCCTGTTTTTTTAAAAATCTGACTTGCCTCAGGTTTCCAGCAAACCTGCAGTACGCATGTTGGCCAACAATTGGTTAAATTGGGTTACTACGTCTGTTGAGTCAGTGGCATCTGAAACTGGAGAAGCTGGTGTAATACTGCCCGCAGGCCCGGTTGGTCCAGTAGCCCCTGTTGCACCAGTGGCTCCAGTAGCGCCCGCAGGTCCGGTCGGTCCAGTAGCCCCCGTTGCGCCGGTAGCTCCTGTTGCACCCGCAGGCCCGGTCGGTCCAGTTGGTCCAGTAGCCCCCGTTGCACCGGTGGCTCCGGTAGCGCCCGCAGGCCCGGTCGGTCCAGTAGCCCCCGTTGCACCGGTGGCACCGGTGGCGCCCGCAGGCCCGGTTGCGCCCGTCGGTCCGGTAACGGTAACTAAATCAAAATCAGGAGAAGAGCCAGGCGTACCTGTTGGGTTTGCCCGGTTTGTTCTATATAATGCGCCATCATAGTAGAGCAAAGTATTTTCCGGATAGGGGGTTCCGGCAACAAATTCATTTATACTGTCAAGCCCTGCACCTGTTGGTCCGGTCGGTCCGGTCGGTCCAGTCGGCCCGGTAGCACCAGTAGCGCCTGCAGGCCCAGTCGGTCCGGTCGGTCCGGTAGCCCCCGTGGCACCGGTAGCTCCTGTTGTGCCTGCAGGTCCGGTCGGCCCAGTAGCACCCGTTGCGCCGGTGGCACCGGTGGCACCCGCAGGCCCTGTTGCGCCTACTGGTCCTGTAGGCCCAATGGCGCCGGTAGCCCCAGTTGGTCCGGTGGCACCTGTTGTTCCGGCAGGCCCTGTAGGTCCCGCAGGCCCTGTAGGCCCGGTCGGCCCACCGTTGACAATTACTTGTGGAATGCAGCAGGAGTCGCATTTCGGAGTACAATTCACGATGTTGGTTGGTGTCCGAAAATTATTATCGCAGTTTCTCATTTCGATCTCCTTTGGGGTTGATTTGCACATACCCATCCCAGTATATGATGCATCTGCCTGACGGGTGAAAGCATCCGCAGCAAGTTTTATAAAGCTAGAATATGTGAAAGGTGAAATCATGGATATTCAAAAAATAGTGGAAAAAATGGCGGATAATATTGAAACAGTTCTGGTCGGCAAGCGCAGGGTTATTTTGCTGACGCTTATTACCCTGCTGTCTGATGGTCATTTGTTGATTGAGGACGTCCCTGGCGTAGGGAAAACAAGTCTTGCCAATGCGCTGGCAAAGACGGTCGACTGCGGGTTTACACGTATCCAATTTACGCCGGACACTTTACCTTCTGATGTGACGGGCGTGTCGGTGTACAATATGAAAACTTCCCAGTTTGAATTTTCACGTGGCGCAGTTATGAATAACATCATCCTTGCCGATGAAATAAACCGCACTTCACCAAAGACACAGGCCAGCCTTTTGGAAGCGATGGAAGAAGGGCAGGTTACTGTGGATGGGACAACGCATAAGCTTACACATCCGTTTATGGTCATTGCGACTCAAAACCCTGTGGATTATCTTGGGACTTACAACTTGCCAGAAGCGCAGCTTGACCGCTTTTTAATGCGTATTGCGATCGGATATCCGGAAAGACAGGATGAAGCGCAGATGTTGGCGCTTTATATTGACAACGAACCGCTTGCGCAGCTTGCGCCTGTTGTCAATGCAGAAGCGGTTGAACAGATGCAGAAGCAGGTACGCGGCATCGAGGTGCATCCGGATATCCGCAACTATATTATTGAAATCGTTGCCGCAACACGAAAGAACCCTGCGCTTGCCTTGGGCGCAAGCCCGCGCGCATCTATTGCTTTGGCCCGCGCGGCGCAGGCACATGCCGCGGTGGATGGCCGTGGTTTTGTTATACCTGATGATGTGCGCGCGATGGCTGGCCCTGTGCTGCAGCACCGTTTTGTATTGACGCCCGAAGCACGCCTTTCGCATCAGACGCCGAAGACGGTTTTAGATGAGATTATCCGCAGAGTTAATGCGCCGAGCCTGTAGGAAAGGGGACGTTTATGACACGCAACCGCATAATATTGGTTGTTTTATGGATCGCCGCCGGAGTTTTTGCCAGCTTTTACGGCGGGAATGTTCCCTATGCCCTTTTTTATCTGGTTCTATCTGTCCCGTTGGTTTCTTTTCTGTATACGCTCTATGTTTTTATCCGGTTTAAGCTCTTTCAGGAAATTTCCGAACGCACCTTAGTAAAGGGAGAAGCGGCGGATTACAGCTTTCGGCTGGCAAATGAGGATTTTATCAGTTATCAGCGTATACAGGTGCGTTTTTTTACCGGAATGTCAACGATCCCGAATGTCTGCGAGGATGAAAGCTATTGCCTGCTACCCGGCGAGATAAAAAAAGTGGATGCAAGGCTTTCCTGTAATTACCGAGGAAGCTATGCGGTTGGCGTCCAGTCAATCCTGATTGGCGATTTGTTCAATCTCTTTTACTTCCGATATCCGATCTTGACCAAGCTCAGGGTAGTTGTCCTGCCCCGGATCGTCCGGCTGGAGCATTTTGGGATTATTCCCCTTGACGCGGATTCCAAGCGTTCGATATTCAGCGTCAATCCCAGGACGGATGAGCTGGATATTGAGGTGCGCAAGTATGACCGGGGCGATAGCCTACGCCAGGTGCATTGGAAGAATACTGCGCGGCGCGGAGAGTTGATGAGCCGGAAATTTGGGGAAGAGCTCCGTCTTGGCGTTGTGCTTTGCATGGATTTAACGCCGACCGGAGAAAAAGGGATGCTCGCCCGTGCGGAATTAGAGGACCGGGTCATTGAAAGCACAATTTCCATAGCAGAATATTGCCTTCGGAGTAATACGCCCTGTACGGTGCATTATTGCGACGGTGTACAGCTGAAGCAGATGCGGTTAAACAGCCGGGCAGATTTTGACCTGTTTTATAATGCTTGCGGACAACTGTCTTTTGAAGCGGAATCCGGCGCGGGTGCGTTGGTGGAGGCGGGCATGCTTTCAGAGGGGGCGGCGCGCTATATTGTCCTGACGCATACGCTCAGCGATTCTCTTTTTTCCCGGCTTTCCCATGCAGCTGCGCGTGGCTGCACTGCTGCGATAATTTTGTTCGCGGATGCGCTTGACGCGCATGAACAGATATTGCGCGATTATTTAGCACAATCTTCCATACGCTTCCTGCAGATCCGCAGTAATGAGGATTTTGTACAGGTTTTTTCCAATACGCAGGAATAGGAGGGCTGAGGATGGGAAAAAAGTTGAGATGGTATTCCATTGCCGTGCCCTGCGTATCGGGGGTACTGCTGGTTTTTGGGTTTTCCTATGCGCTCTGCCAGCTTCTCGCTCTGCAAGTGCCGGCATATTTTCTTTTTGCAGCGGCGGTTGGTATGGAAGCTTTGGCGCTGGCGGTTGATATTTGCAAGAAAAAGCCGGTGTTTTGGATTTGCCTGGTTCTGCTGCTGATGGCGGCATTGCTTGTCCCCTTGTTTTTCGGCATCCGGATTTCGGAAAGCCTTGCCCGCGCGTTTTCCTGGATGCGCGGTTGTTTTACCTGGCTGGAGGTTTATCAGGCCGGTCTTGGCACACAGCTGCCTGTTGAACCGGAATTTTGGCGATGCCTGTTTTTGAGCGCTTTGGGTACGGCCGCTGCTGTTGTGGTTTTCTATCCGCTGACAAAATATTATTCCACCCGTCTTATGCTGGCTGCCCTTATGCTGGCCGCTTTGATCACGCTGACGGTAATGGGATTTGATATAAGCCGTGTGTCTTTGGTATGTGTGTTTACCTATTTGTCTTCGGTTGTAATAGAGCTGTGCAACTGGCAGTTGGATCGCCGGCGGAGCGAAAAAAAGCCCTATTCTGCCCTGTTTTTATATCCGCTTTGCCTATTGCTGGCAGTTTGCGCCGTTCTCCTGCCGTCGAAGGCTGAGCCGATTCAATGGACGGCTATACGCCGGATGCTGGAAGGGATAAGCGTGAGCATGGATGCGGTTACTGACCGCTTCCGCATCCTGTTCGGGCAGGTCCCGGCGGATTTTACCATTGGGTTTGACGACATTGCCCTTTCCGGTGATAAAACCACGCTGGATGCGCGTACGGATGCAACTATTCTCCGTATTAAGCCGAATGTCACGGTTCGTTCTTCTGTCTATTTGCGCGGAAGCGTTAAAAGCGATTATACCGGCACGGGATGGACCGACCGGTCTGGGGATTATCTGGAGCGCGATGCGGAAATAGAGGCATATGAGGTTATGTATTCCCTGCGCCGGGAAGGGTTGACTAGCGATGTTGACGAGGATATCTATCATCGCCTGACACTGGAAATTGAATACGGCGACTTGATTACCAAAAGTATGCTTTATTCCCCGCTGTTTATGTCAGCTGAATATGAGGCAAAAAGCGGATTTGACCTTTCGGGCGCTAATATTCGCTTCCGGCGCTTCCAGCGCGATGGCTGGAGCTATGAATTGACGTTTTTTGAGACCAACTGGGGAAGCGCAAACCTCCAGGCACACCTGCGTGGGCTTGATGGGTTTGAATATGACGAAGACGGGACAGATTTTAATGGCCTGGAAAACAATGCCTATAGTGCGTATCATGAGCTTGGCGGATCCTATGTTGGCGTTGACAAGGAGATTTATAATGAAAATATAGCGGCGTATCTTGCCCGGCGGGCGGATGTAATTGACGCGCTGTACCTGCAGCTTCCGGACACCCTGCCTGGCCGGGTGGAAACGCTTGCCAGCCAGATCTGTAGAGCATGTGAAACGGAGTATGACGCGATTATCGCAGTGGAGTCCTATTTCCGTGAAAATGGTTTCCGTTACACCCTTTCACCAGATCCAATACCGGAGGGCCGTGATTTTGTTGACTGGCTGCTTTTTGATGAGCAGCAGGGATATTGCAGTTATTATGCCTCGGCGGCGACGGTTTTGCTGCGCTGCGCCGGGATACCGGCACGTTATGTCGAGGGTGTGCGGTTAGATGGCGGGGTTGGCAGCCGCGAAGTTTACGAAGCCAACGGAAGCCAGGCGCATGCATGGTGCGAGGCGTATATTGAGGGATACGGATGGGTTGTTGTAGATGCGACGCCGGGATTTGAAACCGGGCGCGATCAGGAATGGCCGAGAAAACAGCTCAATTTTAATAATTCTCCGGCTGAAGAAACCCCTCCTGTGCAAACCCAGATTCCGGATGAACCTGTTGATGAGCCGCAGCAGGAGGACATACCGGATCCTGCTGCGCTTGCGCGCCTGGAAGCACAGCGCCGCCAGATGCGCCGCCGTTTGTGGATTGTGCTGACCGTATCGGTAACAGCCCTGCTGTTTGCCGGCGCTGCTATAGGATTTGTCTCTTATAAAAATACCAAACGCAGGCGCTATCGCCGCGCTTCGGACAGTGAGAAAGTTATTTTGTTAATGCATGATATACTCCTGTATGCCGGGGTGGCCGGGCTGCGGCGGGAAGAGAATGAAACGGTGCTTGAGCTGGTTGCGCGTGCGGGGGAACGATGTGATTTATATGAAATGACACTGCGGCAGGCTGCGATGCTGTATCTGAAAGTCCGTTATTCCGCTGCGGAAGCAACGCATATGGAAGTGCTCGGCCTTTTCCGTTACCGCCGCGCATTGCGCAGGAGTGTCCTGCGCAGCGGAAACCTTTCCGCACGCCTGCGCTTCCAGCTTCAGGAAATGATTTAGAAGCCTGAATATTGCGGCGCAGTTGCATACGGATCCGCAAGAGGAAAATATGTGAACAAGTATGAAGCTCTGAAAGAATATTTTGGATATGATGGTTTTAAACCCGGGCAGGAAGCGGTAATTGACAGGCTCCTGTCCGGCGGCGATGCGCTGTGCGTTATGCCCACAGGCGCGGGGAAATCATTGTGCTATCAGATCCCGGCCCTGCTTTTGCCGGGCGTGACGCTGGTGATTTCCCCGCTGATCTCGTTGATGCGGGATCAGGTGGATGCGCTGCTGGGCAGCGGTGTGCCTGCGGCATATATCAACAGTACGCTGGACGCTGCCCAGTACCGGGCGGTATTGGAGCGCCTGGCGCAGGGCCGGTATAAGCTGATTTATGTTGCGCCGGAACGTCTGGATACGCCTGGTTTTCTATCTGCGCTTGCGTGTGTCCCAATTTCCCTTGTTGCAGTGGATGAGGCGCATTGTGTTTCCCAGTGGGGACAGGATTTCCGGCCAAGCTATTTGAAAATACCGGATTTTGTTGCAGCGCTGCCGGAACGCCCGGCTGTCGGTGCATTTACGGCGACCGCAACACGCCAGGTCAGCGAGGATATTGAACGGCTTCTTGCACTTTGCAGCCCACTGCGGATGGCAACGGGCTATAACCGGCCAAACCTGTATTTCGGTGTGCTGCGCCCGGACAACAAAGATGAAGCGCTTTTGAAACTGCTCATGGAACGCCGTGCACGCAGCGGTATTGTTTACTGTACGACCCGCAAAAATGTAGAAACCCTGTGTGACCTGCTCAACCGCCACGGTATTGCGGCAACACGCTACCACGCCGGGCTGGACGATGGGGAACGCCAGCGAAATCAGGAAGATTTTCTCTACGACCGCAAAACGGTTATGGTGGCAACCAATGCCTTTGGTATGGGTATTGATAAATCCAATGTTGGTTTTGTTATCCATTATCAGATCCCGAAGGATTTGGAAAGCTATTACCAGGAGGCTGGCCGTGCCGGTCGGGATGGGACTGCGGCGGACTGTATTCTGCTTTACAGCCCGCGTGATGTACACACTTGCCGTTATCTGATTGAGCATGGAAACTTAAATCCGGAGCTGGATGAGCAGGCACAGGCGCAGCTGCGGGAGCGGGAGCTTGCCCGGCTGAAAGCAATGACGTATTATGCTACGGCTTCTGAGTGTCTGCGTACGTACATCCTGCATTATTTTGGGGAGAAAACGGCTGCATACTGTGGAAATTGTTCCAATTGTGAAGCAGGGTTTGAACGTGTGGATATCACGCTGGAAGCGCAGAAGATTATTTCCTGTGTAGTTAAGTCCGGACAGCGGTATGGCATTTCTATGCTGTGTGATATCCTGCGTGGGAGCGGGAATGCGCGGATCGCCGAAGCGGGCCTTGACCGGATTTCGCCATATGGGATTATGGAACAGACCCCGCAGCCCCAGCTTCGGCGAATTTTTGACGTTTTGCTGGCGGATGGGGTCCTGCGGCAGAGCGATACGGACCACCCGGTCATCTTGTTGACCCCAAAAGCCGCCGCGGTGGTTAAGCAGGGGGAAAGGGTGGAAATGAAGCTTCCGGCCACTTGTATCCGTCATGCAGAAACCGGGAGCCTGAAGGCTGCGGACGAGGGTTTGTACGGGGAGCTGAAACGGCTGCGGCTGCGGCTTTCGACGCGGGCAAGCCTTCCGGCTTATGCTGTATTCAGCGATGCTACGCTTTTGGATATGTGCCGGAAGCTTCCGCGTACACGCGAGCAGCTGCTTGCGGTATCCGGGGTTGGACGTGCCAAGCTCGCGCGCTTTGGAGCGCCATTTTTGAAGTGTATCAGGGAATACTGCGAACGGGAAATTATGCCGCGTGCGCAGAAAAAAGAGCCGGTTCCGGCAGGCGGGAAGAATCGTCCCTGGGATGCGCGGGAGGATGCGCAGTTGAGGCAGGAAGCACTGCAAAAGCTGCCGGTATCCCATATCGCGCGTACGCATGGGCGAACCGGCATGGCCGTTATCGCTCGGATGCAGGCGCTTGGCCTTATCGAAGAATAACGAGATTTGGCGCTGTCCTCTGATTTGAAACTGCGGGTAAAAGGCCGGCTTTCAGGACCGTGGGTTCGGGGCAGGCAACGCCCGCGGCATATTTTCCAGACGGTATTGTAAAAAACAAATTAATTTGCCTGAAAATTGATTGCAGCCGGCAGTATGGCTTCTGCCCGGCGGGAAAAACCGCCGGGCAGAAGCCATATTCTTTGCACTGTATGGAATACCGCGTTTTTATCTATGATTTTCCTGTAATTCCGACGGCTATCTCCACCAGATTCCGTGGCAACATGCAGATTTATGCTGAGAAAAGCACTTCGTTTATTCCTGTCGGAAAATTTCGACGTCCGGCCGCCCGGAAATTGTGGATGCGACGATTTTCAAAAACTCGGAAAGGCTGAGCTGGTAACTGGTGATTTCATATTCTACACCGCCGAGCATAAACTGCGCAAGGTAAAAATCGTAATATCCTGACGGCAAATGGGTTTGCGGGTCATAGGGCCCATAGGGCATTGCACGGTAACCGATGACAACTTCATTTTCTCCGAACCATGTTATGCCCAGTTCCTCGTCCGGAAGCAGGTACAGACAGCAGTGTATAAGCCCGATTTTGGAAGCACGCAGGGTAAAGCCTTTGTATGCGGCGGCTTCCTGCGTCGGCATGGGGCTTCCATCCTCGTAATAAGCATGGTAGTAAGATCGGGTAACGCAGTCTTCGATCAGGTTGCCTGTTTTGTCCTGGATTACGCACGCCGAATCATTTCCGGCAGCGGGAAAAAGCCCTTCCGGAATATATGACGGAGAAAGCGTTGTGCCGAAATAGGATTCTATTGCGGCTTCATCCCAGACGACGGTATTGCAAAGCGCAGGATCATAACACCTGGCGGCGTCTGCTGTAAGCGCTGAGATTTCGTTAATGTATACGGCGTCTAAATCTATGCGGAATGATTCCCCGCCGGTATTGCTCCCCTTATCCGGGCCGTCGGCTGTTTCTGCTTTGTCCGGCTGTATTGCGGTTTCGGAGCTGTCAGGCGGGAGAGTCTCACTTGGCTCAGCCTGCCGAAGCAGCATAATCCCCGCAGCCAGTATGACAAACAGGCAGGCTGCGGCAAAACAGGATGTCCATCGGTATTTTCGGGCGGGTTTTGAGAATTGCAGCGCCTCTGTTAAAAAGCGCTGGTCAACTGCGCCGAGCGCCTGGGAAAATGTTTGTATATTCATAGTATAACCTCTTTTTCCTGTAAATAAGCGCGAAGCTTTTGCCGGATGCGTGTCAGCCGGACGGATATGGCTTTCTCTGTCAATCCGGTTTTTTGTGCAATTTCGGCATAGGGTGCACAAAAATAGTAGCGCTGCATGAAAATAACGCGATTTTGGACGGAAAGCGTTTTCAGAAAGCATTCAACAAGCTGCACCAATTCCCGTGCTCCTGCTTCCCCTTCTACAGTCTCTATTGTACGGATTGAGGGCTCTAATTCTTCCATTGCAACTGTATAAGCGCTGGCGCGTTTGTCCGCCTCACGGCTGTGATAACGGTTAATGGATATGTTGCGTACAATCCGGAGTACATAGGCTGCAAGCGGGTTTGGATGTGCGGGAGGAATCGTATTCCACACGCCGAAATATGCGTCGTTGACGCATTCCTCCGCATCCTGCGCGCATCCCAGAATGCGCATGGCCAGACGGCGGCAGGCTGTGCCGTACTTTTGCTCCAGCAGATGGAGGGCCTGTTGTGAACGTGCCGAAAACAGCGCAAGAATTTGTTCGTCCTCCATATAATCCCTCCCTTCACTTATATACTACACTTTTCTGAAAAAATACTACAGCTCCAATGAAAAATTTTGATAAGCCTTGAAAATAAATCTGCAGACGATTGATTTTCCCTGCATTTTATGCCAGTGCGCCTTTATTCCGATATTTGGACATATGTAAAGCGGACAAAAAAGCCTGGGTTTTCTTACGGTGGGAAAATAGGATCTGATTTCCCGCCCATTGCCGAAGCTGTGTATTGTGCAAGTTAAATCAAGCGGCCGTATTTGTGATTCGTTATAATAAAACCAGACAAAAGGAAGGGGCGGGAGTATTGTACCAGTGGTGTAAAGTGATCCAGCAAATCATCGACGAGATTGACCGGTGTATTTGCAGCGGGGGTGACGAAGTGCTGACGCTGCATCATCTTTCCGGACGGTTTGGCTATTCGGAATTTTATGTTTCCAGAAAATTCCGTGAGATTTCCGGAATGCAGCTTCGGGATTATGTACGCTACAGGAAGCTGGCTTTTGCTCTCAAGGAACTGCGCGATACAAAAAACGGAATTCTGGACATTGCGCTGCAGTATGGCTTTTCCTCGCACGAAGCGTTTACCCGCGCGTTTAAGGAGGCTTATGGCTTTACGCCGAGCGAATACCGCCTTAACCCTGTCCCGGTTGTGCTGCGTACCGTCATCAAACCTTTTGACTGTTACCTGTTAGGAATTGGAGGAACTGGTATGGCAAAATCATGCGGCGATGTAAAAACATATTTTGTGACGATCCCCGCGCATAAATTTCTGCATATCCGAAATTATAAAAGCATAGGGTATTGGGATTTCTGGCAAAAGCAGAGCCTGATTCCAGGGCAGGATTGTGAAACTATCTGCGGGCTGCTGGACAGTGTGAAAGGAAAGCTGGATGATCTGGGCGGCAGGGAGGCCAACAGCGGAAGCGGCCAGCTTATGGCATATATTAATGAGCCTTCCGGCAGGATCTGCAGTTGGGGTATCCCGCTTGCAGAGGCCTATGGCGTGAGGCTGCCTGCGGATTATTGTGGCGAAATCCCGCCGCAAATGCAGCTGATGGACGTTGCCGAAGGGGCATATATCGTCTTTGAGCATGGGCCTTTTGACTTTGAAACAGAAAACAGTCTTGTGGAAACTAAGATTGAGCAGGCTATGAAATCGTTCGACTATTCCAAATCCGGCTATTGTCTGGACTTAACGCCGGAAAGAGTGTTTTATTTTTATCACGACTGCGAACGTTTTTGGAAATACGTGAGGCCGGTGAGAAAAGCGGAATAAACTGCGTAGCGGCTGTGTCCTTTGTATTTTCCGGCTTTGGACGCATCGTTCCAGGCTTATGGAAGGCTGCAGGTCTGTTGCAGCGGTATCAACGTTTTGACAGGAGAAACGGGATCACACAGGTTTCGAAACAGCGGGCAATTTCCATTGGAAATTGCCCGCTGTTTGTTTAGAAATTTAAGAAAAAAGTGGTAAGGGCATGCGTTGGCGGGAACACGGGGCTTTTGTGAAAACGGGAAATCTGACCAAAAATCAATAACTCTGGAAAGAAAAGATATGTTCGGTTTACTTCGCGGCCCAGACTTGCAAAAGCTGGATAGTTATGCTACACTGTATCTTGAATTATTGGATTCTTTAAGCGGAAGGTTGCTTGAAAAAGGCCAATCCCAACTGTTTTAAAACGGAAAACTACAGAAAATGTGAACCGGAAAATAAGAACCCTGCCGTGGCCCGGGCTATGCAATACCTCTTTCATGGCCTTGTTGGTGTATGCAGGTGCTGGAATTGCTGTCCGGGCGCAAATAGGAAGACGGAAAGAAGGAAACACGCAATGGCCGAAAACAAACGATTTAAGCGGGATGCGGAAGAAAAGCGTGAAGCGCCGGAAATGGATATTTCCTCTGCGCCCGCACCAATCCGTAAGCCTATACAATGGTTTAAAAATTACTGGTATTATTATAAAATGCATGTTGTGCTGATCGTGCCGATTGTGCTTGTGGTAGTGGTGCTGATTATCAGCGTGCTGACGAAGACCTCCTATGATTATACCGCAGTTATCAGTGCGGGCTTTACAGTGGAAAGCGAGCAGCTTGACGCGCTGTGCAGGAATCTCGAGCAATATCTTGCCGATGCCGATGGGGACGGAAAGCTTGCGGTTTCCGCAAGTGAATTGACGCTGCGCGAAGAACTGAGCGATGAATATTACGCGCAGAGCTATAACAAGCTGGCGCAGATGATGGTTTTTGATGAAGTTGTCTTTTTTATTGCCGACGAATATTCCTATACTTATTTGAAAAACCAGGGCTTTATTGAGCCGTTTTCTGTGCTTGGCGTGGGTGACAGCGACGAATATGCGTTGGAGCTGGATGGCAGTGCGCTTCTGGAAGGGACAGGCCTTGAACGTTACAGCGGCTGGTACCTGCTGGTTAAAGCACAGTCCCAGGTCAGCGCGTCGAATGAGGAATACCTTGGACGGCGCGAAGGACTGGCGGCAATGATCCGGACTTTGAAGAGCCAATGACCTGGGAAAGAATTACATCGCGCGACAATAAACTGCTGCGCGCGCTTGGAAAGCTTGCAGTTTCTGCAAAATACCGGCGGGAGTGCGGTGAATATATCTGCGAAGGCTTGAAACCGTTGTTGGAAGCGCTGCGTGATGGGGTGCAAATCCGCGCTGTTGTCTGGGAAGAAATAGACTTTCGGCAAAAAATGCAGGCGGATCCACAGCTTCAACGGCAGCTCGACGCCCTGCCCTGCCGGAAAGCGCTGGTGCCGGGCACTTTGTATACGCATATCAGTATCCTGGAGCATTCAGCCGGCCCTTTGTTCCTTTGCGCCTGTCCGCCGGAACCGGAGTTTATACGGGGAAGCTATATTGCGCTCGACGGCCTGCAGGATCCCGGAAATTTGGGTACGATCCTGCGTACAGCGGAGGCTTTTGGCATTGACGGCGTAATCCTGCTGGAGGGCTGTGCCGATGCGTTCCAGCCAAAAACCGTCCGGGCGGCCATGGGATCTTTGTTCCGGCAGAAGCTGTACCGTATGGATGCCGGTACGCTGTTTTCCCAGTCGGAAGCCTTGGGACTTCCGGTTTATGCGACTGCCCTTTACGGGAACCCGCAGAGCATAGAAGGGGCCACGCTGAAAAATACGGTCGTGCTGGTCGGAAGCGAGGGGCATGGTGTGCGGCAGGAAAATCTTGTACGCTGTGCCGGCAGCCTGCTGATCCCGATGTGCGGGAAGACGGAATCGCTCAATGCTGCGGTTGCAGCGTCGATAATCATGTGGGAGATGAGAAAATGGCATACAGGCACTGGGTCTGGTTCGCGGATTTAGCTGTAGGATTGCGGGATAAATATGCGCTTTTGGATGCCTTTCATGACCCGCAGGCGATTTATGAAGCGGATGCGCATATGCTGGAGGCAGGCGGCGTACCGTCCGGGCTTGCAAAAAAGCTGCTTGACAGCCGTACGCTTACGCGTGCGGAAGCAACTTTGCGTATGTGCGCCGGGCATGGGATTGAATTGCTGACAATTCTTGACCCGCGTTATCCGCAGCGGCTGCGTAATATTGATAATCCGCCGGTGCTGCTGTATACGCTTGGCCGGCTGCCGGATTTCGATCATACGGCGGCGGTTGCACTGGTCGGGACACGAAAAGCCTCGCGGACGGCGGTGGAAATTGCTTATAACTTTGCATATGAAATGGCAGAAAGTGAAATCCTTGTAGTGTCAGGGATGGCGACGGGGATCGATCTGGCAGCGAATCAGGCGGCCATTGCGGCCAGCGGACGCACTGTTGCTGTGCTGGGCTGCGGGCTGGATGTCTGCTATCCGGCATCAAGCAAGCCGGTCTATGAACAGATTCTGGCTGGGAAAGGTTGTCTGGTTTCCGAGTATCCTCCCGGGACGCCACCACTGGGCCGTAACTTTCCGGTTCGCAATCGTATCATCAGCGGTTTAAGCCTTGGTGTGCTGGTGGTTGCCGCGCCTGAGAAGTCCGGCTCGCTGATCACAGCAAATCTTGCTGCTGATCAGGGCCGGGATGTTTTTGTTGTGCCCGGTGGGATTGGCGAAGCAGAATTTGCGGGCTCAAATGGGTTGATTAAGCAGGGCGCGGCCCCAGTGACGGAGACTGCCGATATTGTGGTGCAGTACCGGCAGCGTTATCCGGAATTTTTCCATGCGCCGGATTATGCTGGACGCCTGAAGCTTGCACGCAAACGCAGTGGCTGGAAGGATCCGCTTGTTGCCAGCCCCGTGCCGGCATATCACACGGCTTCTTCAAAGAAACCGGATGCGCCGTCCGCACAAAAGAAGACGGGAAAAGATGCGCTTGCCCGTCATAGGGCAGCATGGCCTTCACTTTCGGAACCGGCGCGGCGAATTGCGCAAAGTATTGCCGCAGGCAATACGCATATAGATGAAATTGTGGAAGATACGGGTATAGCTGCAACCCAGGCCTTGGCAGAGCTGACGCTCCTGGAAATTGAAGGCGTGGTATGTGCACTGCCTGGCAAGCAGTTTAAAATTCAATAAGCAGACAAGGAGGAAAGAATGGAGAACCTTGTTATCGTAGAATCACCCGCAAAAGCGAAGACTATTGCAAAATACCTGGGCAGCGGGTACAAGGTAAAAGCTTCCATGGGACATATCCGGGACCTGCCGAAAAAGAAATTGGGCGTGGATGTAGAGCATGATTTTGCCCTGCAATATGTGCCGATCGACGGGAAGACCGATATTATAAATGATTTACAGGAAGCGGCCGCCCAAAGCGATGCCGTCTATCTTGCGACCGACCCCGACCGGGAGGGAGAGGCGATTTCCTGGCATCTTGCGCAGCTTCTGGGTTTGGATGAGGCTGCAGCCAACCGTGTGACCTTCAACGAGATTACCAAGCGCGCTGTAAGCGAGGGAATCTCCAACCCGCGCACGATTGACCTGAACCTGGTCAACGCCCAGCAGGCGCGCCGTGCGCTGGACCGGCTTGTGGGATACAAAATTTCTCCGTTTTTATGGAAAAAGGTACGGCGGGGGCTCTCTGCGGGCCGTGTGCAGAGTGTGGTAACGCGCATGGTTGTCGACCGGGAGCGCGAAATCCGCGCATTCAAGCCGCAGGAGTATTGGTCTCTTGACGCCTATGTCCTGCGCACGGGTGCAAAGCGCGCATTTGTCGCCCATTACTATGGGACGGACGGCAAAAAAACAAAGCTTGTCAATGAAGAACAGACACAGGCCCTGATCGCCGAGCTCAAAACCGGAGTGTTTACGGTGAAGTCGGTCAAGCGCGGCGAACGGCGTCAAAAGGCGCATCCGCCTTATACCACCTCAACACTGCAGCAGGATGCCTCGCACCGTTTGAACATGCCTTCCAAGCGCACGATGTCTGTTGCGCAGACTTTATACGAGGGCGTGGAGCTTTCCGGCCGCGGCCTGACCGGCCTGATTACCTATATGCGTACCGATTCTGTCCGTATTGCGCCGGAAGCCGTCAGCGCCGTGCGCGATTTTATCGGCGCCAATTACGGCGGGGAATACCTGCCGAAAAACGCCGCGGTCTATACTACAAAATCCGGCGCGCAGGATGCCCACGAGGCAATCCGTCCGTCGGATGTAACCATCACGCCGGACTCGATCAAGGCCGATCTGGATGCCGGGCAGTATAAGCTCTACAGGCTGATCTGGGAACGGTTTGTCGCAAGCCAGATGTCCCCGGCTGTGTTTGCTACGGTTTCGGCGGATATTGAAAATGGCGCGCATCTGTTCAAGGCTTCCAGCCAGAGTGTGAAATTTAAAGGCTATATGGCGCTGTATCCGGAAAAAGACGAGGATGAAGAGAAAAAGGATGCGCCGGTGCCTGCCGGGCTCGAGGCCGGCGAGAAGCTGGCGCTGGACAGCCTCAAGCCGGAGCAGCATTTTACCCAGCCGCCGCCCCGGTTTAATGAAGCGTCGCTGATTAAGGAGATGGAGGAGAAAGGGATTGGACGGCCGTCAACTTATGCGCCGACGATTTCCACGATCCTTGACCGCGATTATATTGAGCGGGATAAAAAGGCCCTGAAACCTACGCCGCTCGGCGAAGCGGTAACGGATTTGATGGTCGGCAATTTCAATGATATTGTCGATGTAAAATTTACCGCCGGGATGGAAGATAAGCTCGACCGCGTTGAAGGCGGGGAGGACAGTTGGCAGGGCGTGCTCGCCGAATTTTATGCCGGCCTTGCACAGGAACTGCAAAAAGCCGAGGAACAGACGACTGAGCGTGTGCACATTGCCGGAGAACCTTCGGACGAGGTGTGCGAAAAGTGTGGAAAACCGATGGAAATCCGTTCCGGGCGCTTTGGAAAATATCTTGCCTGCACTGGTTACCCGGAATGCACCAACCGGCGGCCACTAAAGAAAACGCAGGATGAGGTTTCCGACCAGGTATGCGAAAAATGCGGGAAGCCGATGTTGATTAAGACTGGCGCCTATGGACGCTTCCTGGCATGTTCAGGTTATCCGGAATGCAAGAATACAAAGCCGCTTGACGGTTTTACCGAGGGAAATTGCCCGATGTGCGGAGGCCGCATTATTGAACGCCGTTCTAAGCGCGGCTATAAGTTCTACAGCTGTGAAAAAGCGCCTGCGTGTAAGTTTATCACCTGGGACGTCCCGCTTGCAGACCGGTGCCCGAAATGCGGGAAAACGCTGTTTCGTCACTCCTACAAGGGTGAAAAATGGGTTGGCTGCCTGGACGAAGCCTGCGGCTATCGTCAGGAGGAAGAAAAAGAAGACGGGACAAAATAAATGGAAAATGTTTGTGTAATCGGCGGGGGGCTGGCCGGCTGTGAGGCGGCCTGGCAGCTTGCCCTTCGGGGCGTTCATGTAACGCTTTATGAAATGAAGCCGGAGAAGTATAGCCCGGCGCACAGCTATCCGGGACTTGCGGAGCTGGTTTGCTCCAATTCCCTGCGGTCTGACCGGATTGAAAACGCGGTTGGGTTATTGAAAGAGGAATTGCGGCGGCTGGGTTCATTGATCCTTGCCTGTGCAGATGCGACAAAAGTGGATGCAGGCGGCGCACTGGCGGTTGACCGGGAGCGTTTTTCTGACTTGGTTGGGGAAAAAATCACAGCCTGCCCCAATATTACGCTTGTGCGCCGGGAATTGACGGAAATTCCCGAAGGCGAAGTGATCATTGCCACCGGGCCGCTTACGGCGGGCGCGCTGGCCGGGTGTATTGGCGCGCTGCTTGGCGGGGAGCTGCTGAGCTTTTACGACGCTTCTGCACCGATCGTATCCTATGATTCCATTGACTTTGAAAAAGCTTTTTTTGCGTCGCGCTATGAACGCGGCGATGCAGATTATGTAAACTGTCCAATGGACAGGGCGGAATATGATGCGTTTGTGGCGGCTCTGGTTACTGCGGAAGAAGCGCCGGTGCGTGGCTTTGAGGACCGGCATGTCTTTGAGGGCTGTATGCCCATCGAGGTTATGGCCCGGCGCGGTCACGAAACGATTGCGCATGGCCCGCTGAAACCGGTCGGCCTGCGCGACCCGCGCACTGGGCTTGAGCCTTATGCGGTTGTGCAGCTGCGGCGTGAAAATGCGGCCGGGACGGCCTACAATCTTGTTGGGTTTCAGACTCATTTGATGCATCCGGAGCAAAAACGTGTGTTCCGGATGATCCCGGGTCTTGAACGGGCTGAGTTTCTTCGCTATGGCAATATGCACCGAAATACCTTCCTGCGTTCGCCGGGTATCCTGGGGCTGGAATATCAGTTGCTTGCTGCGCCGCGCATCCGCTTTGCCGGGCAGATGACCGGGGTGGAAGGGTATGTGGAGTCGACAGCTTCAGGCTTTGTAGCCGGGCTTGGCCTTGCCCGGAAGCTGCGTGGCCTTGCACCGCTGGATTTTACTGCACAGACGGCTGTGGGCGCGCTTGCACACTACATAAGCGAGGGAAATGCAGATGATTTCCAACCGATGAATATCAATTTCGGGATTATTGAGCCGATTGCGCAACGTATTCGCAGGAAGCGTGACCGTTATGCGGCGGTAGCGCAGCGTGCGCTGGAAAGGATTGACGCGATCCGGCGGGCAGATGATTTTGAATAATTCAATATAAACGAAACGGAGGAAGCGCATGAGGATTATCTTGGACGCAATGGGCGGAGACCTGGGTTGTGAACCGGTCGTTCTGGGTGCGGCTGAAGCACGCCGGACGGCGGGCTATGAATATGTGCTGGTCGGGGATGAGACGCAGCTTCAGGAAGCTTTTTCCAAGAATGGGCTTGCGCAGGACGGGTTTACCATTATGCATGCACCGGACGTGGTGACAATGGAAGACGATCCGACGCGCGTGGTACGGGAAAAGCGCCAGTCTTCGATGGCCGTTGGCTTGACAGCGCTGAAGCGCGGCGAAGGGGATGTCTTTATTTCCTCCTGTAATACCGGCGCGCTGCTGACCGGGGCGACGCTGCTGGTTGGGCGTGTACGCGGCGTGCGGCGTGCGACGCTGGGCGTACAGCTGCCGACGAAAAAGGCGCATGGCGTTATTATTATTGATACCGGAGCCAATGCCGAATGTACGCCGGAATATCTGGAGCAGTTTGCACTGATGGGGTCTGCCTATGCGGAAACCTTTGGCGGGGTTCGCAGCCCCCGCGTTGGGCTTTTGAGCAACGGCACCGAAGCGCATAAAGGCAATTCGCTGGTTAAACAGACGCATGCGCTGCTTGAAACGCTGGGAAACAAAGGGCTGATCTGTTTTTGCGGCAATGTAGAGGCACGGGAAATCATGTCCGGGGATGTAGATGTGGTTGTCTGTGACGGTTTCACAGGCAATGTGCTGCTTAAGTCGATTGAAGGTACGGCGTCTTTTATGATGCACCTGCTGAAAAGGGCGTTTTTGGCCAATACTGTGACAAAGCTTGCCGCACTTTTAGTGAAATCCCAGATCACGAACCTGAAAAAGATGATGGATTACCGGGAAATTGGCGCCACGCCGATTTTAGGCATCAGCCGCCCGGTTTTCAAGGCGCATGGCGCTTCGGATGCGGTAGCTTGGGCCGGTGCGATCCGCAGTGCGGCAGGCTATGCCGGGTGCGGCACAGAGGAACGGATTGCAGAGAAAATGGAAGCATTGAAAGGGCTGGGGACAGATGGAAATGCAGATTCTCAGACAGCTGATTGAGGATGAGTTTGACGAACCGGACGTCGATGAGCAGACCGGGTTTTATGAGGATCTCGGTGCGGATTGGCTGGATATGGTGGAAATGATGTTCGCCTGTGAAGAAGAATTCGATGTGGAGATCGGCGAAACGCGGATGAAGGAGATACAGACCGTTGGGGAGCTTGCCGGTTTGATCCGGCAGCTTTCCGGCAGATGAGGGATAGGGAAGCGTTATGGAAAAACTGGAAGCAAAGATTAAATATACATTTCGGGATAAAGCGCTTCTGCGCAACGCATTGACGCATAGTTCTTATGCAAACGAAAGCCGGGCTAAGGGGATAAGCTCCAATGAACGGCTGGAGTTTCTGGGGGACAGCGTCCTGGGTCTTGTGACCTCTGATTATATTTTCCGCTTGTACCGGGATGTCCCGGAAGGGGAATTGACAAAGTTGCGTGCGGCGCTGGTATGCGAGCAGGCGCTGCATGAGCAGGCGCTGGCAATTGGGCTGAATGAATTTATTCTTCTGGGCCGCGGCGAGGAGGCCGGCGGAGGCCGGCAGCGCGTCAGCATTCTTGCCGACGCCACAGAGGCGCTGATCGGGGCCATTTACCTGGATGGAGGAATGGAAGCCGCACGCAGTTTTGTGCTTTCCTTTGTCAAGCCCAATGTCAGGAAGCATGCGCATGACACCAACTTTCATGATTATAAGACTATGCTTCAGGAAATTGTCCAGAAAAACCGCGAGGAAACGCTTTCCTACCGTATGGCCGGACAGGAGGGCCCCGACCACAACAAGACGTTCCGCATGGAGGTACTGCTCAATTCCAATGTGATCGCTTCCGGCGTCGGGCACAGCAAAAAAGAAGCGGAGCAGGCAGCTGCCGAAGCGGCGTTGAGGCTGATGGGGATCGAAGTCTGATGGCGCGGATTATCCCGGTTTTTATCCCGCATGAGGGCTGCCCGCACGACTGTGTATTCTGCAATCAGCGGCGCATAGCTGCACCCGTATCTCCGGCCCCGGAGGATGTGCGGGAGCAGGTTTGCACTGCTTTGCATACGGCCGGTGCAGGTGCGGAGCTCGCTTTTTACGGCGGGAGCTTTACGGCGCTGCCTATGGCGCGCCAGGAAGCATATTTGCAGGCGGTTTCCGGCCTTCCGGTTACAATCCGCCTGTCGACACGTCCGGATGCAATTGATGAAGAAGTTTTAAGTCTTTTGGCGCATTTCCCGGTAAAAACGATTGAACTGGGCGCGCAGTCGATGTCGGATAAAGTGCTTTTTAACAGCGGCCGCGGTCACAGGGCGGAAGATACCCGCCGGGCAAGCGCGCTGATCCGGGAAGCCGGCTTTTCCCTGATCCTGCAGGTTATGTGTGGACTTCCAGGTGATGCGGATACCTGGACGGATACGGCCCATGAAATTGCACGGTTGAAACCAGACGGGGTGCGCATCTATCCGGTTGTGGTAATCCGGGATACTCGCCTCTACGAGCTTTGGAAAGCTGGCGTGTACGTGCCGCTGACGCCTGAACAGGGCGCCTGTGCGGCAGCAGATATGCTGGAGGTTTTTTTACAACGGCATATCCCGGTGATCCGTATCGGACTAAATCCCACGCAGGAGCTTTCCTCGGGCGGCGCTGTAGCGGGAGCCTATCACCCTGCATTGGGGGAAATGGCACGCGCGCAGGTATACCTGCGGCGTATGCTTGCGTCTGCGGGGCCTGTGCGTGCGGGAAAAGTAACATTTTATGTAAATGAAAAGCGGATATCCCGTGCGCTTGGGATCCGGAAGGGAAACCTGGAAGCGTTGCGGCAGATGGGTTATGCCGATACGGCGGTTGCCGGGCGCCCGGATCTGGGTGAATACGAAGTCGAAAGTTTTTGGAGTTGATGAGGTGCTCTTAAAGAGTCTGGATATACAGGGGTTTAAATCCTTCCCGGATCGGACGCATATTGCGTTCAATCCGGGCGTTACCGTAATTGTCGGGCCCAATGGCAGTGGAAAAAGCAATATTTCCGACGCTATTCGCTGGGTGCTTGGCGAGCAGTCCACCAAGGCGCTGCGCGGCGGAAAAATGGAAGATGTGATTTTCTCCGGCGCAGGGGACCGGCGGGCGATGGCTGCCGCAGAGGTCAGCCTGACGATTGACAATTCCTCGGGTTTTCTGAAAAGCGAGTACAATGAAGTGACCGTTACCCGCAAATATTACCGCTCCGGCGAAAGCGAATTTTTCATCAACCGGAAGGCTGCGCGCCTGCGGGATATCCATGAGCTTTTCATGGATACCGGCCTTGGCCGCGATGGCTATTCCATGATCAGCCAGGGAAGAATTGATGAGATTCTCAGTGTTAAAAGCGAGCAGCGGCGGGAAATTTTTGATGAAGCAACCGGTATTTCCAAATACCGGTACCGCCGTGAGGAGGCGGAACGCCGGCTGAGTGATGCCGACGCCAATTTGATGCGTATTCAGGATATGATTTCTGATATGTCGGAGAGACTTGAGCCGATGCGGGCCGAGGCGGAACGCGAACAGAAATATATGGATTTGCAGGCAAAGCTGAAAACACTGGATGTCAGCCTGATTATGCAGTCGCTTGCGGGGATCGGGCAGCGTCTCAGCCGTGCACGGGCCAATGTCGAGGCGTTTTCTGCGGATCTGGAAAATAGCCGTGCGGAATCGTCCCGGCTTGACGCATTGGCAGAAGGGCTGATCCGCCAGACTGCGGAAAACCAGCGGCAGTTGGAAACGCTGCGCGACGAGCTTCGGGCTTTAGAGCGGGAGGCCGCACAGAAAGGCGAGGAAATTGCAGTCAGCCGTACGCAGGCGGAGCATATTGCCGCCGATATAGCACGCATGGAGCAGGAAAGCGCGGAAAGTTCGGCAGGAGATGCCGATGCGGATGCGCAGCTTGCCGCGCATAGGGCTGCGCTTTCAGACCTGAACAACCAGGCCGGTCTGGAAGCGGAGCGTATCGCCGCCCTGACGGAAGATATGCAGCAGATGAAGGTCCAGCAAAGTGCTGTGCGTGTGCGTTTGGCTGCGCAAATGGAGTCAGAATCTGTCGGAAAATCGCGGATTTTGGAAATATCCGGAAAACTGGAAACGTCTAATTCCCTGAAGACAGAGCTTGCAGGGCAGCTCGATGCATTGTCGCAGGATGTTCGGGAGCGCGAAGCAGCCCTTGCGCGGGAACAGGCAGAGCAGAAGGCGCTGGATTTGGCGCTCGGATCTGCACAGGAAAAGGCGCAGGGTCTGGAAAACATACAGACGGGCTTCCAGCTGAAGCTGGACGCACGCCGCCGCCGTTTGGAGGATGCTTCCCGAACGCTTGAACAGGAGAGGGTGGAAACTGCGGCGCTTTCGAACCGGCTGGCCATGCTGCAGGAACTGGAAAAGGACTACGAGGGATTTAACCGCGCTGTACGGGTTGTAATGCGTGAGAATGCGTCAGGCGGACTGCGTGGAATCCATGGGCCGGTGTCGGCGCTGATGAAGCTTGAAGAAGCATACATACCAGCTGCGGAGACTGCGTTGGGTGGTGCAATGCAGTATATAGTCGTTGATTCCGAAACCGATGCGCGCGGCGCGATTGGTTTGCTGAAAAGCCGCGACAGCGGACGGGCTACCTTCCTGCCCTTGTCTACGATCCGGCCGAACCTGCTGTCTGAACGGGGACTGGAGGAGCAGCGCGGGTTTATTGGAATTTTGTCGCAGCTGGTACAGTGCAAAGCTTGCTACCGGCCGGTTTTTGAAAATCTGCTCGGACGCACAGCGCTGGTGGACAACTTGGATAATGCCATTGCGCTGGCCAGGTTTTTTCATCATCGTTTCCGGATTGTTACCCTGGACGGGCAGGTTATTAATGCCGGGGGTTCCATGACCGGCGGAAGCCTGAACCGCAGTTCCGGAATATTGAGTCGTGCCAATGAAATTGAAAAGCTTACAGCTGCGCTCCCGCCGCGCCGGCAGAAGCTTGCTGCGGCGCAGACGCAGACAGAGGGATTGCAGCGGGAAATCCAGGCACTGGAATACCAGTTGGCACGTTCCCGGGAAGAAGTCCAGGCTGCACAGGAGGAAGCTGTCCGGCTGTCGGCACAGCGCACGGCGCATACGGCAATTTTAGAGAGCCTGCTGGCCGGGGATGAAGAACGTGCCGCGCGTACGCAGGCCCTGCAGCGCCGTATTGCAGAGTTGGAAACACAGCAGGAATCGCTTGCGGATACGCTTGCACAGGCCCGCGATGCGCTTACTGTGTCTGCACAGGCGCGGGAGGCATCGGAAGAAACATCCGCAGCGCTTGATAAGCGTGTCTCTGAAGCAGAAGCGGAGCTTTTGCACGCACGGATGCATTTGTCTGCGCTCGAAGCGCAGGTACAGGCGCAGGATGCTGCGCTTGCCGCGCTTATGCAGTCCCGGCAGCAGGCTTCTGTACGGGCGGCCCGCCGGGCGCAGCAGATTGAAGAAGCGCGCCGGCGTCAGGATGCTTGCCTTATCCAGGTGCAGCAGCAGGAAGCGCTGCGCACACAGCTGCAGGAACAATGTGAGGGGAAAAGCGATGCCATCCGCCGGGAAGTGGAGGTACAGCATAGCTATGAGAAAAAACGCATTGAAATAGAACGCCTTGCGCAGGAGGAAAACCGGCGCTGCCTGGAACTGGAACGTCAGTCTATCCGGGCACAGGCGGAATGTGAGGCGATTGAAAACGAAGAGTCTGCGCTCGACACACGGCTTTGGGACAGCTATGAGCTGACCCGTTCCCAGGCAGGGTCTTTTGCGCAGCCAGTGGAAAACCGCGCTTCTGCGCAACGGGAGCTGGAAAACTATAAACGCGCTGTGCGCGCCCTGGGTTCAATCTATCCCGGCGCTGTCCGGGAGTATCAGAGTCTGTGCCAGCGTTATGAGTTCATGAGCGGGCAGAAAAAGGATGCGGAGGTTTCCAGAAATGAAATCCTGGAGATCATCCGGGATATCAACAGCCGGATGCAGGAAATTTTCACGGAGCAGTTTGCCGTAATTGCCCGCAGCTTCACGGAAATCTTTAGGCGCATTTTCGGCGGGGGGACGGCAAAAATTGAGTTGTCCGATCCGGGCAACGTGCTGCAAAGCGGCATCGATATTATGGTGCAGCCGCCGGGAAAACAGCTGAAAGTTTTAACGCTCCTGTCGGGCGGCGAGCGCGCACTTGCCGCGATTGCCTTATATTTTGCCATTATGACTGTCCGGCCCGCACCGTTTTGTGTGCTTGACGAAATTGAATCGGCATTGGATGAGGCCAATGTGCGGCTGTTTGGGCGTTATCTGCGGGAAATGTCAGATAAAGTACAATTTATTGTAATCTCCCATCGACGCGGTACAATGGAGGCGGCAGATATGCTATACGGCGTGGCTATGCCGAAACAGGGGATATCACGCATCCTTGCGCTGAATGTTGCCGAGGCGGAAAAAGAATATATAAAGGACTGAAACTATGGGATTTTTTGATAAAATAAAATCCGGATTATCGAAAACCCGGAATAAAATCAGCGATATGATTAATTCGGTCGTCTCTTCTTTTCGGGAGGTTGACGAGGAAATGCTCGAGGAGCTGGAAGAAGCGCTGATCCTGTCTGATATGGGTGCGGACGCAGCGCATGAGGTCATTGAGCAGCTGCGCCGGGAGGTCGCTGCACAACGGCTGCGCGAACCGGAACAAGTGCGGGAGCGCCTGGCTTCCATTTTGGCTGGGATGCTGCGCAGCGGGGAAGAGGAAGATGCGAATGCGCGTTCGACAATGGGACTCCGCATGAATACCCGTCCCTCGGTAATCCTGGTTGTCGGCGTCAACGGCGTGGGGAAGACAACGTCGATCGGAAAGCTGGCGAATCTTTTGGCTAAAGAAGGAAAACGGGTTATGCTTGCTGCGGGAGACACTTTCCGCGCGGCTGCGGCGGAGCAGCTTGGTATCTGGGCCGAGCGGGCAGGTGTGGATATTGTGCGGCATGAGGAAGGCTCGGATCCGGCTTCGGTTGTCTATGATGCGATCCAGGCGGCAAAATCGCGCGGCTGTGACGTAATTATCTGCGATACCGCCGGGCGCCTGCACAATAAATCCAATCTTATGCGGGAATTGGAAAAGATCAGCCGGGTCATTGACCGTGAACTGCCTGGCGCCGACCGGGAGACGCTTTTGGTGCTTGATGCGACAACTGGGCAAAACGCGCTGATGCAGGCGAAGAGCTTTAAGGAAAGCGTTCCAATTACCGGCCTGGTGCTGGCAAAACTTGACGGTACCGCAAAAGGCGGTATTGTAATTGCAATTAAACGGGAGTTGGATGTGCCGGTGCGTTTTATCTGTGTCGGCGAAGGGATCGACGATTTGCTTCCTTTTGAGCCGGATGATTTTGCAAAAGCGTTGTTTTGATGGATTGGGAGCGTAAAATATGGCTAGAATAGATGGACGGGCGTATGACGAGCTGCGCCCTTTGACAATCCTTCCGGATTTCACCCGGTATGCAGAAGGAAGCGTTTTGATTACGCAGGGCAGCACGGTTGTGTTGTGTACGGCTTCGTTTACAGAGGGGGTACCGCGCCATGTTAAAGGTACGGGCCGGGGCTGGCTGACGGCAGAATATGATATGCTGCCGCGCGCAAACCGGGAGCGTTCCTCGCGGGATATTGCAAAACTAAAGCTGTCCGGGCGCAGTGCGGAAATCCAGCGCCTGATCGGCAGAAGCCTGCGCAGTGTAACGGACATGGCAAAATTGGGTGAAAATACGTTTGTTATTGACTGCGATGTGCTGCAGGGTGACGGCGGAACCCGCTGTGCGTCGATTACCGGCGGTTTTGTGGCGCTGTATATTGCCTGTGCCCGTCTGATTGAGCAGGGTGTGCTGGCAAAAATGCCGCTGCGCGACCATATCGCTGCGCTTGGCTGCGGGATTGTCCATGTTGACGGCGCAGACCGGCCGGTTGTCGATATGTGCTATGAGGAGGATTCCTCTGCGATTGTGGATTTTAATCTGGTTGCAACCGGCCGCGGCGCAATTGCGGAAATCCAGGGTACCGGGGAAGGCCGTCCCTATATGCCGCAGGAGTTGTCTGCGCTGGTAGAGGCTGCATTGCCCGCGGTAGGGGAAGTGATCCGCGCGCAGAAAGAGATTACGGATAAATATGGATATGGATTATGAACATGAAATGGATTATTGCAACCAATAATAAAAGCAAAGTAAAAGAATTCCATAAAATCCTGCCGCCGCTGGGCATCGAGGCGCAGTCGCTTGCAGAAGCCGGTATTTGTCTGGAGGTGGAGGAGACCGGGACAAGTTTTGAGGAAAACGCACTGTTGAAAGCGCGTGCGTGCTGTGCACGTACGGGGCTGCCTTCGGTTTCAGACGATTCCGGCCTGGCAGTTGACGCGCTGGACGGCGCGCCCGGTATTTATTCGGCGCGCTATGCCTGCTCAGACGCCGCGTGCAATGCACGGGTGCTGCAGGAGATGGAAAACGTACCGGATGGGGAAGCGCGCCATGCGCGTTTTATCTGCGTCATTGCCTGTGTGCTGCCCGACGGGCGTGAGTTTACTGTGCGCGGTGAATGCCATGGGCAGATCGCCCGGGAAGAACGCGGTGAAAACGGATTCGGTTATGATCCGCTGTTTTATGCGCCGGAATATGGTAAAACCTATGGCGAGCTTGCGCCGGAACTGAAAAACGAGATATCCCACCGCGCCGCAGCGCTGCGTGCATTTGCGGAAAAACTGAAGGAAATGGGGATTGGGCAGGATGACAAGTAAGCACAGGGCGGCGCTGCGTGCACGTGCCAATGAGCTTCGCACAATTATTCAAGTTGGGAAACAGGATATAGGGGAAAATCTGATTGTACAGGTTAACGGGGCGCTGGAAACGCGGGAACTGATTAAGCTGCGTGTACTGGAGAACTCGGGCCTTACGGCTCGTGAAGCAGCGGCGGAAATCGCTATGGCTACACACAGCGAGGTAATCCAGGTGATAGGGACGCGCTTTGTACTTTACCGGGAAAGCCGGACGCTTCCTGCGGATAAAAGGATTTGCCTGGAATGAGTGGGGAAAAGCTGGGAATTTTTGGCGGGACTTTTAACCCGCCGCATATCGGCCATGTCCATGCTGCACAGGAAGCGGCGCGTGTACTTGGGCTGAGAATCCTTTTTGTACCGGACAATATCCCGCCGCATAAGGAGATGCCGCCTCACAGCGCCAGCGCGCAGGACCGTTTGGAGATGATCAGGCTGGCTGCGCGGCAGATACCAGGCGCGCAGGTGCTCGACCTGGAGATACGGCGTGGGAACCGCAGCTATACGGCCGATACGGTGGAAGAACTTGCCCGCCTGTATCCTGGCGACGAGCTGTGGCTGATTGTGGGCACAGACATGCTTTGTTCGCTCCATACCTGGTATCAGCCGGAGCGTATCTTCGCCCATGCGAATATTGCTGCGCTTGCCCGCAACGCAGGCGACCGGCCGGAAATTGAGCAAGGCGCGGCATTTTTGCAGGAAAAATACGGCGCAAAGGTGACATTGATCGATGCGCAGCCGCTTCCGGTTTCCTCATCCCAGATCCGGGAAGGGCTGTATTCCGGTATGGCGCACTGGCTTCCGCCGGAGGTATTTGCCTACATAAAGGAAAGAGGGTTATATCTTGACGTTGGATGTTGAGCGGCTGAGGGTTTATATAAAGCAAAAGCTTCCCCGGCGTGCGGCGCATATTTTCGGGTGCGAGCAGACTGCCCTTACCTTGGCTGCCCGTTGGGGAGCGGATCCGGAAAAGGCGCGGCGTGCGGCGCTTTTGCATGATATCACAAAATATTATTCTCTGGACGAGCAGTTGAAATTGGTCGAAAAATACTGTATAATGATAAATCAGGATGATTTGGATTCACCCCAGATTTTGCATGCTTACACGGCCGCCGGTGCAGCGCGCTGTATATTTGGGCTTGACGGGGAAACCGTCGGGGCAATCCATTGGCATACAACCGGGCACGCTGAAATGCGCCTGTTGGAGAAAATCCTCTATCTGGCCGATATGATCGAACCGGGACGGAATTTCCCGGGTGTTGAATGGCTTCGAAAGGAAGCAATAGAAGATCTGGACGGCGCATTGCTGGATGCATTTGCTTCCACAATTGCGTTTCAACTGGACAAACGGACGCCGGTGCATCCGGCAACAATTGAAGCGTATAACAGCCTGCTGCGCAGTAGGCGAGGAGAACAGAAGACCGGTGATTCGACCGGCATGCAGAAAATGCATAACTAAGGGATGGCTTATGAAAAAGGGAAAACATGAAGCTGGAAACCAGCATGTAAATAAACCGGCGCCTGTGCCGGAAGGACGAGAAGAAGTCCGGTATGCGCCGCAGCCAAAGCCGGCCAAGCCAAGAAAACGCCGCCGCGGCTGTCTTATGGTGTTAATTACACTTTTGATTTTGCTTGTTATGGTCATTGTTGCAGGCTTTATTTACTGGGAAAGTTATGTCAAGCCTCCTGTGTCCAGAAATAACGGCGATGCAAATGGTTCGACTGTAATCGGCGGTTATGACCCTGAAAATCCGGATAAAACCGGTACGCCGGGTACAGATGGGGATACTTCGGATGCCGATCTTGAAGAAGAAGTGAAAAACCAAGGGCAGTCAATTGAAATTGCCGGAAGTGAGCGTAAGGACGAGTGCTTTACAATGCTGGTTGTCGGCCTGGACAAGTCGGAACGCCTTACGGATACAATTATTGTTGCAACCTTCAATGTCCACGATAAAACTGTGGCTGTATTGAATGTCCCGCGCGATACACTGTCTTCCTACAATGGCGGCTCAATTCATAAAATCAATTCCGCTTATGGTTCTGGGGGGATTGAGCGTACGATCGCCGAGGTCCAGAATG
Source organism: uncultured Eubacteriales bacterium (assembly GCA_934546935.1). Lineage (GTDB taxonomy): Bacteria > Bacillota > Clostridia > Oscillospirales > QAMX01 > CALWJF01. Next base: position 307,477 of record CAKTEH010000001.1, read on the forward strand.
TAATCGGTTTTGAAATCGACCGTCATGTGATTGTTACCTATGATGCATTTAAGGAACTGATCGACGAAATTGGCGGGATTGATATCTATGTGCCGCAGGATATGTACAAAAACACGGGCGATATGATTATTAACTTGAAGGAAGGCCAGCAGACGCTCGATGGGGAACACGCGCTGATGTATATGCGCTACCGCGGTTATGCGAATGCGGATCTTGCCCGTATTCAGGCCCAGCAGAGCTTTTATCAGGCCGTGATTGAAAAAATTGCCCGTCCGGCAACGCTGCTGAAGCTGCCGGGTCTTGCTTCTGTGGTAATGGACAATGTGGAAACAGATCTGTCGGTCGGGGAGATGATCTGGATTGGCGTCAACTATGTTTCGATGGATACGGATACCATTGTCTACAATACCCTTCCCAATACCCCGCGTTATATCAATAAGATCTCTTATGTTATCCCCAATGAAAAACAAATTTTGGAGCTGGTTAATTCCTATTATAATCCATATTTAAGGGAAATTACGTCGCTTAAGCTGACAGCTGTTCCTGGAAATTCCGGGAATTCGGATCCGGACGAGGAGGAGACGCAGGATCCACAGCCCGGGACGGATGAAGATGTATTGCCGGAGGATCCAAACGATGGGGATGTGGAATATCCTGACGAAGGCGATGATGACGGCGATATATTCTGGATCGGTTCAGATGATGATGACGGCGGGACAGGGGGCGACCCGATTTTCGGAGAAACTGGCGACCCGGAAATTGAATAGCGCCTGAATTGGATAAGGAAGGATTGGAAAGGATTAATTATGAACGAGAGGCACGATGCAAAAACCGTAGACGAAAACAATATAGGGGAGTATATCCGTGCTGCGAGTACCATTCTGGAGGATCAGCGCGCAACGGACATCGAACTTCTTCACGTTGCAAAGCTTACAACAATGGCGGACTATTTTATCATTTGCTCAGGGAATTCGGTTACGCACATCCGTGCGCTGAGCGAAGCGGTGGAACATGAGCTTGAGACCAGGTTCGGCCTGCGTCCGCATCATATCGAAGGATACAGCGCGGCCAATTGGATTTTAATGGACTACGGTTTTCTTGTGGTGCACATTTTCCATCGGGAAACCCGGCAGTTTTATTCCCTGTCCCGGCTTTGGAATGATCCGGGTCAGGCAGATCAGGCAGAAGGGAAGCAGGTGGATTGACTATGAAGTACGATGCCGGCAGTATCGAAAAGAAGTGGCAGAAAATATGGGAGGACCGCTGCGCCTTTCACGCGGAAAATGTAAGTGAAAAGCCGAAATGGTATTCCCTGGTAGAGTTCCCCTATCCGTCCGGACAGGGGCTGCATATTGGCCATCCGAGGCCCTATACGGCAATGGATATTGTCTCCAGAAAGCGCCGCATGCAGGGATATAATGTTCTTTTCCCGATAGGCTGGGACGCCTTTGGCCTACCGACAGAGAATTATGCGATTCGTACGCACACGCATCCGGCCAAAGTCACCCATGATAATATTGCGCATTTTACCGAGCAAGCCAAGGCGATCGGCTTTTCTTTTGACTGGGAACGTGAGATTTCTACTGCGGATCCGGAGTATTACAAATGGACGCAGTGGATCTTTTTACAGATGTTTAAAAATGGCCTTGCATATAAGCAGAAGATGACAGTCAACTGGTGTACTTCCTGTAAAATTGTACTGGCCAATGAAGAGGTAGTCGAAGGCCATTGCGAGCGTTGCGGCGGGGAAGTTGTGCGCAAGGAAAAAAGCCAGTGGATGCTGCGTATTACGAAATATGCGCAGCGGCTTCTTGATGGTTTGGATCATGTGGATTACGTCGAACGTGTAAAACTTGCAGAACGCAACTGGATTGGCCGGAGCGAAGGCGCAGAGGTGGACTTCCAGACGACAGCCGGCGATGCGCTGCGTGTATTTACAACCCGCCCGGATACGCTGTTTGGCGTAACCTATATGGTTATATCTCCGGAGCATCCGTTCATTGAAAAGTGGGCGGACAGGATTACCAATGCCGATGCTATTGCCGCCTATCAGAAGGAAGCGGCAAAAAAGTCTGACTTTGAGCGTTCGGAGCTTAATCACGATAAGACCGGCGTGGAAATTCAGGGCGTACGCGCGATAAACCCGGTTAATGGCCGGGAAGTGCCGATTTTTGTTTCGGATTATGTACTTATGTCTTATGGTACGGGTGCGATTATGGCTGTACCGGCGCATGACACCCGCGACTGGGAGTTTGCAAAAGCCTTTAATCTTCCTATTGTTGAGGTTGTTGCCGGCGGCGACGTTGAAAAAGCGGCCTTTACAGATGTTGCAACCGGAAGGCTGATCAATTCCGGCTTCCTCGACGGGATGGAGGTTGCCGATGCAAAACGTGCAATCACAAAATTCCTGAAGGAAAAGGGAATCGGTGAGCAAAAGGTTAATTATAAGCTGCGCGACTGGATTTTTGCCCGCCAGCGTTATTGGGGCGAACCTGTCCCAATCATTATTTGCCCGAAATGCGGGTATGTTCCGCTGAAGGAGGAAGAACTGCCGCTGCGTCTTCCGGATGTGGAAAGCTATGAGCCGACCGACAATGGAGAAAGCCCATTGGCTAAGGTGCGCGCTTGGGTTGAAGTCAAATGCCCGTGCTGCGGCGGAGCCGCCGAGCGGGAAACGGATACAATGCCCAACTGGGCTGGATCTTCCTGGTATTTCCTGCGGTATATGGATCCGCATAATGATACCGCCCTCGCTTCCAAGGAAGCGATTAACTATTGGGGCCAGGTGGACTGGTATAACGGCGGCATGGAGCATGCAACCCTGCATCTACTGTACTCCCGTTTCTGGAATATGTTTTTGCATGATATTGGCGTCGTACCCAATGACGAGCCGTATGCGAAGCGGACCAGCCATGGCATGATCTTGGGTGAAAACGGCGAAAAGATGTCCAAGTCGCGCGGGAATGTTATTGACCCGATGGTCGTAATCGGGGAGTATGGCGCCGATACGCTGCGTCTGTATGAAATGTTTATTGGAGATTTTGAGAAGACCGCTCCCTGGTCAACGACGGCGATCAAGGGCTGCCGTCGTTTCTTAGAGCGTGTCTGGGCGCTTTATGATATGGCGAAGCCGGGAACGGAATATTCCTCGGAAAACCGGCCGCTGATGCATGAGACAATCCGTAAGGTTGGAGAGGATATTGAAAACCTGAAATTCAATACAGCAATTGCGGCAATGATGGCGCTGGTGAATCATTTCTACGATAAAGGCTGCAACAAAGCGGAATTTGCAACCCTGGTTCAGCTCCTTAATCCCTTTGCCCCGCATATTACGGAGGAACTGTGGCAGATGCTTGGGCACAAGACGCTCTTGGTTTGCCAACCCTGGCCGGAATATGATGCGCAGGCTATTGTGCGCGATACGATTGAGATGCCGGTGCAGATCAATGGCCGTGTAAAGTGTACAGTTGTATTGCCGCGTGAAGTTGGCCGTGAGGATGCGCTGGCTGCGGCCCTGGCCGAAACCCGCGTAAAAGCGGCTCTGGAAGGCCGGAATATTGTGAAGACGATTGTCGTACCCGGGAAGATTATTAATATTGTCGTCAAATAATCCCGTTTTTGTATTGACAAGAGAAGCGTTTATGAGTATAATATATGAGGTGGTTCTTTCGGGAATCGCAATAGCGGTTGCAATACCGCGCGGGGGGAGGGAAAAAGATGTCGGAAATCCGTGTTAAGGAAAATGAGTCCTTAGACAGTGCGCTTCGCAGATTTAAGCGTTCCTGTGCCAAGAGTGGCGTTATGTCTGAACTCCGCAAAAGGGAGCATTATGAAAGCCCCAGCGTGAAAAGACGTAAAAAGTCCGAAGCTGCTCGTGCAAAGAAGAAGAAGTTTAAGTATTAAAGGAAAAAGGCCGATGCACAGGTATCGGCCTTTTCTTTTTTTATCAGCTTCCGCGTAGAGCGATTGCGTTGTCTGCAGATATGGGAAAACTTGATATAATTCTAAAATTATCTGCTTCAAAAGGAGAATATGTATGGAAGTGCTGCAAGTTTTATCGGACTTTTACGAGAATTATGATGAAGATGGCCGTCTTGCCTCACGCCACGGCAGCGTTGAAGGGTATTCGTTAAACAAAATTAAAAAATCGGCCTGAGAGCTGTATTTTTTTGGAGCAGTGTGCTATAGATGTGCTATGCGTCAAAAAATCACGCAGGTTTTCAGAACTAAATCGCGTTTGTAATGCTGCGCAAATCGTCAAGATTTACATCCTGATAATGCCGCAGCATATCCGTGGAGGTGTGGCCGATCAGCGCAAGCTTATCTTTATCAGAGCCGGAAACGCGCTTCATGAGGGTGGCGAAGGTGTGCCGGCAGGAATGCGGAGTAAGACGGTGTCTGCCGTCGTCGTCGACCGGATTGTCAATGCCAAGCTGCGCCAGAACGGAATAAAAAGCGGATGCGTAGGGCTGCCGGGTTTGTTTTTGCCCGGTAACGGTAAACAGGTAATCTCCCGGGCGCGTGCAGAGCCAGTCAATGTACGGCTGGATTTTTGGAGAGATGGTGACCGTGCGCCCACGGCCTGCCTCGGTTTTGATTCCGCCGACCAATGATTTTTGCACGGGATTATAATCGCTTTTGGTCAGCGCGACAAAAGCGGACGGTCGAAAGCCCAAATAGCAATGGCAGTAAATGATCGACGCCATCAAATCGCCGGACTCTGCGGCTTTTCTGATTTTTTCCAATTCAATATCGTTGAAGCCTTCACCTCTGGATTCGCTTTTTTCGGAGATCGTCAAAAACGGCGCGAGATTTCGATCATTGGGAATGCAGTTGCGCGGGATACCGTATTTATAAATCAGGCCAAGAACGGCCTTTGCGTTTTCTTTCGTGCGGCGTCCTTTTTCGCACATGTCCAGACATTCCTGCAAATCGTTTATGTCCTGTTCCTCCATGGACAGGTCCGCGACATCCTCGAACACGCGAAACGCGGCTTTGTAACAGGACATTGTGGAGGGGCCTGCGGTGTGTGTGGGAAACCATTCGTCGTAAAGCTGACGAAGCGTGATGCCCGGATTATGGCGGCTGGCGGCGCGTTCCTTGATCTGCGGCGAGAAATTCGCAATCCAGTCCCGCGCATCCTGTTTCTTGATAAATCCGGATTTTGATTTCCGGATCTGGTGCAGCCGGTCACCGTCGCGCCGGAAACCAAGGGTGACAACAGCGCGCCATTTCCCGTTTGACATTTTATATATACTCCCGTCTCCGTTACCCCGTGTACGGTGGACGGGTTTTTTGTTTTGCGCGGAACCGCAATAATTACAAAACCGGCTGTCCGGCGGGATCTCTCGTTTACAGCGAACACAAATCATACGCACCACCTTCAGCGCGAAATCGCATAACGCACGAATCCGACGCTGCCACAGAAAAGATCGACCAGAAGCAACGCAATAAAGATGGCAACGCAGGCCAACAAAAAGCGCTGGTATCGGCGAATGTGGATACGCTGTGCCAAAATCATATCATGCTGCCACGCGAGCTGCGCGTCTTTTTCCTGAAGGAGCAATTTGTAAGCCACGAGCGGCTTATCTTCGGACTGCCTTTCTTCGGCGGGTGAAGGCAGAGTACGGCCCGTAAGCTCGTCAAGGGAAACGTGAAGCGCGTCGGCAATGCGGCAGGCCGTGTCCAGATTTGGAGACTGACCCGAAAGAATCCGCTTCAGTGTGGACACGCTTACACCGGCAAGCACTGCCAGGGATTCCTGCGTGAGATGATTTTTCAGGCGCAGGCGGCGAATGTTGACACCAAGAGAGGATAGATAATCGTCAGGGGGCTGTAACTCCGGATCATTCATAACTTGACTCCTTTCGTTGATTGTACGGACCGGAAGCGGTCAGAATCCGACTGCCGGGGGTGAATTCTAACCGTTTCTTTTTGTGGACTTTTGTTACATAATAAAAACAGACGATTTACAAGTGTACGTTATCACAGATTACGGAAACTGTCAAATTATAAAAAAGGAGGTGGAAACGAAATGGAGCGGGAGAGTATACGGGAATCGCTGCTGACGCGGGCAAAGGCGATGCTGGAGGAAGCCGGAATTCAGGAACTGCGGCTGATTCTTATGTACATGGAGCGCCTGCGACGGCTGCATATCTGAAAAAGGATGGTGGAGATCGTGAAAACCATTGTGAAGCTGTTAAAGCGAGCCAATGCGGAACAACTGGAAATCATTCGACAATTTTTGCGGCAATACCTGGGTGCATAAGAAAAAACCGGAGGATTATTCCTCCGGTTTTTTCTTTTCCTCGGCCATTAATGTAACCATACGGTCTATCACTTCCCAACCGGATTCGTCCAGACGGGACAGGGCATAGATCATGCGCCGCCGAATGCTTCCCGGCCAGTCTGCCAGGACGCGCCCCATGAAAGCGGCAAGTTCCGCGTCACGGGTAGACACGGTGACCATTTCGCCTTCGCCCGTGCGCAGCCACGTTTCATTGACACCGAACTCACGACAGATCAATTCGATTGTGGCATCACGGGGAGCGCGTTTACCATTTTCATATCCGGCAATGCTGCTTCGTTCGACGTGAATCCTGTCCGCAAACTCTTGTTGAGTTAGGCCGAGGTGCTTCCGCAATTCCTTGATTCTCTGGTGCATATCCACCTCCTCGAACACTACATTACCATATCGTTGTGAAAAAGTCAATTAAAAATGTGAATTGGCCACAAAAAACACTTGACAAACGGTGCAACGACACATATAATAGGGGCATAGACACAATTCAGTGTGACAAAGTAACGTGTCATCTTATGTCATGATAAACGTCGCAGATTACATCATATAGGGCACTTTCAAAATTTGTTAAATTGGACGTGTCGCCGGACGCAAGTGTACGATTCACAAAAGGCGTTATAGAGTTTGCTGCACACCACATTTCCACAGCAAAAGCGCCGACGCAAATGCATCGGCGCTCCTGTGGGATCAGCTCGGCGGATTGCAGCGCGAACACGGGGTATATCCGGCAGATTTTGCAGCGGACAGGGTTTTTGCAATTTTGGAAGAATGCAAGTAACCGCACCATGAGTAGTGATATTTTTCTCCGGTCTTTTTTTGCGGCAATACCTGGGCGCATAAGAAAAAACCGGAGGATTATTCCTCCGGTTTTTTCTTTTCCTCGGCCATTAATGTAACCATACGGTCTATCACTTCCCAACCGGATTCGTCCAGACGGGACAGGGCATAGATCATGCGCCGCCGAATGCTTCCCGGCCAGTCTGCCAGGACGCGCCCCATGAAAGCGGCAAGTTCCGCGTCACGGGTAGACACGGTGACCATTTCGCCTTCGCCCGTGCGCAGCCACGTTTCATTGACACCGAACTCACGACAGATTAACGAAATTACAGCATCGATGGGTGTGCTCCTGCCTATTTCATAAGTTGCGATGGTATTCCGTTTAATTCCAAGGCGATCCGCAAACTCCTGTTGAGTTAAGCCGAGGTGCTTCCGCAACTCCTTGATTCTCTGGTGCATATCTACCTCCTCGGACATACATTAACACAGATAATAAATAATGTCAACACACAAATGTTGATAAATGCACAAAAAACACTTGACAAATGTTTTATCTTGACATAAAATAGTCTCGTAATCACAAAGCCTTGTTGATAAAACTACACACAAATTGTCTCGGCAACAAGCAAAAGCGCCGACGCAAATGCATCGGCGCTCCTGTGGGATCAGCTCGGCGGATTGCAGCGCGAACACGGGGTATATCCGGCAGATTTTGCAGCGGACAGGGTTTTTGCAATTTTGGAAGAATGCAAGTACCCGCACCATGAGTAGTGATACTTTTCTCCGGTCTTTGTGACGTAAACCGTGAGACTGTTGGAGTCACTGCTTTTGCTGCTGCTACTGCCGGAAGACCCGGAGGACGAACCGGAAGAACCGGAAGACGAGCCGGAGGACGCAGAGACACTTGCTTTCCCGGCCTCTTTCCCCGCTTCATAGCCTTTGTCGTAGCCATCGCTGCTTCCGGTCTGATAGCCTTCGGAATACCCGGCGTCGTGCCCTTTCTCGTATCCCTCGACGAGTCCTTCGTCCTTGCCTGCGCTTCGGCCTTCCTTCAGGCCTATATCGTACCATTCAGCTTTGGCCTGTTCTGCGGCTGTGGTTTTCGCTTCGTCGATTGCTTTATAGTAGTCGGACGCGGAATAGCAGCCGGAAAGGGAGAGCAGCAGCGCCAGGGCAAGCAGGAGAGCGGTCAGACGTCTGTATAGCATGGAAAAATTCCATGATTCATTATAAGTGCGAATCAAAGTTTTGTCTATATCGAAATAATCAAAAACATTTTAATGGAGAGTATCTCAAAAATTCGAAAGTAAAATCTCCTAAAAATACGAAACGCCATTCCCGAAAAAGAAACGGCGTTATGGTTTAAATACAGAAGAGATTTAGGGTTGTTTTCAGATAAGGTGCAACGCCCGCATACGTGCGTACAAAACCTCACGTGCTTCCGGTTCCATCGGCGTCAGCGGAGCACGCACAATGTCGCGGCAATAGCCCATCGCTGCCATTGCTGCTTTGACGGGGATCGGATTAACCTCGGAAAACAGCGCGTGGATCAGCGGCAGCAGGTCAAACTGAAGCTTTGCAGCGCCAGCCGTATCTCCGGCAAGAAAGCGTGCAACCATGTCATGGCATTGCGCGGGCATAAGGTTGGACAGTACGGAAATGCAGCCCTTTCCACCGACGGAAAGGAGAGGGACAATCTGGTCATCGTTACCGGAATAAAGGTCAAGCTTTCCGCGCAGGCGCGCTGCAGTTTCAACAATCTGTGAGATATTGCCGCCGGCTTCCTTAATTCCCTGAATATTCGGATGCTCGGCCAGCGCTTCATAGGTTGCGGGCAGAATATTGCAGCCAGTGCGTGAAGGAACATTATACAGAATAATAGGACGGGTAGCAGCGTCTGCAATTGCGGTGAAATGCGCGATCAACCCTTTTTGGGTCGCTTTGTTATAATATGGCGTGACAACCAGCAGCGCATCAGCGCCGTCCTGGCAGGCGCTGGTACTTAAATCGATCGCATCAATTGTGCAGTTGCTTCCGGTCCCGGCGATGACAGGCACTTTTCCGGCTGCGCGTGCAACCGTGAAACGAATGACCTCTTTATGCTCTTCTACAGTCAGCGTCGAACCCTCCCCGGAAGTCCCTGCGGCGACAAGTGCGTCGACGCCGCAAGCAATCTGCCAGTCGATAAGGCGTCCATATGCTTCATAATCCACACCGTTTTCTGTAAAAGGTGTGATCAGTGCAGTTGCAATCCCTGTGAAGATGGTCTGTCCCATTTGAAAATCTCCTTTGCCGAAACGAAATAAAAAGCGCTTGCCCAAATGGGCAGGCGCTTTTTGACATACAAACAGGCATACCCAGTCTAACGCGGCCAATACAAACCGCTCTCAAACCGGGAAATAGCCGATGCTGCAAAGATAACGCTCCGCCCGCAGGCGACAGTCCGACGGGTATTCGTCCGCCAGCCCAGGCCAGCCGCGCCGCGAACACAGACTGCCTTCGGCATCGCAGGCCTTTCTTTCCGCCAACCCTCGCACGGTCCTCCCAGCGGAAATAGCTCATCCTGCAATGCGCCTTTATCTTAAACACGCTATAAACTTATTTTTAGCATACTATACCCTGTATGAAAATGCAAGCTTTTTTCTTCGTCGCTTTAAACAAATTCTTTTCAGCATTTTAAAAAATTTGCCGCAACAATTGTCAATCCCCGCATTTTTGGGGAAGATTTTGGAGAAAAGATGCCAGCTTATCCATTGCAGTTTCAATTTCCTGCGTCGAATAGCAATAGGAAAAACGGATAAAGCCGTCCGTGCCGAAACAGGAGCCGGGGACGCCGGCAACATGGCCCTGCTCGATCATGCGTATGCAGAATTGTTCAGAGTGCATGCCGTATTTTTTTATGGAAGGGAAAACATAAAATGCACCATCCGGTTCTGGAAAGGAAAGCCCCATCGCCCGCAGACGGCTGCACATCAGTGCCCGGCGGACGCGATAGGTATCGAGCATTTCCTTTGGGTCATAGGAAAGCGCGGCGATACAAGCTTTCTGAGAAAATGCATTTACACAAGAGACGGCCGCAGCATGCATCAGCGACAATGCTGAGATCACTTCTGCGGCTCCCATCAGATATCCGACGCGCCAACCAGTCATGGCATAGGGCTTAGAGAAGCTCTGGGCAATCAGGATCCGGTCGCGCAGGTCGGTATACTGGGTGAAGCTGTGCGGCTGGGTGTAGAGCAGACGGTTATAAACCTCGTCGCATACAATAAATACGGGATAGGCTGCAAGGGCATCATGTATGCCTGCAAGGCAAGCATCGCTTAACACAACGCCGGAGGGATTATTGGGAGAATTGAGCACGACGGCTTTGGTACGCGGCGAAAGCAGCGCGCGAAGCCGTTCGGGATCGATTTGAAAGTCTGTACATGTTGTATCCAAAAACACCGGTATTGCGCCGAAAAACAACACGATGGATTCATATAGGGAAAATGCCGGAGTTGGGATGATGACCTCATCCCCGGGATTGAGGATCCCGCCAAGGGCGATGAACAGCGCTTCGCTGGCGCCGTTGGTTATGATAATCTCATGCGGGTCATAGGAAAGGCCGTTTTGCTGAGCTTCAAACGCACAGACTGCCTCGCGAAGCTCGCCGTCACCGGTATTGGGAGGGTAATGCGTTGCGCCATGCTCCAGCGCCTGTATGCAGGCGGCGCGGACTGGCGCGGGGGTGTCAAAATCCGGTTCGCCGATTGTCAACATGGAGCAGTCCGGTGTTGCGCGGGCAAGCGCAGTAAAACGGCGGATACCACTTGGACGCAGGGCGGAAAGGTTATGATTCATGGAGGGCAGCATATGGACCACCTTTATCGTTGAATTTGCATCATGGCGGATGTATCAAAATTCTCAGCAAGCGTTTCCCAGAAATCTGCGCCTTTGAGCAGGATCTCCTCGTTGAAATCAAAGGTATCGGCATGCAGTGCAGGCGTATTCCCGGTACCCAGGAAGAAAAACAGGCCTGGCAAAGTCTTTTGATACCAGGAAAAATCTTCGCTGATCATTACAGGTTTTTCCAGTTCGCAAAAAGCTGCAGCAGCTTTGGCCGCGCGGTACAGGGCCGGCGGATTGATTACCGCCGGGTATCCGTCGCTGAACTGGATTTGCGTCTGTGTGCCAAATGCAGCATCTGTGTGTACTGCTGCATCCTCTACGCCGCGGCGCAGGGCGCAGTAGGTTTCATCCTGAAAAGCGCGCAGGGTACCGTAAAGCGTCGTCTTTCCGCTGACTGCATTGCGGACTTCGCCGCTTTCCATGCGGCCAAAGCTGAGCAGGCGGAATACGTGAGGCGGAAAAGCGTGTTCAAGTGCCTGGGAACGTTGGTAAAAATCCACGCCTGCGGCCAGTGCATCTACACCATCCTCACGCCGGGCAATGTGGCTCGAGCGGCCCTTAATGTGCACGGTAACTTCACAGGAACGGCTCATCATTTCTCCCGGCCGCGAGGCTACAGCGCCCGGCACAAGGCCCGGCCACAGATGCATGCCAAAAATTGCACGGACCTGAAAACGCCCGAATACGCCGCTTTCACAGATTAATTTGGCGCCGCCAATGGTTTCCTCTGCAGGTTGGAATACGAGCAGGATATTATGAGGCAATGCAGTCCGGCAGTCGATGCGGCGCGCCAGCTCCAGAAGCATTGCCATATGGCCGTCATGGCCGCAGGCATGCATGCATCCCGGGTGTCGGGATACAAAAGCAAGCCCGGTATTCTCTGAAATGGGAAGTGCATCGGCGTCGCTGCGAAAAGCGATGGTATCGATTTGGCCGAAATCAAAAAATGCGCAAAGCGCGCTTTGTGATGGAGAGAAAACCTGGCACGACAGGCGTGAGAGCGCACTGCGGAGATAAGCCATGGTTTTCGGGAGGTTAAGGTCAAGTTCGGGAATGGCATGCAGCGCACGCCGGTCCTCAAAAATCTGCATGGAACGCCTCCAGCCTTATTTTTTGCATTTTCAGTGTAGCATAGCGGGGTGTCGTTGTCAATTTATTTAGGGAGCGCGCTGTGATCAGCACTTTTTTTGTTATACAAGACATTGAAACATATGCAAATGGATGATATGATAAGGACAGTTCCCGGCCTGGCTGCCATTTTGGATGCGTCTGTCCGTGCCGGCCAGATTTTTCCGCTGCATATCTCTTTTCCCTTTTGGAAAGAGCAGTATGCGTGCGCATTTTTTGAGGAAAACCATATGATTTGTGAGAATGTTAAAAACCTTGCAGGGCGTCTGCAATTTGCGGGGCACGATGTTGGCGCTTTGGCACGTCAATACGGAACGCCGGCGTATTTTCTGGATGAACAGCGAATCCGTAAGAATTGCCGGATGTATAAACATGCAATGAATGCAGGCTTTGAAAAAGCGCTGCCGCTTTATGCTTCCAAAGCGCTGTGCTGCAGGCGGGTGCTGGAAATCGTTGCGGAGGAAGGCTTGGGTATCGATGTAGTATCCGCAGGCGAGCTGTATATGGCACGGCTTGCAGGCGTTAGAATGGATCGTACCTTTTTCCATGGCTGTTCCAAATCCGATGCGGAAATATATTATGGGGTTGAAAACGGCGTCGGGTATTTTATCGTCGACGGAGAGGACGAGCTTTTAGCGCTTGCGCGCATTGCCGGGGAAAAGGGGGTGCGGCAGAAAGTACTGCTGCGTCTGACCCCAGGGATTGATCCGCATACCTTCGAGGCAGTGGCTACAGGGCAGTTGGATTCCAAATTTGGCGTCCCGATTGAAACTGGACAGGCGGAAGCTTTTTTGTGCCTTGCGCTTTCCCTTCCGGATATCGAGGTTTGCGGCTACCATGCGCATGTCGGGTCGCAGGTGTTTGAAAGCTCGGTTTTCCGTGATACAGCCGATGCCATGCTTGCATTTGTCTGTCTGATGCGGGATAAGCTTGGTTTTATGCCGGGAATTCTGAATCTCGGCGGCGGATATGGCGTGCGCTATGTGGAATCGGATCCGCATGTGGATATCGCATGGGAAATTTCCAAGGTGGCAGGATATATCCGGCGCTGCTGCGCGCAGCTTGGGATGCCGGTTCCGGCAATATTGATGGAACCGGGCCGCAGCATTGTCGCGGATGCGGGGTTGACTGCGTATACCGTTGAAGCGGTGAAACGTATCCCGGGCTCCAGGGATTATCTTTGTGTTGACGGCGGGATGGCGGACAATCCCCGTTATGCCCTCTACGGTGCAGCCTATACGGTCCTTGCGCCGGAGCATATGGATGCGCCGCGGGATTTTATATGTACGATCGGCGGGCATTGCTGCGAATCCGGCGATATGATTCAGGAAAATGTGCCGATGCCGCGTCTTTCCCGCGGGGATTTGGTTGCGGTTTTAACAACAGGCGCGTATAATCATTCTATGGCGTCGAACTATAACAATGTGCCGCGTCCGCCGGTTGTGATGCTTGACGGCGCGCGTACCTATATTGCAGTACGCCGTGAGACCTATGGGGATATGGCATCCCGTGAACAATAGAAAAAGGAGAATGCAGGCGATGAATGCACAGGAAATTATCGAATATATCCGCACCTCAGAGAAAAAGACGCCAGTTAAACTTTATGTATGGGAATCTGCTCCTGTTTCGTTCCCCGGGGCCAAGGTGTTTTCTGCGGGCAAGGGCTGCAAAATCGTTTTTGGAGACTGGCGTGATATTTTGCCGGTGCTGGAGGAAAATGCAGCCAGCATTACGGATGTTGTAATTGAAAATGATTGCCGCAACAGCGCGATCCCGCTTCTGGATATGAAAAATATTAACGCCCGTATTGAACCGGGCGCGATTATCCGGGAGCAGGTGAGCATCGGCGACGGTGCGGTGATTATGATGGGTGCGATCATCAATATTGGCGCTCAAATCGGAGAAGGCACAATGATCGATATGGGCGCCGTGCTTGGCGGCCGTGCGACGGTTGGGAAGCACTGCCATGTTGGCGCGGGAGCGGTTCTGGCCGGTGTTATTGAACCGGCAAGCGCAACGCCGGTGATTGTTGAAGATGATGTGCTCATCGGAGCCAATGCGGTTGTTATTGAAGGCGTGCGCATCGGCCGCGGCGCTGTAGTTGCTGCAGGAGCCGTGGTAATCCGCGATGTGGAGCCGGGGATGGTTGTCGCAGGTGTACCGGCGCGTGTTGTCAAGCAAAAGGATCAGCAGGCGGCAGATAAGACTGCGTTGATCGATGCGCTGCGCGAGCTGTAATGGAAAAAGCGCCTGATGGAAATCCCATCAGGCGCTTTGGTTTCAGAATCCGTGATCGGGCTCTGTAATGCCGGTCAATGTCTGCGACGCCTCCATTTTGTACAGGTCGCTGTGTACGATATCTGCCAACGAAATCACGCCGACGATATGCCCGCCGGTTACAACCGGGAGACGCCGGACCTGTTCACCTGCCATAATACGCGCCGCATTACGCACATCTTCGTCCGGATGCACCGAAACTACGCCGCGGGTCATAACCTCGCGTACCGTGGTTTTGGATGGGTCGGAGCGGGTAGCTACGCAGCGGGTAACAATGTCGCGGTCGGTCAGCATGCCGATGACAATGCCGTCTGTGCCGCAGACAGGGGCAGAACCGATATCGTTTTTCCCCAGGATCCGGGAGGCTTCGGTCACCGGGCAGTCCGGAGGAAGCGTTACGGCCTGCGTATTCATCAGATCGGAAACTTTCATGTAAATGGTCACTCCTTTCCCGAATAGTTTTCGCAGCTTTGGCAAAATCATGCATGTCCAGGAAGAAAAAACCTGTTTGCTGCAAAAAAATACTTGCTTTTCCATTGGGTTTGCGGTATACTATAGATGTTAGTTTTTGCGGGTGTAGTTCAATGGCAGAACATCAGCTTCCCAAGCTGAATACGAGGGTTCGATTCCCTTCACCCGCTCCATGACTGGACACCAGTTTTGATACATTTGCGTATCCGAATGGGTGTCCAGTTTTTCTTTTAAGCATTACGGAGGAAAATGTTATGAGGAGGATTCGAAACTCTGCAAAAGCACTTATCATCAAAGACGGAAAAATGGCCGCTATCAAAATCAGAGATGCTGGTGAAGAATGGTATATTATGCCTGGTGGTGGTCAAGAAGCAGAAGAAACGCTAAATGAAGCTGTTTGCCGTGAAGTATCAGAGGAATTAGGTATTGCTATAGAGTGCAAAGAATTGCTTTTTGTAGTGGAAGGTGTTCATGGCGAAACCTTTCATCGTGTCGATTTAATTTTTTCTTGTGAATATATTGATAACATGCTAGATGCTGTTCTTCATGGAGATACGAATCAAGTCGGCATAGGATGGCTGGATATTTCTACGCTTAATTTGCAGCCCTTGTATCCTTCGAAATTAAGACGACAGATTATGAATTATTATCAAGGGAAACCATACAAAGTATATCTTGGAAACGAAGAAGCCGGTGATCCGGAATGTCTGGATTAGAAGTATGCAGCATCTTCTGCAAATACGGTGTGCACCATTTAACGATTTCCAAACATTTTAACGGAAAGGTGACAAGGTGTGCATTTCGTATCAAAATAGGTCTTTAGTTTCACGAAAAAGGCTTTTTTGTCTGTTTGGCAAAAGAGCCTTTTTTTCAAACTACGTGTGCGGTACATAAGGGATACTTTGCATCGTGAAACTGCTGCATAGTGGAGTGCCTGCGGGCGTGATACACTTAACTTTATGCGGGTGCAGCCAAAACATCACGAAATATTGCAGGTTCGCATAATTTGATATATTTTGCTGAACCAGGAGCTGTGCCGCCATGTCAGGAAGCAAGTCAAAAGTCCGATCCACGGATTTTGCAGTATCCATCATTAACATTGCCAACACCTGGGAGTGTATGAAATGAAGACCTACACCATTTGCGGCAGTATGCGGTTTGAAAAAGAAATGATGGAAATCGCATATGACCTTGAAGCTCATAAAGGGTATAACATTTTACAGTGTGTTTATTGTAATAAAACGACTGCTCCAACAGAGCGGGAGCTTGCCCAGCTTGCAGAGGCGCATTACAAGAAAATTGACTTGAGTGATGGGATTCATGTTGTAAATATGGATGGCTGCATTGGGGAAGCAGTTAAAAATGAAATTGCGTATGCCCTCAAGCATAATAAAGAGATCCTGTATCACTGCATCTGACGTATTCTGCCATATTGCATGTTGTCACATTGCTTTTAGCCGCTCTTGCTTTATTTCTGTCCCGTTTGGATAGTTTTTCGTATGCGGAGGCAAAATCTGCTTTGCTCCCGCATTTTTTATATGGAAAACGTGTTCTGCCCCAATTTCCTGTCTCTCATTTCTTGGTTGCCTTACGAACGCTGGATGTAGTTTGATGGGACGTCCGCAGCGGTACTCTCTGTGACTTGAAGGGATACCCGCTTTTGCTACTCGCAATATGGCCGGATGTCGTTTTTGCAGATACGTATTGCGGCAGGAATATGGTTTTTATTTATGGGAATGGAGGGATGGGATTGAAAAAAGGCATTATTATTTTTGGCCCGGCAGGTGCGGGCAAAACAATGCTTGGGAAACAGGCGGCACAGCAGCTCGGTATTTTATTCGTTGATATTGATGATTATATTTGGAGAAAAGATACGGAAATTCCGTTTACGGTTATGCATTCGCGTGAAGAAAAAATAAACGGGCTTATAGATGCAATTTCCCAAACGGATCGTTTTGTCATGGCGGGGTCGATGGACAGCTTCCATGCGCATTTCGATCCGTTCTTTTGTCTCGGCGTACATTTGGATGCCCCTCCAGGGCTACGTATAGAAAGGGTCCATCAAAGGGAGTATGAGAGGTTTGGAGACAGGATCCTGGAGGGCGGCGATATGTATGAAGCCCATCAACGTTTTTTGGCCGATGTGGCTGCTTATGATGCAGGCGGCGGGTCTATGAGTGCTGCCGTGCATAATCAATGGGCGGAATCTCTAAAATGCCCAGTTCTGAAACTGGATGGGAGCAAGGATTTTTCCGGTAATCTGCGTATGCTTATCGACTACTATTTGGAACGCGCGCCTTTTGGGAATCCGCACGATTTTTAACAGGATTCCCAAAGTGCGCGCGGTTAAAACCCCTTGTTTGAAGCTGTCGAAACGCTTGTAGTCTCTCCCTTGCTGCAAAAACGCAACGTCCGGTTGCGCGAATGTAAGTCCGATTTGGTAGACGGATTCATATGCCGGCTGTTATAATAGGGACGGTGAAAACAGGGTTTGTGTATAGCGAGGAGAGGAGAAGAAAATGGGGATAGGTATGCGTATTGCCCGGCTCCGCACTGGATTTGGGATGACACAGGAGGCACTGGCTGGAGCGCTGGGCGTATCAAGGCAAGCAGTAAGTAAATGGGAAATGGAACAGGCGGTTCCGGAAACAGATAAAATTGTCGCAATAAGCCGGATCTTTTCTGTTTCCACGGATGCGCTTTTGCTTGCGCAGGATGAAATTCACAAGGCCCAGCCCCAGCAGCTGCATTTGGGGTCGGTGTATCTGATTGTACGGGATTTTGAAAGATCGATTACGTTTTATGAAACGCTGCTGTCCATGCCGGTATCTACGCGTAACTGCGGGAATCGTTTTGCGGAATTTTATTTTGATAATAAATGCTTGGCTTTGATGAATGAGGCGGCATTGGAAGGTCACCATTATCCGGATGGAGACGGTAAATTCGTATTGAATTTCT
Source organism: uncultured Eubacteriales bacterium (assembly GCA_934546935.1). Lineage (GTDB taxonomy): Bacteria > Bacillota > Clostridia > Oscillospirales > QAMX01 > CALWJF01. The sequence continues at coordinate 325,277 of CAKTEH010000001.1, forward strand.
GGGTGGAAGACCTGCAGAGAGAATATGATCGCATATCCCGCCTGGAAATAGGATCTGTTACCCCGATTCGGCGTGTTCATGCGGGATACTACTATTTTCATCTTTTTGATCCGGACGGAAATACTATAGAGATTACCGGAGGGATGGAGTCCTCAGATTCTGATGAGCCAGCCCCGCTTTTTCACAGACGATAAAAAGACTTCTCCAGTGACAAAAACATCGCATTGTTACTTGCTTTTTGGCTGAGTTTCCAGTAAGATAAGTAAAAGAATATAAAAATTTAAAAGGAGAGTCGGCTATGGCAGTACTGTTTGTCAACGAGGCAAGAAGATATGCAAAAATCAACCGCAATATCTATGGGCATTTTACAGAACACCTTGGCAACTGTATTTACGGCGGGATCTATGTGGGGGAGGACAGCGCCATTGCGAATGTGCGCGGGATTCGTTCGGATGTTGTAGAGGCGCTTAAAAAAATCCGGGTACCGATTGTCCGCTGGCCGGGCGGCTGCTTTGCTGAATACTATAGCTGGCTTGATGGCATTGGTCCGAAAGAAAACCGCAAGTGTATTGTGAATACTTCCTGGGGCGGTGTAACAGAAGACAATTCCTTCGGTACGCATGAATTCCTTGATTTTTGTGAACAGGTAGGCTGCGAGCCGTATATTACGGGCAACGTCTGCGCGGGAAATCCGCGTGAGCTCAGTGATTGGCTCGATTATGTAAACTTTGCTGGAAAATCTCCCATGTCCGACCTGCGCCGTGCAAATGGCCGTGAAGAACCATGGAAAGTGCGCTATGTCGGTATTGGCAATGAAAACTGGGGCGGCGGCGGGAATATGCGCCCAGAGTACTATGCGGATTTGTTCCGGCAGTTTGCTTCTTATGTGCGCCGCAATAACCGCGGGCTGTATACCGTTGCCTGCGGCGCAAACGGGGCGGATTATGAATGGACGGAAAAACTGATGCAGCTTGTCGGCCGCCGTATGAGCGGGCTTGCGCTGCATTTTTACACAATGCCGGAATATTATGCGAATATTGAACGCTGGCCTTGGGAGAAAAAAGGCCCGGCGACGGGATTTGATCTTGGGAACTATTACCGTACGCTGACCCGCACGCTTGATATGGATACGTTGATTGCGCGTACCCGTGCGATTATGGATATTTATGATCCGGAGCAGAAAGTCGATCTGGTTGTTGATGAATGGGGAGCGTGGCATCTTCCGGAGCCGGGTACAAATCCAGGTTTCCTGTTTCAACAGAATACAATGCGTGACGCTATCGTTGCAGCGGTTAACCTGAATATTTTCAATACGCATTCCGAGCGCGTTACTATGGCCAATCTTGCGCAGATGGTTAACGTTATCCAGTCCGTTGTCCTGACTAAGGGGCCGGAAATGGTGCTGACGCCGACGTATCATGTATTTGATCTATACAAGGCGCATCAGGATGCAACGCGGATTGAAAGCCACGTGCAGCAGGATTTGGTTGGTACGGAAGAAACGCAGGTTCCTGCGCTGCATGCCAGCGCTTCTGTCGATGAAGAAGGCCGTGTCCATGTTACGGTTGCAAATCTGTGCGCGACCCAGGCACAGAGCATCCGCGGCGTATTGGAGGGGAGAAGATTCGGTTCTGTAAAAGTGCGTTATATTGCAGGAGACATGAACGATTATAACGCATTTGGCAAAGCGGCGAAGGTTTTTGTACGCGATATGCCGGATGTTTCCCTTTGTGACAACGGCTTTGAAATGCAGATGCCAGCCTGCTCGGTCGTGGAGATTACGCTGGAGTAAAGTTTCGTATGGTAAAACAGCGCCTGGTTTTTTCAGATCCGGGCGCTGTTGTGTTTCAGGGACGGCGCTTCTGCGCGCATACCGCGGGCGTTATTTGCCAATTTCCCGTTGTAGTATGGCCTTTCCTTGTGCCAATGGCCGGGCTTATGGTGTTTTATAGAAAAGCTGGCTTTGCCGCTGGCTTTTTCAAAGTACACAGGATTTCTGCAGCTGCCGTATGTCTGGGAATTTTGTGGGTGTCAGGCGGATGATCCGGATATAGGAGGATGGCTTATGGAATTTATGCGTTGTGAGAAAGCAAGTTTCAGCGTAATCGGCAAGGAAGGATCCAGCCGCAGCGGGGCGGGATTTGTGCAGCCGCTCTGGGCGCAGGCGAACGGGCATTTCGATGAAGTCGCCGGTTTGGCTAGGTACACGCAGGAAGGCTTACCGGAGGTGTGGGGTGCAATGACCGATTTTTCCCGCAGCTTTAAACCATGGGAAAATGGGTATACCGAAGGCATGTATTTGGCGGGTGTGGAAGTTTCTAGCGATGCACAGCCGCCTGAAGGGTGGGTAAAATGGTCGATTCCTGCGTTTTCCTACGTTTATGTAAAGGTTGGTGCACCGGATATGTTTGCGCAGGGGCTTGCATATTTGAAAGAACACAATTTGACGCTTTGCGGGGCAGTACAGGAATATTATTGTGTGCCTGAAGGCGGGCAGATGTATCTGTTTTTCCCGGTTTTCCGGAAACAAACCGGTCCATGCAGGTGCTTTTCTGCGTATGTTTTGGCAGATAGAATGAGGACCGGCCCCAAAATTTCTGTGGCCCCCAAAAATCCGGTGTTGCTGTAGAGCGCGTTTTTTACGGATTTCAAAATCGATAAGGACGCATATTGTTTACAAATTTCCGTTTCGCGTAATGAAACAAATCTGGCTGCATGCGAGTCTAATGGATAGAACATGACGTTAAAGGAGTGCTGAAGGTGAAACGGATTCTATTGATATTTTGCAGCTTTTTTCTGCTTTTGAACCTGTGCGCTTGCCAAAAGCAGGCAGGGGAAACTATACTCGACGTAATTGGCAAGGAAGAAGATGATGACCATACTGAAGAGGGCGCCGGAGCGCCGGATGACAGTGGTGCGGATTCTCCAGAGAAGCCGGATGCGGAGGAGCCAGTTGTGGAGATCCCGGTGAAGGAACCGGGAACCGATCCGGAAGAGACGTCCCCGGATCCTGGTGCAGAGGAAGGAACGCCTCAGGTTTTTGCCCCTGTGCAGATTGATATGGATTCCGGGCTTCCATATGCGGTAGATCTGGACGGGGATGGAGCTGACGAGTATATTGATTTGAAAGTCCTTGATTTCGGCGAGTTTACTGGCTGCTGCCGTCTGTTGATTAAATCCGGAGATGAACAATTGGAAACGGATACGTATATCCGGGACAGCGCATCAATCTGGTTGGCCGACTTGGATGGCGATGGGGAAAAAGAAATCTTTCTTTCCGGGGATTTTGCGTCGGATGATTTTATTACCTATGCCTACCGGTTGCGTGGCGGACAGATTGTTCCGATCGGCTTTGAAGACAGTGCGTTGTGGCCGGACCGGGAAGCACAGCGCCTGTATACATTTGGACAGATCCGTGCAATTACCGCACAGGGGTTGGAGCTTGTGGATACTTTTGATGTGTTGGGCAGTTATGAAGGCGTTATCCGCTTTACCCCTGTCGAGGATATGTATGTTCTGGATATGCAGAGGATTGATTTTGATGGTAATGCGTACCGGCTGAAAACGAAAACAGAGGTTCCTGTTACGTATCAAAACGAGGATGTGGAGATAGACGGGGTATTGGCGGTAGGAACAGAGCTGGTCATTACAGGGGTGGATCTTGAGCGGCGGCATGCCTATTTTGAAACTGCTGATGGCGGAATGGGATGCTTTACGCTGACAACGCAGGACGGCGGCCTTACCTATCAGATTAACGGGACAGATGAGTTCTCTTGTTTTGAGCTTTTGCCTTACGCCGGCTGACCTACATTTTCTGTGCAGACAGGGTTTGCCCCGTAAAGCCAGCGCCTGCTTGTTTTGCCGCTGATGGTTTCAGAAAGTTGATATGCGTCTATGGCAAGCGGAAAAAACATATAAAATATCGGAAAAGACGGCAGAAAATGTGTATCTCATTTTCTGCCGTCTTGTTTTTGCAAATGAAATTTTTGAAAAACGGGCGATCTCTGGCGCTTTAATGAAAAAACCTAATTGGAAGTACTAGAGGTTATAAACAGCGTATATGGCAAATACAGCGGCGTTTTACGTTTCCTGGTTCAAATTCCGGGCATGCTTACGCATTTTCATCAAAAACAACTGCGACCTTACCGCACTGGCCGCCAGCCATAAGCGCATAGGCGTCGCCTGCCTGTTCTAACGGGAAAGTATGTGTTACCAGATCCTGCGGATGGATTCTCCAGCGCACTAGCCGTTCCACCAGCTCTTCCATTCGCCACAGGCTGGTGACCCAGGAACCGTAAATTGTTTTTTGCCCGTGGATGATATCCGGGCTTGGATAAAAAGTGCAGGGACCCCCTTCGCCTACAAATGCAATTTTGCCCCATTCGCGCGTGGCCCGGATCGCGGTCTGCCTGCCGGCGTCAGAAGCGCTGGCATCGATGGCGCGCTCCACACCGCGTCCCCCGGTTGCCTCCAGGATCTGCTCTACAACATGCTCGCTGGGCTGAAAAACAGCATCGACAAGGCCGAGCTTTTTTGCAAGCGCGATGCGGTAAGGGTTTATTTCTACGCCAAATAGCCGGTTTGCGCCCATTGCTTTGGCCAGCATTAGAGCGGCAAGCCCAACAGGCCCCAACCCGGTGACCAGAACGTCGTCGTTTCCACAGACACCGATTTTTTCAATCGCCTCGTAAACTGTGCCGAATCCACAGGCAACCTGCGCCCCGTCAAGATAGCTTAGTTCGTCCGGCAGGGCGATAAGGTCCTTTTCTTCTGCAAGGATATAAGGCGCCATCCCCCCGCTGCGCTGCCAGCCGTAAGCAGCACGGAAACGGCTTTTACAGGAAATATAGTATCCACGGCGGCAATCGTTGCATACGCCGCAGCCGGAAATGTGATAGACAATAACACGATCCCCTTTTTTGAAGCGGCGGAGTCCTTCGCCCTCTTCGACAATTATGCCGCAGGGCTCGTGTCCGGCAATCATGCCGGGAACGTATCCTTCCGGCCCCTTCCCGACATGCTCCCGGTAAATACAGCGGATGTCGCTGCCGCAGATGGTGCTGGCCTTGGTCTGGATCAGTACTTGCCCGTGCCCGGGCTTCGGTACGCCGAATTCCTGAATTTCAACAGACGAATTGCCTGGAAGGGTCGCGCCGATCATGATTTTAGGAATTGCACGCATAAAACTCCGCCTCCTTGAATTTTGACTGTTTTATATAGAAATGGCTGTAAAGTATCCGGATAAGCCAGATGGTATTTTGTTTTATATAAGAATCATATAGCAATGTTTACAAATATGCAAGAAAAAAATGATCATGTTTGGAAATTTTCAAAAAATGTGTTTGAAGCCTATGCCTGTGTCTTGCCGCGGAAGATACGGAACTGGAATGGTAATTTTATCGGGGAAATGGAGAAAAGCGGAAAAAGGATGCGCAGGGATTTTCTCGTGTCATGTAGGATTAGATTTCAGAAATGCGCGGCAGTTTGCCATCGGGACCTGCTACGGCCTGCGAAAGCGCTTTTACGGACAAAACGGATTTTGGATAAGGCTCGCAATCGTTTTGCGTATAGTTTCTATCCTTTTGGAAACGCTGTACATAAGACTTGTGCGCGGCCGGCTGAGAGCAGCTGGCAATGCCGTACGGGAAATCAGCCGGGAGGAATGAAAATATGATTACGGAAACCGAATTGCTGCAGTATATCCATAAGACTGCGGAAATGGGCTGCGAGGGAATCCTGTCCGTCATGGAATATGCGGAAGGGAGTGCGATGCAGAATATCCTGCGTGGTCAGCTTGAAAGCTACCGCGGGCTTGAACAGAATGCAGAAAAACTGTTGCTGGATTATGGCCAGAATGCACAGGATGTTGGCGCAATGGCGAAAACAAGCGCACGGATGATGTCGGCAGGAAAGCTGATGGCTGACCATTCTATTTCCAAAATAGCAGAAATGACGATCGAAGGCAGTACAATGGGAATTAATAAGACGCTGAAGCATCTGCATGATTATTCCGGCGATGATCAGAATGTCGTTAATCTTGCAAACGATTTGCTCAACACCCAGCGGCAGAATATCGAACAGCTGCAAAGTTACCTGTAAAATAGGTTTGCAGCCTGCAAAGAAGCCGTCCGCAGCATATTGCTGCGGACGGCTTCCTTATGAAAGTTAAAGCATCCATTGATAAAATCCTACCATGACGGGAATGCTTACAATACAAAAAAGGACGGTCAGTACGCTGATAATACCGGCGTAGCCTGGTTCTTTGTCATACAGCTGGGCAAATTGTGTGACGGTTGTTGCGGCGGAGGAAACGCAGGCCAGCACTGTGACCAGCAGGATGTTTTCCGCATCCGGATGCAGGCGGGTAAGGCCGCAGAAGGCAAACAGGACGATTACAACTGCGGGAAAAACAAACAGCCGCAGCGCCGAAATTCCATATGCCCTTGGATTCCCAATGATCTTCCGCGGCGGCATCGAGCCCAGCAGCATGCCGGTCAGCAGCATGCTCAGCGGACCGATCATCCCTGCCATTGCGTCCAGAGTGTTATGTACGATACTGGGGAAACGGAAACCGGTAAGGAAAACGAGGATACCTGCCAAAATCGCAAGGATATTGACGTTTGTCAGGATTTTTCGGAGACATATCTGCCGCTGTCCGGAGACTAGGCTTTTGCCGTGCGTCCAGATCAGCAACTGCTGCACCATCATATATCCACTTACATAAAATACCCATTTTTCACCAAGCGCCGCGTAGACCAGTGGGAAGATAAGGTTTCCGGCGTTTGAATAGATCAGCGAGGCGCTTTCTACCGGCCGCAGGTGCAGCGGATGGCGCAGCAGACGCTCGAGCAGAAGAAAGACCGCGTGCGCAATCCCGGCGCCGAGAATAGAGAGCCCAAGCCCCGCCAAAAGTGAAGGGGAAAAATCAATTTCGTAGGATTTCAGAATTGCACAGGGGACCACCGCATACAGCAGGATTTTTGAAATCACGGTTGCATCCTGTGTCCGCAGGACTTTGCAGCGAATCAGCCCAACTCCCAGAGCCAACATGAGAAACATGGAAGCAATCTGCCCTGCCAGCAAAAGACTTAATTTCAAATCCAGCACCTTCATTTCCGCAGATAAACGTGATTTTTCATGCGCTATCCATTATAGGCGGTTCCCTGTGCGGATGCAAGCGAAAAGCAGGTTTTTTGGCAGCTTTTGCCTTTTTTATGCAGGAAACGCATCTGTCTTTACTTTTGCGTGCATTTGTGTTATAACTGAGTTGGAAAAAATCGGAAAAGATCTTTATTTGGGCTTTAATTTTGTTTTTCATAGTGGAGGGGGAGTAAGGTTGCGCATCGGAATTTATGCTTTTTCCGGGAGCGGGGAGTTGGAGGGCAATTTTGCCGCCATAACGCGGGGGATTATAGCCGCCCGGCAGGAAAAACTCCGGCTGCTTGCCTTCCACGAGTGTGCGTTGACGGGTTATCCGCCGCTGGAGATTGCGGCGAACAGGATCGATTATGAAAAGGCGGAAGCGTATATGGCGCGTACCCGTGCGATGGCGCAGGAGGGCGGACTATATATTGCGGTTGGGATGGCCATGCGCCGGGACCAGAGGATATATAATTGCCTGCGGCTGGCTGCGCCGGACGGTTCAGAACTGCCGCCTTATGAAAAACGTGCGTTGTGGGGCTGGGATGCGGAAAATTTCAGCGCCGGAGCAGGCGAGGGGCTGTACGAAATAGATGGGTATAAAATCGGCCTGCGCCTGTGCTTTGAAGTGCGCTTCCCGGAGTATTTTCGTGCGCTTTATCGGAAAGGCGCGGATTTTTGTATTGTCAGTTTCTGTGATATACAGCCGTCTCCTTCGCCTGCCCGCTATGAGCTGATGCGGGGCATTCTTCAGACCCGCGCTATGGAAAACCTGATCCCGATGCTTTCTGTAAACGACGCGCGGGCATATGCCAGCGCGCCAAGCGCATATTTTGACCGCAACGGGAATATGGTCTCCTCGCTTATGCCCGAGCGCGAAGGCCTTTTGTACACTGATTTTATGCCTGCGCCTCTGACTTTTGGGGAGCAGGGGCGCGCGGTGTATTCCGACTGCCTTACCGGCCGTACCGGGCAGCGATGAATCTGATAATCCGGTGGGAAGATCTGCAGAAACGCTAAAAAAGGATGTTGAATATGGACCGAGTCTGTTATATATATGCAGCGATGGATCCCGGGCCTGTGAAGCTGGAAAAAAAGCCGGGCGATCTGCTCATTGCAGCAGATAAGGGGTATGCTTATCTGCAAAACGCAGGCCTGAAAGCAGACCTTGTTGTGGGGGACTTTGATTCGCTTGGCGCTGTGCCTCAGGCGGAGCATGTGCTTTGCTTCCCTCCGGAGAAGGACTATACGGATCTGGATCTGGCGATCCGGGAGGGAAAACGGCTGGGCTACCGGATTTTCTGCATCTATGGGGCCATAGGGGGAAGGCTTGACCATACAGTTGCCAATATTCAGCTGATCGCGGCATTGGCGCAGGAAGGAAAGCGGGGCTACCTGCTTGGCGGTGGGCAGGCGGTCACGGTGCTGGCCGAAAGCCAGCTGTATTTCGCACCCCGCGGCGGCGGTTATTTTTCCGCGTTTGCATTCGGCGCTGCGGCGGCGGGCGTGTATGAACAGGGCCTGAAATATACACTGTCCGATGCGCGTCTGGAGGTTTCTTTCCCGCTGGGCGTCAGTAATGAGTTCTGCGGGCAGGAAGCCCATGTTTCCGTACGGGAGGGGAAACTCCTTTTGATTTGGGATCAGGATGCACTGGAGTTTAACCCCCGCGGGCAGCTATTATGAGTCTGTGCGGGCGCATTGGCCGTGCAGCTATACGCCCGGGGCTTAAAGTAATCAGGACGGGAGGATGCAGAGAATGAATATTTTCCTTACTTTGGCATTTTTATTTTATATCGGCAGCCTGGTTGGCTGGGGAATCGAGGTGATTTTCCGCAGGTTTTTCTCCAGCGCAAACCCGCAGCGCCGCTGGATAAACCCAGGCTTCCTGACTGGCCCGTATCTGCCTCTTTATGGATTCAGCCTTTGTGTGCTGTATCTGTTAGCGCAGATGGAGGGCATGCTTCCGATCCAGAACCTGTTTGTGCGTAAGCTTATGTTGTTTGCTTTAATGGCGCTGGTTGTTACCGGGGTTGAGTATATTACGGGACTGATTTTTATCAAGGGACTTCATACTAAGCTTTGGGATTACAGTACGCAGTGGGGGAATATCGGAGGGATTATCTGCCCGAAATTTACGTTTTTTTGGGCTATACTGAGTGCGCTGTATTATTTTCTTGTTCATCCGCATATACTTTCTGCGCTGGACTGGCTGTCAAACAACCTGGCTTTTTCTTTTGTGATCGGCCTGTTTTACGGCGTTTTGCTGGTCGACGCTGCGGATGCCATTCAGTTGGCCGCTAAGATTCGGGCATTTGCGGATGCCCATGAAATCATCGTGAAATACGAGGATCTGAAGGCTCATATCCGGGAAAATAAGGAAAAGGCCCGGGAAAAAGCCCGCTTTCTTCTATCCATGCATTCCAAAACGCCGCTTGCCGAACAGCTTGACCGGTATTTTGAAAAATACCGCGAAAGCCTTGAAAAACAGCGCGGCGAGCTGCGGAAAAAGCGGAAAAAATAAAAACTCCCCCTCTGCCCGGAATCCAGGCAGAGGGGAGTTTTTATAGTTGTGCATTCATGTATTGGAGGAGATACTGTCTGCATGCAGACGGGCATGCCGCCTGCGCAGCCATGCCGGGAAGCGGTAGACCAGATACCAGACCATAAAAGCATAAGGGAGGGCAACGAGCCCGTCAAGCAGGGAATGCTGCTTAATTAAGACGGTTGACGCGCAGATCAGGATTCCCAGGATGATGCTAAACGCTTTACAGATCGACATGTGCCGGAAACAGTCGTTTTCAAACATGGAAAAAATGACTGCAAGCGTACCGACAACATGCATAGAAGGAAGCACGTTTGTGTTGGTATCTGCTTTGTAAAGCATGCCGACTAAACGGGTAAAGACGTTGTTGTGGGAAAAGCTTTCTGGCCGGAGGTTTTGGCAGTTTGGGAATAAGCAGCAGAAAAGTAGCACAGGAAAAAAGCTTGCGGCAATATAAAGCATATAGCGGGCAAAGCCTTCTGCATCGTGCCAGAGCAAATACAGTCCGGGAAGGATCATATAAGGGAACCAAAGCAGGTAAAAGACAACAAAATATTCGCAAAAAGGGATCTGATCATCCAAAGGAAGGTAGGAAACGAAATATGGGCCATCGACGGCGGATTCGATGAAGAAGAAAGCGGCAAGGTAAAGCGGAAGGATTAGAATGTAAATGAAATGACGATAGTAACCGTTTTTAACCGGGTCAAGATGCCGTTTTTTTTCCATATTATTTTGCTCCTTCCAGAACTTTTTCTGCGCGGCAGTAAAACTCCATCTCATATCCCCAATCCCGGATCAGGACATCCGCCGGCATAGCCCTGGAAATCCAGGCGATATAGAAATCTCCAGCCGCTCCGGAAATATTGAGAATTTGCAGAATATAGGCAAACCAGAAAAGCGTGTCTGGAAGCAGCAGATTTGCGGCAAGCAGAAGGAAAAACCAGATCAGTACCGGTGCCATGGCAATTTTGAGATAGCTCTTCCGGTCAAAAAAAGCAGGGCTGCCGGCATAAGCATACAGGCCGGAAAAACCGTATTTTGGTTTCATGCCTGAATACCGGCGCATAAACAGGCCGTGGATAAGCTCATGTGTAACAATATAAATGAGGATGGCGGGTACGAGCAGCAGTAGCCGGAGCGCATCGGAGGCTTGTGGCTGCGAGAAAGAGATAAAGCGTCTGAAGGGGACGAAAAAAATTGCGGCTGCAATCATAATCGCCGCAATCCCCAACGCGGCGGCATTGATGCCGACGGCAAGCCGGCGTTGTGCTTGCAGATTTACAGTTTTAAATAGGACATAGCCTCCGGGCAAGGTTTTATAACTCATTTATTACCTCCTTGTATTTGGCCGGCGCTTGTAAAAAAATCCGAGAATTGCGCCTGCAGCGCCGCCGATGATGTGGGAAAGCTGGGAAATGTTGTCGGCACTTGACAGTCCGGTTGCAATTTCGTCACCGAGATAGATCGCGGCGATCAGGATAAAAGTCAGAGGGATGTGCCCTTGTGTAAAGCTTGCAAACGAAGCAAGCAGGATCATCATAAAAACGATGCCTGACGCACCCAGCAGCGCTGTCCCTGGATCCAGCAACAGATGTGCGATCCCGGTTGCCAGTGCAGTTACAGCGATTCCGCCGAAGATGGCCCGGCTTCCGTATTTTTCTTCCAGCATCGGCCCGAGCAGAAGGATGTACATGGTATTGGAAAAATAATGCTGCCAGCCCGCATGTCCCAGTACATGGGTAAAAAGGCGGATATAAAGCATAGGGTCGGAAAACGAAGTAAAGTAAACAGAAAAGAAATAACTGTTAAGCAGTCCGTTTGTAACCCGGTTTGCCCCCAGAATAATCAGGCAAATCAGCGCGAAGGTTAATGTAACCGGCGCATTATACTGGATTTTTCTGAACATAGCCTTGTCCTCCCAATTCAGCCCCCGAATTGCCAGATGAGCAGTTGATCATACAATTCCGAATGGCAATATTATACTGGAAAAGAAATACGCACGCAAGACGGGAGGAAGCTTGACGGAAAAAAATATTTATGATAGAGTAAGAATATGAAAACAAGTGTTCTGACCATGGCGGATTTTCCGGCTTCGCTTGCTATATACCGTGCATCTGCACAGGATTTTCCTAGCCTGTCCGAGAAAAGCTTTTGTGATGTGCTTGCACGCAACTTGCGCCGCGGCACTGTGCTGGGTGTGGATTGCGGGGGAGAGCTTGCCGGGATTGTGGTTTTTTCCCCGCCGCTTTCGCGTATTTCCTTTCTCGCTGTGCACCCGGTCTTCCGGCGCCGGGGTATCGGCCGTATACTCGCAGAAGCTGCGCTCGTCTGTTTGAATGGCTGTGCGGAGCTTTTGACTTATGCCCCGGAAAATCCGCAAGCGCCTGGCGCAGCGTATTGCCTGTACCGTTCACTGGGGTTTGTGGAGGCGGGCAGAATACCCGGGTATGCGGCGGCTGTGATTTGCATGCGAAAATCCAATTAAAATAAAGGGGAGTTTTTTATGGATGCAAGGATCAACTTGGTGAAAATCTGTGATGGGATCTGGCTTCTGGAAGATAACCATGACGGGACTGCCTATGTTGTGGAGGGTAGTGCGCGGGCAATGGTGATTGACACGGCAAACGGCATGCAGAATTTCCATGACTGTGTACGGGAATTGACGGATAAACCCCTGTATGTTGTCAATACCCATGCGCATGGCGACCATACTGGCGGCAACCGTTTCTTTGAAAAGACGTATATCTGCCGAAAGGAATACGAGGATAAAAACGGCGTGCTGCATTTGCCGGAATCTGCCGGACAGGTTGAATTTATCCAGGAAGGCGATGTGTTTGATCTGGGCGGACGCTCGCTGGAAGTTATTGAATTTGCTGGGCATACGCCGGGAGGCGTGTGTTTGCTTGACCGCGCTGACCGGCTCATGTTTACGGGAGATTCCATTCTGGCGCGGACGGTTTGGATGTTTATGCCCAATTCCGTGACGATAGAAACTCTGCGAAAGAGCTTGGATCATATTGATACATACCGTTCGGAATTTGATTACCTGCTGACCGGGCATGGCGAGGGGTTAGATGAACCCGTGCTGATCGACGAGCTTAGGACCGCCTGCGACAGCATCCTTTCCGGGACAGGAAGGCTGGGAGAAACGCAGGAAATCCATGGGAAAAAACGTAAATGCTGCTTTTATCTTGAAAACAGCACGCTGGTTTATGAGGAAGATAAAATCCGCTGAATACATGTTGATCCAGCTTGCCGGCGCATGCTTTTTACGCCTGTCCTTGCGGGGCAGTCCAGCATAGCTAAGAGGAACTGCAGGAAAATGAAGAAATGGGTACGGAGGCCTGCCGCTTTCTCTGTGCTGGCTTTGTTGTATTTGTGTTTGCTATATCTTTTTCGATCTGTATGAGATACAGGAACTGCCTTTGTACCCATTTGCTGCCGGCGTCCTGAATATTGGCGTTTTTGGCTTTGAATTTGGGAATAAGGCGGTACTGTAGTTTACTGCACGCGGTTATTTTACGGCCCTTACGCTTGGTTATATATTTCTGTGTGATTACGGCGTTGAGATAATGCTGTGGAGAAAATTTAGGCCTGCTGCTATACGGCGGCTTTGTTTTTCGGAATTTTGTTTCTGGTTTTTGCCGGTAAACGAAAAAACTGTAGTTGCCGGTCCAGCCTGATTTTATGGATTGCAAAAAAGCTTCCCGCCGGACGGGAAGCTTTTTTGCATATACCCGCCCTGATGAGGCGGTATTTATGTCTTTAAATCTCTAACTTTACTTCGCGAAGCCGGACGCCGCCGTCATATACACAAACGGCATACAATGCACTGTCGGCAAGCGGGCCGAAAGCAAAAAAGCCGTCGGCGTCGGTAAAGCTGGCGTCAATGAGCTTATACTCTGAAAAATCGCTTTTCCCAAGCGTATCGAAAAGCAGAATTAAAACGTCTTTGCGCGCTTTTCCGGAGGAATCGACGACGCGGCCTGCCGCCGCGCCGCGCGTATCCTGTCCGGTACGCACCAGTGTTTCCACGGTTTCTCCGCCGGAGGACTTGATGTAAAATTTTGTTAATGTACCCATACAGATAATTTCCCCCGCACTCAGTATATGCGTCCCGGGGATGAATGTGAAAACGCCGCGCATCGAAAGGATGCGCGGCGGTAATACTTTATAGGAAAATATACCCGCTGTCAAGCGGCGCGCGGAGCATGGAGGTATCCATCACACCCATAACAAGAATGATACCGTTCCACGTTTCCTGCGGCATATCAAAGGAATTGCGCACGGCAAGCTCTGCCATTACAATGGCGCGGTCAATGCCGGGGAAGTCGAGCGCTTCCTTTGCGACCCAGCGGTCGAAGTAGTTATATTCGTTTTCAAGATCCAGCATATCGGGCAGGAAGACGTCCGTCGTCAGACCTTCGTCGAAGTTGTAGGTATGCGGACGGCCAAAGACACGCATAAGCTCATCCTGCATGCCGACAAGCCCCATAAAGATTTGCTCGTCGTCGAGACCGTCGGTCGATGCATGCCATGCAATTTTGGCAAGATATTCATCGCCGCTAAAACCAACATAGATACGGTACTGCATGCCGTTAACTTCGCGGCTGAAGCGATCCGGGAGCCAGAAAGTGCTGCGGCTGGGGCCTTCTGCCAGCTCGTCTTCTTTTACGCCGAAAGCCTCGAGTGCTTCCGCTTTTGTCATGCCGATGAGGGAAGCGTATTGCGTAAGCTTCAGCACATCGGCCGGCGCAGTGCTGTCCTGCGCGGCATTTTTTCCGCCGCATCCGGAGAGAAGGAAGCAGAAAGCAAGGATGAAGGAAATGATTACCAGTCTCTTGTTTTTTTGCATATTAGAAACCACCTAAAACAATCGTACCATCTTCAATTGCGCGTCCATCGACAGTGAAGTTGGAGACTATAGCCATACCGCCGCTCATACCTGCCAAATCAATGACTCTTGCGGTAGGTAATGCGTTATAAGCGCTATACAACGATCCTTCAACTGGATTGTTCGTGTTTTTGATGATGTTATGAGTATATCTATCTTGTAGTAAAGAGAAAGCAGGATAGGTGCAAAGGGCTCCTGTTGTGGCATATTTGACCCAACCATATGTAACACTTACAGAGCTGTCTGTTTTTTCATAAGACCAGCTGAGAGACTGAGGACGGACATAAACGCCTGCTGAATCATAATAAAATGTCCAGTCAACGGTATAGTGAATAACAATATCATAATTACTATAACGTCCGAGTTCTCCAGAGTAACCTTCATCAGCGGGATCGACCATGGTGTATCTCGGTTCAATACCGCTTTCGTCTTTTTCATAAGCTAAAAAGATATCCGTTGTAGTGATTCCATTTTTTGTTTGGGTTAAACTTAATGCACGTTTTGTTCTTTTTGCAGTATTGCTGTTTGTCACATCAACGAATTTTAAGATTGCATCATCATAAACGTCAACACCATGAGCTTTAAAGAAACTAACATCTGTTGCAGTGAGTGTCAGCGTATTATCGGTGTTATCAACAGCATAACAGTTACCAACAATAAGCAGCAACAAACATAATACGAGGCCGGTTGAAATAAACTTACGAGTTTTCTTTTTCATAATCTGTGCTCTTCTCAATAACACTAGGATGAATACTTACACTTCCAGAGATGATTTGTTATCCTCCTTCCAGCATTTCTGTTTAATATTCGACTATAATTTCATTATAGATAAAAAACACAAAAATGTCAATAAAATTGATAATTTAATCGCAAATAATTATTTGCATTTTTGATATATGACATAAATTAAATAAAAATCAGCTTTCTATATTGCGATAACATAGAAAGCTGATGCGTGTAATTGTCAAAAATCTATTCCCCATCCGGGCTTCCAATAATTGCGGGCAGAACCATGACTGCGAGCGTCCCTTCGCCGAGCACGCTGTTGATCTCCAGGCGTCCGCCGTGCAGCTTCATGATTTCATCGGCCACGGCCAGTCCGATCCCGGAGCCGCGTGCCTTGGAGCTTCCCTTATAGAAACGTTCTTTTACGTGTGGAAGCTCTTCGGAAGGAATACCAGGCCCCCAGTCGCGTACGCTGATAATCAGCGTTTGTGCCTGCGCATAGGCTTCAACACGCACCCGTTTCCCTTCACCGCCATGCTTAACTGCATTGTCGAGCAGGTTTAGAAAAACCTGCCGCAGGCGGTTGCGGTCGCCGATGATCTGGGGCAGGACGTCGGCCTCGTCGTATTCCAATGTCATACCTTCGCGGTGAATTGCGTCCATGTACATAAATACGACGTCTTCAATGTCCGGCGTAATATCAATACGTTCCATTTGCATGGTCAGGTTTCCGCTTTCCATCCGGGAGAAATCCAGCAGTTCTTCAACCATGCGCGCCAGACGGGAGGCTTCGCTTGTGATGATCGTCAGCCCACGGCGCACTTCCTCATCGCCGCCCAGATCCCCTGCCAGAAGCGTTTCTCCCCAACCGCCAATTGCAGTCAGGGGGGTGCGCAGTTCATGGGATACCGAAGATATAAAGTCGTTTTTCAGCTTTTCAGACCGTCCGATAGCGTCGGACATCTCGTTGATTGTACGGCACAGTTCACCAATTTCACCGGGATAAACCGGATCGATATGAACACCATAGAGCCCTTCCGCAATCATC
Source organism: uncultured Eubacteriales bacterium (assembly GCA_934546935.1). GTDB lineage: Bacteria > Bacillota > Clostridia > Oscillospirales > QAMX01 > CALWJF01. Next base: position 341,630 of record CAKTEH010000001.1, read on the forward strand.
TGTGCAGTTTCGTTTACACGGCTGATCGGCGCCATCACGGATTTTGAAAACCGGCGCGTTGTCAGCGTTACGCATAAGACGGCAAGCCCAAAGAGGATCAGGAAAAACGCCGTACTGCGTAGCATGGCCAGATTTGCGCTGGTAAACCCGCTTACCCCGCGCACGACGGCCAAAACTTCTCCATCAGAGGAAACAACAGCGCTGGAACAGGCAAGACAAAAAGCGCCGGAAAGCGGGTCCCGTCCGACATGGAACCCCCGGCCAGCCTGCTGGACTGCGTGCGTAAGATCCGCACAGTTTACAGTCTGTTTTACATAAGAAGCGGTAGAAGCACACAGCACATTCCCATCCGGAGTAATGAGCTGGAGTTCGGAAACGCTGGCGTCGGCATAATGTGAAAAATAGCTTTCTGCCCGGGTAGGAAGGTTTACCGGATCAGCGGAAAGGTATTTGGAAAAGAAATCCGCAGCAGTATCGGACCTTTCTGCGATCTGCGCCGCAAGGCTTCCGTAAATCCAGAAGGCACATATAAGGATAACGCCCAGCGTCAGCAGAAACAGCCATACCGCGGCCCGGGAAACGTTGTCATTGACCCAGTCACGATGAATATCCTTTTCGTTTTCCAGTGGGAAGAGCCCATCCTCATCCCGGTTTTTACGATTTATGCGTCCCATTTATAGCCGTAGCCCCATACCGTTTCAATGAATTGCGGACTGGCGGGCGTCGCTTCGATTTTCAGGCGCAGGCGCCGGATGTTAACGTCTACAATTTTCAGATCCCCGAAATATTCCTGCCCCCAAACTGCTTTCAGGATCTCCTCACGGGACAAAGCCCGGTTGGGATTTTCCAAAAACAGCTTCATAATCAGGTATTCAACCTGGGTCAGCTCAATGCGTTCGCCATTTTTCATTACAGTCCGGCTTTTCAGGCTCAGTGAAAATGGCCCGCATACAATTTCATCTGAAGCGGAGCCTGCACCGCCAAGCCTGCGCATCAGCGCGTCAATTCGGGCGGTCAGTTCCGCGGGGGAGAAAGGCTTAGTGATGTAATCGTCTGCTCCGGTCATCAGCCCGGTTACTTTGTCCATTTCCTGAGACCGGGCAGTGAGCATAACGATCCCCATATTGGAGCCGGACGCACGCACACGGCGGCAGATTTCATAGCCGTCGATCCCCGGAAGCATCAGGTCCACAACCATCAGGATCACATCCGGATTTTTAGCCAGGACTTCAAACGCTTCTTCGCCGCTTGCGGCTTCGACTACTGCATATCCGGCGCGTTTAAGGTTGATTACAACAAAACTGCGGATATTATCCTCGTCTTCGATAACCAGTATTTTTTTCATATGCCCTCCGTTTTCGGTAATCATTCCTGCTGCGTGTCAGTAAAATCGAACAGCGCCGCATAAGGATCGGGGAGTTCCGGTGTCGCGTATGCACAGAAATCCGCCGTTAGAGAACGGCGCGAATAGCTGAAACCATATACATTGTGATAAAGCTGAAGCGAATAGGCCCGGGGATAGACTGCGGCTACTTCTTCAAAGGCAAGCTGCTGCATGCGCTGCATTGCTTCCTCCCCGCGGAAAACATAGACTTCCCAAATTGGGACTGTACGTTCCCCTTCATCGGACCAGTAATAAAACAGCACGCCTTTGCAATCCGAAGCGTCCAGTGAGATTTCTACAGTAACATTATTGGACATATCCTCTGGAAGAATCAAATACCACTGATCTTCAAAATCGTGATAGCTTGTACATACCACACTTGCCATCCCGGCGTCTCCGCACTGCATCCAGTCGACAAACCAAAGCGCATACGCACTTGTCCCTTCAGAAAAAAAGTGTGGTACTTCCCGCAGTACAGGGAGTTCGACATATCCATTTCCATCAATATCACAGGACCAGACCGGGTATGGACGCAGCGTCTGTGAACTTATGCCGGTATAATCTGAAAGGAAAACATTGATAAGTGTTTTGTCAACATATACAATATAATCGCTGACATAGCCTATTCCTTCGATATAGCCCTCGCAAATCAAGGCAGTCTGTTCAAACCCAATGGCAGCGGTTTGGGTATTGAGAAACGTATTCAGGCCGGCAGACAACTGGACGCGCGATACGGATGACAGCGTGCCGTCGGCGTAATCCAGCAATACTGCTGAGCCCCGTACGCTGCTGGTTCCCGCGCGCGCAAGCAGGATCTCATCGTACCCGTCCGCGTCATAATCCGCGACGGACAGCGCGCTGTAATGCCCGCCATACAACGTCTCCAGCGCAGTACCGGAAAGTATGCAGACGCTGACGCCGTAGCTGTCTTCTCCAGATAGGCCCCAGCCGATTACAATTGCCTGTACATCCTCTGCCAGCCGTGCGGGGGCATAGCCGGTAATTTCGTCACAGGTATTGCGCAGCACGGCGCAGCGGCGGTATTGCCCGTCCTCCAGGCGGGATACGCACAGCTCGGCGCGGTATTTTCCACCTTGTGAAAGGGTGAGAAAAGAAATCTGTTCTGCCTCACCATCCAGATCAAGGTCGCAATATGTGTAGCTTTCCCCGTCTGGTTCAAGCGTTGTAAAACCGGCGGAATTAAAAAGGAACTGTGAAAGCTGCTGGGTCCGGGTTCGGGAAAGCGGCGCGGAAAGCGGTTTCGCCAACAGGGTCTGCTGTGTGCAGGCGCACAGCGACAGCACCAGCGCACAAACGCAAAGCAGGTCAAGGATTTTTTTCATATTGTCTGTGCCTCCATGCCATACCGGCCGGCAACGGCCTCCGACACCGGCGGTAGGCGGGTCTTTTCTAATACCAGGAAAATACTTTTGTGCATAATCTGCGCAAAAAATATAAAATCTCAGTATTTATATCCATTGCCTTATTCTACCATAAACCTTCAGCTTTTTTCAATAGCGGATTGACAAACATGGTTTGATTTTACTGGGATAGGCTCTGCGTGGGCGCATATGATAAAGCTGTAATAGAAAAATACGCTGTTCGTACGAAAATAAGGAGGCAGGGAAAATGAAAGCCAATCGGGAAAATATAACGAAGCTTGCAGTTTTGTTTCTTGTCAATATTTTGATTTTTACCATATATTGTGCGCGTTTGCCTGTACAGGCCGCAGTCTACCGGCAAGGGTCCACGGGGGAAACTGTGCGCCAGATTCAGACAAACCTGAAAAAGTGGGGGTATTATTCCGGCGCGGTCGATGGAATATATGGATCACAGACCACTTCGGCTGTAAAAAGCTTCCAGCGGAAAAACGGCCTTTCCGCTGACGGCGTGGTTGGCACGCAAACACTCGCGGCCCTGGGCCTGTCCTCGGGAGGTTCCAGCAGCGGATCCGGCGCATCGTCAAACGACCTGTATCTGCTGGCGCGCATCATCTCTGCGGAAGCCAGAGGCGAACCCTATAAAGGACAGGTGGCCGTCGGCGCAGTAGTGCTCAACCGGGTGCGCCATCCTTCCTTCCCGAATACGGTCTCAGGTGTTGTGTATCAAAACGGGGCGTTTACTGCCATCGTCGATGGGCAGTTTGACCAGCCTATCAGCGCACAGTCCTATTCCGCCGCACAGGATGCGCTTAATGGCTGGGACCCTACCGGAGGCGCCATCTACTATTATAACCCCGCGAAAACGACGAATACCTGGATTTATTCGCGTGAGGTTATCACGGTTATTGGAAACCATTATTTTGCCAAATAGAGGGAAAATTTCACAAAAATTACAAAATGGTGACACATTGGAAAAAAAGCGATTGACATAATTGGTAAGGCCGTGTTATAATACTCACGCTGTAAAAAGTAATTTTTTTGTGAACGGTTTAAAATTATCAATTTTGTTAATCCTATAGGATGATAGGCGGAATCGCCCGGAAAGCGCGAACTTCAGGTTTGGATTCGCAAGACCCACGACAAAAGAAGGTGCGGGATTGAGAAAATATGTGATAAAAGGCGGGAATGAGCTCCATGGGGAGGTCACCGTCAGCGGGTTTAAAAATGCCGCGTTAGCAATTATAACCTCTACGATTCTTGTTGAGGGTTCCTGTATTATCAGCAATATCCCAAAAATCAGCGACGTAACGGTTCATCTGGAGATTTTGAAGCGGATGGGCGCGTCTGTAAAGTTGCTGGATGACACGACGGTTGAGATCAACTGTGCGCATCTGCGCGGGTCGCGCGCCGCATTTGACGATCTGACTCGTAAAACCCGTGCTTCAACTTATCTGATGGGCGCGGTGCTGGGCCGTTTCGGTTCCGCGCATGTGTCAATGTCAGGCGGCTGTAATCTCGGGTCCCGGCCAATTGACCAGCATATCAAAGGTTTTGAGGCTCTGGGTGCACGGGTAGACGTTCGAAATGGGATTATTCATATTACTGCACCGGATGGTATGCATCCTGCACGGATTTATTTTGATCAGCGCACGGTTGGTGGAACGATCAATGTAATTCTTGCTGCTGCGCGTGTGCCTGGGCTGACGATTATTGAGAATGCCAATAAAGAGCCGCATATTGTGGATCTTGCCAATTTCCTCAACGCTATGGGTGCGGAAATCAGCGGCGCAGGTACGGATGTTATTAAAGTCCGGGGTGTGCATAAGCTCCATGGCGGTATGTATTCGATTATTCCGGATCAGATTGAGGCTGGCACTTTTATGGCGGCAGTTGCAGCGACAGGCGGCGAAATTGTAATCCGCAATGTCATACCCAAACATCTGGAGTGCATCAGCACGAAGATGGTTGAGATGGGGATTGAAGTTGTTGACCTTGATGATGCGTTGCTTGTCCGCCGGACAGGTGAGCTGCGGCGCACGAATGTAAAAACCATGCCGTATCCGGGGTATCCGACAGATATGAACCCGCAGACTGGCGTGTTGATGTGTCTGGCGCGCGGGACGAGCATTATGACGGAAGGGGTTTTTCAGGATCGCTTCCGCTATGTTGATGAACTGCGCCGAATGGGTGCCCATATCCAGGTGGACGGCCAGATAGCCATTGTTGAAGGCGTACACAACCTCTCCGGCGCACCGGTGCAGTGTTGTGATTTGCGTTGCGGCGCAGCGCTTATTATTGCAGCATTGGCAGCGCAGGGCGTTACGGAGATCGGAAACATCGAGCATGTCGAGCGCGGTTATGATAATATGGTTGCCAAATTTAACAGTTTGGGCGCCGGTATTGAAATCGTGGATTTCCAGGATGAAGAGGAACTGGCAAACGCCTGAATATATGTTTTATATTGCGCCGGAAGCACAACGCTTCCGGCTTTTTTCTATGTTTGTTGAATTCCTGAAGGGTGGGGATGGATCCAAAAAGCATACAATTGCGGGAAGCGGCGGAAAAGTCGCTGTATTTCTTATGTCTATCTTGGACAGAGTAGAGTGGAATTTCTCTGTATGTTTTTTCAAACACGATTGCTTTTTTGCGCGATTTGTGATATAAATATACTTCTCCCGCAAAAAAAGATCGTCAGGAGGGGTAAAAATGGATACAAAATCGCATGAGTTCGAAGAAAAGCGGCTTGCGTATGTGCTGGAAAAGGTGAAAAAAGCGATTTCCGAGGCTTCTGTCCGCAAGGAAGAGCTTGACCAGCAGATCGATCAATGGCTCAAGGCCTATAACGATGAGAATGTTGAACTTTTTATGCAGCTCGTTGTCGGTACGGACAGGCAGGAAGGGCTTGCCAAACTTCTGCGTGTCTACCGCAACGCCGAAAATTCCCCTTATTTTGGACGTGTCGATTTCGCCGAAACCGGGGAGGAATCTAAATGCATTTATATTGGCCGCGGCGGTGTGATCGAGGATAATGAAGTGTTGGTCGTGGACTGGCGTACGCCGGTTGCCAACCTGTATTACGACGCACATAGCGGCCCCGCGTCCTATTTGTCCCCTGGTGGTGAGGTAACGGGGGAGATGGGATTAAAACGGACCTATAATATCAAAAATGGCACGCTTTTGGACTACTATGATGCGGATTTGATTACAAGCGATGAACTTTTGCAGGAATACCTTGCCAAAAATGCCGATGTTGTATTGCGCGACATTGTTGCGACAATCCAGAGCGATCAGAATGAAATCATCCGCGCCGAACCCTGGCGCAATGTGATCGTGCAAGGTGTGGCCGGAAGCGGGAAGACAACAGTCGCCCTTCATCGGATTTCTTATCTGATTTTTAATGCCGACGCCAAGGAAAACCGTTACTGCATACTGGGCACTAACCGCATGTTTTTAAACTACATATCTGGCATGCTGCCTGACCTGGGTGTGGAAAGTGTTCGCCAGAGTGTGCTGCGTGAGCTGTTGCTGTACATTCTTTTTTATAATCCGGATGCCCGCGAAGTGGAAGTGTCTCCGGAAAAATCCACCTTGGCTTTTGCGCAGGCGCTTCGGGATTTTGCCGACGGCTTTGAGGAAAAGGTTTTCCTGCGGGAAGACGTCACGCTGGCCGGACGGCCGCTTGTCAGCTGTGAAGAGGTTGCCGAAAATTTTTCCCTTCGACCGCAGACGCCTATGCGGGAACTGGCGGAAACTTTGGCGCGGCTGATCGACCATCGCGTAAAGTCAAAGCTGGAGGAGATCCTTTCTGCAGTGGAAGCAGATTACGAACGCCGCTGCATCGCTTCTGTTTCGAGGGAAGAGCGCCATCGGCTGATTGACGAAAAATATATCCAGCTGGAACAACTGCGCATACAGGCGAAAGGTATGAAGCGTACCTATCTGAATCGTCTGAAAAAAGTCAATGAAACGAAGCTTTATCTCGCATTTCTGGAGCACTATGCTTCCCGTGGGGAACAGGAAGCGGCATTGGCCGGCCGGACTGCGCGCAGTATCCGTCGTAAATGCTATGACATTTATGATTTGTGCGCGCTTGCTTATCTGTCCTGCCGGCTTGATGCGAATGTACGTACAAAAGAGTATGACCATCTTGTAATTGATGAGGCGCAGGATTTTGGCCCGATGGCATTTATGACGCTGTCGCGTTGTTTCCCGGATGCGCGGTTTACAATTTTGGGCGATATAGCACAGAACATCCATGGAGAAAGCGGGCTGGGTTCCTGGGATGAAATTGCGCCGATGTTTCCTTCGTTGTTTTTCCGTGCGCTGACGAAAAGCTACCGGAACACAATAGAAATTGCGGAATTTGCAAACCGTGTGCTTGATAAGATCGGGACTGGCTATGAGATTACACCGGTTGTCCGCCATGGCCGCGCAGTATGTTTTGAACACGCGGCTGGTTTTGCAGACTGTATTGATAGAACCCGGCGGGCCATTATGCAAACGGCGCGCCCGGGTGGGAGCTGTGCAGTTATTTGCCGGGATGTGCAGGAAACGCAGGCCGTCCATACGGCGCTTATGCCGCATATGGCGCTGACTCTGATCTGTGATGATACTACCGTGTATACCGGCGGCATTGTTGTAACTCCAGTCGCAGCAGTTAAAGGATTGGAATTCGACACAGTGATCATCTTTGACGCCGGAGCTGCAAATTGGGACAGCGGCACTGCAACGGCAAAACGTATGTATGTAGCGTTGACACGCGCACTGCATGAGCTGAATATTTTTTATACGGGTGACGTTTCACCGCTGCTGTTGGCTTAAAATCTTAAAGTGGTATGTATTGCGGCTGGTGTTTTTTGCCTCTTGTGAATATTACCGAAAATTCGGATCGATTTTTGTAAATGGTGCATATACTTCTCTCGAATTTCCAAAAAGTCTCGTGGAAGCAGTCTATAGACAAGCTGCGTGTTCTGGCGGATAATAAAATGTAGTGGCGGCGGACCCCAAGCCTGCAGATGTAGGACAGGCCGCCGTCTGTATGCAGTTTTTTAGCGAAGGGAGGCCTGGCGCCTATGGCGCATAAACTGGTTTCCGAGAAAACATTGTTTTATGCGATGGCGGCTTTCGGTGGATTCCTCGGCGGTTATACGGTTACCCGCTGCGGCGTACTGGCCAGTGCGGAAACCGTCAACCTGATTGTCCTGACTCAGGCTGTTTTTGGCGGCGATTTTCCCCAGATGTTGGTGCGTGCTGGTGCGGCTTTGGTTTTTGCCTTCGCAATTGCGTTTTCTACGGCCTTGCAGCTCAACCCACGGGTAAACTTGAAGTTTATCGCGGTATTAGCGGATTTTATCGGTATTTTTATAGTGGGTTTTTTACCGGAAAACGCCGGATTTTTTGCTTTGTATCCCGTTTTTTTCATTACAGGGTTCCAGTGGAACGCCTTTCCCGGCGCATGCGGTTACGCAAGTTCCTGTGTATTTTCGACGAATAATTACCGGCAGCTTATTATCGGGTTAACTTTATATTTCAAAACAAGGGACCGGGAAGCGCTGCGCAGGGCCCGCTTTTTTGCGGGTTCCCTGTTGTTTTTCCATATTGGCGTCGCGGCGGCATTTTTCGGTATGCGCTGGCTTGGTTTTTATTCTATTTTGTTATGCCTGCCGCTGATTATTCCGGCCTGTTATTTTTGCGCGCAGCAGGATGCTGTACAGGCAAAAGGGCGTTGAGCGCCTGTGCGGGTACAGGGGTGAAACAGGAGGTGGACCTGCCATCCCGGCAGAATATACGCCGGGTATGGTTTTTGCAGCGGAATCCGGAACTGCCCGCCGTATCTTTTTAGAATGGAAACATACAGGGGGACTGCTAAAACAGGCCCTGCCGTGTACTGTAAACGTAAAAAAGTTGCTTTCCTGCCAAACTGGGCAGGAAAGCAACTTTTTTATTCTGTGATTCAGATTTCGGCCTCACCGGCTGCCTGCCACGCGGCGCTGAATAAATTTGACCAGCTCCATAATTGGAATGATGCATACGGCAAGCGCAACGGCAACGGCATATTCAGCAAAAGAAATATGTTCGAAGCCAAAAGCCGCGGAAAGGAAAGGAACATAGATTACAGCAGTAGTCAGGATCAGGGAAAGCGCCATAGCGCCCCAAAGCCATTTATTCTGCCAGCGGATGGAAAAAACGGAGGCGCGGCGGGCGCGCATATTGAAGGAATGGAAAATTTCCACAAGAGAAAGCGTTAAAAACGCCATTGTCATACCGTCGGCGCTGTTGGTAATTTCCCAGACGCCGGATTCCATATAATGGCCGATAAAATAGGAACTCAGTGTAAGGATGGTAACCAGAAGGCCCTGGAAAGCAATGTCAAAGCCCATCCCACCGGCAAAAATACCATCTGCCGAGCTGCGCGGGGGCCGCTTCATCGTATCTGCCTCACCTTTCTCCATGCCAAGCGCCAGAGCCGGGAAGCAGTCGGTAATTAGATTAATCCATAAAAGATGCACAGGCTTTAATACTGTAAATCCCAGGACCGTAGCAATAAAGATAGACAGCACCTCAGCCAGGTTCGAGGAAAGCAGAAATTGGATCGCCTTACGGATATTGTCATAAATACGCCGGCCTTCCTCGACAGCGGAAACGATAGTGGCAAAGTTGTCATCCGCCAATACCATGTCGGCTACATTTTTGGTTACGTCTGTACCGGTAATCCCCATACCGACGCCGATATCTGCGCTTTTGATAGAAGGCGCGTCGTTGACGCCGTCTCCGGTCATGGCAGTGATACGTCCCAAGGCGCGCCAGCCATTGACAATGCGGACTTTGTGTTCCGGCTGCACGCGCGCATATACGGAATATTTTTCAATGTTTTTGCGGAATTCCTCGTCAGAAAGCTCATCCAGCTGCGCGCCGGTAATTGCCTCCTGATTTGGAGCAAGGATTCCCAGCTGGCGGGCAATGGCGACAGCAGTGTCGCGGTGGTCCCCCGTAATCATAATCGGCCGGATCCCCGCTTCCTGGCATTCAGCAATTGCATCGCGCACTTCCGGACGGATGGGATCGATCATGCCTTCCAGGCCAAGGAAGATCAGATCGTTTTCCATGATGTCGGGCTCATAGGATTCCGGTTTGGCATCATAATACCGGTATGCGGCCGCAAGCACACGCAGGGCTTGGTCGGCGAGGGCCTTGTTTGCGTTGCGCAGTTCCTCACGGATCGCGTCGGTCAGGATAACAGCTTCGCCGCCACGCAGGATGTGGGTGCAGCGGCTGATTACGACGTCAGGGGCGCCGGTGGTATGCTGGATATAAGCGTTTCCATCACGATGCACGGTTGTCATCAGTTTTCTTCCGGAATCAAAGGGAATTTCGCCGATACGGGGATATTTCTGCTCCAGTTCATATTTTGCAAGCCCGAGCTTGTATGCATAATCGACGACTGCGGTTTGCGTAGGATCGCCTTCGCTTGCTTCTTCCCCAGGACGCAATACGGCGTCGGTGCATAGACAGAAGGATACGGCGGCGGCTTCACGGCTGTCTGCATAGTCGTCAACCACCGTCATTTTGTTCTGCGTGAGGGTACCGGTTTTATCCGAACAGATAATCTGTGTACAGCCAAGCGTTTCCACGGCAGTCAGCCGGCGGATTACTGCATTGCGGCGGGACATGTTGGTTACACCGATGGACAGCACAATTGTGACAACCGCGGCAAGCCCTTCCGGGATCGCGGCGACTGCCAGGCTCACGGCAACCATGAAGGTATCCAGCAGTGCTTCCCCTGAGAAATCCGGATACATGCGCACAAGGTCAATCGCAAAGATTACAACGCAGATCGACAGGACAAGGATACTGAGTATCTTGCTCAGCTGATTAAGCTTTTTCTGCAAGGGGGTTTCTTCATCCTGAGCGGCCGTTAAGGCGTCTGCAATTTTGCCCATTTCCGTTTCCATCCCGGTTGCGGTAACTATGGCACGCCCGCGCCCGTAAACAACGGTGGAGCCCATGTAGACCATATTTTTACGATCTCCCAGCGGGATATCCTTTGCATCGCTAAGGCTCAATGATTCGGCGGTTTTGTTGACTGGGACGCTTTCGCCGGTCAGCGCGGCCTCCTCGGCCTTCATGCTTGCGCATTCGATAATGCGCGCGTCGGCGGGTATGGCGTCACCGGCTTCGAGTACGATAATATCGCCGGGTACCAGTTCTTCGCTGCGTATGACAACCTGCCGTCCATCCCGGATCACCTTGCTTGTTGCCGCCGCGATTTCCTGTAATGCTGCAATGGCTTTTTCTGCCTTGCTTTCCTGCACCACGCCGAGTACGGCGTTAATAAGTACGACCACCATAATTATGATGACGTCGGCAAAAGACTCGCCGGAGTAGATGGCTGTTATGCCGGAAATGACAGCGGCAATGATCAGGATGATAATCATCGGGTCGGCCAGTTCGGCAAGAAAACGCTGCAATAGCGTAGCTTTTTTGCCTTCCTTCAGCTTGTTTGGACCGTATTGTTCAAACCGTTTCCCCGCATCTTGCGTACTGAGGCCTTCGTGTTTTGAAGAAAGCCCTTCCAGCACTTCCGGGATGCCCTGTAAATATTCTTTCATAGTGTTCACTCCTAAATTCTGTCCAGATGGTTTTAGCATGGCCGGAATATGGCGCTTTACAAGCGCTTGATCTTACGGATTCATCCAATAACCCCCAAATGCTCAAGTAGAATTTTCAGCCCCATCACAATCAGCACAATTCCTCCGGCAAGCTCTGCTTTCGCTTTGTATTTGGCGCCAAATACGTGGCCGATTTTAACGCCCAGCGCAGAGAGAATAAAGGTTGTCGCGCCGATCAGACATACCGCAGCCAGGATATCTACCCGTAAAAACGCAAAGGTAATTCCAACTGCAAGCGCGTCGATGCTGGTAGCGATTGCCAGCGGCAGCATGGCTTTAAATGCAAAAGATGCGTCAAGCTCCTCAGGATCACCGCGCGATTCGCGGATCATGTTGATCCCGATTACGGACAGCAATGCAAAAGCAACCCAGTGGTCCACGCTTTGGATCAGGCTTTCAAACTGTACGCCAAGGAAATAACCGAGAAGCGGCATCAGCGCCTGGAAACCGCCGAAATAGGCGCCTGCAATTAAGGTATGGCGAAGGGAAAGCTTTTTAACAGAAAGCCCCTTACAGACCGAAACGGCAAAGGCGTCCATCGACAACCCAAGTGCAATGATGAAAAGCTCTGTAAATCCCATGGTTTCTTTCCTCCTGCTACGGGGAGTGTGGTTGCCGGCGTACAAAAAAAGAGACTCTCTGCGCTTTTTCCGGCAGATAAGTCTCGTCATTTGATATAAAGCCAGGGACGATATATGTCCCATGATGTTGGCTTCATCACGCGTGCGCCGCGCCGACTACTCCCTTATGTATTTTCACTTTATCATATTTTATGCGCTGTGTCAATAAACCAGAATTGAAGTTTGATGGTTTCCGGATGGCTGACGAAGCTTTATATAAATAATATGGAGCTGGCGCTGCAAATTTGGATACTTTCTTGCGAAGTTATGGGGAATATTACGGAAATCCTGTAAAAGGAAATACCATAGGATGGCTTGCAGTAAGTTAAGCTGAAAAACAGCCTTTAGATCAAAACAAAGACAAGCACCTATGGGACATAGAATTGCCAGTAGGCCAGGCGGCTTGCGCAGATGTTAATCACAGTGCATATTTGTCTTCACAGGCTTCAGTGTAAAATCCAGCGGCGGCGGGTATATCCCGCCGCCGCTGGATTTTTATTCTTTCGTTTTTGGGGGGAATATAAGGGTTACGCTCGTCCCTTGGCCCGGCGTGCTTTCCAGTACGGTTTCAGCATTGTGGTAAGCTGCGCCGTGCTTAACGATCGACAGGCCGAGCCCTGTACCGCCGATTTCCTTGGAATGGCTTTTATCCACGCGGTAAAAGCGTTCAAATACGCGCGTGTGTTCCGATTTTGGGATCCCGATTCCGGTGTCGCGCACGATGACACGAGTATCCTGCGCCGACTGGGAGACGATGATATCGACGCGCCCGTGTTCCTTATTATATTTGACCGCATTATCCACAAGATTGAACAGCATTTCCTCAAGGATGTGCCGTACGCCGGGGATAATGGTCGGTGCGCCGGTGACGGTAATCTGGATTTGCCGCCGCGCCGCCGTGTCTTTCAGCCGCTGTGCAGTTTCCTGTGCCAGCGCATACAGGTCAACATCCTCGCTTTCGTAGCGCCCGTCCCGTTCATCCAGCTCAGACAGCCGGATAATGTCGCCGACAAGGGTAATCAGGCGTTGGGCTTCCTGGTAAATGCTTTGAGAAAAATCCACAATGTCCGCTGGCTTCACAGTGCCGGACATCATGAGCTCTGCAAACCCGGATATGGAAGTCAAGGGCGTTTTCAATTCGTGGGAAACGTTGGCGGAGAACTCCCGGCGAAGCCGCTCGCGTTCTGCTTTTTCTGTGATATCCAGGATGACAACAATTGCACCTGCTGTTTCTTCACCGTCGAAAACGGGGTTGGCGATCAGCTGCAGACAGCGGCCCGACTGCTGTATTGTGCCCTGCGCATGCCGTCCTTCAAGTGCGCGGGAGACTGTATCGCGGAAATCCGCGCTACGGTTGAGCGTCAGTACGCTGGCGTGTCCTGCATGTTCCGCCCCTAAAAGAGACAGCGCCGCGGCATTACAGGACAGCAGGTTTGTATCGTGGTCAATTACAAGGAAGCCTTCACGCATATTGTCGGTCAAAAGCCGGAATTCTTCCTGACGTTTGCGGGCTTCGGCAAGCTGCGCGGCAATGGTGCGGTTTTGATGGGAAATTTTGCTCAAAAGCGGGGAAAGCTCGTCATAGGTAACATTTTCTTCAGGATGTTCCAAATCAATGGCGTTTATCGGGGTGATGATCGCGCGGCTGACGCGTGAGGCCAGTACGGCGGAAAGAATCAGCGCAAGAATTGCGATCAGTAGGATGGGCTGAAGAATACCGAACAAAAGGGTCAGGATCGTATGCTGGGTGGTAGAAACACGCAATACGCTGCCGTCAGAAAGAAGCCGTGCGTAATAGGTAGTTGCCTGCGTAAGGGTTTTCGAGTAACGGCTGCTATAGCCTGAGCCGGAGGCAAGCGCTTCCTGGATCTCCTCTCTGGCAAGATGGTTTTCCATGGATTCGGTGTCTGCATCGCTGTCGTAAAGGACATCTCCATTCGCGGCGATCAGCGTGATCCGCTTTTCCATATTGGGGAGCCCATCAAAATAACGGATCCCTTCATTTTGCAGCGCGTGCGCCAGATACTGGGCTTCGCTTTCCAATTCCCGTATGATCTGCCGCCCGAAATACTGGTGTAGTACGCCCATAATCAGGGAAAGGCTGACAAGGAATACAAAAAAGGCGACGATGCAGGTACTGCGGAAAATTTTTTTATTCATGGAGCCTGCCTCCGATTTTATAACCGATGCCTTTGACTGTCTCGATGTATGCACCGGCTTTCCCAAGCTTCTGGCGTAACTTGCGGATGTGGACGTCGACGGTCCGGTTTTCTCCATCAAAGGCATAGCCCCATATGGAATTAAGCAGGGCGTCACGGGTTAAAACCATGCCGTCTGCCTCAAGAAGCGCACAGAGAAGCTCAAATTCCTTTAGTGTCAGTGCAACATCGGCATCTTCGACGCGGACGATATGCTTTTGGGGGCACACATAGAGTGTACCGAGGCGATAATCCGGCGCCTGTGGGGCTTCCTGCACGCGGCGCAGTACCGCTTTTACGCGGGAAATCAGTTCCATCATCCCGAAAGGTTTGGAAATGTAGTCGTCTGCACCAAGGTCAAGCCCGGTCACCTTGTCAAATTCACTGTCGCGGGCAGTCAGAATAATAACTGGCAGCCGTGCCGTCTCATGGCGGGAACGCAGCTTTTTCAGGATGCTGAGTCCGTCTTCTCCGGGCAGCATAAGATCCAGTATTATCAGCTGGGGAAGCTGCTTTTCCAGCGCCGGCCAAAATTCGGAGGGGGCGGAGAAGCCGCAGATTTCAAAGCCCTGTCTATTGAGGGCATAACAGATCAGCTTACGGATGTTGCTGTCGTCTTCTACCAGATAGATCATAAGTTTTCTCCCGGCAATTTGTGCCGTTTGCGCCCACTGGAAGGATGGGAAACGGGCCGCGGCACGATATGAAAAAATGGATGACTGGCAAAATACGGCGCCGGATCAGATTAGTTGCTGCTCATTGATGATCAGCTTGAAATCCAGTTCGAGCTTTTCCGCCGCTTTCCGGCAAAGGATCATGCGGTTTAGGAAGATTTCAAAATAATCCATGACAGAACCGTATTTTGTATCGATTGAGAGCTTGAGCTTGATATTGGTATGTTCTTCGTTGATTTTGAGGAGGGACTTTTTTACCGAATAGTTTACCCGGTCGTGAATGTCAAAGTTCGTGATATCCGTATTGCGTACACGGCTTCGGCGCACATCGGATTTGTCGGCAAGGATCAGCGCTGCGGCAAGCGGATTTACCGGGACGCCGGTACCTTCGTCATGGTTTCCAATGGCGGTTACAACTGTGGCAATCTCGTCTGCAGTAAAGTTGAGATGGTCCAGGATGCGGAAAGCCATAACGGCGCCGCTTTGTGAATGGTCGATCCGGTTAACCAGATTGCCGATATCGTGGAGATAACCGGCGATTTTAGACAGCTCCACCAGCTGCGGCGGATATCCCATGGTTTCCAGGATGTATGCCGAGATCTCTGCCACGCGGGTGACGTGGGGGAAACTGTGTTCTGTGTAACCCAAGGCGACGAGGGATTCATCCGCACGGGTTATATAGGTGCGGATTTCTTCATTTTCCCTGAGCTTTTCAAGTGGGATCATCGTTTTGCGCTCCTTTTGTCATTTTTCTTCCAGATGATGACCCGTTATGGAATAGTCCACCCATTCCGCAATATTGGTTGCGTGGTCGCCGATGCGCTCAAAATATTTTGCAATCATCAAAAAGTCCAGACAGGCGCCGCCGCGCATGGGTTCCCGGCAGATGACCTCGGTTAGTTCCTGTTTTACAGTCAAAAACAGGCCGTCGACTACGTCGTCATAGGCAACGACCGCGTGCGCCATTTCCAGGTCGCGCTGGACAAAGCTTTCAACACTGTCGGTCACCATCTTGATGGTCGCACGCGCCATGTCGCCGATATGCATAACGCTTTCCAGATCAAAATTTTCGACGAAGCTCAGTATTTCCGCAATATCTGCGGCCTGGTCGCCGATACGTTCCATGTCCGAAATCATTTTTAGCGCAGAGGAAATCGTGCGCAGGTCGCGTGCAACAGGCTGCTGCTGCAAAAGAAGCTTCATGCAAAGCGTCTCGATATCCCGTTCCTTCTGATCTATGCGTGCATCTGCTTCCAATACCCGGGTTAAAAGCGCGGCGTTGCCATCGAGCAATGCTTTTGCCGCGCTGCCAATGGCTTCTTCACACAGCGCTCCCATCGTGATCAGCTCGACATTCAGTTGGGAAAGCTGCTTTTCAAAATTTACACGCATATCAGCCAAACCTCCCTGTGATATAGTCTTCAGTGCGTTTGTCTTTTGGAATGGAAAACATCTGCTCTGTCTGGCCGTACTCGATCACTTCCCCAAGCAGGAAGAAGGCGGTCCTGTCTGCAATGCGCGCTGCCTGCTGCATGTTATGGGTCACCATAATAATAGTATAACTCTTTTTCAGCTCCAACGCCAGATCTTCAATGCGGGAAGTTGAAATCGGGTCAAGCGCAGAGGTGGGTTCATCCATCAGGAGCACCTCCGGTTCGACTGCAAGAGCACGCGCGATACACAGCCTTTGCTGCTGGCCGCCGGAAACCCCAAGCGCGCTTTTTTTCAGCCTGTCTTTGACTTCGTCCCAAATTGCAGCCTGCCGCAGGGAGCGCTCGACAATGTCATCAAGCTTCACTTTGGCGCGGATACCGTGGGTGCGTGGACCGAAAGCGATGTTGTCATAGATGCTCATGGGGAAGGGATTGGGTTTTTGGAACACCATTCCAACCCTCCGGCGGAGGATATTCAAATCAATTCCTCCATAGACATTTTCGCCGTCGAGACGGACGCTTCCTGTGATTTTACATCCTTCGACAAGATCATTCATCCGGTTAAGTGATTTCAACAGGGTGCTTTTCCCACAGCCGGACGGGCCGATGAATGCCGTAATTTCATTGGCTGCGATTTGCAGATTGACGGATTTGAGCGCATGAAAGTTCCCATAGTAAAGATTTAAATCTTCGATTTCAAATTTTGCGCCGTTATATGGCGGCTTTTTCAAAAGCACGGTATTTTTGTTTTCCTGTTTTTTCATGTTGTTTCCCCTTTTGTACCGACGCGCCGGGCAATTAAACTGGACAGGGCATTGATGCCGACGACCATGACCAGCAGCACGACTGCGGTGGCATAAGCCTGCTCCATATATAAACCCTCGTTGAGCAGCGCGTACATATGGATGGCGAGTGTCCTTCCGGAGCGCAGCAGGTTCTCGGGGATGCCGGCAACTGTACCGGCCGTGTAGATCAGCGCGGCTGTTTCCCCGACGATGCGTCCGATAGCCAGGATAATACCTGCGGAAATACCGGGCATTGCGCTGGGCAGTACGATCTTGAATACTGTGCGAAGACGCCCGGCGCCCAGCCCAAAGCTGCCTTCGCGATAGGCGTCCGGCACAGCTTTGAGCGCTTCTTCCGTCGTACGCATAATCAGGGGGAGGATCATAATTGCCATTGTCAGCGCGCCGGCAAGAATGCAGTATCCCCACCCGAGTGTAACGCTGAACATTAAGTAGCCGAAAAGCCCGTATACGATGGACGGGATGCCGGAAAGCGTTTCCGCTGTCAAGCGTACTGCTTTGACGAGCTTGTTCCCACGCCGGGCATATTCAACCAGATAAATTGCGGAAAATACGCCGACGGGAACGGAGATCAGCAGGGAAAGCAGGGTCATGGTGACTGTATTGATAATTGCCGGCGTCATCGAAACATTTTCCGTCGTATAGTTCCAGGCGAAAAGATCAAAGGAAAGATTGGGGATCCCTTTGATCAGGATATAAGCAATGAGGGAAAGCAGGATAACGACGGTCAGCAGCGCCGCCAGCCCTACGGCGAGAAGCAGCATCAGCGACAGCGGCTGTTTCTTATATGCCTGGATCCGCTGGGACAGGCTCTGCCGGTTGATCGCCTGGATTTCCGGTTCTGCGGCGCGGACGCTTTTTCCTTTTCTCACGGGAGTCCTCCTTTTTCATCAGTGAAAAGCACAGGTTAATCAGAAGAATGAAAACAAACAGTACGACGCCGGTTGCAATGAGCGCTTCCCGGTGCAGGTCAGCTGCATAACCCATTTCCAGGACAATATTTGCAGTCATTGTACGCACCCCGGAAAGCAGGTTTTCCGGAAGGACAGGCTGGTTGCCGGCAACCATTACAACGGCCATTGTCTCGCCAATTGCACGGCCGACGCCAAGGATAATGCCAGCGGTGATGCCGGAACGTGCGGCAGGGAGCATGGAGAAAAAAACCGCACGCTCATGCGTCGCCCCCAGTGCCAGCGCGCCTTCATAATAACTGTCCGGTACGGCGCGGATGGCGGATTCAGAAACGCCAATGATGGTTGGCAGGATCATGATTCCAAGAAGGATGGATGCGGTCAGCACGCTTTTCCCGGTTCCAAACAGGTCCTGCATAATCGGCACGATTACAACCAGTCCGAAAAAGCCGTAAACAATGGAGGGGATACCGGCAAGCAGTTCAATGGCCGGCTTTAAAACGCGGTAGAGCTTTTTTGGGCAGAAGCGTGCCATAAAAACAGCGCACAACAGCCCGAGCGGCACGCCGGTTATAATTGCGCCTGCTGTTACGTAGATGCTGCCGACGATCATTGGAAAAATACCATAAATACCGTTTGACGGTTTCCAGGAAGTCCCAAGCAGGAATTTAAATACCCCGATTTCTGCAATAGCGGGCATACCGTTGGCAAACAGAAAAATACAAATCAGCGCAACAGATATGATGCATACGCAGGCGCAGATCAGGAAAACGATATGCATGAAATTTTCTTTAAAATGTCTCATTTGCGCTCCTAAAAACGGTATGGTTTATGCGGCTTACATGACGCGCTGGCCCGGAAGCAGGCTTCCGAGCCAGTGACGCGCATAGGGTGTTTTATGCGTTAAGTTCGCTCCAGTCTGCGGTTTCGCCAGTGAAAATCGATTTGACCTGTTCAGAAGTCAGGGCGTCAGCTTCGTTTTCCAGGTTGACGATTACCGCGATTCCATCAATGGCAATTGTAGTGGGGGTCAGTTCGGCAAGCTCACTGTCTCTCAGCTCGCGTGATGCCATGCCAATATCGCAGACGCCTTCTATAGCTGCACTCATGCCGGAGGTGGAATCGGTCTGCTGGACTTCAATCTGAGCCGAGGCATTCAGGGCAAGATACGCTTCCTTCAGTTTTTCCATTACCGGAGTAACCGAGGACGAGCCGCCGACTGTGATACTGCCTTCTGGAAGGGAACTGCTGAAAGCCCCGGTGTTGCCCTGGCTGATATATCCGGCCTCTTCCACAACCGCTTGGCCCTGCTCACTTAAGATAAAGTCAATGAAATCCTTGGCAAGTCCATCGGTCTCGCCTTTTGTTGCAATGATAAATGGACGGGATACTTTATAAGTACCGTTTTTGATATTATCGACGCTGGCTTCTGCCCCGTCAATCTTTAGGGCTTTTACTTTGCTACTGTCAAGCGATCCCAGGGAGATGTAGCCGATGGCGTTTTTGTTGCCCTGCACGGTTGTGATCATAACGGCGGTGGAACTGGTGATTTCAGCTTTCTCTGTGGTGTAGTCTACTTTTTCCCCTGCATCGTTTTTTTGCTCGACGCCGAACAGCTCTATAAACGCGCCGCGGGTGCCGGAACCCTCCTCACGGGAGATTACAGCGATGGGGGACTGTTCGCCGCCGGATGCGCAGCCGGCCAGCATGGAAATGAGAAGCAGCACGCAGGTGAATACGCAGGTAAGCTTTTTCATAATTTTCGACTCCTTTTCGTCATTTTTTCTTTTTTCCTGTTACGTGTATATTCTAAAAGATGTGTGTTAACTCCGAAACGGGAAGGGTGTTAAAACTAGGTTAACATGAATCCTGAAGTTCATACGTGTTTATCGAAAAAACCAGCGCGGTTTTGTGACATTTTTGTAATCAAAAAGTCACCGAAAAGTCATGGCGGTGCGGTATACTGGCTATAGTTTAGAAAAAGAAGGGGAAAGGCTATGGAAATACTGCGGGTTGAAAATCTGACCAAAGTTTATGGAAAAGGGGAAAATGAAGTTCGGGCCCTTGACGGTATCTCGTTCAGCGTGGAAAAAGGGGACTTCATTTCGATTATCGGGCCGTCCGGATCAGGGAAATCGACGCTTCTGCACATCCTTGGCGGTGTGGATAAGCCGAGTTCCGGCACAGTGTATATGAACGGGCAGGATGTATATCAGAGAAATGATGAAGAACTTGCTATTTTCCGCCGCCGGGAAGTCGGGCTGATCTATCAGTTTTACAATTTGATCCCTGTGTTAAACGTTACGGAAAATATCACGCTGCCGGTACTGATGGATTCCCGGCAGGTTAACCAGGACCGGCTGCGGGAGATTTTGTCCACTCTGCGGCTGGAAGGCAGGGAAAACCATCTGCCCAACCAGCTTTCCGGCGGCCAGCAGCAGCGCGTATCCATCGGCCGGGCGCTGATTAACGCGCCGGCGGTTGTGCTGGCGGATGAACCGACCGGGAATCTGGATTCCCAGAACAGCCAGGAAATTGTGGAGCTGCTGAAACTGTCCAATCAGCGCTACAACCAGACCTTGATCATTATCACGCATGATGAGAGCATTGCATTGCAGGCCAACCGGATCATTGCCATCGAGGATGGGCGTATCAAAAGCGACGAGGTGATCCGCGCATGAATATCTTTTATAAAGTGGCGCGCAAATTTATGCATGAAAACCCAACCCGTACGGTAGTGACCATTATTGGCGTAATCCTTTCCGCGGCAATGTTTACTGCGGTAACAACTTTCTGTACAAGTCTTGTACGCTTTATGGAGCGTACATATATCTATGAAAACGGTGACTGGCATCTGAATATGCAGGGTGGAGCGGATATGCTCGAAACGCTCCAGACAGACAACCGCGTTTGTGATCTTTTCTATGCGCAGGAATTGGGATATGCGCCGGTCGAAAGTGAAAACGAGTATAAGCCGTATCTTTACATTCTGGGTGCACAGGAAACGTTCTTCCGGAATATGCCGGTTCATCTGTGTTCCGGACGGCTCCCGGAAAGCCCGAATGAGATCCTGCTTCCGGAGCACCTGGCGGAAAACGGCGGTGTGGATACCCAGCTTGGCCAAACACTGCGGCTGGAATTGGGGAGCCGCAGGATCGGGGAGGATGCGCTTGGGCAGCACAATCCTTACGATGAAGAAAGCGGTGAAGTGTTTGTGCCAGAGACCGTACAGGAATATACAGTTGTTGGCTATTATGAAAGGCCGGACTTTGAAGATTACTCCGCACCCGGCTATACGGCTCTGACCTTCCTGCAGGACAGCGGCATCCAGGGCATGTATCAGGCTTATTTTCATGTCCGCAATGCGTCGCGCAATCTGGAGCCGCTTGCGCAGGAGTATGAACAGTGGATCCCGCAGTACAATTGGGATGTGCTCATGTTTGCCGGCAGTTTCCGGTATGGGAATCTCAGCGCAATGGTTTTCATGCTTGGTATGATCTTTGTTTTTCTGATACTTTTGGGGTCCGTTTCTCTGATTTACAGCGTTTTTTCCATTTCCGTCGGGGAACGCACGCGCCAGTATGGGCTGCTCGCCTCTGTGGGTGCAACCCGAAAACAGATCCGTGCATGCGTACTGTATGAGGCGATGTGCGTCAGCACGGTTGGGATCCCCATCGGCCTTTTATGCGGGATTGCAGGTATGGCGGTGACCTTCCATTTTGTCGGCGATAAATTTACCAGTATTTTAAGTTCGCCCTATTCGGTGACGCTGGCGCTTTCCCCAGCTTCGCTGCTTTCGGCTGCACTGATTGCGCTGGTTACAGTACTGATTTCTGTCTGGGTTCCTGCCCGGCGGGCCATGTCGGTCAGTGCGATTGAAGCAATCCGCCAGAGTACGGAAATTACAAGCCATGCCCGGACAGTGAAGACCTCCCGGCTGTGTTACCGCCTGTTTGGGCTTCCCGGCGTGCTTGCCCGGAAATACTATAAGCGCAGCCGCAAAAAGTACCGCACCACCGTAATCTCTTTAGCGATGAGTGTAATCCTGTTTATTTCCGCGGCGAGCTTTTGCATGTATCTGCGCAGTACGGTAGAGCTTTCCGTTTCAACGGCCAATTATGACCTGGCCTATGCGGCGGATTATGCACAGGATTTTCAGCCGGTGCTGGATCAGCTCCAGACGGCTCCGGGCGTGGAGGCGGCGGCGCTTGTCGGCGGTGTCACAGAAGAAGCGCTTTTCCGGCGTTCGGACACGACATCGGGATATCAGGCCTATCTGGATGCACGGTCGAAAATTTACAGTACAGGCGATTATGACCAGGCAGGCCGCGAAATGTATTGGGATTATATCAATTTTGTTTATCTGGACGATGCATCCTACCGGGCAATGCTGGAGGCAGAGGGCATTGATGCGGAGGCCTATCTTGCGCAGGGTGCGCCGGCGGTGGTATTGAACGATAACACCGCGACGTTATATTCCTATGAAGACGGCATCCGGGAGCGGGTGAGCTGTACTTTCAGTGTTTTGCGGGATACCGTATCGAGCCTGCGCATATTGACGGTGCCGCAATGGGTTTCTGAAAAGGGGTATTATATTGTAGACAGGGCTTTTGCAGATTCGGATCCAGCCTGTGATGAAATTATCTATTTCTGTATCCCGGGTGACGAGTCGCCAGAGTATGATGAACAGGGGCGTCTTACAAATGCTGTCGAGGTTCCGGCTGCATATACAGAACTTGCCTTAGGCGCGCGTATCCAAACCGCACCGGTGGGCGTTGACGAGGATGAGTGCCTGACGCTGATCTATCCGGACTCCATGCGGGATATGCTGCATGTCCAGTATGCGACTTTATGTATTAAAGCGGAGGATCACGCCCTGATGCTGGAAAGCACCCGGAGCATATTGACAGAAAATGGGTATACAATTACAGAAAATAACTGGTATGACCTGCAAGAGCAGGACCGGGATGAGCGCAATATCATTACGATTATCAATGTGTTTTCTTATGGATTTATCGTGCTGATTTCCCTGATTTCAGCTGCCAATGTATTCAATACGATTTCTACAAATATTGCATTGCGCCGCCGCGATTTCGCCATGCTGCGTTCTGTCGGGATGGAGCAGCGCGCCCTGTACAGGATGACGAACTATGAGTGCCTGCTGTATGGAAGCCGCGCCCTGCTGCTTGGGATGCCGCTTGCTGCGCTGGTTTCTTTCTGGATTTACCGTGCGGTGCGCTATGCCGCGAATATGCATTTTACACTTCCCTGGACGGCGGTAGCGCTTGCGGTGGTCAGCGTATTTGCAGTGGTCTTTGTTTCTATGTTATATGCAATGCGCCGTATCCGGAGGGACAATCCGATTGATGCGTTGAAAAACGAGAATATTTAAATCGGAAATCGTTTTGTTGTGCCGCTTTCGATAAAGAAAGCGGCACAACATTTTTCAAGAATGCAGGTCGGGATTCAAACCCTGCATTCCCCAGGCCTGCGGCTGGCTGTATGGATTTTTCAGAACGCTGCGGAAATCGGGTGGCCAGCTAATTTGGCCTGCATTATTGGGCCGCGTTCTGCATTGGCTGTTGTTTATCACAGAAAAAAATCCCTATCCGCAAAGCTTCGCGGACAGGGATTGAAATCAGGGAATTTTTACTGGTGATTCTGTTCTCTTCTTAACCTCGCTTTTGCTTCTTCTACGGTTTCACCGTCTCTTGTAAGATAACGCTGCACAAAAGCGTCCTCAATTTTGGTGTAGGCGCCGGCTACGGTATCTTCAATTTTTTGATAGGTATCGACAACCTGTTCAGCGATTTTTTCATTTGTTTTCACAAATTTTGATTCTGGCATGTTTTTACATCCTTTCTTGTTATGATCATAGATATACCGAGCGCCAGTACAAACAGGCAGGCGCCCGCTCCAGTAAGCGCGTTCATAAGGCCGATCTGCGTGGCGTCCATTTCGCCGAAGGATACAAGCATGGACCGCTGTAAAGTAAGTACTGAAGCAGCCGCTTCTGCGTAGCGGATACCCCGGATTGTTTTGAGCAGCGCAGAGGGATTTTTATGTTGTTTTATTGCCCGGATGATAGCGAAAATAATTTTATAAAACGTATAGGCTGCAATTGTTATCATAATGATTTCACTATGTTTTGCAGCGATATTCTGCGACATACTGATATAGTTGACAGCCGCAAGTATAAAACTTAAGACTGTCAGCAATATACCCGATAGTTTCATCACAAACTTTTCCATGCCGTCGCAGGGTATTTCTTTGTTTTTGCGTTCACACAGAACTGCAGCAAAGCGTGTCGTGGCTAAAATCCCATAAAAGGCGCACATTGTAAGAAACCAGAGCGAGAGATTCATAATACCCACAACGCCGTGATACAGGGCATAAAGCAAATTGAATGCGAATCCGGCGGCCGCAGATAGAACGATGCGATACCTTTGATTTGCAATGATTTCCTTACCTGTCCTTGTTTTTTCAATCAAAGATAAAGCCGTCTTGCGCAGTTTCAATTTTTGATGCCTTTGGTCAGGGGAATCAGGCAGAGCAGGATGATAATGCCCGCAAGACCAGTCAAAATGCCGATGGCCATCTTATCCCAAACCATACACAGGCACATCCCTACGCCCAGCGTTAAAGCGCCGGCAATGCCTACGGCAACCGACAGAATGCTTTTTCCAGAGGGACGGACCGGCCGCTTATGCTCCATTTTTCTCCATATGACCAAAGTCGCAAAACCAAGCGCTAAGCCAATACAGCCGAAAATAATGCCTGGCTTAAATGCGTCCCATTCCGGGACGAGCGCCATACACATCCCAAGTGCGAATAAAACCCCGCTGACTGTACCTGAGATCATTGCGGCAAAGCTGCTTTTCTTCATAAATAAAGCCTCCTTTATTAAAACAACAGTTGTTGTTATGGTGTAAAATCAGTATAATAAGCATATCGGATAAAAACAATCATCAGTTTCGCATCAAGTGTTGGGTTAAAGGAGGCTTTATGAATATATCCAATAATAAGCGGAAAAAAGAGTCTATGGAACGGATAGAAAGCATTTTCATAGAATTGCTCCAGACAAGACAACTAAATGAAATTACTGTATCGGATCTGTGTAAGCGCGCCGGGTTAAACCGCACAACATTTTATGCCAATTATACCGATATTTACGGATTGGCGGATAGGATACGGGTCAGATTGGAACAGGCAGTATCGGATTTGTATAAAAATGAAACAGAGCAAATATACCACAGCAATGATTATTTAAAATTATTTCGGCATATTAAAGATAATCCGATTTTTTATCAGACGTATTTCAAGCTTGGATATGACAATCAGTATAAAATATTTGATTACGACATTCATCTTGCGCAGGCCCATTTTCAAAACCGGTTCGTGGAGTACCATATCGAGTTTTTTAAGGCAGGTATCACAAAGATTATCAAAATATGGCTGGAAAACGGATGCAGAGAAAGTCCGGAAGAGATGGTTGAGATTATAAAAAGCGAATATCGAGGGCGTATATAGTTGTATTTCCGGAGAGCCTATATATTGAATGGATTATATGAGACTGAAAGACGGCCGGCTTTCCGGGAGGGATTTTCCAGCCGGTATACCGCCACTTTTTCCGGCTGCAGAAAAAACATGAAAAAAGCCGGGGAAGCGTATACTTCCCCGGTCGGCTTTTATCATCGGATTATTCGTGCTGAATGGTATCGCCGGCAAGCTTTTCATAGAAAAGCGCAATGGCGGAATGGTCGTCCTGGCCGTGGCCGTCGAAGTGCAGCCGCTCAAGGATCTCCAATGCCTCCGCCGTCAGAAGCAGCGGTGCGCCGACCGCATGGCCGGTCTCAATTGCGTTATTAAGATCTTTGATATGCAGGTCAATTTTGAAACCGGGCTTGAAGTTCCCGTCGAGCATCATCGGCGCTTTCGCATCCATGACATGGGAACCGGCAAGGCCGCCCTTAATTGCGTCAAAGACGGTACGCGGATTAACGCCTGCCTTTACGGCGAGCATAAAAGCTTCGGAAACGGCTGCAATATTCAGCGCTACAATGATCTGGTTGGCAAGCTTGGTGGTATTGCCGGCGCCAATTTCGCCGCAATAAACGACGCTTGCGCCCATAACCTTGAGTACGTCATAGACTTCATCAAAATCCGGCTTGTCGCCGCCGCACATAATGGAAAGTGTGCCTGCGATAGCGCCCGGCTCTCCGCCGGAAACCGGAGCATCCATAAAGCGCACGCCCTGTTCCTTGCAGGCTTTATAAACTTCCTGCGAAGCGGTTGGCGCAATGGAACTCATGTCGACAATAAGCTGTCCTTTCTTTGCACCGCACAGGACGCCGTTTTCACCCAGGACCGCCTGCTTTACCTGCGGCCCATTGGGAACCATTGTAATGACGATATCGCCGTTTTCGGCGGCTTCCTTCGGTGAGGAAACTGCCTTTGCGCCTGCTGCGACAACATCTTCCACGCACGCCGGGACAAGGTCATAAGCAAAGACTTCATGACCGGCCTTCATCAGGTTTTTTGCCATGGGTTTGCCCATGATGCCAAGGCCGACAAAACCGATTTTCATATGCAGATTCTCCTTTTTTCAACCGTATTTATACGCGCTTATAAATAGCTTCGACTTTTTCCGCAATGTGGCCAGCCGTAATGCCGTAATAGTCGAGCAGCTCGTCATAGGTGTGTGCACTGGTACCGTACTTGTCTTCAATACCGACAAAACCAATGGGTTTACACTCAAGCGCGAGGGCCTGTGCAACCGCGCTGCCAAGTCCTCCGATCACGGAGTGCTCTTCAGCAGTGACTATGCCACGGCAAGGGCCTGCGGCGGCAATTAAAGCTGCGTCGTCAATGGGCTTTAAAGTGGCAACATTAACGACACGCACAGAGATCTTATCTTTCAGCATTTCTGCGGCTTTCAGCGCCATGGAAAGGGTTGCGCCGCAGGCATAGACGGCGATATCACTGCCGTCGCGCATGACGGTGGGTTTGCCGATAACAAACGGTGCATCAGGATCCGTAAGATCCTCCAAATTATTGCGGCAAATGCGGATGTAGGCCGGGCCGTCGACATTTGCAATGGCGCGTACAGCGGCGGCAGTCTGCGCGGCGTCGGCCGGGACAACAACCGTCATGCCAGGGATTGCGCGCATGAGCGCGATGTCCTCAACGGACTGATGGGTGGAGCCGTCGCTGAAATCGGAAAGGCCGGCGGAAGAACCACAGACACGTACTTTCAGCCCGGCAATGCCGATGGTCTGGCGGAGCTGGTCGTAGTCGCGCCCGGAGGTAAACACGGCAAACGAATGGATAAACGGGATTTTGCCCGCAAGCGCAAGACCGGCGGCGGTAGAGGCCATATCAGCCTCGGCAATGCCCATTTCAAAGAAGCGCTCGGGGAATTCCTTCTCAAACAGGCAGCTCATCGTACTTTTGCCCAGATCGGCTTCCAGCGCAACAATGTTTTCATTTTCACGGCCTAATTCCACAAGGGTCTGGCCGTAGGCGTTTCTCAAACTGCTGGTACTCATCTTTTTTCCCCTCCGCTTATTTCAATTCATCAAGAGCCTGTTTATAAAGCTCTTCGGTCATGGTTCCGTTATGGAACGCGGCGGTATTTTCAGCAAAGCTGACGCCCTTGCCTTTCACGGTATCTGCGATTATAACGGTAGGCTTACCCTTGCAGGCGGACGCCTGATCATAAGCAGAGAGAATCTGGTTGAAATCATGTCCGTTGATTTCGATCACATTCCAGCCGAAAGCAGCCCATTTTGCGGGAATATCGCCTGAATCCATACGCTTCTCAGTGAAATCTGTAGCCTGGATATGGTTGCGGTCTACAATGGCGCACAGGTTGTCCGCTTTAAAGTTTGCAGCGGCCATTGCAGCTTCCCAGATCTGGCCTTCTCCGAGTTCCCCGTCGCCGATGAGGACGTAAACACGGGAAGGAAGCTTATCCAGCCGTGTACCAAGCGCGATACCAAGGCCGATGGAAAGGCCCTGTCCAAGAGAACCGGTGTTGGCTTCAATCCCGGGAGTCTTTTTTATATCCGGATGGCCCTGCAGGCGCGAGCCAAGCTTTTTCAGCGTGGCAAGTTCCGATACCTCAAAAAAGCCCGCACGGGCAAGCGCAGCGTACTGGATAATGGCTACATGCCCCTTGGAGAGCAGAAAACGGTCACGCTCCGGCATCTTGGGATTTGAAGGATTATAATTGAGTTTATTGAAATACAGCGCAGTAATCAGCTCCGCGCTTGAAAAGGAACCGCCGTAGTGACCGGCCTGGCCCGGGCCGACCATTTCGACCACGTCACGGCGCAATGTGTTCGCCATCTTCTCCAATTCAGGAATAGACGTAATGCGATAACTCATGATAAATCTCCTTTTAGCCAAGTAATATTTTAGAAGCTCGCATTCTACACAAAATTATACTGCGCTACATAGGCAAAGTCAAGGAGGGCGGGAAATTTTCTTCCAGTATTGACAAATAAATTCCAGAGAGTAAAATAAAAATAGTCTTATTAAGGACAACTTCATGATCTGGAGGATAGATGGCTATGAATGTTGGGGAATACCTTCAAAATACCTTTTCACTGGAGGGGAAGAATATTATTCTAACCGGTGCAGCGGGCGGGATCGGCGCGGAGCTGGCAAGAGGGCTTGCCCATGCCGGCGGGAATATGATTCTCTGCGATATCGCAATAGATCCGCTGGAAAAGGTTGCGCAGGCGCTGCGCGACGAGGACTGCAAAGCAAAGGCATTTCGTCTGGATGTGACGGATACAGCGGCTCTGCCTGGGTTTGTGGATGAGATTGATAAGGAATACGGAAAGCTCGATGTATTGATCAACTGCGCGGGCATTAACAAGCGCATTGGCTTCCTTGATTACGATGAGGCAACTTATGACCGCATCATGAATATCAATTTGAAGGGCGTTTTTTTCCTGACCCAGGAAGTTGTTAAACACATGATCCCGCATAAAAGCGGTAATATTATCAATGTTTCCTCGCATAATGCGGTCGGTATGCTCGGCGGCTGTTCGGTTTATGGTGCGTCGAAGAGCGCAATTACAGCCCTGACTCGTTCCATGGCGGTGGAATGGGCAAAATTTGGCATCCGTGCTAACGCTATTGCCCCCGGCCATATTCTCACCCAGCTGACGCAGGTAACTTGGGATAATCCCGAACGTGCGCAGTATCTGCGTGAGCGTATTGCAATGCAGCGCCCCGGCCTCCCGTCGGAACTTGTCGGAGTTGTCGTAATGCTTGCATCCGATGCATCGAGCTATATGTCCGGCATGATGATTCATATCGACGGCGGCTGCCTGGCCGGCGGCATGCCCTGGAACTATGATACGAATTATTAAGCGCCGTCTTTGTTGACAGTTGGCTGGACATTTTCCGATACCGTATGGGCGAATGCGGCATATCGTCTTGTATAAATAAAAAGCTCCTGCATGGGGATATCCCCATGCAGGAGCTTTTTTATGGTTTCCTATGGCGCAGCCATGCAAGATTCTGGGGAAAAGCGTCCCAACCGCATTCTTTTGGGCATAACATGCGCAGTTCAATAAATAGCTTTCATTTTTTTCCACATAAGCAGGTTTTCCGTCTGTATAGCGCCGTTTGCAGTAGCTTCGCTGCGTTCCCCGTCCACTCCCAGGCGGAGGCTTTGATCCGCAAACGGAATCCCGCAGTATTTTCATATCGGTATGTGCGGAGAGACGGGCAGGATACGGATAGCATGGAAGGGGTTCGAAAGCTGTTTTGGCTTTCGATTTGGGGGGTGTTTTTCCCGCTTTCCGCACTTAAAGTATTGGTTGTGTATGCGTGCCTACGCTTACTTGTAATTGGCACACATAGCTGATGTTTCGCCCGGTTTTACCAATTGAAGCGGCAGTAGACACCGGTATCCGGCTTGGACACGCTGTCCCCGGCAGCGGCATTTTCGCGGATGACGCATTTTGAGGCCTCTACCGGAATCTCGTGTGCCCCAGGCGCTCTATGTTACTCCGTTTCTTTCCTTCTGCAAATGGTATCCAGACTGTAGAAATACAGTTTGACGCTATTCCGCAGGGAATTCAAAACCGCTGTAGTTTCTCTATCCCAACAGGATGGAAGCTACAGCGGCTTACTATATCGATAATGCCCGGCGTTAACACAACGTTATACGATAGACAGATCAACCGTTTTTGTTGCGATTTTTTCAGCCAGATATTTATTATGTGTAACAGCAATAATTCCCATGTTCCGCTTTTCAGCTTCTGCTAATACAACATTCCAGATTTGTGCCTGTGTGATGACATCCAACATGGTGCTGATCTCATCACAAATCAGATACTCTGCGCCGCTCATCAAAGCGCGCGCCACACAAAATCTTTGCAGCTCGCCGCCGGAAAGCTCCCGCGGGAAACGGTCAAGCCATGCCTGTTCGATGCCGAAAGCCTGCAATACATCGTCCCTGAGTTGCCCGCTTTCTTCAAGGACCCGCTTTAAGCGCCAACGTGGGTTAATTGCTTTTTCCGGGTGTTGATAGATAAGCTGAACCGGGCAAATTCCTTTTTTTGGCAAAGGCTTTTCATCCAAAAGGATCTGTCCTTTTACCGGTTCCAAATAACCGGCAAGTATCATGGCAAGTGTTGTCTTTCCATAGCCGCTTGGGGCAAAAATTGCCAGGCGTTCCCCTTTTTCAACTTTTATGCTTCGGTTTTCCAGTATCCATGCCTGTTTACGGTCGTACCGAAAATAGATATTCTTTGCTTCAAGCGCCATGATAACACCTCACTTCGCCACCTCTGCTTTCACGTACCGGCGGAACCTGTTTCTCACACTCTTCCGTTTTATATGGGCAGCGTGGAGCAAACAGGCATCCATCCGGCAACTGGCCGGCATAGGGCTGAAATCCAGGAATTGGTTCAAACCCATTTTGGGGTAATGCTTTCCATAAAGCCTTGGAATAGGGATGCCTTAGCGCTTCAGGCCCGGATTTGAAATCGGAGGCAGGCGCTGTTTCAACTGTTGTGCCTGCGTAAAAAACGGCTACACGGTCTGCAAATGCAAAAGCCAAATCAATGTCGTGCGTAATCAGAAGAACCGCCTTTCCTTCGTCTGCCATTTCGCGGAACATTTTCAGTGCTTCAAGCGCCTGTTCAAGACTCATTCCGGGTGTCGGTTCATCTGCAATAATGAGTTCAGCGTCGGTTATTAATGCGGTAGACACCAGCACACGCCTTGCCATACCGCCCGAGAGCTGGAACGGGTAAAGCTGTTCCGTCTGTTCGGGAAGCTGAAGTCGCTTAAACAACTTTCTTCTTTTTTCCGTTGGTTTTGGTTTATAATGCCCATCCGCCTGTGCGCCTGTCTTCATCAGCGGATCAAGATAGGCCACCGACTGCGGAACCAAGGCAATTTCGGTTCCACGCAGCCGTTTTTGCCGCTGCGCAGTAAGTTCCTGCCCTTTATAGTGTAAATGTCCTTGTACAGTTGCATTCTCAGGAAGGATACCCAGGATGGCGGAGGCCAGAAGGCTTTTGCCTGAACCGGATGAACCGGCTATTGCAACGATTTCCCCGGGCTGTGCTGTCAGATGCAAGTCGGAGATAACCTTCAGATCCTTCTGTTCAAAACCATGGTCATACATACGGAAAGAAACAGAAAGATTATGGATTTCAAGCAATGTTTCGTTTTTTTGTTTCATGCGGTTCTCCTTATTCCTGTGCGCTGTATGGGTCAAGAACCATACGCAGATAATCCCCAAGCTTATCAACAAGCAATACGATCAGTACAAGCGTCAAACCGGGCAGTACCGCAGTCCACCACATGCCCGTCGATAGATACCGCATGCTTTCCGACAAAATGATACCGATCGCTGACTGCTCCGGTGACAAACCAAACCCCAGAAATGAGATGGACGCTTCATGTAAAATCGCATGGGGGAACATCAGGACAAGTCCGACAAAGAACTGCGGAATCAAATGGGGCAGCAAATGGTTGGTCAGAATCCATCCGCTGGATTTCCCGAGTTTGCGGGAAACAGCAATATATTGCTGGGACCGCAGCTGCAAAACTTCCCCTCGGATCACTCGGGCAAGGCTGCACCAATGCGTTGCGGCAATGCCTATAAGCAGGCCTTTCAATCCACGTCCAAGAGTAAAGGAAATCAGGATAATCAAAATCGTATGGGGCACACCCATCACAAGATCAATAACCCAGTTAATCAATGCATCTATCCGCTTTGAGCCTGTAGCTGCCGCAATACCGATCAACACGGCAATTACAGCGCTGATGGCGGACGCACATAAACCGACTGTAATGCTGACCGACAACCCTTTCAGGGTACGCAGGAACAGGTCGCGCCCCAACGCATCCGTGCCGAAAGGATATTCCAGACAGGGAGGCTGTTTGGCATTTGAAAAGCTGCCGGTTACCGCATCTTCTGAAATGAGCATACCGCAGGCGTAAATGACAGCCAATACAACAAACATGACAAAAGTCAGGATGACTGCCCTGGTCCGGTGGTTCAACCCTCTCATTCTCCCACCTCCTGAATCTGTGGGTCTATTACGCCATAGAGCAGGTTTGCAATCATATTGCCCACACATACAAACAATGCGGAAAACAGTGTTACGCCAAGCAGCAGCGGTACATCCCCCTGCAATCCGGCAGCAGAAACAGCACTGCCGAGACCCGGATAGCTGAATACGTTTTCTGCTATGACGGAACCGCCAAACAGTTCAGCAAAGGAGGCGAATTGCAAGGTCAGCGCCGGAAGCAGAATATTCCGCAGGCCATGGCGGCGCAGGATCGTCCAATGCCCTTCACCTCTGGCCTTTGCAAAGAGGACGTACTCGCTGTTCATGACATCCACCAGTTTCTGACGGGTATGAAGTGCAATGTTGGCAAAAGACATCAGGCTTAATGTGAATGCCGGCAGAATAAGATGATAGATTTTCTGCCATATGGTCACGTCTTCCCGCAGCACGCCGACCGGGGATGAAAATCCGATGGGGAACCATCGGAGCCATACCCCGAAAATCAAAAGGAACAGCAATCCAAGCCAAAATGTTGGAACAGAGCTTAAAATATAGCAAACCTTTTTGAGTATCCTATCCGGCCATTTATTTCGATACATACCCATAATGCAGCCAAGCGCAAAACCAATTACACCGGAAAGCAGCCATGCGCAAAGCATCAGGGCAAGGGAGTTTACAAAACGTTCTGCGATCACATCCGCAACCGGCCGGCGATAAATCGCAGATTCGCCGAGATTGCCATGCAGGAGCTCGGTCAGCCACGAAAAGTAACGTTCTACAGGCGGTTTGTTAACCCCCCAATAATCCTCGATTTCCGCACGTTGTTCCGGGGATACTGCTGCGCCGAGCCCCAGTATGTATTGCTGAACGGGGTCAACAGGCGATGCGCTGACAAGTACAAAAGATAGAATACTCACAGCGAGGAGTAAGGATATGATTTTTATGCTATACGTCACAAAGATACGAAACAGCCGTCTCGTTGTTCCTTTCATGTAAGAGCACCTCTTTTCCATCGGCTTTTATAAATCAACGCCCAAGTGTTTTCCTATAAAAACCGACAGCGTCTTTATAAGGACAGCCTGCCGCACCGGCATGATGCAGCAGGCTGTTGCTTCATAAATGAATTATTCAGTCCAAGCCCATTCGTTCAGATTCTGAATCAGCGGCAGGCCATGCCCATGGCCGTGGATTGGCTGATCCCCAATGGAGAGACCGTCGCGGACATACGTCACATGATCCAGATTGACGATCCAGACCCAAGGACACTCGCCTTGCATGGCGGTACCGGTAGCACCGTCCCACTGCACCTTCCGCCAGTTCTCATTGGCTTCCTCAACCGTCAGCGCAGCCATTGCAGCATTAAGATAGCCGTCGGTTATTTCGTTCATATAGCCTTCGGGATTGTAGAAGTCATCCAGCAGGGCGCCTTCGGAACGATATAGATAGTACGTTTCGTTGGGGATTGCAGAACCCCAGCCCATCAGGACTGCTTCAGAAAACATGACATTCATGATTGCATCCCAACTCATGCCTTCCACATTCACTTTGATGCCAATGGCCATTAATTGTTCCGCAGCGGCCATACCAACTGCCTGGCGGACAGAATCACCAGAAGGGTACACGCATCGGAATTCCGCTTTGAGGCCGTCTTTTTCAACAATACCGTCGCCATCGGTGTCCGACCAGCCCGCATCTGCAAGAAGTTTCCTCGCATAGTCAACATCAGTTTCGATCTTGACTTCCGGGTTATTCCAGGGCATACCGTCATTTTCGGAATAAGCCGGCCTGCCAAAACCGTTCAGAACAAGGTCGGCAACCTGCTGACGGTCAATTGCATAAGCGATTGCCTGCCGGATTTCGAGGTTGCAGGTAACATTGTTGCCGATGGGCGCGCCGTTGTCGGTGGTTTTTCCTTCGTTAGGAAGAACCGGGAGCGTAAAGCCGCGGTTATCGGCGGAGGTAATGGCTTCAACATGATAGCCGTCTACTTCTGTAGTTCCAAGGGTGGCGGTGGAGTAGGCAACATCCACTTTGCCGGCCTGAACGGCAGCGAGGGCAGCATCCTCGGACATAAAGACAACGGTCACATTCTCAATAGCAGGTGCGCCGCCGTAATAATCTTTGTTGGCCGTAAAGATGATTTGTTCCTGTGTTTTCCACTCAACGAACTTGTATGGGCCGGAACCAATCGGGTTTCTGCCGTAATCTTCGCTGTAAGCGTGTTCAGGGACGATGCCAACAGACGCAAGCATGTTGAGGAAAATAGAAGTCGGCGCAGAAAGTGTGATCACAACAGTCGTATCATCTTTCGCCACAGCGCTCTCCATGTAAGTAAGGTCAACGGAGCCCTGCGCGGCCTTTGCAGTTTCCAGCGTGAAGGCAACATCTTCAGCGGTGACCTTTTCCCCATCGGTAAATTTTGCGTCATCCCGAATCGTGAACGTCCAGATCAGACCGTCAGGGGAGAGCGTATAGCCGGTTGCCAGATCGTTCTCAAAGGTCAGATCGGCAGTGTATTTCACCAGCGTGCTTTGTACGATGGGGGAGTTGCCGTGGCCCCAGCCCTGCGTCGGGTCAAGGGTTTCCGGCTCGGAGCCGATTGCGATGACTACGCTGTCCTTCTTGGTGTCACTGGTGCCATTGGCCGCCTCGTTTCCGCAGGCGGTCATCCCGATGGTCATAAATACTGCAAGAAACAGAATAAGAAATTTTTTCATATTCATATGTGGTTTTGTTTCCTTCCATCTAAATATTGGGTATGAATCAGAATATCGATGTCGGGGCGCCATCCGGCCGCCAATGTTCGGATTTATTTATCTGCGCTGGCTTCATGCACAGCGAAAACAAATCAAAATGATGCGCTGATTTAAGGTTTAATACGATTTTCATGGTTTCGCTTATCCCGCCGGCCAGGCCGGCGGATAGGATTTTATATCTTTTTCACGCTCGACAGAACGTCTTCCAATGAGATATTATTTTCTTTTGCAATATGGTTCATATCCTCGTATTCGTATTTTCTGCGCTCGATGCCGTAACCGGACGAAACCTTGCAGCGTACACTCCCATAAGCGGTTTCCGCCGTTTCCAAACGGCGGTCAAGAACATATCTGCGCATCGTGTTTTCTCGAATGCCAATGGTTGTTGTATGCTTAAAAATAGCCCGGAGGATTGTCTCTTTTTCATTTTCACGGCACATCACATGGATGAGCATGCCGGGACGGGATTTCTTCATGCCAATTGGTATGGTGTAGACATCCAATGCGCCGGCTTCAAACAATCTGTCCATGGCAAACCCAACAGCTTCACCGGTCATATCGTCTACATTGCAGCTGAATTCACAGATTTCATCTCCTGAATTTTCCGTCTCGCCAAGCAGCACACGGACACAATTGGCTGCTTCAAAATCCTTCCTGCCCATACCGTAGCCGATGGCTTGCGTTTTCATTACAGGCATACTGCCGAAGCGGGCTGCAAAATGTTTCAGGAGTGCGGCGCCTGTAGGCGTGCACAGTTCGCCACGAACAGCCCCTCCATAGATCGGCACATCTTTCAGAATGTATGCTGTGGCGGGAGCGGGAACCGGCAGGATCCCGTGCGCGCATTTGACTTGTCCGCTGCCGACATGAATGGGAGAGACGATTACTTCATCAACAGCAAGACGGTCCATCAGCAGGCAAACCGCTGTAATATCGGCAACGGCGTCCATCGAGCCGACTTCGTGAAAATGGATCTCAGATACAGGGACGCCATGCGCATGGCTTTCAGCTTCTGCAATTAAATTATACACGGCCATGATGTTGTCTTGCACCTGCTTTGGAAGCGCAAGGTGTCCGCGGACAATATGTTCAATATCATGCAATCCGCTGTGATGGTGGTGGCCGTGTTCAGGCGCATGTTCGTGCGTATGGCCATGTCCGTGCTCATGATCGTCGTGATGTTCGTGCTCATGATGATGATCATGGCTTTCTTCCTCTTCGCCGTTTACCGTTACGGTCATATGTGTTCCGGTGATACCACATTTAACGGACGTCTCACGTTTGAAAACAACACCGGGGATTCCCAAATGATTTAACTCATTTATAATAGCTTCGGGATTTGGAAACAGTTCGAGCAATGCCGCTGCCAGCATATCTCCGGCTGCTCCCATTCCACAATCCATGTACAGTGTCCTCATCATTTCCTCTCTTTCTTTACATCCATGTGATTGATCATATTGGCAAGATATCCGGCGCCGAAGCCGTTGTCAATATTAACAACTGACACACCGCTGGCACAGGAATTAAGCATGGACAACAGTGCTGAAAGCCCATTGAAGGAAGCCCCGTAGCCTACACTGGTCGGGACTGCGATAACAGGGCAATCGGAAAGCCCGCCGATCACACTGGCAAGCGCACCCTCCATTCCGGCAATGGCGATGATTACGCTGGCACGCATAATTTCATCTAAATGCGCAAGCGTTCTGTGTAATCCTGCCACACCTACGTCATAAAGACGGACTATTTCATTACCAAGTACAGCAGCGGTCAATGCAGCTTCTTCCGCAACAGGAATATCACTGGTTCCTCCGGTAGCAACAACAACTTTGCCGATACCATCAGGAACCGGCATCTGTCCGATTATCCCGCAGCGGGCGTCTTTGTAGTAATTAAGAGGGTGCGATTTTCCGACTTTTGCAGCGGTTTCTGCGGAAAGCCGGGTGATTAGGATCGTATTCTGCCCGTTTTTCAGCATGGTTTCAGCGATTCCAATGATTTGTTCCGGCGTTTTCCCTGCACCGTAGATTACTTCTGCCGTACCCTGACGAAGTTTCCTGTGCATATCCACTTTGGCATAGCCGATATCTTCAAAAGGCTTGGTTTTTAGTTTTAAAAGCGCATCATCAATGCTTACGGACCCATCGCTGACACCTTCCAACAGCTTACGAATATCTGTACTCATCTTCTCACCTCCAAATCAAGGACCACAGATTTATAATATGCCTTCAGCTTTTCGACAATCGCCTTTCTATGCTTCAGAAGCAGCGGCCACTGTCCTTCCGGTAATTGAATTTTTGCGTTTCCATCCTGCATGCGGACACGGAAGTCGGTAAAGCCAAGCGAAAATAAAAAGTCTTCGGCGATTTCAGTCGCTTCCAGTTTCCCGGCGGTTATTTTCTCAGCGGTTGGGATTCTGGTTGCAAGGCAGGCATAAGCAGGCTTGTTCCATGTAAATAGTCCGGCCTCTTTCGATAATCTTCTTACCTCTGTTTTTGTGAGTCCGCATTCGCGCAGCGGCGAAAGGACGGACAATTCCTGCAAAGCTTTCATTCCCGGACGGTCACCGGCATCATCGGATGCGTTAGTTCCATCGAGCAGGACAGCAAAGCCATCGGCTTTGGCTGCATGGGTAATTTCGGTAAAAATTGCTTTTTTGCAATAATAACAACGATTCGCCGGATTATCGCTTACGCAAGGAACCGCAAGGATATTGAGGTTCAATATTTTCAAATCTGTCTGCAATTCTTCTGCCAATCGGACGGCGTCATCAAGCTCAAATTGGGGCTGAAACTCTGATTTTATATAGTATGCCTGTACTTTCCCTGCATACCGTGTTGCAGCATACAAAAGGTATGCGGAGTCAACGCCTCCGGAAAATGCAATGGCAACTTTTGGATGATTCATAAAAAAATCCTGTAAAGTCATAAAACCACCTCAATATCAAAAAATAAAAGCACACAAATCCCCTTCAGAGAATATGTGTGCTTTCTTAGCATACAATTTATGAAATATCAGTTGGGTTCTGTTTAAAACCCCGACGCTTCTGCGTCAGGAAAGATAGCTTCATACCATCCATTTATCTATTTATAACATATTTGCAGGTGAAAATCAATATCCAAAGCCGGAAATATGTGTGATGGATCGGAAGTTATCGAGCTTATATTCGCAGGGGCCCAGTTTTTCATAGGCTTTACCTATAGATTTATTGTTTGGAAACGGTGTGGACGTGGATTTTTGGGGCAGTGCCTTTAAGTTTTGGAGACTCTCTTTTCCAATCGTGGCACAGTCTGCCGCATAACAAAGCTTTCCTGCCAGTCCTTCCTGCGTCAGGCCGGTTTTTCATGGATTTACAATTGCCGGTTTTGTTTGAAATCGGTTTTCTCCTTCTTGCGATGCTTCCTGTATATACCCATACCGCAGCCGATGTTCCTGGGCAAACAGCATACGGCTGTTTTTGTGCATTTTAAAAACTTTTCCTTGCTTTTTACCCACAATATGATACAATTGTTCTGAAAATAAAGTGGAGGAAGAGCATATGCAGTATAATTTTCTAAAAAGAGCGGGATTTTCCGTAAGCGAAATTGGTCTGGGCTGTGAGCATCTGCAGGGGAAACCGTATGAAACGATTGATGCGGTTGTCAATGCGGCGCTTGACGGTGGGGTGAATATCCTTGACGTTTTTATGTCGGAACCACAGGTCCGTGCGGATATTGGCCGCGCCTTGGGCGCGCGGCGCGGGGATGTGCTGTTACAAGGGCATATCGGCTCCATCTGGCAGGATGGGCAGTATCAGCGCTCCCGTGATCTTCAGCAGTGCCAGGCGTTTATACGCGATTTTCTGACCCGTTTCCATACGGATTATATTGATATTGGTATGATCCATTTTATCGATACAATGGAGGATCTGGACCGCGTCCAGTCAGGGGGCGTTTTGGAATACGCCCTGCAGCTCAAACGTGACGGCGTAATCCGTTCGTTGGGGTTTTCCAGCCATAATCCGGTTACTGCGCGTGCAGCCGTGGAGGCGGGCTGGGCAGATGTTGTAATGTTTTCCATCAATCCGGCCTATGACCTGCTGCCGGAGGTGGAAATCGATCATTATTTTGACGCCGGCACCTGGCGGCGCGACGGCCTTTCCGGCATCGATCCCCGGCGTGCGGCGTTTTACGAGGCCTGTGCTGGCCGGGATGTCGGCATTACTGTCATGAAAACCTATGGTGCGGGATTCCTGTTCAATCCTTCCCTTTCGCCCTTTGGCAAACCGATGCGTCCGGAGCAGCTGATTCATTATGCGCTGTCCCGTCCGGCTGCAGCATCAGCGCTGATCGGCTGTCAAACGGTGCAGGAAGTTGCTTGTGCGCTGGCTTATGAAACAGCGGATGCTCACGCGCGCGATTATGCAGATGTGCTGGGTGCAAGCCAACAGTTTTCGCAGACCCGGCAATGCGTTTACTGCAACCATTGCCATCCCTGCCCGCAGCGTATCGATATAGCGCAGGTTAACCGCTGCCTGGATCTGGCGGCAGGCGGGGAAGCGCAGCTGGATGCCGCACGGGCACGGTATGTTGCGCTTGCCGCCCATGGCGGCGACTGTATTGGCTGCGGCGCATGCATGGAACGCTGTCCATTTGGCGTGGATGTGGCCGCCCGTATGCAGGCGGCCGTGAAACGCTTCGGAATATGAGGTGGTGTAGACGGATGTCTTTAACGATTCAGTATCAGGATACCTGCAAGGCCCTGCCTGTGGATCAGCTCGCCCGCCTGTTTCATGCCGTCGGCTGGTCGGATACGGCGCAAAGCGGGGAACTTGCGCGTGGGTTCATCCAGAAGCCGTATATCAATTCAACGCTTGTCGTATCCGCCTGGGAGGGGGAGCGGCTCGTTGGCGCGGTACGGGTACTCAGCGATGAAGTCGTGCGCTCTGTGGTATATGACCTGCTGGTTGATCCGGATTATCAGGGAAAAGGGATTGGACGGGAGCTGATGCACCGCTGCATCGCACATTATCCGAAAACGGAGTGGCTGCTGGAAACGCAGGGGCATATCGTTGGGTTTTACGAAAAATTGGGATTCAAACGGTATGGGGAAGTAGTTTTGGTGAAAGAATCGCCGTATTTTGATAAGGCATAAGCCCTTTGCTCAATAAAGGCCGCGCCTGCTTGTGTCACACCGGTTTTCTGGAAACCTGCCCCGCGCTTGTTTCCTGCGGAATGCAGGGGGCTGGGGTGTGTTTCTAAAACACAGACAGGAAAAACACCGCCCTTCAGGCGCGCAGCCTGAGGGACGGTGTTTATTTCCTAATCGGCTTGCCAATCCAGTCAGCGTATGGCTTCCAGTATTCCTGATAAATCCGCAAATACATACGAAGGCTTTACCGGGGAAGCCGCCAGATCTTCTTTCGTGCTTTCGCCGGAAAGGACGAGAATGCTGGTAATCCCGGCGTTGACGCCGACAGCGATGTCCGTGTACAGCCGGTCGCCGACCATTGCCATATGGGAAAGCTGCAGGGCATATTTGCGCGCCAGCGCATCGATAATCCCGCGGTTTGGTTTTCCGACAATATAATCCGGTTCCCGTCCGGTGGAAGCGCGTACCAGCGCAAGCATTGCCCCGACGTCCGGGATAAAACCGCCCTCGACAGGGCAGTTAAAGTCCGGATGCGTGGCGATAAAAGGGATGCCGGCACGTACGAAACCGCACAGCTTGACCAGCTTTTCATAAGTCAGCGTCTGGTCGAATCCCAACACAGCATAATCGGGCGTATCATCTGTCAAAACAAATCCTGCTCCGGCAAATTCCGCTTCCAGGCTCGGCGTCCCGCAGAGAAAAACGCGGGCGCCGGGTTTTTGTGCGTTTAAATAAATTGTTGTCGCTTCTCCTGAGGTAAATACGCTGTCTTCTTCTACAGGTACGCCAAGGCGCGCGAGCTTTTCAAGATACGCCGTTTTGTTCCTGGAGGAATTATTGGTCAGGAAAATGTAGCGCTTTTTCTGCTTTAGCAGCAGGTGAAGGAAAGGAAGCGTGCAGTCAAAAAGACGGTCCCCCAGATAAATTGTTCCATCCATGTCGAGCAGGAAGGTATCAATTTCACGTAGATTTTTCATAAAATATCCTCACTTGATTGAGCTTGGGTTGATTTTACTGCATTATAATCGGATCGTCAAGCCGGGCTGCGGGAGCGCATGTCCTTTCTTGTAAAAAAAGAGGATATCAGGTATAATAGAAGAAAAGCTGAAGGGTAGGATTTGGATAAAGATGATGGAAACCGTTCAATTTATTTTACTGATTTCTTCTTTGCTCGGCATATGTATTTGCACTGTGCTTTTGCTGCGGCTGCATGCGCGTGTGCATACGCAGCAGCGTGAGCTTGATGCATTGACCGATATGCTTCCGGAAGTAATGCGCCAGACGTCGAAGGAAGGCGCGCAGGCGGCTGCAGAAACGACACGCGCATTGAGTGAGGCATATATAGCTGCGATTGAACGGGGGCAGACGGCTCAAAACGCGCGCATCAGTGAATTGTCAGAGCAGTACCGCAGGGAAAGCGCGGCGTTGCATACCGCGCTGGCAGAAGAACTTTCCCGCTTTGACGGACGCTTTTCCGCCTTTGCAATGCAGAGCCAGAAATCCTCCGCCGAACTGCGGGAAAGCGTCGAGGGGCGCATGACGGCGATGCAAGTGGAAAACCGGCGCGCGCTTGACGAAATCCGCGGAACCGTTGATGAAAAGCTGCAGAAAACGCTTGAGGAACGCATTAACCGTTCCTTTGCCGTTGTGTCTGAGCGGCTGGAGCAGGTATATAAAGGACTTGGAGAGATGCAGACTCTTGCTTCCGGTGTCGGGGATCTGAAAAAAGTGCTGGCGAATGTGAAAACGCGTGGGATTCTGGGCGAGATACAGCTTGGCGCGATCCTGGAGGAAATCCTTGCGCCGGAGCAGTATGAGACCAATGTGGTTACGCGTAAAAACAGCGCGAAGCCGGTCGAATATGCCGTCCGGCTTCCGGGAAGCGACGGCGGCACCGTTTACTTGCCGGTTGACTCAAAATTCCCTGCGGATGCTTATGAAAAACTTCGCGACGCTTATGATACAGGGAATCCGGAGCAGATTGCTGCGGAAAAAAGGCGTTTGGAATCAGTAATCAAGCTGTTTGCAAAGGATATCCGCGACAAATATCTGGATCCGCCGGCAACGACGGAATTTGGCATCATGTTCCTGCCTTTTGAAGGGCTTTACGCCGAGGTGGTCAACCTTGGGCTGGTGGAGGTTTTGCAGCGTGACTATAAGGTTTCCGTTGCCGGCCCGACAACTATGGCGGCGCTGCTTAACAGCCTTCAGATGGGTTTCCGTACATTGGCAATTCAGAAACGTTCCAGCGAAGTCTGGAAAGTACTTGGTGCGGTGCGCACCGAATTCGACCGTTTTGGCGACGTCCTGGAGGCAACCCAGAAGCGGCTGGAGCAGACCAGTTCCGAACTTGATAAGCTTGTCGGTGTGCGTACCCGTCAGATCCGTTCCAAGCTGCGCACGGTGACGAGCCTGCCGCAGGATGAAGCCGCAGCATTATTTGACGGAGAAAGCGCAGATGGGCAGGACTGAGGGCTGGAACCCTTGGCATGGCTGCCGCAAATATAGTGCAGGCTGCCTGAATTGCTATGTCTACCGTATCGACCGGCGTGCCGGCCGTGACAGCGCCATAGTTGCAAAAACCGCTGATTTCCAGAAACCGGTGGCAATTGACCGTTTTGGCGCTTATAAAATTCCTGCAGGAACGATGGTTTATACCTGCTTCTCTTCTGATTTTTTTATTGAGGAAGCGGACCAGTGGAGAGACGCAGCGTGGGAAATGATCTCTGCCCGGCGCGATCTGCGTTTTTATATTGTAACCAAGCGTATTCACCGCTTTTTCCAGTGCATCCCTGCTGACTGGGGATATGGATATGAAAATGTGACACTTTGCTGCACCGTCGAAAACCAAACGGCGGCAGATACGCGCTTGCCCTTGTTTCTGGAAGCGCCGGTCCGGCATCGGGAAATCATTTGTGAGCCGCTGTTGGAGCAGATCGATCTGGAACGTTGGCTTGGCGGTTGGATTGAAAAGCTCACTGCCGGCGGGGAATCCGGCGAAAATGCCCGCGTTTGTGACTATGCTTGGGTTCGTTCGCTGAGCCGGCAGTGCGCCCGGCGCGGTGTGGGATTTTATTTTAAACAGACAGGGGCAAATTTCCGCCCCTGACAGGCGTGATAGTGGGGCTGGGGACGCAGTTTCCGTTTGCGCAATCGGGAGAGTATGTCTATGCGTCTGTTTGTTGCGATCACCCTGGATGCATCCCTGCGGGAGGCTTTGTGCAGGCAGATGGATTTCCTGCGCACAGCAGGTTTGAAAGGGAATTTTACCTGTCCCAGAAATCTTCATTTGACGCTTGCATTTATCGGGGAAACTTGCAGGGTTGAAGACGCGGTTTCGTGCCTTGACGCTGTGCAGATTCCTGCTTTTCCGCTTTCTCTGTGCAGACTGGGCCGTTTCCAGAGAAACGGCGGCGACATCTATTATGCCGGCGTGCATCCTGGCTGTGCGCTCTTCGCCTTGGCGGAACAGACGTCCGAAGTGCTGCGCGCAGCGGGATTCGTATTGGAATACAGGGCGTTTATACCGCATATCACGCTTTGCCGCGCGCGGCCGGAAAGCTGGGATTTTGATTTTCCGCGGTATGCGTCCGCCACCCTGGATGGCGGGATGTGGGTGGATGCGGTTACGCTGCTGCACGCCCACCATTTACAGGGAAGGCTGCTTTATACGCCGTTGT
Source organism: uncultured Eubacteriales bacterium (assembly GCA_934546935.1). Lineage (GTDB taxonomy): Bacteria > Bacillota > Clostridia > Oscillospirales > QAMX01 > CALWJF01. The sequence goes on from CAKTEH010000001.1 coordinate 385,819, forward strand.
ACCGGCGGGCGCTTTTTCCTTCGGAATGCAACAGCGGGATTTTGCAGGCGCCGCAGTAAGTTCATAGATGTGTAAAATGGAAGAGGGATGAGAACATGAGCGCGTTTATTGAGTTTGAACATGTTTATAAGACGTATAAGATGGGGGAAGTGGAAATCCCTGCGCTGGCGGACGTGAATTTTACGGTCGAGCGTGGAGAAATTTGCGTCATAGTCGGCGCATCTGGAGCGGGGAAGACAACGCTTTTAAATATCCTTGGCGGTATGGATACCTTGACTTCCGGTACGGTCTGGCTCGACGGGCAAAAGGTTTCCGGCTATAATAAAAAACAGCTTACCCTTTACCGCCGCTATGACGTAGGGTTTGTATTCCAGTTTTATAATCTTATACAGAACCTGACGGCGTTGGAAAATGTGGAACTGGCTGCCCAGATCAGCCGCGATCCGCTGGATGCGCAGGCGACGCTTATGCGCGTTGGATTGGAAGGGCGCATGGCCAACTTCCCGGCGCAGCTTTCCGGTGGGGAGCAGCAGCGCGTTGCCATTGCGCGCGCACTGGCCAAGAATCCCAAAATCCTGCTTTGCGATGAGCCGACCGGAGCGCTGGATTATGTAACGGGCAAGACCGTTTTGAAGCTTTTGCAGGACAGTTCCCGGGAGACGGGCATGACTGTGTTGATTATTACCCATAACTCTGCACTGACTGCGATGGCTGACCGCGTAATTACCCTGAAAAATGGACAGATCCGATCGATGGTCAAAAACGACCATCCGACGCCGGTAGAGGAGATCGAGTACTGAATGCTGAAACGCGTGTTTTTAAGACAGATCCGGCAAAGCCTTGGAAGGTATGTTGCCATTATTCTGATTATTGCTTTGGGCGTAGGTTTTTTTACCGGCCTGCGGGTAACCAAAACTGCAATGGTACAGACGGCGGACATTTATCTGTCGCAGCACAATTTTTATGATTTCCGCCTGATTTCAACACTTGGTTTTACGCAGGAAGATGTGGATACGCTGCAGTCCGATGCTTCGCTTATAGCGGTGGAAGGGGAAATCGCAGTTGATTTTCTGTGCAGCTATACCGGCGGAGAGGATGTTGTCCTGTCCGCGCATTCTATCCCGGATACGGTTAATACTGTGGAACTGACGCAGGGTCGTATGCCGGAACATGCAGGCGAGTGCGTGATTGACAGCCGGTATGTCGATGCCATACCGGTTGGGGCGGTGCTTCGGTTGTCCCCGGCAAATGATGCGGATGTAACGCAGTCTTTTGCCTATGCGGAATATACCGTTGTCGGGGCTGTCAGTTCGCCGCTGTATTTAAATTATGAACGGGGCAGTACTGCGCTGGGCAATGGCCGGGTCGCGGCATTTGTCTATATGCCGGCGGAAAGCTTTACGGTGGATTATTTCACTAGTATATACGTCAAAGTGGATGCGCCCGGCGAAATTTACTCTCATGTATACGAAGATGCTGTGGATACGTTCCGGGACAGCGTCGAGGCGCTGTGCGGGCAGAGAGCCGACTTGCGCTACGATATGGTGGTGCAGGAAGCAAGTGCTGAGATTTCTGATGGAAAGCAGGCGCTGACACAGGGATGGATTGAATACTATACGGGCCTTTCCGATTATCAAACGCAGAAAGCCCAGGCCGAATCTGAGCTTCTGGACGCAAAGCAGGAGCTGGACGCGCGCCGGACAGAACTTGACAGCGCGCAGGCGCAACTTGAAGCTGTCGATCTGGACGCCGCGCAGCAGAGCCTGGAACAGGCGCGCCGCAGCCTTGCGCAGGCGGAAGCAGAATATACGCAGCAGCAACGCAAGACCCAGCATGAGCTTGTGCTGGCGGAAAACGAGCTGATGCGCGCGGCTGTCGGGCTTCAGCAGGGAGAGGATGAGCTGGAAACATACAGGCAGGAACTGGAAAAAGGGGAAAAAGCGCTGCGCAGTGCGCAGGAAGCACTGGACGCGGGATTTGCCGAATATGAGGAGGGACGCATAAAGTTTTCCGCGGCAATACAACAAGCTTTGTCGGAAATGAATACGCTTCTTTCTGCATATATCCCGGGCCTTGAACTGAACGGACTTGCTGATTTGAGCGCTGCCATCCGTGCCTTGGAAGCCGCGGGGATCCCGGTTCCGGAACAGCTGAGGCAGGGTTATGCCGAGCTTACGGCAGCGGAGGCGGAGCTAAACCAGGCGCACCAGACGCTGCTTGCCGGGCAGGAAGAATTGGATACGCAGCGCGGCGCGTTGGAGGAGGCTTATGCACAGTTTGCCCAGGCGGAAGCCCAGCTTGCCGATGCACGCACAGAGTATGAGGCAGGGAAAGCAGCTTACGCAGACGCGCAGGAACAGGCGCAGACCCAGCTTGACGGCGCCCGCGCACAGCTTGACGAAGCCAGGCTGGAAATTGAGGAGAATGCAAAAAAACTTGCAGAAGCCAGACAGGCAAAAGAGGATTTTGCCGCGTATGACCGGCAATGGCAGGAGGGTTATGCTGCGTATGAGGATGCCCGCAGACAAGCCGAAGAAGAGTTCGCATCGGCGCGTAAAGCGCTTTCCGATGCGCGGGAAGAGCTTGACAAGGGTGCACAGGAGCTATCCGATGCGCAGGCGGAGCTCTCCCGGCTTGAGAAGGCGGAAAGCTATGTCCTTGACCGTACCGCCAATGTCGGCTACGTTTGTTTTGAAAATGATTCCGGAATTGTGGAGTCGGTTTCCAGGGTATTCCCTTTGTTTTTCTTCCTGATCGCAGCGCTTGTGTGCATTACAACCATGACGCGCATGGTTGACGAGCAGCGGACGCAGATTGGTACGCTCAAGGCGCTTGGGTTCTCGGAAGGCGCCGTCATGGGCGGTTATATGTTTTATTCCGGAAGCGCGTCGGTCATCGGCTGCCTGGCAGGCTTTTTTGCCGGGGCGTATTTCTTCCCGCGGATGCTGTGGGAGGTTTATGCAATTATGTACGGCTTTGCGCCAATTGTATTTGTATTGGACTGGGGCCTTGCCGCGGTGTCTATCCTTTCCTATTTAATCTGCGCGGAATTTGCAACCTGGTACGCATGCAAAAACGAATTGTCGGAGGTCGCGGCGGAGCTGATTCGCCCGAAAGCGCCGAAAGCAGGCAAACGCGTATTGCTGGAACGAATCGGTTTCTTCTGGCGGCGGCTGAAGTTTATGCAGAAGGTTTGCGTGCGCAATATTTTCCGTTATAAAAACCGTCTGTTTATGATGACACTGGGGATTGGGGGCTGTACGGCGCTGCTTGTGGCAGGTTTTGGAATTAACGACTCTATTTCTGGTATCGTCGATATTCAGTATGAAGAAATTGCTCAGTATGATCTGGAACTGACGCTGGCAAAGGCGGCGGATGAACAGCTGCGTAAAAAAATCGCCGCGGCAGGTGCGGACAGTATCGAAAATATAGCCTACTTTTATGAAAATACAATTGATGTTTCCAATGGCGGCCTGGAAAAAAACGCCCAGTTTGTAGTATCCGATAACCTTGCCGGATTTGTTGACCTGCATGATGAGAATGGGCAGATCCCCTGGCCCGGCGAGGGGGAAGCGGTGATTAATGATGCACTGGCCAGACAGTTGGGTGTACGCGCAGGCGATACCGTTACGCTGCACGACAGCCAGATGCGGGAAATGACGGTATACGTCAGCGGCGTATTTACAAACTATGTTTATAATTATGTTTATCTGACGCCGCAGACTTATGCCGCGGGTTTTGGGGAGGAAGCGCAGCCCAAAAGCGCCTATGTAACCCTGCGCGAGGGCTGCGACCCGCATGAGGTATCTGCGCTGTTAATGGACTTTCGGGAAACAGCAAGCGTGTCTGTTACGCAGGATATGCGTGAGCGCGTGAACTCCATGCTTGGACGGCTTCGCTATATTGTTTATATCGTAATCATTTGCTCTGGCGCGCTGGCTTTTATCGTGCTTTATAATCTGACCAATATTAATATTACCGAACGTATCCGGGAGATCGCAACGATCAAAGTGTTGGGCTTTACGCAGAAAGAGAGCGGGGATTATGTTTTCCGGGAGAATATGATTCTGACGGTTATTGGCGCGCTGGCCGGCCTGGGGCTTGGCATTGCCCTGCACCGCTACATTATGGCGCAAATCCAAATCGATATGATTTCGTTTAATGTTACCATCCATGCGCTCAGTTTTTTCCTTGCATTTGCGATGACGCTCGCGTATACAATTGTGATCGACTACTTCATGATGATCAAGATTGACCGGATAAAGATGGCGGAATCCTTAAAATCGATCGAGTGATAAAATCCTGCCCGGAGCCAAATGGCGAGCACGCATAAGGACAACAAATAACCGCTTAGAGCAGCAACCGGCAGCAGTCAAGTGACTGCTGCCGGTTGTTTATACGATGAATCCATTGCAAATGATTCCCAAGGATATAACAATTTGACCGTCGATATGAAACCATCTGGCAGAAGAACCACTGATCATGCGCCCAATCATCATTTGCAGCTGTTCATCCGGCGCATCGGAGTTGTAGACAGCACGATGCAGCCGGTTGAAAAGCAGCCAAAGCTACTCTTGCTGCTGAACGAGATGTTGCATTTTTAGGCAGCATTTTTGGCACGACCTATGCCAATGTTTTGGCATGGTCATTTTACCGTTCTGGCTTGCCGCACCCGTTTCTTCTGATAGAATAAGCTCGTAAGGGTGGAGCTGATGCCGCTCCATCGGAGGCTCGAATGAAAAGACGGAGGAAACGCTTATGAAAAAGACGATCGCACTGCTGCTCGTGTTTGCCATGCTTGCGGCGCTTTTAGCCGGATGCGGCAAGCCCAATAAAGCAAATAAAGCCGCAGAAAATAACCGAGACACGGTATCCGAACAGCCTCAGAACGATCCCGCGGCGTCCGCCGGGCCGGCAGCGGAGCCGCCGAAGGAGCTGACGCCGATGGAGATCTTAAACGTCACGCTCACAGGCATGATGAACGAGCTTCGCGACATGGGAAGCCTCTTTGGCATGAATCTCAACACGGCGTGCGGTCTGCCGGAGGACGTCGCGTCCTATCCCGTCTGTGATATTTCGCTGACGCTTACCGACCCAGAGGACGGCTCTGTTACCCTGCGGCAGCTGTCGCAGATAAATGGAGCGGATGCCATGGAGCAGCTTGCGATGATGGGTGAAGGCACAAGCCTGGAGGGCGCGGTGTACTTCCGGGGTGACGACATATTGGTGCGCTCCGCTGATCTGTCCAAGCCTCTCATCCGCTATGCGCTGCCCAATGAGGGCGACGGCGCACGCCTTTCGCATTTGCAGCCGCTTGACCGCTATCAGGTCTGTCTGGTGCAGGACGATCCCATTGATACCGCCGGCTCTTGGGAAAAGCATGTGCAGAATCTTGTGACCGCGGTCAAATGGAACTGTCCGGATGTAGCGGTGTCCACCCGGTCGCTGTCCGCAGGCTCTCTGAGTGCGGAAGGCAAGTCCTATACCGTCAGTGCGGAGGGAGAGGGCGCGGATGAGATCTTCGCATGGATCGAGTTCAGCCTGATGGACGATCCCCTTGCCCACCGTCTGATCACTGCGTCAGATGGCGTGGCGCTGGCAGACGGCGATCAGCCCTGCAAGTTTACCTTCTACGACGCCAAAATGCTGGGAAAGCCGACGGATTCCATGAAGCTGACGCTGGAGGTCTGCACCGTAGACGATGCGCCGGCCGCACTGTTCGTGGATCTGCAGTCCGACGACGGAGCGATCCAGATCGAGCTGACGGTGCTTAAAAGCGGCGAGGAGACGGCGCAGCGAGTGTTTACAAAATATACCCACGCACCGTCCCCTTATCTCCCGGCAGATAAGCTCGGCGGTTACGCCACACTTGTGGAAAACAGCACAAAAGGCGGTGTGCAGGAGAATATGCAGACCGTCTTCGGGCCGGATGGCGCGCAGCGGATGCAGTATCAGCTCCACACGGAGCGCACCGGAACGGAGGAAAACGCCGCCGCGAGCTTCCGCTTCCAGCTGATGACGGACGGCTCGGGCTATGACAGCACCGGAACCTATACCCATTCGACCTCCGGCACGGTCGTAAGCGGCAGCTTCAGCGGCGAATTTACCACGGTCTCGGCGGAGGACGGCAAGACCTCGACCATGCCCTTTACCGGCACGATCCTGGCAGACAAGACAGAGCGCCCCATTGAGTTTCCCGAGGTGGTCGAAGGCTCTGCCGTCACGGTGACGACGCGCAGGGAGCTGAGCGATGCCATGACGGGAGTGGAGTATTATACGCCCTTTGACGGGATCGAGCTCCATCCCTCAGACGAGCAGCTTACGTATGCCTTTTTGTTCCTGCTGCTGGTCGGGGATGAGGAATGATCTGCCTGTGCAGCCCGCCATACGCAAAGCGCAGGGCTGCACCGGGTGCATGGAGGTGAAATGATGCTGATCGGAAGCGATCTGAGCAAACAATACAGCGGTGTCTGCGCGCTGCATAGCGCCACCGTTCGGCTGCAGCCCGGCAGCACAACGATGCTGCTGGGGCGCAACGGCAGCGGAAAAAGCACGCTGCTCAATATCCTTGCCCTGTCAGCGGCGGCGGACAGCGGCAGCGTGCAGGTAGATGCGCTGCAAGGGCGCGCCGCCCGCGCTGCCATTGGCTTTGCCCCGCAGGAGGTCGCGCTGTTTGAGGAGCTGAGCGTGGAGGAAAATCTGCGCTGCTGGTGCCGCCTGCCGGCTTCAAAGGCCAAAGCGTGTGTTGCAGACGTGATCGAGCGCCTTGATCTGGCTGCGGAGCGGCGAAAGCAGCTGCGCAAGCTCTCCGGCGGCCAGAAACGGCGCGTCAATTTAGCGGCGGCGCTGATGAACGAGCCGCGCTATCTGCTCCTCGACGAGCCATTTGCAGGCTTGGACGAGGAAAGCGAGCGGCGCGTTCTGCGTTTACTGGGGGAATACGCAAAAAATGGCTGCGGGATCTTGATCGCCAGCCATCAGCCGCGTCTGCTGCGCGATTTGGTGGAACAGGCCATCGTCCTGGAGCGGGGCGAAGTGACATTTTACGGGACGGCAGAGGACTATTTTTCTGCACTGAAGGAGCGTGAGCTATGAGGCTGCGGCAATGGCTGAGCGTAGATCTCAAGCGTTTATTCCGCGGGCGCGGGCTGATTTTGGCGACGCTTCTGATGCCCATCGTCGGTATGCTCGTGTTCGGCTCGGTGCTTGCGCCGATGCTTGCCATTCAAACGGACCTGCGCATTCCCTATGCCATCTGTAATATGGATAAAAGCAAGCAGGGGCAGAGGCTGGTCAGCATGGTCATGAACTCTGAATCCCTGCGCGAGATGAGCAAGGGCTACCCGGTCCCTGACGAGGAAACCGGCTGTAAGCTGCTGCAAGAGGGTCGTGTGGGCGTGCTGGTTTGTATTCCGGCGGATTTTTATCAGACCATGAGCTGCGGCGAGGATCCGTCGCTGCGGCTCATCTCCTATCCGGAGCACGGCTTCGATCAGACCATGGTTCGCCTGACGCTGGATGGCTCTCTGCGTGCGATCGGTCAAAGCCAGAATCTCATCGACGCGGTCGGTGCGGCACTGCGCAAGGCGGGGGCAGATGAGACTGCCGCCTCCGCCTTGCTGGAGGACGAGCTGACAGCCGGCATCGAGCAGTATGTGCAGCGGCGTGCCAGCTTGGTACATGGCGGAACGGTCTCTCCAGAGGGCGAGCTTTTTCCGGCGGAGCACTATCTGTCTGTGCTCTTTTCCCTGTTTGCGGCGTTGGCGATGCTGCCGTCCTTGCATCTGACCGCATCTGATCTGAGCGGCAATGTACTGCGCCGCGGACTTCTGACAGACACAAAAACCACCGTCTGCTATTTTACGGCGCGGTTACTGTCCGGTGCCGCCCTGATCCTGCTCACGATGCTCTTGCTGTTCCCGGTGGGCGCGATCATACAGGGCATTGTGATCATAGGAAGGCAGGGTGGCGCAGCCAAGTATCTTTCTCTGATGGCAGCACTGCTTTTGACCGCCCTGTGCTTTTCCGCTCTCTCCCTGTTAATTGCAGGACTGGTTCGGCAGCCGCGTCCGGCACTGTGGTGCGGCTTTTTTGCCGTTTTGCTCATGGCCGCCCTCTCCGGCATTTCCGCAGGCGAGGGAATGCTGCCCGCAGCTTTTACAGCCATCGGTCGATGGATGCCGCTCAAGCCGGCAATGGGACTGATCGCAAATGTGCTGTTCAGATTGGATCAAGTGCGCTATGTACAGGATACACTGCGCCTGACGCTGCTGCTGGCGGTGTTTCTGGCGGGCGGCTTTGCGGCGGTTCGCCGCGCAGGAGGTGCAAAATGCGTCTAAGCGCCCTGTTTTTCACCCGCCTGAAGGCGCTGCTGCGGGAGGTAGGGTCTCTTCTCGTCCTGCTGCTGTGTATTGCGGCGGCACTCCTTACCGCATGGTACAGCTGGCAGAAGCAGGAGAGCTATCTCACGTTGGCGCTGGTCAACGAGGATACCGGCGTAATGGGCGGCAGACTGGCCGAGATGCTGGCACAGGAGGAAGGGCTGCATGTCGTAAACACGGATGCCGCGTCTGCCCGCCGCCTGTTGCTGCAAGACAGAGCGCAGTGCATGGTGCGCATTCCTGCGGAATTTTCCGAGCGGCTGGAGCAGCGTGAGTATCGGATGCTGGCGGAATTGACGGTGGTTTCCGGTGCGCCGTATTCCGAGGCCGTCACGGAGCCGCTGGTCAACGATATTATGAAGCTGTGGTTCGAGCGGCAGACGCTCTATGACACCGAGCGATTCCTACAGGAACAGGCGCTGACTATGACGCCGGCAATACGCAAGGAGCTGCAGGCGGAAATAGAACGTATTTGGGAGGAGGGCGCACGGATACGGGTGGAGGTCGTGACGCTGGGGGTCGCACCGGCCAGCGCACTGACGCAGTCCTCTCCGGCATTGTGCCGGTTTGCGGCATGGATACCGCTCTATCTGATTTTGAGCTGCAGCTGGATGCAGCAGCCGGGCTATCATGCGCTCGTCCGGGGCATCCGGCGCAGCGGATGCCCCTTGCCGCTGCTGTTTTTGACGCAGAGCGCCGCTTCGCTGGTGATGGCAGCCATCGGCTTTCTCTTTACGGCGGTCCTTTCCGGCGCGGCATGGCTGCTGCCGCACGTACTGCTTTACGGGCTGGGCTGTCTCGGTATGGCGCTGGTGGTCTGCTCTTTGTGCCGGAATGATGCGACGCTTTTGCTGGTCGCGCCGACCGTGACGCTGTCAGCTGCCGCGTTGTCCGGGCTGCTGATTGAGATGCCCGACTGGGCGTCTGTCTTGGAGGCGATCTCCAACATCCTTCCCGGCCGCTCCTTTTACGAAGCGCTTGCCGGATACAGCCCCAACCTGGCGCACACGCTGCTGAAAACGATGCTCTGGCTGTTTGCCGGTTTGCTCTGTGCCTGTCTTTCTTCAGGAACCACACGAAATGTGCGCCGAAAAAAACCGCCCCGGAGCAAGACTCTGGGGCAGCCGAACGTGTCAAATTAAGTGTTTTGAAAAGCGCCGAAGGCCTTCCGGTTTCCCGGAGGGCCTTCGGCGCTTATATCGGCTGTTTTGTGATCAGCGATATTCAAAACCGATTTTGCAGGTAGGCAGTGCGTATTCCGGCTTGGCACCATCTGTGTCGTTGGGGCGATCTGTATTTTTACGCCGACTGTTTTCCCTTCATATACATATTTGCCGTCAAGCTGCATTTTCTCATCGACCCACGCTTTTTCCTTCTTCGTTTATACAAGCAAGCTCCTCCACAGAAACACATTTGCTGTGCGTGATCGGTTTCCAGCTTGGTTTGCAGATAATAGGTAGTGCGCAGGATTTTAGCATTTGCGGCCGTACTGGTAATCGCTTGCACTGCAGCAGTTGGGTTTTCGGCTGCGCAGCTGCATAAGGCAAGTGAACAGGTAGAATTCACAGGACGCATTGAATATGGGGATCCGGCCGCTGCCGGGGATGTCCAATTAACGCTGCGCACGCAGTATGACCGGCATCTGTTTTGGAATACAGCCTGCCGGTTTGACAACGCAGGTGTGCAGGCGCAGACGGAATTTTCCTTTTCCGCGGTTGAGCGGATAGAAGGCCGGGACGATTCTTATTCCGGCGTGGAGTTGCAGACGGCAGTCTACGCCGGCATGGGAGATCCTGATGAGCCGCAGGAGGGCCTGGCTGCCGCTTACCAGGAATTGTACCGGCAGACGCCGCCGGGAGGGGAACGCAGCCGGGTGATATACTTAAAAGATTACTGTACGTACTATCCGTTGTCTGTACACTTGGATTTCCCCGGTTGCTTTTTGCATCTGGATCCAGTAGATACATATAGATCGGACTTATTGCGAAAGGTTGCGCAGGCTTTTGCAGATTTCTTCCGTATTCCTGTGCTTTCGGATTCTCAGATCGAGATTTCCGTATCCCGGGATATCTCCCGGAACTCAACAGGATTTGGGATGGGAAAGTGCGAGGGGGATGAATTCTATTTATGGACAGACAGCGTATGTACGGACAGCGCCTGTTATTTTACGTTTGATGCGCATACCGCGCAGGGGAAGCTGGCGGATACCAGCGCGATTCCCGGCGGTTATGGGATCTATCGTATTGCGGCTGCGGAAGATGATGCCGGCATGCTGGCGGCGGTTCAGAAAATGGAGATGGCGTATGCGCTTGACCCGGAAAATACTTTTCTTGGGTTAGATCTTGCACCACAGCAGGACGCACTGCTTGTGCATACAGTCGAGGATGGGATGTATACCTTAACTGTCATTGAAGTTGATGGGATGCAGACGCTGCAAAAACTCACTGTAATGCCGTGGCCGGAAAACGAAGAAAATTACGGCTGGCAATTTTATATATCCGAAGAATTCATTGCCGTAGTGCTTTCAGAAAAAACGCTAACCGTGCTTTCACGGGATATAGAGGGTACGTATCACGTAGGATTTACTGCGCCGCTTGGACTGGCGGCCGATGCGATCCGGGATTCCAAGAGCAGGAATGCCATGGATTTCAGTGGAGAAAACATTGTTGTCAGTGGTTTTCTGTACGAAGAGGAGATGTACGGCGAAAGCTGCGGCTTTTATCTGGCGGTTTATGATGCGTATGGGTTGCGTTATTACGGCGAATATGCTTCAAGCCTGGATGCTTTTGGCTCCGTGCTTCGCTATTCCGAGCGTTGTTTTCCATCGGAGACGGATGCAATTTGCGTTACGATTATGCCATAAAATCTGGAGAAAAAGACGGCGGCGTAAGATACCTGAATTTGTCCCGTGTGTTCGAAAACACACGGGACAATGCTGTATATAAGGGTTTGATTGTAAAAAATCCCCCCTGCATTTCATATGCAGGGGGGATAAGATCAGAATTGGAAGTTATTGAAAACCAGCCCAGTGATCAGTTTCGGATAGAAATACGTGGATTTCTGCGGCATTTTTTCGCCGGCAAGCGCTACGTCTTTAATCTGCCGGACGCGGGTAGGATTGATCAAAAATGCCCCCTGCGCTTCACCGGAATCGACGCAGGCGATCGCTTCCTGTGCGTCACGCGTATAGCGCAAGTTTGTCCCGGCGGCCATCTGCGTCTCGCCGATGCCGAAAACTGGCCCCAGGATTACCTGATGCAAAACGGCAACATCAAGGGATCGGTAAGCCGCGGATTTGTGAGGCGCATAACGGTACATTACGTCCTCGTCGGCAAGGGTAAGCAGCCATACCTTTCCCTGGGTATAGAATACAAACCGGGTTTCTGTACCGCCGGCCAAAGCGGAAGGAATCTGCGTTTTTTCAATTTCTGTAATTGTGAAGGTCTGCGAAAGCGCGGACAGAACCTCTTCAGGCTGGTAATTTTCCAGATTCATCAGCATTCTGTGCGTCGGGAAGACAACGAGCCCATGCTGGTCAATATCAACGAGCATCATCATGACATATTCCGCATTGCCGGCGCTGCCGTTTTTTTCACGCAGCCAGTTGCGATAGCGGATGGCTGTCTCGTACCGGTGATGGCCGTCGGCAATAAACAGTTTTTTATCCATAAAGGCATTGCAGAGCAATTGGCATACTGCGGGATCGCTTTCGATCCAGAGCCGGTGTGTGACGCCCTGATCATCTGTAAATTCGCGGTTGCACTCCCGGTCACTGATGGCGTTGATGGCCGGGGAAATAGTATGCTCTTGGTCAATATACATGGAATAAACCTGGCTGAAATTGCATCCGGTGGCAACCATCAAGTCGAATCGATCCTGTTTTGCTTTGGAGAGCGTTTCCTCGTGCGGCAGGACAATGCCTTTTTCAAATTCCTCCAATTTGACGCGCGCAATTAAGCCGCGCAGGTACATTTTTTTACCACCGATGGAAAAATCTTCTTCGTAGAGGTAAAAAGCGTCTTCCCCAACGTCCGTCAAAACACCTTCGGCCAGCCATTTCTCCAGATAGGCTGCGGCATTGGCATAACGCTGCGCGCCTTCTCCGGGAGGCAGCTCAAGATGGATGGCGTTATGCGGCGCTTCCATGTAAAGCTTTTCCTGCTGCTGCGGCGGAATGATATCATAAGGCGGGCAGCAAAGCTTTGTAAGTTCCTCGTTTTTATCAATTTTATACATCATTGCGTTGAAAGGACGGATAGTTGCCATATAACACCTCAAAATCAGTAAATTTCCTTTATGAAAACGGCAATAAGGGCAATACTATGTTTGCCGAAGATTATTTGCGGAGGATGAATGTATGAAAGAATTTGCCTGCGGCGTTGCAGCCGGGATGGCCGTCAGCGCGGCGGTCGCGATGGTGTGCATGCCGAAAAAATCCTGTGCGAAAAAGCGCATTGGACAGACTTTAAAGTCAATGGTGGATTTTGTCGACGATCTTGGCGACGTATTCCGAAGCTGAATTACGCGGGCGCAATACGCCCGCTACATAAAACGGCTCATAAAACCCTGTCTGTCAGATGGCCATAAAGCTTGCCGTCGCGCAAGGTATCGATATGTACTGGGCATACTTGCGCACGAAGTGCAGGCGCATTTGTGATACAGACCGGAAGGTAGTTTTCTGAATGTCCCTGTGCAGTATCCCCGTCCGGTTCTTCAAAAAGGACTGAAAGCGTCCGGCCTATCTGCGCATGGAGAAAATCCCTGTGCATACGCGCACCTGCTTCAGCAGCTTTATGTGCCCGTTCCTGCTTTATGGCGCGGGGAAGTTGGGGCATCTTCGCCGCAGGTGTTCCGGGACGGCTGGAATATGGGAAAACATGCATCTGGGAAAAGCGGCAGATTTCTAAAAATGCAAGCGTATGTGCAAATTCCTCTTCCGTTTCTCCCGGGAAACCGGTAATCAAATCGGTAGTTATGCCGCAGTTTGGAAAGAATTCCCGCAGAAGGTTTACAGATTCCAAAAAGCGGGCTGTATCGTAGCGCCTTCGCATGCGTGCAAGCGTGGCGTCGCAGCCGGACTGTAGCGAAAGATGGAAATGCGGTAAAACGCCGGGCAATGCGGCGGAGCGGATACAAAAATCCCGGGTAATGGTCCTCGGTTCCAGCGAACCAAGATGAATACGCATTTCGGGAACCGCACCGCAAAGCGTCTCCAACAGGTGGATCAGCCCTGTACCGTCTTTAAAATCATGCCCGTAAGAAGAAATTTCTATACCGGTCAACACAATTTCCCGATAACCTTCTGCCGCAAGTTCCCTGGCGGCTATGGCTGCGTCGGAAAGCGGTAGGGACCGGATGTGCCCCCGGGAATAAGGGATAATACAGTAACTGCAATAATTGTCGCAGCCCTCCTCAATTTTAAGCAGGGCGCGGGTCCGGCCGGCATATCCGCCGGCGGGCAAAGGTTCAAAGGCGAGTCCCGGCTGATACGGGGAGACTTCGCAGAGGGGCTGTTTCTGTGCACACGCGGACTCCAACTGTTCGATTACCGCGGCGCGCTCGCGCGTTCCGCAGACGAGATCGGCGCCTAACGCAAGCGCTGCACCAGGGGATACCTGAGAAAAACACCCGCATACGGCAACACAGGCCTGCGGTGCGCTGCGGCGCGCTGCGCGGATAATCTGCCGGCTTTTCCGGTCGCTTTCCGCGGTCACCGTACAGGTATTGATTACGTATGCGTCAGCCTCTGCTTCAAAAGGCACGATGCTGTGTCCCCGGGAAAGCGCAAGTGTTTCCATTGCCTGCGTATCAAACTGGTTGGCTTTACAGCCGAGGGTATAAAAGGCAATTTTCATAAATTTTTGTATACCTGACAGATTCCTGCCGGTATGTTCGGAAAAATCCGACATTACCGCCAATATATCAATCATTATATATTATTTTCAAGCGTTTCACAAGGGATTCCATAGGGAATAAACGCATAAAAAACGGTGGAAAAGAAAAGATAAGCTTGTTGTTTTATACGAAATTTAGAAAAATCGGTGGTGTTTATGAAAAAGATTGCAATATTCCTGGTGCTGACAGCCCTGCTGAGCGTTTCAGCTTTTGCCGAAGGCGGCGCACAGATTGAAGCCCCCTCCGGGATCCTGATTGAAAACAGTACGGGACAGATTCTCTTTGAAAAGGATGCGCACCAGCGCCTTGCTCCTGCGAGCGTGACAAAAGTAATGACTATGCTTCTGACAATGGAAGCGCTGGAAAGCGGAAGGATCCATTTGGATGATATTGTGACTGCGTCTGACCATGCTGCGGAAATGGGGGGTTCCCAGATTTATCTGGCTCCTGGCGAGCAGATGAGCGTACATGATATGCTCAAATCCATTGCAGTCGCCTCGGCAAACGATGCCTGCGTGGCAATGGCAGAACATATCTGCGGGAGCGAGCAGGCTTTTGTTGATATGATGAATCAGAAAGCGCAGAGCCTTGGTATGGCAGATACGCATTTTGACAACTGCTGCGGGCTGGATTCGGAGACCCACTATACGTCTGCCTACGATATTGCGCTGATGTCGCGGGAACTGTTGCGCCATGAGGGAATTCGGGCTTATACGACGATCTGGATGGACACGGTGCGCGATGGGCAGTTTGGGTTGACCAATACCAATAAGCTGGTCCGTTTTTACGATGGGGCGACAGGGCTGAAGACGGGATTTACATCCAAAGCGGGTTACTGTGTTTCTGCGACTGCGAACCGTTCCGGAATGGAGCTGATTGCGGTGATTATGCATTCAGATAGCTCAGCCCACCGCAACGCCGATGCTTCCGGGCTGCTCAATTATGGATTTGCCAATTATGCATTGGTACGCTATGACGGTGCGGATGCCGCACCGGATCCGGTTACGGTACTGCTTGGGAAAGAAGACAGCTGTATTGGAGAAATCGCTGATGATTCCTGCCTTCTGGTTAATAAAGCCGAAGCGCAGTCGATTGAAAAACAAATTAGTCTGGATCAGACCCTGACAGCTCCGGTTGAAAAAGGACAGCGGATCGGCGTGCTGCGCTATGTCAAAGATGGAGAGGTACTGAAAGAAGTGCCAATCCTGGCCAAATATGCGATCGAAAAACGAGGTGTGCTGGATATATATTCCGATGTCCTGCGGAATCTGATGATGAAATAAGCAAAAATTTTGTCCGCCTGGAAGGAAAATTTCAGGCGGACAAAAAAATACACAAAACGCATTGCCCGCGCCTGTTTTTTATGGTATACTAAAGATGCGGCACAGGCAGGCCGGCGATTGTCTTTTTTTAAGGGCCAAGGCTTTTGTACGCGCAATAGGCGAAAGCTTATTCAGGGAGGTAAAAAAATTGATTAATTTAATTGTTGGGCATAAGGGCTCCGGCAAAACAAAAATGCTGATTGATATGGTCAACAAGGCCTGCGAAGAAGAGAATGGGAGCGTCGTTTGTATTGAGGGCGGACGCAACCTTACATACAATATCAAATATGCGGCGCGCCTGGTGGATATCTGTGAGTATCCCATCGCGGCTGGCGTAGATGCATTTTTTGCTTTTGTGTGCGCAATTTATTCCCAGAATTTTGATATTACGCATATGTTTATTGACAGCCTGCAGAAAGCGGCACGTACGGACGACCTGTCTGAGTTTGCCCGGCTTTTGGATAATATGGAAGCATTCAGCGAAAAATACGGTGTTAATTTTACCGTTATGCTCTCCTGCGAGCGGGAAGAAGCGGAAAAATACCTTGGAAAGTATCTGAGCTGAAATGCTCCGAATACTGCTTATTTTGCCAGTTTCCGTGCGGCGCGGGTATATTTTGCTGCTGCGTCAGAACTAAGCCGCCAATGCGGATACCATCTCGGCAGCATATATGACAACGGGTTGCTTTGCAGAATAAGCGTTTGGATTTGTATTTATGGCAGGTTTTGCCGCCGCGCGTAAATGCCGCCTGAAAGCGGCATTTACTTTTTGCCCGAGTTTGCCGGGGGCGGCCCTGCATTGTGGATTGTGTGCATAGGACGCGCTGGATATGCATATGTTTTTCCAGAGGTGGTGTAGTTGAGAAGGTCAAGGGGCGGATGCTTGAGCGCAGTAATTTTTCTGGTTGTGCTTATTGCCTGTATTTGCCTGATTTATAAAATGGTGGATTCCTCTTCCGGCGGCAAAGGTCCGGATATGATTGATACGCTGCTGGACCGGCTTGGTTATACGCCGAAGCAGAAAGCGGCCCCTGATGACGGGGAAGTCCCGGATGCTTCGCTTCAGACGCCAAGCGATCCGGGCAGTACGGTGTTTGGCGACCTGCCGGACGCAAATGTCATTAAAATTGAACTGACCCAGGAAAAATTGCTTGCGCTGCTGCAGGAGGAACTGGATAAAAGTTTCCCCATGACGCTGAAGAACCTTGAAATTTCGCAGGATGCGGCTGCGCAGGTGGAAGCGGTATTGGAACGCGACGCATTTTTGGAATATGTAGAGGCAAATGAGAGTGCACTGGAAGGTGTGCAGGTGCTGCTTTTGAAGCTGGCGCCGGAACAGATCGAAGCTTCGGCCAGCATTGCGCTTTCCTACAGCGCTGCGGATGGGAAGTTGCATATTGATCCGGAGAAGCTTACAGTTCAGGGCGTCAGTATCCCCGTATCCCTGATTCCCTCCGCGCTGACAGACAGTTTCTGCCTGGCGTTGGACAATTATACCGGACAGTATGGGTATAAGCTCAGTGCAATTGAGTTTTATGACGGATATATGCAGATTTATATTGAGTAGGCCCAAAAATCAGGAAAAAACATGAAAAAAAGCGTGGAAATCTGTTGACAGATTTCCACGCTTATGTTATACTGCTAAAAGCCGCATTCCAGAAGGTTGTAAGCTGTTTCTTTGATAAAGAAGCCACCTTCTGAAGCGTGACTCTAAAACAGAAGAGAGGTTAAGCACTATGTACGCAGTATTCCAGACCGGCGGTAAGCAGGTCAAGGCAGCCGAAGGCGAAATCGTTTATATCGAGAAGCTTGCGGTAAATGAAGGCGACACCATTACGTTTGATAAGGTTCTTGTATGCGGGGAAGCCGGTGAAACTAAAGTCGGCGCTCCGTATGTTGACGGCGCAAAAGTGGAAGGCACAGTTCTGAAAAATGGCAAGAGTGCCAAGATCCTGGTTTTCAAATATAAATCCAAGAAAAACTACCGCCGCCGTCAGGGCCATAGGCAGCCCTATACGAAGGTTCAGATCAATAAAATTGTAATGTAATGACCAGGGTCGAATTCTTCCGTACGGCGCAGGGTTATACTGGTTTTTTTGCCTGTGGACATGCAGGCGATGCGCCGGAGGGTGAGAATATCGTCTGCGCCGCGCTTTCTGCCAGTATTGAGCTGACAGAATGCCAGCTTACGGATGTATTGCTGTTGCCCACGCAGGTCGATATAGATGCAAAATCCGCAAGCGTTTCGGTCAGGCTGAAACATGCGCATCCGCAGGCGCAGGCTCCCTTGGAAGCTTTGTGGGTTTATCTGACCCGCCTTGCGGAAGAGTATCCCCGCTTTTTAAAAATTTCGGAGGTGTCACCATGTTGAAGTTAGGTGTTCAGTTTTTTGCACATAAAAAAGGTGTTGGTTCCACAAAGAACGGACGCGATTCCAATGCTCAGCGTCTGGGTGTAAAGCGCCAGGACGGGCAGTTTGTCCTCGCCGGCAATATTCTCGTTCGGCAGCGCGGCACAAAAATTCATCCGGGCAACAATGTTGGCCGCGGTAATGACGATACGCTTTTTGCCCTGATTGACGGTACCGTTCGTTTTGAACGTGTTGGCCGTGACCGCAAGAAGGTTTCTGTCTACGCAGTCGAGCAGTAAATCAGATTGAAAAGCCGGCGGGAAATCCTGCCGGCTTTTTTTTAATTTATTTGACAGGACGGAAATTTTCTCCTGTCCTGCCGTGGTGTTGCCTGTAAAGAGGCAGAAAGCGGGTATACTATGGATATACAGTTC
This sequence comes from uncultured Eubacteriales bacterium, assembly GCA_934546935.1. Lineage (GTDB taxonomy): Bacteria > Bacillota > Clostridia > Oscillospirales > QAMX01 > CALWJF01. The sequence goes on from CAKTEH010000001.1 coordinate 404,201, forward strand.
CTTTCCCGGCTTCTCGATGCAGATGGGCGCGTTGTGCGCTATCCGGCGAAGTTTGGAAAGCGTGTTTATGCCACCCTTTATATTGCAGGTAAATTTGAGCCGGGGCGGACTTATACGGAAGTTGAGGTCAACAACTGTATCCGCGCATGGATTTCATTTGCCGACTATGTGCTGGTCCGGCGGGATCTGGTGGATTATGGCTGTCTGATCCGCACGTCTGACTGCCGGGAGTACAAGCGCGCGGATGTCCTGTCCAGCGCAGAGCAAATCATACAGTGAAATCGGAGAAATTATGTTTGTAGATCTGGTTAAAATCCGTGTCTTTGCCGGACGCGGCGGGGATGGGGCGGTATCGTTCCACCGCGAGAAATATATTGCCAACGGCGGTCCGGACGGAGGGGATGGCGGGAATGGCGGGGATATCGTCTTTATTGCGGACAATCATATGTCCTCCCTGATGGATTTTCGATATACGCGCAAGTATGTGGCTGGAAATGGTGAAAATGGACGCGGCGGCCGCTGCTTTGGCAAACGCGGGGCGGATGTCGTGATTCGGGTGCCGCGCGGTACGCTGATACGCGAGGCGGAATCTGGCGCATTGATCCAGGACATTTCCGGGAACGCACCATTCATTGTGGCCCATGGCGGCCGGGGTGGTTGGGGAAACGCACATTTTGCCAATGCCCGCCGACAGACGCCCCGCTTTGCCCGCCCGGGGATGCCGGGTGAAAGCTTTGAACTGATCCTGGAGCTGAAACTTCTGGCGGACGTAGGCTTCCTTGGTTTCCCGAACGTGGGGAAATCCACGCTGTTGTCCGTGATTTCTGCGGCGCGCCCAAAGATTGCAAATTATCATTTTACAACGCTGGTGCCAAACCTCGGCGTGGTGGCGGTGGATGAGTCCACGTCTTTTGTCGCAGCCGATATCCCGGGCCTGATCGAGGGCGCCGGGGAGGGTGCCGGGCTTGGCCATCATTTCCTGCGCCATGTTGAGCGCTGCCGTTTGCTTGTGCATATCGTGGATGTTTCGGGGGTTGAGGGCCGGGACCCAATTGAAGATTTTGAGACGATTAACCGCGAACTTGCCGTCTATAGCGAGGCTTTGGCGAAACGTCCGCAGATCGTGGTTGCCAATAAGACGGACACGGTATTGGATGAGGAAAAACGCATTGCATTTCGTGATTATATCCTCGCGCGAGGGTATGAGTATTATGAAATCAGCGCTGTAACTACGCAGGGTACGCGTGAGCTCGTGCGCGCATGTGCGCGCAGGCTTCAGCAGCTTCCGCCGGTACTGGTTTTTGAACCGGAATATATCCCGCCGCAGACGGATCCGGCGGCAAGCCGGGAGGTTGAAATCACCATTGAGGACGGTGTTTATTACGTTGCCGGCGCCTGGCTGGAGCAGTTGATCCGCAGCGTTAATTTCAGCGATTATGAGTCGCGCATGTTTTTTGATAAGACGCTTCATGACGCAGGCGTATATGAAAAGCTGGAAGAACTTGGAATTTCCGAAGGAGATACGGTCGATGTCGAGGGGTATCAGTTCGATTATGTACTCTGACATATGGGGCCGGTTCTGCCTGCACATAGTTTTCACAGTATTTGGAGAAAACCAGCGGCCTTTCGGCGGAACAACGGATTTTAAATAAAGCTTGTTACTGAACGGACGGGGGATTCTGTATATGTTTTCCATCGTGTTTGCGAAAAGGGAAGATCATGCGTTTTGCGCAGCTTTGGATCCTCATATTTCTGAGGAAGAGTTCCTTTTCAAGATCGCGCAGCGGCGCTATTATATTCTGAGAGAAAACCTTCGTCCTGCCGGTGTGATGCGATATAACCTGTTTTGGGATACAATCCCTTGCCTGACGCTCCTCTTTCTGGAGGAAGGGAGCCGGGGAAAGGGTTATGGCCGCGCGGCCATGGAATTCTGGGAGCATGAAATGCATGCACGCGGCTATGGCATGGTTTTGACAACGACGCAGGTTGACGAGCAGGCGCAGCATTTTTACCGGCGGCTTGGTTATCGCGACTGCGGTTGCATGACTGTGGATATACCGCGCTACGCACAGCCGGCAGAATTGTTTATGGTAAAAGAAATCTGAAAATGGATTATGCTGATGCTTACCGCAAGATAGTTTTCAGAAAGGAGAGCTCTTCGTATGCCTGTGTATCGGTTTATACCGGCTGCGGCGCCGGAAGCCGGAGAAATTCTTGCATTTTACGGCTCGCTGCTTAGCACGCCCGGTTGCACTTGGGATGCGTCTTATCCCAATATGGAAACTGTGCAGTTCGATTTGCAGCGTAATGCCTTGTACTGCCTGCGGGATGATATGGGAAGACTTGCAGCCGTCGCCTCTGCCGGCGCGTTTGGGGAGCTTGCAGGTCTGATCTGGCCGGATACGCTGCTGAATCCCTGGGAATTAGCGCGTGTCGGCGTGTGTCCTGCCCTGCAAGGCAACGGGCTCGGTATGCAGATCGTACGTGCGTGCATATGTACTGCAAAACAGCAGGGCTGTGATGGTATCCGTCTGCTTGTCGCTTGTAAAAACGATGCTGCACAGGCGCTTTACCGTAAAAACGGCTTTATACAATGCGCGAAAGTGCACATGTACGGCCATGATTTCTACGCACAGCAGCTCGTATTTTAAAAAAAAGCGATGTGTTCCCTCGCCTCCTAATAAGAAAACATAAGAAAGTCAGTAAAATCAATGTTTTCAAAGGCAGGGAACACGGTACGAA
>CAKTEH010000002.1 GCA_934546935.1 uncultured Eubacteriales bacterium
ATTCTTAATCGGTTTGCCTCATCCCCAACCGCTTCGTACAGGGTCTGTCCTTCGTACATGGAGGAAAGCGATTCATAAACCTCCCGCGCCATTTCCTCCGCAAATACCGACGTGTCGTCTGTGTCAAACGACGCAGGCGCGGTTTCTGTGCGGTTGACCGCAGACACGTCCCGCCCGTTTTCGCGCTCCTGCGGCATTACAGCCGACTCCTGTCCCTTGACAATTCTCCTTTCTTCCTGTATACTTTCTTCGGAAGTGGGAGAAGGAAGGGACGTTTCGGACGACAGGCTGGGGGCTTCGGCATCAATAGCACTTGCGTAACCACTTCCAGAGTTATTGTTTCCTATATATGCGGAAACAACCCACATTTTCTTATATGCGGAATCCGGAACGGCTTCTATTACATAATAGGAGCCGTTTATTTTTTTTGTGAATTTCACAAGCGGCGCGGGATTATTATTTTTATCCCTATAACCATAAGATCTATCCGGCGTACCGTCGCTTTGCATAGCGCGTTCTACCGTATCATAGTTTTGAAGAATGTAGCCAATTCTTGCTGCATCATTTATGTCGGACATGGACTGATCGGTGGTTCCCTGTTGTCCATGTCCGTTCAGAATATGAAGCACGCCATTTCTGTCGATTGCGTTTTGGTAACCGGAATAATCTCCGTTTAAAATCCGGGAAATGTCTTTTGTCTGTCGTTCTGATGCTTTGGAAATCGTATATCTCGCAAAAGCATCTTTTGGATTTCTAAGATATTTTTCAAAGAAAGCCTTTAATCCGCGATCCGTTGAACGGACATATTCATTTATTCCCCGCATCTGTTCGGTCGAATGTGTTTGCGGGTCTGTGTTTATATTCGTGCTGCTTAATGTTTCCGCGCCGCTCTCCGCCCGCGCCGCTGCACGCCCGGCCTCTTCTGCGGCAAGAACATCCTCTGCACGGGCAACGGTCTTTGTCTGCACCGTTGCCAGTTCTTCCGCTTTTGCGCCCGCCTCCCGTGCCGCCTCCGGATTTGCTTCACGTTCGGCCTCGCGGGCCTGGTTATATTCCTGCAAAGCGGTATACACCGCGTGCCCGTATTCGTTGACTTGTTTCAAACTCGTCTCGCCGTCGCGGTAGGTAATGTATTACAATAAAACTTTCTCTGCCCTTCTTGAAGAGGCGCAATTTACCAAAGAGATTTTAGCAATAGGCGCAACTCAACTGTATAAAGCCAATTATGCGGCAAAAGGAATATACTACCAATCATTTACTTGTTTGTCGACCGGGATAGAGCGTTTAGAGAAGTTATCATTTCTATTGAAAATATGGCTTAGTGGACAAGGGCAGGAGGAAAAATCTTGCCCTCGCATTTTTATATATCAGATGCTATAATCTGTGTAAGAAAGTACTCGGCAAACTGGTATTACCTTTAATAGAATCAATGTATTATTCAACTATCCAGAGTTCTGCGACAAACTGATTATCGGGAAATTTTGTCAAATTGCTTATTGGACAATATTTATCATGGGGGCTGCTAATCATCGTCTTTGCAGTGCAACGACTTATCCATTTAATGTATTTGGAGGTGCACGGTCAGAAAACACACCGCCGCACTTAAATCAACTTCCGCATAAAGGGGATATCGTTATTGGCAATGATGTGTGGATTGGCCGCGAAAGCGTCATTATGCCCGGTATAAAAATTGGTGATGGAGCCATTATTGCCGCCTATTCGGTTGTTGCGAAAAATGTTCCAGCTTACACTGTTTATGGCGGTAATCCAGCTAAGTTTATAAAAAAACGTTTTAATGATGAACTTATTGATTTACTTCTCCGTTTCTGTTGGTGGGATTTAAAGCCGGAAATATTGTTAAATATTCTTCCTTTGCTTTGTAGCCCCAACTTAAATAAGGTAAAACAGATATTATATAAAAAGCTGAAATAAAAGCTATTAATTTCCCATTTATCGGGCAGGCGCAAACAAAGACGGGGATATCTGCAACGATATCCCCGTCTTTGTTTATTAGTCCTGTTTTTTGCAACTGTACGGGCATGAAATACATCACGTTGAGGATCACATAGAATCCCACCGATCCAGTGCTTCCACGTACCTGCGCAGCCCTGCCTAATTGAGGAATACATTCGTCCTCCTGCCGATTCCCCAGAAAGGCTTCCCCGCGGTAGGAAAATAGACACACCTGGGCGCTTCCTACTTGTGCATCAAATGCCGCGTCCATATACCATCATAAGTCCCGATAATTTCCCAAGTACTGCATAACAGCAGAAGCAGTAAGCAGCGCCACAATTGCGATACCGGCAGGCGATATATACCCTCCGAAAAAAGCTGCAAAAGCCGACAGGACAACACATATCACCGTGCAAAAAAACGCTGTATTCCGCAGGCACGGCATTCCCCCTCCCCGCAGGCGCAGCAGCAGAAGGATAAGCGCAATCCCAAAGGTCAGACATCCTGTCAAAAAGGGAAAAATATTACCATAGCCAAAAGGGAGCAGGCTGAAATAAGATACATTTTGAAAAATTCGTTCTCCCGGTCCGGCGGCAAACGCCATCCGGACGCTACCCGGCAGCAGTTCCAACAGCAGGGCAAGCCAAACAGCACAGCAAGCGCATACCGGAAGCTTCGCACGCCCGCGGCCCTGCAGGGAGGCCTGCTTCACAAACATAAGCTGCAGCCCGGCCAATGCCATCCCTATCCCCAGTACCAACACTGGTGCAGCCATATTCCCGGCAATATATAAAAACCGAAATACAACCGTCCCAGCTCCAAAAAGCAGCAGAAGCAACCCGGCCATCCTACGGATCATCCGGCGGGTCCGCATCAATGTGTCCAGTACCGCCGCATCTGCCTGTTCCACCGGTATCTCTGCTGCAGCACGTTCGCCGTTGATCAGCTCAATTACAGAAACACCCAGCGCACCGGCCAACGGTACAAGTATGCCGACGTCCGGGAACCCCCTTCCCGTTTCCCAGCGGGAAACGGCTTTATCCGTGACGCCCAGCTGCTGGGCCAACTGGGCCTGTGTCCATCCTTTTGCGCGGCGCAGCTGTGCAATGAATAAACCCGTCTTTGTAAAGTCCATATCGTCCTCCCCTTTTGTCTGCATTATACAGCGGACGCGGGCTTTTGTCACTCTATGTTTACTAGAGCGGCAAAATTTCGGCCTTACAGGAGAAAATTTTCCGGCGTTTCCCTATAGCCGGATATGCGGTTTGAGTCTGCGGCTCAGGCCAAGCGCCAATGCAATTTTGCAAAGATCCGGAAGGATATAAGGAAATACACAGGCGCTTAACGCACCGAGGATCGTAACGCTTTTGGCAGCGCGCGGCGCATAAACGAGGACAAACCAGGCTGTCCCAAACGCATAACACACGATAAGCCCCGCAAGCATCGCCAGTGCCTGGAGCGCAACTGTCTGCCACTTTCCCGAAATCTCCGGAACCCGTTTCATAAGCGTTCCGGCCAGCAGCGCGGAAAAAACAAAACCGATAATATACCCGCCGGTAGCGCCGAACAACACACCTATACCGCCAGTAAAATTGGAAAATACCGGGGCTCCCGCCGCGCCAATAAGGATATATACCACAACGCATATTGTACCGCACCGTGTCCCCAGCAGACCCACGGCAGTAAATACGGCGAATGTCTGCATGGTAAAGGCAATTTCCCCGACAGGAATTGAAATCCAAGCGCATACAGCAATCAGGGCAGTAAACAACGCAATATAAGCGGTTTCCCGGACCGTAAACCGTCTTGTTACACGCATAAAAACACCTCGTAAATTGTATTGTCTATTTTATATTATAAAAGGTCCATAGATTTATCAACCCTTATATCAAAAGAGGTGACAATTGCCCGGCAGTTGTGTTATACTGTTGAAAACGCTGTTTCTGCGGCGGAAATTTTGCTTTACAGGAAGTGCGGACGTCATGTCGATCCAGGATGCAGTTTATCGCGCGCTACGGGAATCTGAAAACAAATACCTGTCCGGGCAGGCGTTATCCGCCGCGCTGCACGTCAGCCGCAACGCGGTGTGGAAAGCGGTGTCAGCGCTGCGCAGGGAGGGGTTTGGAATCGAAGCATCCACAAGACTCGGCTACCGTCTGATCTCCGACCCCGGGCGCTTCAGCGCGGCGGATATATGTGCCGCGCTGCGCCATAGCAACATCTTCCCGGAAGTATATGAGACGCTGCCGTCCACCAATGCCGAGTTAAAACGCCGGGCTGCCCTGGGCGCGCCGGACGGACTCCTGCTTGCCGCACGGCAGCAGAGCGCAGGCCGCGGGCGCTATGGCCGGACATTTTTCTCCCCGGAAGACAGCGGCGCTTATTTCAGCCTTCTGCTCCGGCCAGACTGGCCGCTTTCCCGTTTGCGCTGCGTAACGCCTGCAGCCGCGTTGGCAGCGGCACAGATGATCGAAGCCGTGAGCGGGAAAACGGCACAGATCAAATGGGTCAACGACGTCTACGTTGACGGGCGCAAGGTTGTCGGGATCCTGACGGAACTTGCCACCGGCCTGGAATCCGGCGCCGTGGAATCGCTTGTATGCGGATTTGGCGTAAACCTCTATCCGCCTAAAGAAGGATTCCCACCGCAACTGCAGGAAACCGCCGGCACTGTTTTTGCCAGCAAACCGGCACGCGACTTGCGCGCGCAGGTTATTGCGGGAATCTGCGACCGCTTCCTTGACGCGCTGTCGCTTGCCGAAACAGAGCTGTTGGCGCAGTACCGGCAGCGCAGCCTGCTTGACGGGCAAGAGATATGGGTCCTGCGCGGCGGACGGAAGCTGTGTGCACAGGCGCTGGGCATTGGCGAAGATTTTTCCCTGCATATCCGCCGTGCTGACGGCGGAGAGGAAGCCGTACAGGTTGGGGAAGTCCATATCCGGCCCGTATAGCTCCCATAGCAATAAAAAATCCGCCCAGCGGTATGCAGATAAAATGCACACCGCTGGGCGGATTATGCGCAGAGACCGCTCCGGTTCTTTCGGGAAGCCGAAGCCGGCAGAGCCGCCGGCATGAATACAAATCTATAAGCCAGTCTCTGGCAACATGCATGAGTTCACGTGCCGGGGCGCACGCTGTGCCGCACAGCGTGCGCGCAGACGTACAAGCAGCTTTCCGCAATAGGCGGCAAGCGCCGAAGAATCGGCATAACCACGCATAACTTCATGGGCATGCTGCAACGCAGCCTTCGCCTGTGCCGTACTGAGCAGCCCCTCCCTCCGCGCCTGGTCGAGTTCCTCCGCATCGAGCAGCCGTGGCGGACAACCGGGAGTAATTACGACATCGGCAAATGCGTCGGCAAACCAGCTTCCCCCATCGGTGCGGATGTGATTCCCCAGCGTGATATCAAAATAGAACTGCACAAGCTTTGCATTTTCATCATACATCGCCGTCAGCCAGAAAAAACCGTTTTCCGGCGCTAGCTGAAGCCACAGAAATCCCTCGTCCACGATTTTGATCCGGTTTTCACCCAGCCCGGCAAAAACCGGGGAACGGGCGGAAAGCACGACCAGGCCTGCGGCCGCAGGCGCATGGGCATATTCCACAATTTCATGACAGTATTGTACAGCCTTAGCATTTTCCCATCGGCTTTGACCCATTTTTCGTATCAAAAGCTGCATATCCTATCCTTCCTGCTGTGCAGATCTGTAAGTCCAGCATAGCACAAGGGCGGAAAAGCTGTCAAGCGCCGCAGCTCTGTAAGGCGAGATATTCCTCCAGGCACAGGCCCTGCTCATAAATCTCTTCTGCCGCATCAAGCCCCACATAACGGTAATGCCATGGTTCATAGTCAATCCCGGTACAGCCGCTGTGTGCAGATGGGTAGCGCAGGATAAAGCCATAGCGCCAGCTGTTTTCAAGCATCCATTGCCCGACCGGCGTGTCCTCCTGCGCCTGGTCGAGCAGCTGGTAATCCATATCTACAATATCCACGGCTAAACCCGTCTGATGCTCGCTGGTGCCGGGCGGCGCAACGATCTGCGCTGCGGCTTTCTGCGCTTCTGCGCCGGAAAGACCGCCTGCGGAAAGCTCCGCCACTTTATTCTCATAAAGCGTGCGTTGATACGGTTCATCACGGTACGAAGAACAGATCAGCGGCGACAGCCCCTCCGCGCGGCAGGCGTCCATCATTGCCTGCAAATCCGGATAGGCCCTGCTGTCAATTGCATGGCCGTTTCGCAGCTGGGTCAGTTCAATTTCATAATCCTGCGGCATCGGATGCTGTGCGTTGACCAGTATAAGCCGCCAATCCTCCTGAAGGCTCCGGGTTTGCTGCGGTGTCCGTATAATTTCTGAATCCTCCTGTGGCTCCTGCGCCCGTACCGGACCGGAAAAAGCTTTTTCATCCGACTCTGGCGAAAAAAACGCGTCCGAATCATAAAGCGTCTGTGTCCAGGTATGCAGCATAAACACGGAAAGCAGCAGAAAAGATGCAGTCCCGGCAAATATCCAGGGCACATGCCGCAATATCCGTCCCTGTCTGCGCATAAAAATCCCCTCCTATATTTGAATTTTTCCCCAAAACTTCCAGAATACTCCTGGAATGGGTACGTTTTCAAATTATAAGAGGGGATTGCGTCTTTCCGGTAAAAAACTGCCGTCAAAAAGCCGTCAAAAAACGTTAAAATAATAATACCCGTCCAGGCAGAAGAAGCTGAGACGGACCGTCCTGTCATCCTGCTGACGCAGTTCCAGAATCCATTGCTCCCACTCGGAAACATCCGTGTACGGATCCGTATTTTCGAACGTATCTGACGCCGCCTCTATCAGCGTCTTTGTATCCGGCGGATACGCGCCGACAAATTCCAAACCTGTAAACTCGGCGTAAAGCATGCCCCATGCTATGGCAATCTCCCCAGGAGAGAGCTCCATATGCGCCGGACTTTGAGGAAGACGGGAAAAGGCAAGGGGCAAACCGCTTTCGTCATCAAGAAGCAGATACATCTCAAGGCCCTGCGCTTCGTCCCGTATGACTATGCGCCATTGGACAAAGCTTTCCAGAGATGCGTAGGAAACCGTATAAAAAGCCTGCGCCGAAAAACCGAGCCCAGAGTCATAAGGATCCACATCAGAAAAACCGGTCTCCTGAAAAAACAACAGCATATCCTGGGCGCAGCCAACCGCGTCCTTCTGCGACAGATGGGCCCCGGTATCCATAACAATCTCCGTGTCTCCGGTTACAGCTGTCTCCAGCTTTTCCGCAAAGGTCATTTGTGCAAAATGCAGTTCAATATTTTCCACATTAACCCGCTCGCTGCCCTGTGACAGCGCACGGCGTTGGACGGCGCCGGCCAGGTCGGGCAAAAAGAACCCAACAACTACCGCCGCGAGTGCCGCAAACCCCGAAACCAGCATTTTTTTCCAACTCATGCACGGCCTCCCCGCAGGCTGACGGTAACACAGGTACCGTTCCCCATCCTGCTTTCGAACGAAATCTGCCCGCCATGCGCCTGTGCGATTTCACTACACAGCGTAAGCCCCAGCCCCACGCCGCCGGCACGTCTGGAACGGGACTTATCGACACGGTAGAAAGCCTGCGTCAAATGGGCAAGCGCTTCGGGCGGGATACCACGGCCGTTATCCGCGACCTGGATCCGGCATCCGTCAGGCAGCATATGCACCAGGACATAGATATTGCCATTTTTCGCATCGGAAAGCGCCTTGCGGGCATTATCCATAAGATTGACCAAAAGGGATTTGTATAAATCCGGTTCGAGCAGACAAACTCCCTCCTCGCAGCGGCACTGCAGGCGGATGCCTCCGGTGCGGTATACCGGCTCCAGGTGCTGAACGAGGCCACGCGTCAAAACTGCCGGGCTAAGCGGCTGAAGCTTTAGTTTTTCCCGTTTCAGTACAAGCAGGTCCAAAAGCTTCAGTGAAAGGCTTTCCAGGCGTTTTCCTTCGGAGAAGATATAATTTGCCGCGTCGGAAAGTTCTTCCGGGGAAAGGGTTTGGCTCCGGATGAAATCCGCATAGCCGATAATTGATGTCATGGGGGTTTTCAGCTCATGCGCAAAGCTGGCCATAAAGCTCTCCTGGCGCTGCATTGCCGCTTCCAGTTCCCCAATATTTTCTTCCAGCGCCTGCGCCATACGGTCAAAATCCGCTGCAAGCGCCCCGATTTCATCTGTAGAATGGATATGCGGACGATAAGCAAAGTCTCCGGAGGCAATAGAGCGCGCCGCGCGCGAAAGCCGGCCAAGCGGTGCGGAAAGGAAATAGGAAACTGTATAGGATACAAGCGCAGCCGCAGCCACCAAAACAAGAAAAATCCGGTGATATGCGCTGTTTTGTGCATGGGCCGCGTCGTAAAGCGCAGTAATCTCATACGCAGCATCCAGCATCATCGTCGAGGGCCCCGCTGAAAAGCTGGTAGACAACTGCAAATACCGGCGGCCCTCCCCGTCCTCAATACAGGAGGTTACCAGGCTGCCTGCCAACACCTGCGCACAGTACGTTTCAAAAGGCGCCTGCCCATCCATATAAAGCACCTCGTCCTGCGTGCGCAGCCGAAGCGCATCCCACGCCTCAACATTCCCATCAGAAAAGCTGTCCAGGGTATACGCAATATCTGCATAATCAGGGGACTCCTTGACCGCGTTCACCAGTTTCAGGCTTCCCAGCACCATTTTATAAGCGTTATCAGCGTTTTGCTTTTCCAACTCAAGGGAATTGTCAAAAGAAATAGACAAAAGCACCGAAGCCCCCGCGCCGAACAACACGGAAATCAGACAGGTCATGCACAGCGCCATCTTCACGCGGAATTTCATCTGAACCCTCCCCCCCCTTGCCGGGCGCGGCACAACTGTGCCCGGCACACAGCTAAATTTCCAGGCGGTATCCAACTTTGCTGAGCGCACGCAGCTGCGTATCCCAGCCCACCTTCCTGCGCAGGCGCTGGACATGCAGGTCCACGGTTTTGGAACCATAGGCATATTCCCCACCCCAAACACGTTCGTAAATCGTTTCGCGGTAAAGCGCCGTGTTGGGATTCCGGGCAAACAGCAGCAAAAGCTCGTATTCTTTCGGCGTAAGCATGATTTCTGCGCCTGCGCGCAGCACACGATGCGATATGGTATCGATGTGCAGTCCCCCAATATCCAATACTGCATCCGTTTTCTTATAACGGCGCAGCACGACCTCGACCCGGGCCAGGAGCTCAAGCACTTCAAAAGGCTTGACGATATAGTCCTCCGCACCCATACGCAGGCCGCGTACACGGTCGGAAACCGAATTCTTCGCTGTGATAAAGATCACCGGGATCCCCAGCGGTTTTATATATTCCATCAGCTCAAACCCGTCCACCTGCGGCAGCATAACATCCAGCAGGATCAGGTCGAAGCATTGCTGCTCCAGCATATCCGCAGCCCGCATACCATCCTCAGCGCAGGCGACGCAATAGCCTGCCTTGCGCAGCGCCAGGCGGATCAGATTGCGGATCGGCTCCTCGTCTTCTACAATCAGGATTTTAATCAACACACACACCTCCCCGGGATCTGAATTTACATCTGCCTGGCATCAAAACGGCAAACGCCTGCAACAAAGGCCTAGAAAGGCGCCTTTGGAAAATCCCCGGCACGATGTGCCGGGGATTTGAGTACAAGTTCCGCCTTCACGCACAGTCCCGGACAAAGGCTTGTCCGCGCATCTGGACGCCAGACTTTTTTATATTTCGGTAATAATAGGCAGCACCATTGGGCTGCGTTTCGTTTTCTGGTAAATCAGGCCGGAAACATCATGCTTAATTGTAGTCTTCATCGCATTCCAGTCGCGTGTATTTTCGCGCATGCTGCGCTCAACGGCTTTGGCGGCGGCGGCACGCAGCTGCTCCATCAAATCTTCGCTTTCGCGCACATAAATAAATCCGCGCGTAATAATTTCCGGACCCGCCACAACCTGGCGCTGGGTGGAATCGACCGTGACAACCACCGCAATTATGCCGTCGGAGGCCAGATGCTTGCGGTCACGCAGTACAACGCTTCCGACATCACCGACAGACAGGCCGTCAACCAATACCTTGCCTGAGGGGACAGTTCCATTAAATTTGGCGCTGCGCTTTGAAATTTCCAAGACTTTCCCGATGTCGCTGATAAAAATATTCTGCGCCGGGACGCCCATACTCTGCGCAAGTTTGCTGTGCGCCACAAGATGGCGGTACTCGCCATGCACGGGCATAAAATATTTCGGCTTGGTCAACGCAAGGATCATTTTCAGTTCTTCCTGGCATGCATGGCCCGACGCATGGATTTCGGCAAGCTTGTCATGGATTACATCCGCGCCGCGGCGGAACAGCTCGTTAATCATCCGGTAGACAGAGCTTTCATTGCCGGGGATCGGCGAAGCCATCAAAACGACAAGGTCGCCTTTTTTCACATCAATCTGGCGGTGATTGCAGAAAGCCATACGGTAAAGCGCGGACAAGGGCTCGCCCTGGCTTCCTGTAGCGATAATCACCGTTTTCTCAGGAGGCAGCTTTTTTATCATTGGCAGCTCTACCAGCGTATCCTCCGGGATATCCAGGTAGCCAAGTTTTTTGGCAACGGCGATATTGTTTTCCAGGCTTCTTCCGGAAACGGCAACTTTCCGCCCATGACGGCTGGCAATATCAATCACCTGCTTGATGCGGTGGACATTGGACGCAAACATAGCGATAATGATCCGCTTATCACAATTTTCGATAATTTTTTCAAAAGACTCCCCAACTTTACGCTCACCGAGCGAAAAACCGGGATGTTCAACGTTGGTCGAATCCTGCATCAGAAGCAATACGCCGTTTTTCCCGTATTCACCGAACCGGGTCAGATCGGTCATCTCGCCGACGACGGGATTAATATCGATTTTAAAATCGCTGGTAAAAATCAGGGCGCCGATCGGCGTATTAATTGCAAGCGCAGCGGAATCGGCCATGGAATGGTTGGTGCGGATAAATTCCACATTGAAGCAACCAAGGCGGACATGGTCCCCATGCTGTACGGTATGGAGCTTCACCTTATCCAGCAGCTTATGTTCGGCAAGCCGGGTTTCAATAATACCCAGCGTCAGCGCCGTCCCGTAAATCGGAGCATTGACCTGGCGCAGGACATAAGGCAGCGCGCCAATATGGTCTTCATGGCCATGGGTGATAATAAATGCGCGCACGCGGTCTGCATTTTTTTCCAGGTAACTCACATCCGGGATTACAGAGTCTATACCCAACATTTCTTCATCAGGGAATGCCATACCGCAGTCTATAACCAGGATATCCTGTCCGTATTCAATTACTGTAATATTTTTTCCAATCTCATTGAGGCCGCCTAAGGGGATAATCTTTAATTTTTGAGTTTTTTGTGCCATAAAATTCCTTTCTTTTTCTATGTTAACGGCACTGCCGGCAGTCATACGGGGATCCTGGAAGCGCAGGATACGCATCCTCCCGAAATCCGCGGATCAGGCATGTACGCCGCAAAAGCGCACTAAACCCCCGTAAAAAGCGCACAACAGTAAAGCCGGCGCAAACCCGGCTTTCAATCTACACACAGGTATTTTTCAATACCGGCAAACGGCCTGTCCCTCGCCGCCTGCGTATGTAACAGAACAGGCAGGTTCGCGACGGCGGCGGCGAATCCGTCTGAATACGGATCCGGACTCCGACGCAGGTCACGATCCCGCCTTGTCCTTCGACCGGGTTTATTATACCACGATACCCGGTCATTTTCACGCGAATTTTATATTTTGGATTATTTTTGTGGATTCTTCCAGTTCACAAAAATTTAATCCCTGATTTTTTGGCGTTTTATATCAGTATCCAGACGTTTTGCCTGTTCACAGAAGCCCGCGCACAGCTCCCGGGCCGCTTCTATTGAGCTGCTCTCCGCATAAACCGTCAATGCCTCGCGTTGGCAGCTTGGCGCAAAACGTATGCCGCCGCTGCCATCGGGCCCAGAAAACCCAGCCTGCCGTGCCGCGCGCATAAACGCCGCCCGGCCGCAGTGCAGCGGGATTTCTTCCCTATAGAAATCAAAGCGCGGAATCCGGCCTGCAAGCTCCGTCAGTGTCGTGTTTTCCCGCACAAGGTACGCCGCTAAAAACGCGGCGCGCATTACTCCGTCGTGCAGGTAAGGCATTTGCGCAAGCAGATCCCGGGCGCGGGCGTTTGTATGCGGACGGATCAGTTGCCTGCCGAAATTCTCCGCAATTTGGGACAGAATTTCCGGGGCGTCATCAGGGCAGGCGGATTCCCCGCCCGCAAAGACAGACTGGGCCGCGTAGAATGCGCAGGCCAGGGTATGGGCGTCGTCCAGCATACAACCGTTTTCATCCTGTGCTTCCAGACACAGGCCGTCAGCCGAGGGGAAAAACGCAGGCAATGCGTCTTCTCCGACCCTCGCGCCCATAAGCCACAGAATATTGCACAGCACCGACCCGCCGGCACCTTCCCCGACACGGAAGCTGTGCCCGGAAAGCCGTCCATATTCCAGGCACGCCCGGCAATAGTCCTCCGCAGCGTGGTCGTTTTTCACCAACGCGCCGACATCTTCCTCGCCCACGCGGCGGTAATCGGCCGAGGAAAGCAGATT
This sequence comes from uncultured Eubacteriales bacterium, assembly GCA_934546935.1. Lineage (GTDB taxonomy): Bacteria > Bacillota > Clostridia > Oscillospirales > QAMX01 > CALWJF01. The sequence goes on from CAKTEH010000002.1 coordinate 12,570, forward strand.
CTCAATCCGGCGCCGCACCGATTCGTCAGCGCACATCCCATCGCCGGAGAACAGCCGGATCCGCAGGCCTGTGCCGCAGCGCCCAACATAGACGCTCAAGCCATAACCGGCCTGCCGGGCGGCAAAGGCAGCCTGCGCCGCAAGCTGCGCGCCGATTACAACAGCCCGCTCGCCGCAGACCCGGATCCCGCTGAGCACGGCCTGCAAAAACGCCTCCGCAGCAGGGCTCCCATCCGAAGCACAGCCAACCGCCCCGGTGCATACGCTTGCCAGTGCGGAACCAAGGCTTGCGCCGAACTCAGGGGTAAGGTCACAGCCAAGCGCACCCTCGCATGCCGCATCCGCAGAAAAACGAAGACGGCGCATCCTGCCGATGGCGTTCATATTAAAGCGTACGACCGTGTCTGAACCGGTATCGCAGTCCGGCCAAATCCGTACGCCCGGCCGTACTTCCGTATGCTCGCCAACATGTGCGCCCTCTCCAAGGACAGACCCGGCGCCAAGGCTCGACCATGCCTCAATCCGGCTTGCACGCTCGGCAATTGCCTGATACATGGATGCATTATTTCCCGCGCTGCCGCGCAAAATGCTCCCCTCAACCACCGCGCCGCGTCCGACGCATGCGCCGTCGTCCAGCACCGTATAGGGCCCAATACGTGCGTCGCGTCCGATGCGCACATCCCTGCCGATATACACCGGTGGGCAGACCTCGACGCCTGCGGGGATTTCCGAAAGCGAGCAGATGCCGTCCGGCGCATGCGGAAGGTCGATCCGGATCCGCCCGGCCAGAGCGTCATGCACACAGCGCAGATAGGCGGCGCAGTCCCCGATATCGCACCAGTACCCCTGCGCGGCAAACGCATAAAGCGCGTCGCCGCGCCGCAGCATCTCCGGAAAAATATCCCGTGAAAAATCGCTGGCCTTCCCCCGCGCAATACGCTGTACCACCGAAGGGGAGAGGATATAAATACCCGTATTCACCGTATCTGTGCTGACGCGGTTCCACGCCGGCTTTTCAACAAAGCGTTCCACGCGTCCATCCGAAGCACACTCGACTATGCCATACTCCAAAGGCTCGCTCTGCCGGGAAAGCAATATTGTCGCCTGCGCGCCACGCGCGCGATGGAAAGCAAGCGCTTCGCGGAAGTCGAAGTCGCACACTGCGTCGCCGGAAACGACCAGGATATCCTCCCCATCGGGGAACGTACAGTTGGCGACTGCACCGGCTGTCCCAAGTGGCTGCGTTTCCTCAAAGTATTCCAGCCGGACTCCCCATTCTTCCCCATTTCCAAAATAATCCCGGATCCTGTCCGGCATATGCCGCAGCGTCACCGCAGCCTGTTCCAGGCCGCAGGTACGCAGATGCGTTAGCATATGCCCTAAAACAGGATGCGTCAAAAGTTTCGTCATTGGTTTTGGATTCCGGCAGCTAATCGGCCGCAACCGCGTACCTTCGCCGCCGGCGAGTATACAGGCGATCATGTTTTCACTCCTTTTTGCCGTTTGAATGGAGTATTCCCGGGCAAATACCGGAAAAATGCGAAAAAAAAGCAGGCAAGCCAGTGAAAAACCGGGCTTTATGTTATTTTATGCCAACAGGAATCAAAATATTGTATCCCGCCTTTCCTTCTTCGGTCACATGTGGTATAATGAACCATGAATTTTTTACGCACTTTTCTGAAACATTTTATTGTCAGATACGTCAAATCTATAGGTAACACAAAAAGCTGCGCCGGCAGCAAAAACCTAAAGGAAAAAGGAGATATTATGACCAGCAAATTCAAACGCAGCATTGCACTGCTTATGTCGCTCGCGATGATTCTTGCGCTTGCGGCAGGATGCAGCAGAGACGGACAGGCAGACAATCCCAATAATCCGAACGGCGGCAATGACCAGAAGGACAACAACACGCCGTCTACATCCGAATATGTTTATCAACCGGAATATACAGCCTTTCCGGAAAACCTCAGCTGGATTAATTCCCTGGCCTATGGCAACGGGACTTTTGTTTTTATCGGGAATGAAGTCACCGGCGCGCGCCGCGATTATTACGATGAAAACTGGAATCTTCTCGGCTATGAAGACATCGAGCTGTCCGAGATGAGCGAACCTGATTCAGGCGTTTCCAGCGGCGGCAACATCATCGCCTATGACACCGCTGTTGCAGAAAACGAAGACACCACGCAAGACGAAGAAACAACCGAAGACGGCAAAAAGTATTGCGAATCGCTGGATATCTATTATACATATTCTTCTGAATATGAAGTTACCAGCGAGGTCCTTTACAGAATGAACGTCGACGGCAGCGGAGCCGAAAAACTTCCCGACTATGAAAAACCGGCTCTCCCGGAGGGGAAGCAAGGCGACGTTTATGTGGAAAACCTGACGGTGGATTCACAAGGCAATATCTGGATCAGCGAATCCGGAAGCTTTTATCACTTTGATGAAAACAACCAGTACGTCTGGGACGGGGATGCCAGATATATCCGAAAGCTTTCCAATACCGGCGCACAGCTTGTAAGCCTGGATATTTCCAAAATCACCGAAGGTGAAGAATACGTCTCTTTCAATGGGATGGCAGTTGATAAAGAAGGCAATCTCTTCCTCTCCGACGGTAATAATAACCAAATCTTCCTGTTCGGCAACGACGGCGTTTTGAAGAACACCATCGAGCTTGGCGATCAGTGGATTAACAGCATGCTTCTGGTCGGCGATACCGTCCATGCGATGTATTATAATAATGAGGGCGGTTACGTACTTGCCCCGATTGACTTGGCGACCGGTGAATTCGGCAAAGAAATCAAGCTCCCGAATAACGTCTACAATGTTTATACCGGCGGCGTCTACGACCTGTATTACAATGACAGCACCAATCTGTACGGCTATGATATTGAAACCGGCGAAAGCAAAGCGCTGATCAACTGGATCGACAGCGACATCAATTCCAACCAGATCCGCAATATCATCCCGCAGGAAGACGGCACAATTTTTGCCACCTCACAGAACTACAGAGCCTCCGGCAACGGCTGGGAGCTTGTAAAATTTACGGAAGTCCCGGCAAGCGAGATCCCGCAAAAAACAATCCTTACCCTTGCCTGCGTATATCTGGATTACAACCTGCGCAGCGTTATTATCAACTTCAATAAATCCAACAGTACGTACCGAATCAAAGTCAACGATTATTCGATTTACAACACCGAAGACGATTACAACGCCGGGCGTACGAAGCTTTCTGCAGAGATTATTTCCGGCGTCGTCCCGGATATTATCATGACCTCGGGTCTTCCGCTTGATACGTATCAAAATAAAGGCCTGCTTGAAGACCTTTATCCGTACCTGCAGAACGATGCGGAATTGAAGGACGATATCCTTTATGAAGCGTTCAAGCCGCTGCAGACAGAGGATGGGAAGCTTTATACCATTGCAGACAGTTTCTATTTCCAGTCCCTGGTCGGCGCATCCAGCGTTGTGGGCGATACCCCCGGCTGGACGATGAAAGATCTTGAAGCCGCAATGGCCAAGATGCCGGAGGATGCAAGCGCTTTCGGTCCGGAAATGACCCGCAGCAGCCTGATTTCCTATATGTGCCGTATGGTACAGGACGACTATATTGACTGGACAACCGGTACATGCAACTTTAACAACGAAGAATTCAAAAGCTTCTTAAAATTTATCGCCAGCTATCCGGAAGAAATCAACTGGGACGAATTTTACGGCGACGATTACAACTACGAAACCGATTCCACAGATGCACTGATCTTTAATGGGAAGGTCATGCTCAACACGGTCTATATGTCCGACTTCTGGAGTTATCAGAACTGCCAGGCCATGTTCCGCAACCAGCCGTTCACTTTCGTCGGCTTCCCCTCTGCAAATGGAAAAGGCACGGTTGTCAGCTATTCCAATTCCATGGCAATGAGTTCGACCTGTGCAGACAAAGACGGCGCATGGGAATTCATGCGTGTAATCCTGACCCAGAAATATCAGGAAGAGAATGTCTGGAATTTCCGGATTAATAAGACCGCCTGGGAAAACAGTTTAGAGGACTACATGACCCCGTATACTTACATCGACGAAAACGGCAACGAGGTCATCCGCCCCAATACGATGTATATTGCGGGGCAGGAAATCGACGTCGGATACCTGACGCAGGAAGATGTTGACCAGATCCTGGATATCCTTAACTATGCTGTGCCGGAAACTTCTTATGACGAGAAGATATACGACATTATTGTTGAGGAATCTGCGGCCTTCTTCAGCGGCCAGAAGAGCGTTGACGACGTCTGCTCGACGATCCAGAGCCGTGCTTCCATTTACGTCAGCGAAAAAATGTAAACCCGTAAACCCACTATACCCGAGCCTGTGAGGCGGTTTTCCCGCCTCACAGGCTGCAACGTGAAACCGGGACCATACAGGGAGATGCCAGTGTGAAAACCAAATCCGTACGAGCCAAATATGAGGTGCGGGAAAAGCTTACGTGCAATGCTTTTTTGCTCGCAAGTTTTTCCGGCGTCCTCCTTTTTTATATCCTGCCCTTTTGTGTTGTGATGTATTATTCCGTCACCAGCGGGGATGTTGCCAACCACAGTTTTGTAGGGCTGGATAATTTCAAAACGGTCATCAACAATAACGCATTCCGGCTTGCTGCGAAAAACACATTAAGCTTTTCGCTGACCGCCGTGCCCCTGGCAGTGATTCTTGCGCTCGGGCTTGCCTTACTGCTGGAATCCAAAATTCCGGGGAAAAGCATCCTGCGTACTTTTTTCCTAAGCCCAATGATGGTGCCGATCGCATCAATTGTGTTGATCTGGCAGGTTGTATTCGATTTAAACGGGACGCTGAACCATCTTCTGGTGCAGTTGGGGCTGGACAAAATCGACTGGTTCAAATCGGAGTACGGCCAATTCCCGATTATCCTGATGTTTTTATGGAAAAACCTCGGTTATAATATGATCCTTTTTATGGCGGCGCTGAACAATATGCCGCGCGAACTGATTGAAGAAGCGCAGGTTGACGGCGCAAGCAGGCTGTACTGCTTTTTTAAGATTAAAGTGCGCTACCTTTCCCCCACGCTGCTGTTTGTAACGATCCTGTCGCTGATCAATTCCTTTAAAATCTTCCGTGAGGTATTTTTGCTGACCGGGGAATACCCGTATGAATCGCTGTACATGCTCCAGCATTATATGAACAATATGTTTGTGGCCCTGGATTATCAGAAACTTTCGGCTGCAGCGGTGATTATGGCAGGCGCAATGGTATTGATCATCGCGATCCTCTTCATCTGCGAAAATATTTTCGGAAAGGATGTGGAAGGATGAGAAAAAAAGTCCAATGGGTTGGACGCGCGCTGGTTTTCCTGGTCTGCGCATCCTTTGCAGTCGTCTTTCTGATGCCAACGGTTCTGACGATTACCAATTCCTTTATGGAAAAGTCGGAAATTGCCGCAAACTACGGCGTCATCTTTTCCTCCCTTTCCGGTGGGAGCAAGACCTTTGTTTCTGAGGAAGTCAACTTAAAGTTTATCCCGGACAAAGTCAGCTTTTCACAGTATAAAACCGCGTTGATTATGAGCCCGGATTATCTGCTGAAATTCTGGAACAGTGTAATCCTGGTCGTACCGGTTGTCCTGGGGCAGTTGTTTATCGCCTGTTTCGCGGCGTACAGCTTCACAAGGTATCGCGGACGATTCAAAGAAATCCTGTTTTTCTTCTATATTATCTTAATGCTCATGCCTTATCAGGTCACGCTGGTTCCAAACTATCTGGTTTCCCAGTGGCTGGGCATATACAATACGCGTTGGGCAATCATCCTGCCAGGCATTTTTGCGCCGTTTGCAGTATTCCTTCTGACAAAATTTATGCGGCGCATCCCGTTTTCGCTGATTGAAGCGGCCAAGCTCGACGGCGCGGGAGAGTTCCAGATTTTCCGGCAGGTCTGTATCCCGATGTGCCGCAGCGCGCTGTATTCGGTAGCGATCCTGGTCTTTATCGACTATTGGAACATGGTCGAGCAGCCCTTGATCCTGTTAGAGGACGTCACGCTGCAGCCGCTTTCGATTTTCCTGTCGAAAATCAATTCGACAGAGGCCGGTCTTGCGTTTGCAGTCGCAACGATCTACATGCTGCCGACACTGTTTATGTTTTTACATGGTGAAGAATACCTTGTCGAAGGTATTACATATTCCGGCTCCGTCAAGGGCTGATCCGGACGCATATTCAGGGGGATTATTATGGACGTAAAAGTAAAAAGACGCGGTTGGGTGAAAAACGCAGTCATTATTTTCCTTGCGGTCATGCTTGTACTCACCTTTTTCTCCAACACCATTATGAACCGTTCGCTTGCCGAGGTTGCGACGCAGTACGTAAGCTCCGGCAGCATTTCGGCAAAAATCCGCGGCACCGGCACAGTTACCGCCAATTCGCCGTATGAGGTATCGATTAAAGAGGGGCGCGTAATCCAGTCGGTGCTGGTCAAAGTGGGCGATACGGTTGAGGTTGGCGACGTGCTGATCAAGCTGACAGAAGGTGCGGATACGCAGCTGAAAGAAGCGCTGGACGCGCTGGATCAGCTCAAATATGACTATCAGCTGACGCTTTTGAACATGGCCAGTGCGGACTATACCCGGGAGAACCGTGAAATTTCCAAAATGAAGGAAGATATCGCCGAAGCGGAAGCGGAACGGGACAAATTGTTTGTCTCAGATGCGGAGCTCAGCGCAGCAAAAATCGCGGTCAACTCTGCGCAAACCAAATATGATAAGGCAAAAGCCGCAGCAGATGAAGCGCAAGGCGCGCTCGACGCATTCAAAGAGAGTTTTACAAGCGGCGGTTCAGATTTTTCCGCTTTGAAAAAGGCTTATGATGCAGCGCTGGAGAAATTGAATGTAGTAAAAATTCAATATGAATATGACAGTGGGATTTTCAGTAAAGCTGCAGCAAATATGAAGAACCAATCAACTTATAATTATCCCCTGACCATCTTTGAAGCCGCTTTATATGAAATCATAATGGGGCAGAAAATTTCCACGCCAACCGTTGATGAAGGCGGCGATACAGAAGCCGACTCCAAAACCGTCGTGGAAGAAACAACAAGTTCTGGCAATTCAGCATCTTTTGAAGAATATTTCAACGGCACAGGTTATAATCCGGACTTGGGATATATGCATTATGCCAAGGCTTACTATGAAATGAAAACCGCTTCGGATGCTTACAATACAGCCTTAGAGGCGCTGAATGCAGCCGGCTATGACGCCGCAATCGAGGGAACCATGAAAACCCTTGAAGGCAATGTTACAGAAGCAAACAAGCTTGTCACAGCAGCAGAAAAAGAGCTGACAGATGCAAAAGCGGCGCAGGAGGAGCTTGAAAAGAAGCAGGCCGATTACAAAGCTGCCGACGACGCCATTGATAAGCAGCGCGAAGACCTGGAAAATGCGATTTTTAATCTCTCCCAGAGCCAGAAAGACGCCAATAAGCAAGCCCAGAAGGACCAGTTGAACCTGGCTCAGAAAAAGAAGGATCTTGAGGAACAGCAGGCGCTGGTTGACAAGCTTTCCTCCGGCGAGGCAATTTACGAAATTACCGCTAATGCTGCAGGCGTCATCTCTTCAATTAGCGCAGTGGCCGGAAAAACCACAGTGCCGGACGAAACGCTGATGACCATTGACCAGACAGACCGCGGCTTTACCCTTTCCTTCTCCGTCACTACGCAGCAGGCGCAAAAGGTAAAGGTCGGCGACAAGGCGGAGGTATCGACCTCAAACTGGTGGTTTGACGGCGTCATCGATGCGACGCTGACCGGTATTTCTACCAATCCAACCGACCCGAAAAACAGCAAAATGCTCAACTTCACCATCACCGGCGATGTTACGAGCGGCGACCAGCTCTCCCTTTCCATTGGCGAGCGCAGCCAGAATTACGACCTTATCGTCCCCAAAAGTGCGCTGCGTACTGACTCCAACGGCACCTACGTGCTTCTGATGGAACAGAAAGCAAGCGCGCTGGGCAACCGCTATTATGCGACCCGTGTAGATGTAGAGGTGATTGCCTCCGACGATACGCAAAGCGCGGTTTCCGGCGGCCTTTCTTCTGGCGACTTTGTGATTACCAGTTCTTCCAAACCTGTTGAAGCCGGCGACCAGGTCCGTCTGTCGGAGAATTGAGTATGAAATTAAGCGTTCGAAACATTGTCTTGTTCGCAGTCAATCTACTTTTGATCCTGGGCTTTGTCCTGTGTTGCGTGCTTTATCATTCGCTGGCCGGCAAGCTGCTGGCGCAGACCGCAGCACAACGGTGGCGCGGCGGAAGCGAGGTTCCTTATACACAGGTTTCCGTTTTCCGCCCGAAAAGCGACGCACTGCGGTATCAGGACATATATTCTATCCGAAAAGGCATTGACAAAGCTCTGGTTGCGGTTTCGCTTGACCCTGAGGCGAACGATATGCTTACCGCCGACGCATTTTGTGCAATTGGCGATATTGCAGTATCTTCTGCAAAGACCAAAAGCGCGCAGACTACACTTTATGCCATTGGCGGGGATTTCTTCGTATTCCATCCGCTGCACCTGGAATCCGGCAGTTATATTTCCGAACGTGACTTAAACAACGACCTTGTCGTGATCGACCGCGAACTGTCGTGGACCCTGTTTGGTTCTGTGGATTCCGTCGGCCTGACGTTAACAGTAGATGGCCGCGATTATATTGTCGCAGGCGTTGTCTCCCGGGATGACGACTTTTTCACCGAACAGGTAGATCAAACGGTTTCAGCTATTTATATGCCCTTTGCAGCGGTTTATGACTATGAAGAGGCTGTAATTACCAGCTATGAAACGGCCATGCCGAATCCCGTGGAGAACTTTGCATTGGATACGGTCAAGAATCTGGCTTCAAACGGGGAATTCGTGGAAAATTCCGAGCGTTTCACCCTGGGGAATGTCAGCGAACTGATCTTTTCCTTCGGCAAGCGCGCCATTTCTGCCAGCGGCATTGCCTGCCCGCCCTGGGAAAATGCAGCGCGCCTTTGCGAGGATTATCTGGCATTGACGGTTGTCTTCGCCGCGATATTCCTGGCAATGCCTGTTGTATGCGCCGTTATCCTTGCAATACGGGCCTACAAGGCGCTGCGGGCAACTGGGCGGCGCGTAGCCAGCCGGATCCGCGAAAAATATTAATAGCATATGAGGAAAACCGTATCTTCAAGACAGATAGCTGCAGCCGCCTATACCGGATATGGGCGAGTAAAGCAGATTCTCAGACGCGATGCGTTTACAAAGAAGGATCCGGGCGGGGAATTACCCCGTCCGGATCCTTCTTTGTATTTTTTAATCCACTTTCACTTTTTCGCCCCACAGCGATGGCTTACAGGCAGCCGTATGCAATGCTGCGGACACGGTGATGATGGTAATATTCATTATTCGGCATCGTCTGATGCATATAGACGACACTGACGCCCTCGGATGGATCGATAGAAGTCCAGGTACCAGCCGCGCCTGTCCAGCCAAACTCCCCAACGGACATATTGGTCACACCGGCAGGTTCCATCATCGTACGCACGCCGAGCCCATAGCCATAGCCCTCGAGATACGGATTGGTGAAATCCTTAAGCTGCGCTGGAGAAAGAATGTTGCGGCGCATCAGATCAATCGTCTTGCGGCCAATGATGCGTTCACCGCCCAGCGTACCGCCGTTTGCCAGCATCTGCGTGAATTTGATATAATCACGCACCGTCGCAAACAATCCTGCTCCGCCGGCTTCGTAGACGGCATCCGGCTCATGACGCATATCGAAGAATCCGCTGGTTTTCGTAAAGCTCCCGTCAGCCTCCGGACGGTACATGGACACCATGCGTTCACGGGTATCGCCGAAATGACGATATGCGGTGGAATCCATACCCAGCGGCTCAAAAATTTCTTTTTTCAGGAACTCGCCGACTGTCATGCCCGACGTAACCTCAATCAGCGCGGCAACCATTTCATGGCCAAAACCATAAAGCCAGCGGGTACCAGGATCAAAACGTACCGGCACTGCGCCCATTGCGCGCACATCATCCTGCAGGGTATATTTCCCTTTGGTACGTTCCAGTTCATCCCGCACCTCGTTCATCCGGATATCCGTGGGATGCTGTTTTCCCGGATACGGCAGGCCTACAGCCATATTAAAGGTATCGCGCACAAGCATGGGATTTTTGGCCTCACGGATATGGAAATTCCCATTCCCCTCCATTTCCACGACCTGCGTATGGCGGTATTCAGGGAAATATTCATAAAAGGGTTCGTTAAGCAGGAATTTCCCGCGTTCAAACTGCATCATCGCCGCCGTACAGATAATAACCTTCGTCATGGAAAAAAGCCGGTAGATGCTGTCGGCTGTAACTGGTTTGCCGGACTCTATATCCGCAAGCCCATAGTAGCCTTCATAAAGGATCTCCCCGTTTTTGGCGACCGCACAGCCGCAGCCGGGTACGGTTTTTCCCGCAAATCCTTGCAGAAGTTCGTCAAGATGCTTAAAATTTGCCATAATTCGCCCTCCTGTTTTGTATTTATTCCAGTATATCATGCTTTTTATCCCAAAACAATAGACAAATCTTGAAATACGTATACTGATTTTTCAATACTGCGCCGGCCACCGGGTAAAAATACCTATTATGAAAACGAATTTCACAGATTATTTCCCGGCTACAAAAACAAGGATATAATCTGATGGCATATGCAAATCTTATCTTGAAGGGATACGCGGAAACCTATTTAAGAACTGTCATTGAGTATAAGCCGTTTGATTAACCATGTCCCGCCCGTTCCGGCCACGACATTCTGCTGGGATTGGGGAGATTTTTGCGTGTTCAGTAGAAATTTTCACAAATTCATGCTATAATTATTATAAATTTTTGTATCTTGTTAAAGGAGGGCAATTATGATCAGGGATATTACAGATAAAATAAGCAGGCGGCACATTTGCGGAAATGGTTGCCCTGTTTCGGGTGGAGCTGCATTCGTGTAAAGGGACCGTATCAAAGTCCAACATTGAAGCCGGACGTGAGGAAATAGAATATGCTTCTTCGTAAATTTGGCTTTAAGTCAAAAAGGAAACTGAATTCAAAAAGCATAATATGGATGTGAAGTTTGATAGCTACATATACGCAAAAAGTCTTTGATTGGAGATACATACTATGCAGATTAAAAACGAAACCATCATCCTGCGGGATATGATAGAGTCCGACATTGAGGACTATGTGCGTTGGTTTACCATCGAAACCGAGTGGTCCAATACCGATGCCCCTTGGGAACCTATCGAATCGGATGAGGAAACTGAGCGCACATCTTGGCATGAATACTACGAATCCGTGAAAAAGCTTCCCGACGATGTTCAGCGTTGGAAGTTTGAAATCGAATGGAACGGCAGACACATTGGCTGGGTAAGCTCTTACCTTATCGATGAGAACTACGAATGGATTGACGAGGTAAAGGACGGTCAGACCGTTTATCGCGCCATCGGCATTGATATTTGCGAACCCGATGTATGGGGGAACGGAATCGGTACAAACGCTCTTTGTGCCTTTATGAATTACTATTTTGAGAACGGGACGGACGAGATCTACACGCAAACTTGGTCGGGAAACATCCGTATGCTCCGCTGTGCCGAAAAACTGTGCTTCGTGGAGTGCAACCGTAACGTAGGTACACGAGAGGTTGACGGACAGAAATATGATGGGCTGACCTTTAGATTTTTAAGGGATGCGCACTATAAACAAAGGTGAAGTGATGGTTTTCAACGGAGTATCCAGTTCTGGCAAAACTACATTGGCAAAGGCAATGCAAGATACCTTTGACGAACCATACATACGCTTAAGCATGGACGATTTTATATGCATAATGCCCGAAAAGTTGAGTAAAGATGATTTGGGAAATACAGTTTATGAAAGTCAAACCATTTTGCTGCGAACTATAAAGATGCTATGGATGCAGGAATAAATGTCATTGCAGATAATATACTGTTAACCGATGGTCACAGACAGTCAGTTTCTTTTCAATAAGGTCTATACATTCTGCGGTAGTACTGGTAAATGTATTGACAGTAATATCCTATAAATCTTGCGGTTCAATGCCGTTTGTCTGATCTTCACCTTGCCCAATAGCTCTATCACCACGTTCTTGTTTTTCTTCGGCGTAATTCATAGAATAGTCAACCCTCACTAAAATCACAGAATAATCACGCAGAGTAGATACGTATTGTTTTAATGTTTGAAAGTATGAAGCGCTATATACCCTAAGTGCGGGTTTTTCCAAACTGAGCCGGGACATTCTGTCCCGGCTCAGTTTTTAAAGGCATTCTCTTATTCCTATTCAGGATCTGTGACAATCGTGCGCACACCCTGGATATGGACAAAGCGCAACGCCGTATAGGTATAAGTCGAAAGCGGGCGGCAGTCGACATCGCGGCTATGGGCAGCGACAAATATATTGTCAAGTGTCACGGGCTGTTCCACCCGGACGATAACCGGGGTATGGTGGAATACATTTTTGGATATGTTGAGCTGGCAGATATCGCCAGGCTGGACATCCTGCAGTCCGACTTCCACGCCATAGGGGCCAACGCCTTTATTTGTCGTCAGGAAATTATAAAGATACTGCACCCCCGCCCAGGAAGGCGAACGGTCGGAGGCGTTAATATAATACCAACCATAGGTCGGGGTATAATTCATAATGCCGGCGCCGGCAAAAATGCACTGGGATGCAAAATTTGTGCAGTCGCCTCCAATGTCCTGAAAGTTATAAAAATCCGGATTGCGGCGGTAGGCCCAATAATGGGCATATTCGACCGCACGGTTTCGGTCGTACTCGAACTCGACCATGCGTGTCATAAGAGAATCGGCTGGATCTGACGGCCCTCCAGCGCGGCCTCAACCGTCTGCGGAATCAAGCGTACATCTGCAATAGCGCTGCGGGGCTTCGCCTGCGGATCATCCTGCCCAAAAGGAACAAAATAGTAACCGCGCCGGGCAAGCAGCACACCGATATTCGCGGCAGAGCCCGCCAACGCATCATTGGTCGACAAGGCAAGTATGACCGGCCTTTCATTGCGCAGGCAGCCCTTGACAGCGAAAGTAACCGTTGTGTCCGCAATACCGCCGGCCAGCTTTCCAAGCGTTGAGCCAGTACAGGGCGCAACGACAATAGCATCAATGCATTTGCCCGGTCCCAGTGTTTCCGCCTGGGTCATTGTTGTGATTGCAGGGCGGCCGCAGATTTCTTCAATCCGGTCCCGAAAATCCGCCGCAGCGCCAAAGCGGGTATCGGTCTGCGCGGCATGCTCACTCAGAATCGGATAGATTTCATATCCATCCCCTGCCATACGCTCCATTTCTGCAATAACACTCGCAAAGGTACAAAAAGAGCCGCACAGGGCAAAACCTATGCGCGGTTTTTTATCCATAATTCTCCTCCATCAGAATCGTATATATACTTTCTGCCGCACAGCGCGCAGCAGTATACGGGGCATATTTCCCCGGGAGACTCAGCGCCCAGATAACGCGCCGTCCCAAAAGCGTCGCATGGTAGCGGTCGATCCCTCCCGGTACCGAGGCCAAGTCAATCAGCAGCACGTCCTCCCGGGCCTTCTCCAGTTCTTTCTCGCCAAACACCGGCGCAGGGACCGTATTAAATACCATTTCAAAACTGCAAAGTTCCGGCAGCGCGCGTGTGTCGGCACAAGCATAGCCATAAGCGCGGATCCAGGCAAAGTCTTCCGCCTTACGTGCGGAAACCGTAACCTGTACGCCCAACGCCGAAAGGCGGTGCGCAAGCATCCGTCCAATGCGCCCAAATCCGATTATAAGCGCTTTTGCACCGGACAGGACACTTTTACGGTTATGCATGGCAATTTCAATTGCAGCTTCCGCAGTTGTCAATGCATTGGATACCGCAAAATCCTCCCGCAGCGAATAATCGACCATGTGAATCCCACGCGCCGCAGCGGCGGCGGAAAACTCTGCCGGGATCCGGCCACCGATTACAATGTCGGCCGTTTCCAGGATCCGCAGGAGTCCCGCCTCCTCAACGCCTTCGATGCGCAGGTGTTTTTCTTCATCAAAAAGCGGCATCGGCAGAAGAGCTACACGTACAGCATCCTCTCCAGTCGATGCGTCGTGCCCATGGTTATATAAATCACATTCCTGCGGCCACAGCATCGTCCGGTATCCGTCGGCGCGGATTGTTTCGGCCAGCGCGCTTTGCCTTCCATCATCTCCAAAAATCATAAAGTCTATATGCTTGATAGAATCACCCCCAGACATGATCAGCGCGCTACATTCCAGTGCGCACAGTCCATAATATGCCATCCTGTTCCAGCTGTGCGTACGCTTATACAAAAAGGCCGAAACGTCTGCGCCCAGGTAGATAGAGAAGATGATTTACGAAAGTTTTGTTTACATAATATTCATACCTCTGAGATTTTCCCACGAAGTTATCCACATTGTCCACAGGGTTTTCCACACCATTCCGGCTTCAAAAAGAGGAAACCAGTATCATTTTTGTCATTTTTTGTTACCACTTGTGGAAAACAAAAAAATATTCGACGTTACATAAATCAGTATTCATCCCGGTTATGTGTCCCCTGCAAACTGCGATCCACCCGAAATTTTATTCCAGATTTTCCTATTTGATAAAAACGTCTGGACGGGACGGCTTTCCCATGCCAAACAGAAAGCCCCTATGCAAAGCCTGTAAAAGCGCAAAAACAAAAGACTGCCCGGAGAAACCAGTTTCTCCGGGCAGTTTCTTTGTTTTACACTGCTTAGTTTAAAAATGGTGCGTCTGCGGCAAGCGTTGCATAGGCATTGAGCCCTGTCCCTGCACGCAAGCCAGCCTGAAAAGCATAGTACCCCTGACAGGCAATCATGGAGCCGTTGTCGCCGCACAATTTGACTGGCGGGATATATAAGGCAATACCATGCTCCCGGCATTGCGCCTGCAAAGCGTCGCGAAGGATACTGTTTGCAGCGACACCACCGGCAACTGCAAGTCTTCCGTAACCGCAAGTTCTGGCTGCATCGACGGCAGGCGGAACCAGTTCACGGACAACTGCCCGACAGAAGGATGCGGCAAGCCCTTCCCTGTCAAGTGGTTCGCCGCGCTGCGCCGCGGTATGGACAGTATTGATTACGGCCGTTTTCAGACCGGAAAAAGAAAAGTCCCAAGGCGCCCCGTCAATTCTCGCTTTTGGGAGCCGGTAGGCTGCAGGGTCTCCATTTTGTGCGAGCCGGTCAATCTGCGCGCCGCCCGGATACGGCAGCCCCAATACCCGCGCCGCTTTATCAAACGCCTCCCCCGCCGCATCATCACGGGTTGAACCAAGGACCTTCATATCCGTATAATCCCTTACATCAATAAGAAGGCTGTGGCCCCCGGAGACAACAAGACAACAAAACGGCGGCGCAAGCTCGGGGAACGCAATATAATTAGCGGCAATATGCCCGTGAATATGATGCACCGGAACAAGCGGTTTTCCGGCAGAAAATGCAAGACCCTTGGCATAGTTAACGCCGACAAGCAGCGCGCCAATCAGACCGGGGGCGTAAGTTACGGCGACAGCATCAAGATCAGCGGCCGTACAACCCGCGTTATGCAGAGCCTGTTCCACAACCCCGCATATGCCCTCTACATGGCGGCGCGAAGCAATTTCCGGTACGACGCCGCCATACAGCGCATGCATATCCGCCTGCGACAGTACCACATCCGACAGGATCTTCCGGCCGTCGAGGCTGATAGCCGCGGCAGTTTCATCACAGGAGCTTTCAATTCCGAGTATCAGCATATTTCCTCCTTGGGTCTTGTCCACGACATCAAAACCGCGTCCTCGACCGGGTGTTCATAATAGGATCTGCGCACACCGCAGGCAACGAAGCCGAACGCAGCATACAGCGCCTGCGCAGGGGTATTAGAGCGGCGTACTTCAAGATAAACGCGCTCCACCTGCGCGGCGCGTGCAAAAAATGCAGACAGCAGCATACGGGCGATACCCCGACGGCGGAAATCGGGATGTACGCCGACGCTCAGGATTTCCGCCTCAGGGAAAAGGACCTGCGCGCCAAGGGAGCCCGCCAGACAGGCGCCCTGATAAGCGCACAACCAAAGGCCGCAGGGAGACTGCAGCGCTCCGGCAAGACTTTCCCTGCTCCAGGGATCAGAAAAACACAGCCGCTCAAGCGCAGCCATCCCGTCAAGCATGGCAGGCGCAGCCGGAAGGATAGTAATTTTTCCCATATTCATCCCTTTGCCGCATACCAGTCCTCGCCCACCGACGCTTCCGCAACCAGCGGGACAGAAAGCGGCATGGCACGGGTCATTTCTTCCTCCAGGATACGTTTGGCTGCATCTGCTTCTTCGCTGGCAGCTTCCACGATCAGTTCATCATGCACCTGTAAAATCAGACGGGCGCGCAAGCCCTCCGCTTTCAGGCGGCGATAAACAGCCACCATTGCCAACTTGATGATATCGGCGGCAGTCCCCTGGATTGGCGTATTCAGGGCCACCCGTTCGCCAAAAGCACGTACATTATGGTTGGTTGAACGGATCTCTGGAAGCCAGCGCCGGCGCCCGACAAGCGTAGAAACCCAGCCGCTCTCCCTGGCCTGCATGCGAATCGTATCCATATACCGGCGGACGCCAGGGTACTTGGCAAAATAATTTTCAATATACGCATGTGCTTCCCGGCGTGTCATGCCGGTCTGCCCGGCAAGGGAAAACTCACTCATGCCATAGACAAGGCCGAAGTTCACCGCCTTGGCGCGTGAGCGCAGGGCTGGGCTGACCTCATCTGGCGAAATGCCCGCTACAGAAGCCGCCGTAGCGCGATGAATATCAATACCGGAGGCAAATGCCGCCTTCATCCCCTCGTCTTGCGCAACATGCGCCAGAACCCGCAGCTCTATCTGCGAATAATCGGCGTCAACCAATACAAACCCGTCCTCCGGAACAAACATATGGCGCAACTGCGCACCCAACTGCGTGCGCACAGGAATATTTTGCAGATTCGGTTCTGTAGAGCTGATCCTTCCGGTTGCCGTTACCATCTGGTTAAAACTGGAATGAATCCGACCGTCTGAGGGGGAAATTACTTTTTCAAGCCCATCGGCATAAGTTGATTTCAGCTTGGTCAGCTGCCGGTACTCCAGCACCAGCGTTCCAATGGGATTATATGCAGCAACATGCGCCATCGCGTCGGCGTCTGTAGAATAACCGGACTTTGTTTTTTTTCCGCCGGGTATCCCCATCTTCTCAAAAATCAGTTCCCCAAGCTGTTTGGGGGAGTTGATGTTAAACGGGCCCCCTGCAATTTCATAGATTTGTGTTTCCAGCACCGCAATACGCCGGCCGAGCTGTTCGCCGTACGCACAAAGACGCTTGGCGTCAACTTTAAAACCGATAGACTGCATGGAAGCCAAGACCTCAGCCAACGGAAGCTCTACGTCGTACATCAGCTTTTCCATTTCATATTCCGCAAGCTTTTTCATAAGCGTCTGATGCAGGCCTTCGACAGCCGCAAGATATTCCCCTGCCGCGCGGCGGGCATCTGTCTCATCAGAAAGCGGGGAAAAAGCGTTTTCCGCGTCGAAGCTGTTTGAGCCCAACTCAATACCCAAAAGATTGGAGGCACAGTGGGCAAGTTCATAACGGCCGGAAGTCGGATTAATCAAATACGCTGCAATTGCCGTATCAAAGGCAAATCCATCAAAAGCAATCCCCTGCGCAAATAAGGATAAATACAAAGGCTTAATATCGTGCCCGATTTTGCGGATTTCTCCGGCCATGAGGCATTCCAGGAAACTGCGGTAGACGCTGTCTGCAACAAGTGCACGCCGGACAAGATAGTTTTCCCCGGATATACGCAGAGCGACCCAGGAAAGGTCCGCAGCCCATAAAAGGTATACCGGCGCGCGCCGCGCCTGCTCCAAAAGGGAGGGGATAGTTTCAGCCTGTACTGTCCGCGCAGGCTGAATGGAAGTTTCAGACGCAGCGCCCGCTGCAGGAACGCCGGAAGGCGCAGGCCCCAGGCCCAGGCGAAGGATGAAGCTGCGAAGCTCCAGCCGGTGCAGGATTGCATAAAGCTTTGGCTTATCCATCTGTGCCATCGTCAGCGTACAGGGGCACAGGTCAATAGGTGCATGGCGGTCGATCTCTGCGAGGCGGCGGCTCATCCGTGCACTGGCCTCCCCGGCGCGCAGCTTTGCTTTAACGCTGTCCCGGATCGGAAGCGTATCCAAGCCGGCATAAATCTTTTCAATGCCGCCAAAACTGGAAACCAACTGCATCGCGGTCTTCTCCCCGATTCCCGCGACTCCCGGGATATTGTCGGAAGCGTCGCCCTGGAGCGCTTTTATGTCGATGAATTCTTCCGGCGTTATGCCATAGGTATCCGCAACAAGCTCAGGTGTATAATCAGTCTCTGTTGGACGGCCCGCTTTTGTGGAGATATATTTTATGGTTGTGGAAGGGCCGGCGAGCTGAAAACTGTCCCGGTCACCGGTCAGGATGACACAGGTACAGTCCTGCGTTTCTTCACAGATGCGGCTGATGGTGCCAAGCAGGTCGTCGGCCTCGTAACCGGGCATCTCATAGCAGGCAACACCCATATAACCAAGGACTTCCTTAATCAGCGGTATCTGCTGCAAAAACTCCGGTGCAGGCGGACGCCGGCCCGCCTTATAAGCCGCATATTCCATATGACGGTAAGTCAGCCCTTTTACATCAAAGCAGGCACACACCGCGTCCGGGTTTTCCTTTTCGCAGATTTTAAAATACGTGGAAAGAAAGCCATAAACCGCGTTCGTATATTCCCCTGAAGCAGTGGACAGAAGTTTTATGCCGTAGAAAGCGCGGTTTAATATGCTGTTTGCGTCAATCGCAAGGATCTTCATAAGGGCCTCCGTTTCTTTTCTCATCTGAAATTATAGCATTCATGCGCCGGCTTTTCAACGCAATCTGCAGAGAAACGTTCGAAAAAAAGCTGAATATCCGACGAATCTTGGAGATTTTTATAATTCTCCGATTCCGATTTTCAAAGCTTTCTTGCATTTACACGCGGATTTTGATATAGTAGAAGCAGATTTTCAAACCCGATTTAAAGAGGTGTGCTTTATGAAAAAGATCTGTTTTATCGGAGCCGGCAGTTTTGAATTTACACGCAATCTTGTGCGGGACATCCTTTCGTTCCCTGCATTCGGGGAAGTTGAAATTGCGCTGATGGATATCGATCCCCTGCGTTTGGAATTCTCGCGCAGGGCCTGCCAGAAAATCATCGACGCAGGCACTTATACCGGCGTCAGACTGACAACGACCATGAACCGGGCACAGGCGCTATCCGGCGCAGACGGCGTACTGATCACAATCCTGGCAGCAGGCGTACAGGTCTGGCGTTCGGACATTGAAATTCCAAAGCGCTACGGCGTGGATATCAACGTCGGCGATACGCGGGGGCCTGCAGGGATTTTCCGTTTTTTACGTACAGCGCCGGTCATGCTGGAAATCGTCCGGGATATTGAAAAATACTGTCCGAATGCAGTCGTACTCAATTATACAAATCCCATGGCCATGCTCTGCCGCGCCATGCAGCAGGAAAGCGCCGCCTGTATCACCGGCCTGTGCCACAGCGTACAGGGAACGGCGGCGATGCTTGCCAAATGGATTGGCGCGGATATGCGCGATGTTACTTACCTGTGTGCCGGGATCAACCATCAGGCGCATTATCTGGAGTTTAAAGTCTGCGGAGAAGACGCCTACCCCCGTATCCGCAAGGCGCTGGAGGATCCGGAAATTTATAACGCCGAGCAGGTACGCAACGAAATGTTCTTGGCGCTTGACTACTATGTTACTGAATCCTCTGGCCACAATTCCGAATATGTGGCATGGTTCCGCAAGCGTCCTGACCTTATTGAAAAATACTGCACCCACGGTACTAACTGGAATCCCGGCGCTTATGCGTTTATTTTAAACCAATATCTTGACCGGGAAACCGGATGGGAAGATTCCATCCGCGAATGGCTTTCGCGCGACGAGGTGGACATCCAGCGCGGCCAGGAATACGCCTCTTATATTTTCAACGCGGTTTTCGGCGATCATGCAATGTTCCAGTTCAATGGAAACGTTCGCAATTTCGGTATCATTGACAACCTTCCGCAAGGCTGCTGCGTGGAAGTGCCAGTCCTTGCATCGAAGGCAGGCCTGCAGCCGTTGAAAGTCGGCCCGCTGCCTGCGCAGCTGGCGATCCTGAACAACACCTCCGCACGTTGTGAGGAATTGGCTGTAGAGGGATTCTTTGAAAAGAGCCGCCGCAAGATTTTCCAGGCCATTGCCTTTGACCCGTTGACCAGCGCCGTATTGAGCCTGAAAGAAATCCAGCATATGGTCGATGACATGTTCGCGGCAAATGAACTGTATTTGCCGGAATATAAATAAACTGTTCTGAATATAGGATTCATCTCCCTGCCTGTTAACAGGCAGGGAGATTTTTTTGTTTCAAACCGTATTCCTTTTTATTTACTTCTTTCCCGGATTGGCCGAATTTACGACAATTGAGACTTTTATGCGACTTTTTCAGGAAAAACCCGGGGCGAATTCTCCGCATAAGGCTGGTATGCTTAGTTTGTCCGGACAAGAAAGGAGGAGAGGTGTTGCCACAGACAAAAAAACACATGCGGCGCAAAAATCCGCGAAAGGTTGTTGAAGATTTCCTCAGCGCAGTTGTCGAGGATGACTGTGCGGAGATGAAGGACCGGCTCAAAGCGTCCGAGCTTTTGTCCAAATCCGCCGCACAGGAACCAGAGCAGGCGCTTCAGCTGGAAATCCACGTCGATTACGGGCAGGGATGATCCGCGAAATCCAAATACAGGCCAACGCGGTATTCCGGCCTGTACATCAAAGCCGGGCCCGTTACGTCCTCCTGCGCGGCAGCGCAGGGTCAGGTAAATCCGTGGATACAGCACAGATGTATATCCTGCGATTGATGTGCAGTCCCGGACGGAATCTGCTGTGCATACGCAAAACTGAAGAATCCAACCGGTTCAGCACTTTCGCTGAGCTGCATGCAGCCATCCGGCGCATGCACGTGGAAGACCTGTGGGAAATTACGGCCGCGCCGCTATCCATGCGCTGCCTGTCAAGCGGCGCACAGATCCTATTCCGGGGGACGCTGGACGACCGGCAAAGAGAAAAGTTGAAGAGCATTACTTTTGCGCAGGGAAAGCTGACAGACGTCTGGATAGAGGAAGCGACAGAGCTGCAGCAAGGAGACTTTGAAATTATTGACGACCGTCTGCGCGGGCAGCTGCCTGAAGACCTTTTTTACCAGATCAAGCTGACCTTTAACCCGGTAAGCGCCGGGCACTGGATAAAAAAGCGCTTCTTTGATCATCCCGCCCCGGATGTGCTGACCAACGTATCAACTTATTTGGACAACCGCTTTATTGACGCACAATTTCATGCGCGCATGAAGGCCCGTGCGCAGTACGATCCCGATGGCTACCGGGTATATGGGCTGGGGGAATGGGGCGTCGCCGGCGGTGCGTATTTTTCCGAATGGCGGGAAAGCATCCACACCTGCGCACCCTTCCCGCTTACCGGCAGTTGGCGGCGTTATGTCAGCCTGGATTATGGGCTGGATATGCTTGCCGCATACTTTATCGCCATAGACAGCCAGGGACGGGCCTGGGTATACAGGGAAATATATGAAAGCGGCCTTATTGTTTCAGATGCAGCCCGGCGCATCCGCCAGCACACAGCTGAGGATGAACATATATATCAGTATTTTGCGCCGCCTGACCTCTGGAACCGGCGGCAGGATACCGGAAAATCCGCAGCGGATATTTTTGCAGAGCACGGCGTTGCGCTGTCAAAGGCGGAAAATAACCGGATTGCCGGCTGGTATGATTTACGGGAATGGCTGAAGCCTTATGTGGACGAGCAGGGCCGGATGCGCGCCGCGCTTACGGTTTTTTCCAACTGCGAAAATCTGATCCGGACCCTGCCCTCCATATCCCGGGATCCTGTCAACCCCAACGATACAGCGGCGGCGCCCCACGAACTTACCCACGCGCCGGATGCTCTGCGTTATTTTGCAGCGGGACGTCCCCTGCCTGCACATACGAGACATGCGTCCGCACCGCGGGGAGCGGAACTTTTTTCCCGCGGGGGCAGGAAAAAATCCGTAACTCTATAATATGAGGTGAATTCTTTGGAAATTTATGATTACCAGGATCCGCAAGCCCGGGTGCGCAGCGCACGTTTTCTGGGAGAATACGCACGTGCTTACCGGGCAGAAGCAGATGAAAAATGGACGCTGTTTTATGAATATTACCACGGAGAGCATCGGACCGCCGCACAAATCGCGCAAAGCTGCGCTGCGGCCGGTATTCCCTGGATTGCCGCGCAAAGCCCGGATCCCTACTTCCAAGTGGAAGCACAGATCAACGCCGAACTACCCGACTTTGAGTTCCGGGGACGGGACGACGACCTCGACAGCATCCGTGCCCGGCAGAGGGAATTCGTCGTACGCTATGTGCTGGAACGCAATCGCGTAGCCGAGCAGGCAGCGTCAGATGACCGCCGGTGCCTGATCACCGGGACTTCAGCATGGAAGGTGTTTTGGGACAACACGCTTGGCGGCGACGGTGATATCCGCGTCGTTTCCATTGACCCACGCTTCCTGTATCCCGACCCATCCGCTAAGACGTTGGAGGACTGCGAATATATCCAATATATTTATCCGATGCACCAGCGCAGCTTCGCGCGGGTTTACGCGGAAGAACTGGCCCGGTTAAGACTCCAGCCAAAGGATTTTCAAAAACCGTACGACCCATTTACCCAGCCGGATGCACAGACCTATCAGGCCGGAGACGATACGATCGAGCTTACAGAACACTGGTACCGTGATGCAGACGGGGATATATGCTGTTCCATCCAAGCCGGCGGATATGAGCTGCGCCATATTGAGAAATACTGGCGTGCAGCCGCCGCAGGATACAACGAATTCCCCTTTGTAATCCGCTGCCGCACTGCAAACCCCGACGGATTCTGGGGGATTGGGGATCTTGAACCGATCCTGACACTGGTTGACGCAGCCGACCGGGAATTATCCATAGCCCAGCTTTCCAGCGCATTTACAGGAAGCGACGTGATTTTAGCGGAATACGACGCTTTTGCCGAAGAACCAGAAAACCGGCCCGGTGCAATCTGGCGCCTGAAGCCGGGCGCCAGCGGAAAAGTCAGCAGGCTGGGCGGGTTGGGCAGCAATACAAACCGGCTGGAAATGTCGAATATGCTGCGCGCTTTGATTTCTGAAACATTGGGTACTCTGGATGTTAACCATGGGCTGGTCAGCACAAACTTTTCCTCAGCAAGCGCACTGCAGCAGTTGATCGAGCGCAGCGAAGCGCGCAACAGTGCAAAAAAGCAGGAACGGCTGGGGGCTTATGCCCGCCTTTTCCGTCTGATTGACTGGACGGCGCTTGAATTTTACGATCAAGACCGCGTTATCTTCCTCGGCGCAGAGAGCAGCAGACAGGAAAAACCTCTTGTTTTTACTTTCAACGCAAAAAAACTGCGAACCCCACAGGGTTATTTCCCCGAGGTTGACACGATCATTGGTACGGGGGAGCGGCGCCGGCGCGGGAATTCCTTCGAATTGGCTGCCATCGAAGCAATGCTGGCCCACGGGATCAGCCGGGAGAACTACCCGCTTGTCTTACAAGTTATGCGAATGTTTGATATTGAAGCCTCTAATACATTGGAAGCGCATTTCCAGCGGGTTTTTGAGCAGGAACAGCACAAAATTGGGGCGGTAAACCCAGACAATGGACAAATTACGCTATAAAAGGAGATTGAAGATGGAAAATCAGGAACTGGATAACCAGGAAAATCCGCAGCAGGCGATTTTAGAGCGGCTGGAGCAGCTTTTCCCAGACACGGAACCAGAAAAACTCGCAGAAGGTTTTGACGCGCTGATCCAGGCGCATCCGGAAGCAGACCTGGCCGGTTTATGCACCGACCCCCTATTTGCACAGTACGCAGCAGGACGCGGTGAAGCGCTGGACGTCATGTATGAATCCTATCGCCACTTTTCCGACACACTTTCCGAGGAGGTAGAACGGCAGGTCCGGGCACGCACGCAGCGGGCAAGCGGCGCCTGTACCGCCAGGACCTCTGCGCCGGATGCAGGCCTGAGCCCAACGCAGTCCGCCACGCTGGCGGAATGGAACCGCACCTATCCGGAATACGCCATGAGCACGCGTGAATATGCCGCAATGCTGAAAAACATCTGACAGGAGGACACACATGAATATTTATACTGATAAAATTTCCGCGCTGACGCATGAATCCAGCTATGCAGCAGACAGCGGCGCATTGCGCCGCGGTCAGATTGTGGTACTGTCCAAAAATACCGTACGTCCGGCACAGGCCCAGCAGACGGATGCGATCCTGGGTGTCTGTCTGGAAAATCTGGAATCCGGGCACCCAACAGGCGCCCATGTCCGTGTAGCGGACAGCCCCAGTACCGTATACGCCTGTGATGCGCCACGAATCACCGCTACCTCCGGAAGCACAAGCACAGTCGGCGCGACAGCGCTGGCCAGTTTTGCAGACGACGCTTTCAACGGCGGCGTGTTGAAATTTATACATCCTGGTGCATCCAGCACCAACAGTGCCTTACCCGGCGATGTGTTCCCCATTACCGATTACAGTGGAACAGACAAAACCTTTACGTTTGAAGGTACGCTTTCCGGCGCAGCGGCGGCCGGGGATACATATCAGGTATTCCCGCCAATTGGCTCCTCGCTGGGTGCATTGGACACTTCGCGTGACGCCATAGTGCTGACAACCGCCACAAACAATTTTGTCCTGCGTGTCGTAGGGTGGGAAACGCAGGCCGGAAAGCTTCTGCTTATGGCCAACACGCATATTTTCGGAAGTAAAAACGCTTAAAAGGAGAGTGTGATTTATGGCGATTACCAATATTAACAATGTCTGGAAAAACGACCTGTATCCATTGATTGACCGCGTTTTCGACTATGAATATAAAAACCGGCTTGGGGCGCTGCGGCGCATTGTTTCCGAAGTCGACTCCCGCGCAGTGGAATACCGCGCAGAAGGAATGGGTGGTTATGGGGAATTGCCCAGCTACACCGGCGAGCTGCATAACATGGATCAGCGCCGCGGGTTCATTACGATTATCCGTCCGGAACAGAAAGCCGGTTCCATTGATATTGATTACAAATATGCGCGGATTGATAAATCCGGCGAAGCACGGGCCGCAGGACGCCGTGCGGCATATTCGGCCGCTATGAGCGTCTACATGGGTGTGCTGCGCATGTTCGGCTGTGCGTTTGACGCAAATGTATGCGGCGGGGATGGGCAGCCCTGGGCAAGCGCTGTGCATCCGGTAGCGTCGTACTGCAGCGAAAATGGGGAAAGCGTAGCCGATACAGAAGCGGGCACCTTTTCAAACCTTATTTCAAGCGAGCTGTCTGTTTCTGCAATTACGGCGGCAAATACAATGGCCAACCGTTTCGTCACACCCGATGGGCTCCCCTTTCTGACCGATTTCTTCTCCAACGGCATCTTACTGGTTTCTCCGGAGCTGGAGGGCAGAGCCCGGGAAATATGCGGCCCGCAGGCTAAGCTTTCCCCGGGCCTTGATCCCTCCAGCGGGGACAATGCGGCCAATCCGGTATACGGTATGCGCTATATGGTTGTCGGCGGAGGGGACGCCGGGTTCTCGGCAAAGCAATGGGCGGTTGCAGACGCCGGTCTGCTGAAAGAATGCGCAAAGATTATCTATATCAGCCGGCCGACCGTTATCCATGCAGCATTGGACAACCCGCTGATTGCCCGTATTGTCCCTTACGTTGATTTCGGCGTCGGTTGGACAGACGCCCGTCCGATTATTTTTTCAGATCCGGCCTGATTCCGGAAAAATTCAGCGCGGCCGCCCTCATCCGGCGGCCGCGCAGGGAGGTATGGAATGACCCTACAGCAATGCTTGGACAAGACCAAAAAACTTATCAACTATTACAGCATTTCCGGCGAAACGGTCAGCACACAGGATCCGGTCCAGAAGGATTATACTTCCCGTGCCCTGTCCGCTATCGATACAGCGCAGAAAGAGCTGGCCGCCCGACGTCCATTTGTAAGGCATATATGCTTTACACAGCACAAGCTACACCCGCTTGCAAGCCTGCCCGGGTTCCGCAGGATTGAAGGCAGCCTATACCTGCAGGCCCAGGATGCAGCCGCGTTTTCCCTGCTGTGCGACGGAAACCTGACACTCCGTCTGGAATCCGGAGAGGGGGAGGACTGGGAAAGCCTTTACAGCACTTCCCATACAGCAGACGGGCAGATGCAGCGGCTTGCGTGGCAAGCGCCTGCCGGATCGGTCCCGGCAGGAAAAAGCCTCCGGCTATTTATAGAAAGTGACGGTGCTTTTTTAGCGGATGCGGCGCTTTATGCTGCATTCCCACAACAGGAGGACATCCCAATTTTAGGTGCACGCCGTTTCCACAGCCTACCGGAAAATTTCAGCAAACTGCTTGACTGCCATCCGCAGGGTAAGCATGGGCAGATCATGCGCACAGGATTTGCCTGCATAGATAATGGGAAAATCGGTTTCCCCTGGGATTTTGAAGGCGTAGTATGGCTGGCTTATACCGCCTACCCCTGCTGCATCTGCGACAGCACGGATCCCAGCGCACAGCTTGAACTGGCCGAGGATGCGGCGGAAGCGATCCCCTTTTATGCTGCGGCAATGCTTCTGACGCAGGAAGACCCGAAGCTTTCTGAATTCTTCCTGCACACCTATACGGATAAACTTAGGGCGCTGGAAGCAGTAACAGGTTTCCAAATCCGCAACCAGCTGTTTGAAGGAGGCAGGCGATGAAGGCGTCCCAGTTTGGTTTTGCACAGCGCGAAACCCGGGAATTCAGCCTGGGTGGGAAAGATAGCCGTCTTGACGGCGGAATCAATGCGGCAGATCTTCCTTATACCCTGGACAGCACGCAATCCCCACAGATGTGCAATCTGTGGTTCCAAGACGGCTCGCTGACAAAGCGCTGGGGTCAGGAAACCCTTCCTGGATTCCCAGAGGTTGCGCGGATTGATACAGCGTTTGCTGACGGGGGTGAATGGGCTTATGTACAGGCCGGCAACACCCTTTACAAAGCTGCATTCTCCGGGGACAGCGCGCAAATGCTTGGTTCCCTGCGAATCCCGGACGGCGCCGCACAGGCGCCGCCCGGAAAATTCGTCCGCAGCGGGACCGATCTTATCTTCTTAAATGGTCTGGATTATAAAATCCTTACCCCAGCCGCAGGTACTTTTTCCGATATCGTCCCATATGTACCTACTGTTTTCAACCACTGCGTACCCGCCACAGGCGCAGGAGAAGCATGCGAGGAATTCAATCTGCTGTCTGAAAGCTATAAGATCAGCTATGATGCGGCAAATACTTCCGAGTATCAGCTCCCTACCAGTATCCCGCTTGGAGACGGTGCAGTCAGCGCACTTGTTAACGGAGCGGAAATGACAGAAGGAAATGGCTTCACGGTTAACCGGGATATGCGCAAGATTATTTTTTCCGCCACGCCCAGCGCGGGCTTTGACAATGTAATCCTGAAAATCGATGTTCCGGAAGTTTCCAGGGCAAAGGATATCCTTTCCTGTACTTGTGGGGTGGTTTACGGCGGCGACAGCCGCATGATCCTGGGTGGAAATGGGAGCAACGCGCTGTTTTGCTCTGCGGCGTATAATCCGGGATATTTCCCCGCTTCATGCACGCTGCGCGTAGGCAATGGGGAAGCCATTACCGGCTTCGGGTTACAGTATGATTTCCTTGCGGTTTTCAAAGCCCACGAGATCGCCTATATCAAATATGCTTACAGCAGCGAAAAGACTGTGCTCAGCGCCAATGTCCTCAACCCGTTTATTGGCTGCGACATGCCTGGATCCATCTGCAATATCGGCAATCGGATCGTCTTTGCCAACACGGAAAACGGCGTATGCCTGATTACCTCAACCTCCCGGGAAAACGAACGGAACATCCTGTTCATCAGCCGCAACATTGATGTCCTGCTCTTCGCTGAATCTGCCGATGCCCTCCGGAATGCTTGCGGGTTTGTATTTGATGGCAGGTACTGGCTCAGTGTGGGCGCGCACGTATATCTCTGGGATCATTCCGCACGGCCTTTGAACGCCGTCGGAGGAGAAGAAAATATGCGACGTCTTGCCTGGTACTATTTTGACAATATCCCCGCCGCGGCGTTTTTCTCCTCCGGAAGGCAGCTGTACTATTGCCGTCGGGCCGGTTATGAAAACGGTGCAAAGCTTGTACGCTTTACCCGTTCTTACCATGACTTTGGGGCCGCAATCCCTGCGCTTTGGCGCAGCGCCCAGCTGGATTTCGGCCGTCCGAACTGGTATAAGCGGCTCGACTGGGGGTGGATTATTTTTCACGGCCGCAACGATTCCGCAGCGGATATCCGCTATCTTTACAGCGACCGGGATTATCATATAACCGCGACAGAGTCTGTGCCGGTTAACTATGGGCATTTTTCCTGGAGCAATTTCAGCTGGACACATTTTTCCTGGGGGATCCCCGGCATATTAAAAGCTTTTGTCCGTACCCTCCGGCGCAGGCGCGTCGTATTCTTCTCCATTGAGCTAAGCAATACGCAGCCAGGACGGGATCTCGCGCTTTCCGATATCATCATACAGTACAGTTACGAATATAAAATCAAATAAGGAGCTTTGACTATGGCAGATACATCCAATCCTTTACAGGATTTTTCGTTTACGCCCCCCGAAGGGCTGCGCAGCCGGAGCTATTCGCCATCTGAACCGGAAAGCGAAGATGCAATCCGCAGTCAAATTCAGGGCATCGCCGACCAGCTGCGCGACCATGTAAATGCGCTACAGGGCAAGCTTTCCTCCCGGATGCAGGGAGCAGACGGCGCAAACTGTATTGGCAGCGCGCAAATCCCCAATGTGAGCGGGGAAACAGTCGGCGAACAGTTACGCGCGCTGAAACAGCAATTGGACAATGCAATAATGGGAACGATCCCCGACGGCGGGATCGATACGCCAAAGCTTGCAGATGGCACTGTTTCCGGCGAAAAACTTGCAGACAGAAGCGTAAGCACAGCAAAAATTGCAGACGGCGCAATAAATGCGGCAAAAATTGCCGCGGGTGCAATCGGGACTGGACAGCTCGCAGACGGCTGCATCACCGCCTCCAAGCTTGCAGACGGCACAGGGAAACTGACGCATCGGCTGGTTTTAACCGAATCCGGGAATTGGACAGCGCCATCTACCGCGCTTTACAAAATCACCTTGTTCGGCGGCGGCGGAGGCGGAGGCGCGGGTATGTACCTGCATAACACCGGCTGGACCAATCCACATCAACATTTCTCCGGCGCAGGCGGCAGTGCGGCAGTCCCGGTTTCCGGACAGTTTATGCTTATACAGGGCGCGCAGTGCCAGGTAGTCATTGCAGCCGGGGGAGCAGGCCGTACAACCAACAGTTATACGCTTAGCAATACAACGCCTGCTTTTACCTCCGTTGACGCAGAAGCGACCGCAGGCGGAGAGAGCATATTTTCCTACCGCGGCGCCATACTCCTGCAGACCCAGGCTTCCGCGCGGCTATCCGGCGGCGCATATATGCACAGTTCCCAAAAAAACAGCTACAATACGCTGGAAGTTTACGCCGGTTCCAGCGGCGCAGGATTTACCGCAGGCACGAAATCCGAAAACCTGAATTCCAGCAGCATCGGCACAGACTCCTCGATCCCCGGCGCGAGCAGCTGCGGCGGTGGGGACGGCGCCACGTATTCCTATACGCAGGCAAGCGCCGGCACGCCGGCATCGGGGTCCAATGCGCCGGCCTATGGCGCCGGAGGCGGAGGAGGCTGCATGGTCTATGGCACAAGCAGTGCAAACGCCGCCGCAACAGTCAGCGCAGGTGGAAATGGCGGGGATGGCGCAATCATCATTGAATGGACGGAATAAGGAGGTACACAATGCGATACGCAGTCATAGAAAACGGGGTATGCGTCAACATTGTCAAATCGGACGCTGCATTTGCCAAAAGCATGGGATGGGTCCTGCTTCCTGATGGATTTGGGATCGGGGACAGATATGAGGCAGGCGCCTTTTTCCGGACTTATCCGGAACCGGAAGAGGAAAAATAAACCGTATACGACGCACAAACCTGCCTATGCGCTTACAGTCGTCCCAGCATTCGGAATATTTTTCAAATACTGCCCGGCAGGATATAATCCTGCCGGGCAGTACGCATAGTGGAAAAAACCAGGATAAAAGCGGAAAAAATCGGGACTGCGCACGGTATTTTGTTAGGTTATCCAAACAAAATCAGAGAATCCTCCCCGCTTTTCATAAAATAGTAGAAACTGAAAAATCCTCTTGACAAGATAGTTAGCTTATGCTAACATACTCCTGTGTTAGGGGATCCTAATAATATAAAAACCGAGGTGGGCAATGATGCCTTTGAACATGGCAAAGACCGGTGAAGTAAACCGGATCAAAAAAATTGGCGGAAATCCCGAAACCAGGAAATTCCTGGAAAACCTCGGATTTGTCCCCGGCGGGGCCGTTACGGTAATCTCCCAGATCAGTGGAAATATTATCGTCAGCGTAAAAGACTCCCGGGTGGCGATCAACCGAGAAATGGCGTCCAAAATCATGATATAAAGGAGTTTTGCAAAATGAACACCTTGAGACAGGCCAAAGTCGGCCAGACCGTAACCGTTGTCAGGCTGCACGGGCAGGGCGCGGTGAAGCGCCGCATTATGGACATGGGCATAACCCGGGGCACCGAAATTTTCGTACGCAAGGTCGCGCCGCTGGGCGACCCGATTGAGCTTACCGTGCGCGGTTATGAGCTTTCGCTGCGCAAATCGGATGCAGAAACAATTGAAGTCGAATAAACGATTTTCCACACAGGCCAGGCGTCTGTGTATGATTTGAATCATAAGTTAGGTTATTCTAACCTAATAGGAGGAAAAGAAAATGCAGTTGAAAATTGCTCTGGCCGGCAACCCCAACGCCGGCAAAACAACCCTCTTTAACGCACTGACCGGCGCCAACCAGTTTGTTGGCAACTGGCCAGGCGTAACAGTAGAAAAAAAGGAAGGTAAGCTAAAGGGGCACAGCGACGTCATTCTTACCGATCTTCCCGGTATTTACTCGCTTTCCCCGTATACGCTTGAGGAAATCGTAGCGCGCAATTATCTGCTCGATTCCGAGCCGGATGCGATCATCAACATTGTTGACGGTACAAACCTTGAGCGCAATCTTTACCTTTCGACACAGCTTGCTGAGCTGGGGATACCAATGCTTATCGCCGTCAACATGGCGGACATCGTCAAAAAGAGCGGAGATAAAATTGATTACGCCAGACTCTCCAAAGAATTTGGATGCCCTGTTTACGAGATTTCTGCATTAAAAGGCACCAATATCAATGAAATGGCGGCCTGCGCAGTTCAGCTTGCGCAGGAAAAGAAGCCGATGCAGGCGCTGCACCGTTTCTCCGGCACAGTGGAGCATGCCATTGCGCACATCGAGGAGGCGGCTGTACATAATCTTCCCGAACTGCGGCAGCGTTGGTATGCGATTAAGCTGTTTGAACGGGATGAAAAAGTGATTGAAAAACTTGGCCTTTCTTCAACCATCCTCTCGCACATTGAAAATGATATCGCAAGCTGTGAACGGGAGCTTGATGACGATTCCGAAAGCATCATCACCTCTCAGCGCTATGATTATATCCTCTCCATCATCGGCCACTGTATCCATAAAAACCGCCGCAGCACAATGCCGTTGTCTGACCGCATTGACCGCATCGTGACCAACCGGTGGGCGGCTCTCCCGATTTTTGCTGTTGTTATGTTCATTGTTTACTATGTCTCCGTCACAAGTGTCGGCGCTATTGTAACAGACTGGACCAACGACGTGCTTTTCGGTGAAATTATCCCCCCTGCGGTAACCGGGTGGCTGGAAGCAGTTCATTGCGCACCCTGGCTTATTTCCCTAATCGTGGACGGGATCATTGGCGGCGTCGGCGCGGTACTCGGCTTTGTGCCGCAGATGTTTGTATTGTTTTTGTTCCTTGCATTCCTGGAAGGATGCGGATATATGGCCCGTATCGCCTTTATTATGGACCGCATCTTCCGTAAATTCGGCCTTTCCGGCAAAAGCTTTATTCCCATGCTGATCGGCACAGGCTGTGGCGTTCCCGGGATTATGGCTTCCCGTACAATTGAGAACGACCGTGACCGCAAGATGACGATCATTACCACAACCTTTATTCCCTGCGGCGCAAAGCTTCCGATTATCGCGCTGATCGCAGGTGCGCTTTTTGATAACGCATGGTGGGTCTCCCCCAGCGCGTATTTTGTAGGAGTTGCAGCTATTGTGATCTCCGGTATTATTTTGAAAAAGACCCGGCTTTTCGCCGGCGATCCCGCGCCCTTTGTGATGGAGCTGCCGGCTTACCATCTTCCCACTGTGGGCAGTGTGCTGCGCAGCATGTGGGAGCGCGGCTGGAGTTTCATTAAGAAGGCCGGTACGATTATCCTCTTGTCGGCAGTTGTCCTTTGGTTTTTACAGGCCTTCGGCTTCGAAAATGGCTCCTTTGGCATGGTGGAAGACCTCAACAATTCCATCCTCGCCGCAATTGGTAATGCCATTGCGTTCCTGTTTGCCCCGCTCGGATGGGGAGACTGGAAAAGCGCGGTCGCAGCCATTACCGGCCTGATCGCAAAAGAAAATGTTGTTACGACCTTCGGTGTGCTTTACGGCTTCGCAGAGGTCGCCGAGGACGGCGCAGAAATCTGGGGCCAGCTTGCCGCACAGTATAGCGCGCTTTCCGCTTATTCTTTCCTGGTTTTCAACCTGCTTTGCGCGCCCTGCTTTGCAGCGATGGGTGCAATCAAACGGGAAATGAACAGCGGGAAATGGACCTGGATTGCCATCGGCTACCAAACCTTATTTGCCTATGCTGTTTCCATGATCATCTATCAGGTTGGTTCTTTCTTCACCGGAACTTTCGGTGTCAGTACCGTCGTAGCCCTGCTTTTACTGGCTGGAATACTGTACCTGCTGTTTCGGAAAGCGCCGGAGGATCTGAGCAGCGTACCGGCAAAAAAATCTTCCGATACGAAAGTCGGCGTGTAACACGCTGGCAGGCAAAAACCCAAAGGAGGGCAGACAATGCTTGCAACCATTTTAATTTCTCTCGCCCTGGCGGCAATTCTTATACTGATTCTTGCCCGTATAGTAAAAGCGAAAAAGAAAGGAAAGCCTTCCTGCTCCTGCGATTGCAGTTGCTGCGGTGGGATCTGCCATGAGCTGACCGAACAGCTGCAGGCAGAGCAGGCAGCGCATAAAACCCGCTGAATTCCATTTCCTCCAGAAATAGTCAGAAAAACCCCAGTCCCGCAGACAAATACGGGACTGGGGTTTTTCGTCTAAAAAATATTTCTTGACCCTGTAGCATTAGGCGGCCGGTTACCGATTCCATATTCTGTCCATCTGCCAGACGTGCAAGCGCGGCCACGATATTCCGGAAGAATGTACAAATCCCCAAGACAAATCCCTGCACAGCCCAGAAAGACAGAAAGTTGTGAAAATAAAGGTCAGATCCAATTTCGCGGCCGTCGGGCCGGAGGAACAACACTTCGGCTGTTTTCTTTTCAAACAGCCATTGCCGCAAAAATGCCTCATCGGCAATCACTTCGGCCTCCATTTTTCTTTTATCTCGCCAGTGCACGAATAAAGGTCAGAATCTATGCTTCCTCGCCAGGCTGTGCCAAACAAATTCCGATCTTTTCTTCCACGCTTCTATCGTCCTTTTAAAGTTCACCCGTTTTTACCCGTAAGCAGCTGCGGCTTTGCAGCAAACTGGCTAAAAAGGAGCCGGCCGATTTCCTCCGGTGTCTGTCTCATTCCCGTTTTGATCCATGCATCCGTCAGTCCGAATAATCCGTAGGTAACATAGGCCATTTCAAATAGATCCAGCCCGATCCCCTCTTTCTTCGGCCCGATCTGCGCGGAAAAACAGCGGAGCACAATATGGGAAAGCCCATTTTTATACAAAAGTTCAAACAGGTCGCGCACTGAAAGAATCAGGCGCAGAAAACCCACAAGCAACAGATACCGGTCTGTACGGATTCGTACATCCAGCTGCCGGTACCAAGCTTCAATCGTCCGGTTCAGCTTATAATACAGGATATCTTCTTTGGAATTGAAGTTGCGGTAATAGGTCACGCGGCCCACATCCGCAACGTCGGTAATCTCCTGAATGCTGATTTGCTCAAGCGGCCGTTCCCGCAAAAGCCGCACAAGCGCATTCGCGATACATTCCTTTATTGAATCGCCAGTATCTTTTCTTTTCATGTATACAAACCTCACAGTTTGTTTTTGGATCTTTGCGCAAACTATTGACCTTTGTGTTATAATATGTTACATTTGTATCATAGAAATGCACAGCAACCCTTTCTCTGCTTATAGGTTACGGCAAGTTTTCCGCTTTGTCAAGCCAAAAAGCGTGTTTTACAACAGTAAAGAGGAGGCGAAAGGCTATGAAATGGGTCTGGCTCTTTATGATCGGCAGTTATCTGTCCGGCAGCGTCCTCTATGCCCGGGTTTTCAGCGCGCTTTTCCGCTGCGGCGATGTCGCGGCGGCCAGCCCGGACGGGAATCCCGGTACGGCGAATGCATTTACATATGGCGGTTTTGCCTGCGGCGCCCTGACATTATTGTTTGACCTTGCAAAAGGATTTGTGCCGGTATTCCTTTTCCAGACGCTGAATCCTGCGCCGCAATATCCAATTGCGCTGGCATTTGTACTCTCCGCACCGGTTTTGGGGCACGCTTTTCCGATTTTTTTCCGCTTCCATGGAGGAAAAGCGATTGCCGTCTCTTTCGGCTGCCTGCTTGGGCTGTATCCAAGGCTTTCGGCATTTCTTGTCTTGGCCTGTGTCTTTCTGTTTTTCTCTTTGATTCTTCGGATTTCGCCGAATTATTATCGCACATTCCTAAGCTATTTGGTTTCCAGCGTAGTTTTGCTGTTTTTGATCCCGGATTCGGCGGTAGTACTGGGATTTATCATAATCTCGGCCGTCGTAATCCTAAAACTTGCACTCAGCGCAGAAGAAAGGGAAAAATGTAAGGTAACACTATTATGGATGCATTGATTTTATCCTGCGGCACCGGCGGAGGGCATAACAGCGCAGGCGCTGCTGTCGCCGAAGAGCTTATACGCCGCAGCTTCACTGTGGAAACGCTTGACCCCTACAGCCTTGCAGGCGATGGCGTCACCCATAAAGTCGGAAATGCTTATATCAAGCTGGTACAAAAATCGCCGCGTACCTTTGGCCTTCTTTATGGCGCTGCGCAGGGCGTCCGCAACATTCCTTTCCATTCCCCGGTTTACTGGGCCAACGCATTAATCGCTGAACGTATGGCAGCCTACCTTTCCCATCGGCATTTTGATGTTGCCGTTATGCCGCACCTGTTTCCGGCAGAGATCTTTACCTATATGAAAGAGCACGGTTACAACGTGCCCAAATCCGTATTTATCGCTACCGATTACACCTGTATTCCTTTCACCGAAGAAACCTGCTGCGATTATTATATCACGCCTTCTCCGCTGCTTTCCGAGGATTTCATACGGCGCGGCATCCCTGCGGACAAGCTGCGTCCCTTTGGCATCCCTGTGCGTTCGCAATTCCACAATCCCGGAACAAAAGCACAAGCGCGTAAACGTCTTGGACTCGATGCCACGCAACCGTATATCCTGCTTTCCGGCGGAAGCATTGGAGCCGGAAAATTGGAAGGCGCTATTGCTTGCCTTCTCCAGTCTGCACAGTTTCAGATAATTGCGATTTGCGGCAACAATGACGCGTTGTATGCGCGGCTTTCACGGCAATATGCCGGCTGTAAGAAGCTGCAGCTTATAAAGAGCACGCCGGATATAGCCGATTATATGCGCGCCTGCGATCTCTATATTTCCAAACCCGGCGGCCTTTCCTCGACAGAAGCTGCCGTTATGGGCATCCCTTTAGCACACTACTCCCCGATTCCCGGCTGCGAGAGCTTCAACATGCAGTTTTTCACCGAACATGGCATGGCACTGCGGGCGGATAAAGACAACCTATATGAGACAACGCAGAAACTGATGGACCCGGAAAACGCGCAGGCTATGATCCGGAACCAAAAGGAATACATAAATGCCGGCGCAGCAACCGAAATCGGCAATTTTATTGAAAGCCTTTGCCGCAGCCAGCGGCAGGAAGATGCACAGCCGTTTTTCCATATGCGCAATGATGCGCAGATGGCTTTAAGCTGAGACCTGGCTATGAAACCCGTACAAAAAAATAAAGAGGTCAAGCGTCACACCCTGCGCTTGGCGCTGGCTCTACCAGTATTGATCCTGATTTATCTGATCACTGGAGCCACCCTGCCTTTTTTGAAATGGCCAGCCCCCGGCGCAGCCTGCATGCAAATCCATCCCGCAGACTTCTATTCAGATCTACCGTGTGCCGAGCGGGCAGCAATCATTTCCGATAACGACGAAGCGCTCCTGCGCCGTCTCCAGCTGATTTCACAAGCACGCGAACGGATTATCCTGTCCTCTTATTTATCAGCACTTTATGACGCCGCAGAACGCGGCGTCCAGGTTCAAATCATCGTCGATGGCCTGAATGCCGTCACAAAAGTTCAGTATAATCCATACTTTCAGGCTCTAAGCGCTCACAAAAACGGAGAAATTCGCATCTATAATTCCTTTAAGCCCTGGTTCCCCTGGCGGATTATGGGACGTATGCACGATAAATATCTTATTGCTGATAATTTTGCCTATCTGCTTGGCGGACGCAATACGCATGATGCTTTCTTAAAAAATGACAGTGCCACAATGTGCCATGACTGGGATATGCTGGTTTATACCGGCCAGGCGGAACAGTCCACCTCACTTGATGCGCTGCATACTTATTTCTCTGAAATTTGGGAATTTGAAGACACAAAGCCGCTTTCCCCGGACGATTCGCTTGGCAAACGTGCGTCTGTGCAGCGTGCGGCAGAGGCGCTTCGGGCACGCTTTGCGGATTTATGCCAGGAACATCCGGAATACTTGGAAACGCCGGATTACCAGGTGCTTACCGTCCCGGTCAGCCAGGTCACGCTCCTGCATAATCCGACCGGACTATATGCCAAGGAACCTGTCGTGTTTTACGCGCTGACAGAATTAATGCTCGATGCCAAAGAAGAAGTTTTTATCCATACGCCTTACATTACCTGCAATACATGGATGCTAAATCGCCTTGCACAGGTCTGCGCAAAGGTGGGACAGGTAAACCTGATGACCAATTCCGTCGCTAACAACGCAAACCCGCTGGGATCAATGGACTATTATGGCAACCGTAAAAACATCCTTGCAACCGGCCTTACTGTTTTGGAGTATGACGCAGGTACTTCCTATCATGGAAAATGCCTTTCCATCGATGGGCGTCTCTCTGCCATTGGATCGTTCAACATGGACATGCGCAGCACTTATATTGATACCGAACTGATGCTAATCGTTGACAGTGCCGAGCTCAATGATATCCTTCGGGAAAAAATGGAGCAGTATGAAGCACGAAGCCTGACGCTGCGGCAGTCCCTTTCCGGGGATATTGAAGCACTTGCACCTGCCGGGATCGAGGCACAGTCCATCACCGTCGGAAGGCGCATTGCAGAATTTTTTCTCCGCCCGGTTTTAAAGCTGATCCGTTTTCTGATTTAATCCCCTGGTGCCCATCGGCTTGACATCCAGTTTTGGATGTGCTATAACAGGATCAGAAGCTATACTGTACAGTAAAGGAGAATCCATATATGGACATGAAGCCAAATACCTTGATTTGCAACTGCAAAAAGGTATCGTACAGCGATGTGGAAAATGCATTGGGAAAAATTGAAAGATTTGATGATGTTTTAAAAGAATTTGAAGAAGTGCAAAAGCTTACCCATTGTTCCACCGGCTGTGGGAAATGCCATGATAAGATTATTGCAGTAATTTCTGAATTGATGATGAGTTGAGAGAGAAGCCGTCCGGCATATGTAATGCCGGACGGCTTCTCCTGTTCTTAGCAGAAAATGATATACTTTCTCATCTTAAACGTCAGCACCATCGCAAGTCTAAAAGGCTCAAAATCCCTGCTTCTCTTTTTTCAGCTCTTCATCCATAATCGGCTTCCACTCCCGAAATGCAAGAATCAAAGAAATAAAGAAGCAAATTGGTGACATAATAATACAATTTTTAAATTCCCGGCGCGCTTTTTCATACCGTTCGCTGTGCATTTATAATTTTCCTCCCTGCGGCTAACTGGTTATCATTATAACGCAGTAGAGTGTAAATTGTCTGTTAAAGAAAGCCCATTTTTCGCTAATTTCCAGACAATCCAGTCCAATTTCACGGGTAAAGCAAAACCCCTTCCCGGCAGGGTAGTTCCTGTCGGGAAGGGGTTCTTATATTTTGCTAAAGATACATATAGACAAGCAGCATTACAAGCGAAAGGACGAGATACACTACACCGGCCAGCAACATCCCCGCCGGGGATTTTCGCTGTCCGCGCTTGCGCGCCTTATATTCGGCATAACTTTCCTTTTCCTTCTGTTGCGGCAGCTGCCACGGCAGGCGGATCCCGAAAAGGGATTTGACGCTGAAGCCGAAGATATCAAACAGGCCTTCATTCCTTGCAAACATCAACCCGCCGCTTCCGGCGATCAATACACCGGAAACAAAAAAGCTGTCACACAAACGCTGCGCAATACCCGTATCCTGCCCGCTCGCAAGCAGATATACTGCAAGGCTGGCGACAGCCCCGGCCGATAGGGAAATCAAAAACGCCTTTGCCGTATCCTTCATCCGATTTCGACCTGTTGCTTATATTTCTCAAATTCCGCATCGTTGCACTGCACGAAATGCCCCGGCGTAATCTCGCGGAAGCTCGGCTTGTCCACCGTATAATCATGCTCCGCAAGCGGGTTATAGACAATACGTTTCCTGCTCTTCTCATAAATCGGATCCGGGAGCGGAATTGCAGACAGCAACGACTTGGTATAGGGATGCAGCGGATTGCGGAATAATTCGTCTGAGGTGGCCAGCTCCACCATTTTACCATAATACATTACGCCAATACGGTCAGAAAAGTACTTGACAACCGACAGGTCATGAGCAATAAACAGCAACGTCAGGCCAAAACGCTGACGAAGGTCGTTAAGAAGGTTAATCACCTGCGCCTGAATGGAAACATCAAGCGCGGAAACCGGTTCATCGGCGATAATCAAATCCGGATTCATAATGATCGAGCGGGCTACACCTATACGCTGACGCTGGCCTCCGGAAAATTCATGCGGGTAGCGGCCTGCATGCTCACGCACCAGCCCGACCAGTTCCAGCATTTCATAGACTTTTTCGTCAATCAGCGCCTTATTGCGTTCTCCCTGTATAATCAATCCCTCGGCGATAATCTCCCGAACCGTCATACGGGGGTTAAGGGATGCGATCGGATCCTGAAAGATCATCTGGATCTGCGTAACAAGCTTCGCCTTTTTTGCCCGGCGCAATGCATCCCGGTATTCCCGCTCCAGGCGTGCCTTTTCCGGGCCTTGGGCGGCGGAAAGAAGCGGCTCATACTGCGCTTCCAGTTTTTTGACCTGCTCGGCAGAGTATGCCCGGTCGCAGTTTTTCTGGTCATAATCCACAGCTTTAATCTGTCTGCGGTTTTCCGCGACAGCGGCTTCCATCTCTGCTTTATATTGCGCGGCCTTTTCATCCCGGTCTGCTTTGGTACAGGCGCCAGCGGCAACATCCCGGTCAAGGGCGGCAAGCTTATCCTTAAAAGTTTGTCTTGCATCGCGGATCGCATCACGATAGGCGCGCTTACCCGCCGCAATACGGATCCCCTTAAAATAGACATTCCCGGAAGTTATATTATACAGTTTGATAATAGAACGCCCAGTCGTCGTTTTTCCACAGCCGGACTCACCGACAAGGCCAAAAACCTCGCCTTTTTTAATCTCAAAGCTGACGTCATCGACCGCCTTGAGCTCGCCGCCTTCCATTTTAAAATACTGGCAGAGATGCTCTACCTTAAGCAAAACTTCCTGATTATTCTGCATCTTCTACCCCTCTTTTACTCTTCATTCTGGCGATTCTGTCCATTACAATCCTGGGTGGATCGACCTTCGGCGCATCAGGATGCAAAAGCCAGGTGGCGGCGTAATGCGTATCGCTGATTTGGAACATAGGCGGCTGTTTTTCAAAATCGATCTGCATTGCATACTTATTGCGCGCCGCAAAGGCATCCCCAACTGGAGGGTAGATCATATTCGGAGGCGTACCCGGAATAGCTTCCAGCTTCTCGTTGGTATCCAAATCGGGCATAGATGACAGAAGCGCCCAGGTATATGGATGCGCCGCACGGTAGAAAACATCCTCCGCCGTACCATATTCCACAATTTTTCCGGCATACATCACCGCAACGCGGTCGGCCATATTGGCTACGACGCCGAGGTCATGGGTAATAAAAATAACAGAAAGCTGGCGTTCCGTTTTCAGCCGGTTGATCAATTCCAGAATCTGCGCCTGAATCGTCACATCCAACGCGGTTGTCGGCTCATCGCAGATCAGGATGTCCGGATTTGCGGCAAGGGCAATGGCAATAACGATACGCTGGCGCATACCGCCGGAAAATTCAAAAGGATACTGGTTATAGCGTTTACGCGGTTCTGCAATCCCGACTTCCTCCATCAATTTGATCGCGCGCGCCTTTGCAATGCGTTTCGTGACCTTCGCCACAACACCGGATGCGCTGTGCATGAGGTAATCAATCATTTCTACAGTCTCACGATCGAAGTCGCGTTCCGGGCGCGCTGCAATAAGGGCCTCATAGTGCGCGGCAAGACGGGCGAGCAGATGGACAATATTATTCCGAACCAGTTCCAGATCCGTTATATTCGCAGCAGCAAGCGTCCAGCCCGGATCTTTCCCACGGGCTGCCTTGCGGTCATAGCGCGCCTTTTTACGCTTATATACACGTTGGGCTTTGGCATTTTTACTTATTGATGAAAAATACCGCTCGATTTCTCCGCTGAGGCTGGATTCAAATGTATAGCTTAGGCTGTCTTTTACAATTGCCAGCGGATCAATTGCAGCTTTAACTTTTTCAGAAAGGAGCCTGCAAATCTGCCGGCATTCCGCCTTATCCAGCTTTTCACGCTCAAATGCAGGCAGATGCGCATGAATTGCCTGGATCGCCTGTGCCATATTAGCATACGCCAGATCCGCAGAATAAAGCAGGCCGCATTTCGCATCGGCAATAAAATCGCGCATGAACTCCCGGTCAAGATAATCTTTCAGATAATCATTGAGCTTCTCGACAGGCATATCCGGCAGCGGAGCGCCGGCAAACTGCATATAATAGCCCATACGGAAAAAATTTGGTTTCGGAAGGGCAATCGCTTTTTCGCAAATCGTCTGGATTTCCCGCAGCGATGTGACAAGCGCTGCATAATCCCCGGTTTTTTTTCCCGATGAAAACTGGCGCATAAGGCCAGCGGCAAGCTGGGTAAGCCGGCCGGCGTCTTCTTTTACTACATATGCATGGATAGCGCTTTTGGAAAGCGCAGCTACACTTTTAACACGGTAAGCAGCGTCCGACGCGGCGTTCTTTTCCAGTTCGAATGCCAGTACCTTAATGTCCTCAACTGCCTCCTGTGCGGCTTCATAGGCTGTATTGAACGCGGATTCAAGCTCGATATGCCGAAATTCGAACTTGTCAAATTTCTTACACTTCGCCGTCAATTCATCCGCACGCGCTTTGCCGCATGCGGCAATCATGCTTTCATTAAGTATCTTTAAATAGCTGTTAAAGGTCGCGCGGCTTTCCTTTTGGCGGGCTTTCCCCTTCAGGATCATCGCTTCTGTCAGCTGCCTGCCGATTTTCACAATCGGGTTAAGGCTGGACATTGGATCCTGGAAGATCATGGCAATTTTATCGCCGCGGATTTTATGGAATTCATCTTCAGAAATTTTTAAGAGGTCACGACCGTCATAGATAATCTCGCCGGCTTCCGTGATCGCATTCCCAGCCTGGATGCCAAGAATTGCTTTGGAGGTAACAGACTTTCCGGAACCGGACTCGCCAACGATCGCAAGCGTTTCCCCTTTTGCCAGGCCAAAGCTGATGCCGCGCACCGCCTGGACCTTGCCATTTGTTGTCCGGAAAGAAATTCGTAAATCCTTAACCTGTAATTTTGTCTCCATCTTCAGTCATCTACTCCTCTCGTCGACGGGTTGAATGCGTCGCGCAGGCCATTGCCGAAAAGGTTGAAGCAAATCAGCAGCAGCGAAAGGAAAATGGACGGGAAAAACATCCCGTGCGGCGCGGTGGTCATCGCAACCTGCCCCTGGCTCATGAGCGTGCCGATAGAGGTGCCGGCAAATTCCTGCAGGTTGATAATGCCCAGGTATGTCAGCTGCGTCTCCGAGAAGATCACACTCGGGATTA
This sequence comes from uncultured Eubacteriales bacterium, assembly GCA_934546935.1. Lineage (GTDB taxonomy): Bacteria > Bacillota > Clostridia > Oscillospirales > QAMX01 > CALWJF01. The sequence continues at coordinate 55,172 of CAKTEH010000002.1, forward strand.
CAAGCGCACAGCTTGTAATAATGGTGCCCAGGGAATTGGGGAAAATATGCTTGAACATCAGCCGGCGGTCAGACGCGCCGAGTGTCCGGGCAGCAAGGACAAACTCCTGGCCTTTAAACCGGTAAAATTGCTTCCTTGTCAGCGCCGACATCCCAATCCAGCCGGTCAGCACAAATGCAAAGAGGAAGGCGGGCACTACGCCCACTTTCTGCCCAAGATGGAGCTGGAACAGCGTCGTACAGACAATAAAAGGCATACCCGAGAGGATATCCGCAATCCGATCCATAACAAGGTCTACCTTCCCGCCGTAATAGCCCTGGATTGAGCCATAAATTGCACCGATGGTAAGGTTAAGCGCTGAAACAAGAATTGCAAACAAGATGGAGAAACGCGCGCCGATCCCAATGGCGCCGAAAAGATCCTGCCCCATTGTGTTCGTGCCAAAGAGGTAGATTGGTTCATGGCCATTCAGATAAATATAGTAATTATAATAGCAGACGCGGCAATGGAGGGATCCGGATTTTTTCGCGCTGTAGATATAGCTTCCGTCGTCACCCTCGATACGGATGCTGTTATAGGGCACCCCTTCCAACGCCGCGTTGGTCGAATAGGCAGGGATAAAATCACCGTTTTCATCTAAAACCGGCGTACCCTTGACATCACTGACCTGATACCAGATATTGGGGTTATCGGAGATATCGCAAATATCCTTTGACTCAACATACGGATAGATCACCTGGATCCCGGTTTCGTTCTGCCAGTCCAGGATCTTTTCAAATTCTGAATATTTGAATACGCGGTAGACTATGCCCGTCTCATAATAACGGTTGATTTGCAGGGTATAGGTGTTGTTGGCCTTTTGCTGCCCACGGTATTTGACATAGGTCGTCGTTGTATCCAGAATCCCCAAAACAGGATCCATACCGGTTTCCTCGGCGATTCCTTTCCAGTAGCTGTAAGCAAGATCATTCTGGCTTCCATAGGCTGCGGCGCCGTCGAAGATACCCCAGCCTTTTTCTGCAATGGAGGGGATATAAGGCGGGCGGCTGGTATAGACATTATCCTTATCGTTAATTGTATACGGCGAGATAATCGGGGAAACCAGCGCAAAAAGCAACAAAAAGATCAGAATACACGCGGCGATAAGGGAGGATTTATTTTTCTTGAAACGCAGGAAAGCATCCGCAAAATATCCGCGTGATTTTGTTTCGAGCTTGGTATCATGTATATTGGTATCCAGCTGGGTAAAAGCAAATTTCTCCGCTGGGATATGTTCATATTCGGTCTGGTTTTGTATATTCTGTACACTCATTTTTTCGACCCCATTCTGATACGCGGATCAATAAAGCCGTAGCTGATATCGATCACAATGCCTGCAAGCAAACTAATTGCGGTATAGAAACACGAAACCATGATAAAAATCGGATAATCCCGGCCATTGATCGCATTCAGATAAAGCCCACCGACGCCGGGGATTGCAAAAATCTTTTCAATGACGAGGGAACCGGACATAACGCCGATAAACTCGCCCAAAATCGCCGGTAAAACGACGACCATACAGTTTTTCAGCGCATGACGCACAGTCGCCTGCGCTTTCGTCAAGCCCTTGGTACGGGCAAGAAGCATAAATTCACTGGTCAGCACTTCCGTAAGCTCCGCACGCGTGGTACGGGTGAAGCTTGCGATTACGCCGAAGGACAGTGAAAACACCGCCGGAAGCATACTGACGAACATGCTCCATGTGAAATAATTTGTGCCTTCTTTCATCAGGAAGGGGAACCAGCCCAATTTATAGGAAAGGAAATACTGAATCAAAAAGGCGAAAACGAAACTCGGAACGGAAATGACCACCATCGTAAGGGTGGAAATTGTGTAGTCAATCCAGGTATTCTTTTTCAGCGCCGCCCATATGCCCAGCGCAATACCGATCGGTATACTCAGCAGGATGGAGTAGAGGTTGACACAAATCGTTGCGGGCAGTTTCTCGGCAAATTTGGAAACGACATCGGAGCCGAAATACAGCTTATCGCTGACACCCCAGTCCCATTTCGTGAACACATTCTTCAAAAAGATGCCGAACTGCACCATATATGGTTTGTTGTATCCCTGGGCTTCACGCCGAGCCTCAATCACCTGCGTGTGCGGGTCATTCAACGGAAGCTCTGCGGGCGGCAGCATACGGATCAGCACAAAGCAAATGCAGGTGATAATCAGCAGCGTCATCAGCATTAGCAGGACTCTCTGCACGACATATTTGGTCATATGTACCCTCCTGGTGAGTTTATTCTCTCCCACAGGCGGCCCCGCGCGTGAATCCGTGACGCTGTGAGAAATATGCAAATGACAGAGTTTGCCAAAGGGCGAAAAAACCCGCCTTTGGCAAACTCTGTATGCAAAAAGCACAACAGATCAATTTTTAAAAGATCTGTATTTTTAGGTTAAATTAGTAAGTAAGCTCTCCGCCTTCGGAAGCAACATATTCAGCCCATTCAGCATCGGAGTAGTTGTATTTCATATACTGGATGCCGCCGCGGCCGCAAACCGGGTTGTACTCTTCAACCACATAGTAAACCTGCTGGGAAAGCAGGGCTGCGCTCGCGTTCTGCATCATCGGGATGTAGTTGCCAGCCTTCAGGATTTCGCCTTCGATCGCAGCAAGGATCGTCAGACGGGTATCGACGTCAGCAATGCCGTCGCCGAAGCAATAGCCCTTGTCGCCGATGGTGACCGTTGCGCCGTTGAGCGCGTCGGACCACTGACGCAGGTTCATCGTGATCTCTTCGCCGTCAATCGTAAGGGTCAGGCTTACGGTATCTGCGTTGAACCAACCGGCATCATACTGATAGTCAGGGTTGACATACAGATCGGTAAGGCCGAACGGATCAAGAACGGATCCGGACCAACCAGCCAAAACGGTGTCCGCAAGACCAGCCTTAATCTTGTTGGACCAGTCGTTGCCATACAGAGCAGACTTCACGATTACGATCTTGCCATCATACGGAGTGCCCGCGGTAACTTCCTTGAGCTTCTCGTTCATGTAGTCGATCGTCTTGGTCATAAAGTCGGAGTCGCTGGACATCGAATACTCAAGCTGGATCGTCTGGTCGCAGATGCCGTCGCCATCGTTATCAGTGATATAACCGGCGTCAAGCGCTTCCTGGAAAGCCTGGGTATAAAGTTCTTTAGCGAGTTCCGGATCGTAACCGGTGATGGAAGCAACAGCCTCATCGAGGTTTGCATAGTCAGCAACGTTTACGCCATAGAAGTCGCAGAGAACCTGCTTGGCCTGATCCGTATCACGATACAGGGAGCCGGTATCTACATCGTAAACATAAGCGGTACCAATGATGCCGTAACCGCCGGAGCGGGCCGGGGAAATCGTAGAGCAGAACAGCTCCTTATCAAAGCTGACCGCCATTGCAGACTTAAAGCTCTTCAGCGTCTGGGTCTGCAGGTCGTAAGCAGAAGTATCAAAGTCATCAGCCGCTTCACGGCCGTTGATCGCTTCCTTATAGCCGTTCAGGATCAGGAAGTAAATGGTTTCTGCCGGGGTGAAGTAGATGTAATCGCTGTTACGATAGGTTGCGAAGTCTTCAGCCTGGAGGCCATAGCCCATCAGCTCGCCCTTTAAGAACATCAGCTTACGGGTAGCAGCTTCAGCAACAACTTCACACTCGATCACATCGGTCTGATACATGTCATAGGTCTGACCATCGGTCGGATCAACATACTGATGCTGTCCGTCCGTCCAGCCGTACCAGTTCTCGTTCTTCTCGAACTTCATGAACTTGTCGGTCTGGAACTCGGTGAGCTTATACGGGCCGTAGCTCATCGTGGTCTCAACGCTGGTGTTATAGGTGCTGGACCAGACGCCATTGGTCTCGGTCAGGCAGGATTCATACAGATCTTCATAAACGATCCAGTTGCTGGTAAGGGAATACAGAAGGTTGAAGCCGGCGAGGGACTTGCCCAGAACCAGGGTGATCTGATAATCGCCGCTCTTATAAAGGCCAACGGTTCCTTCGTACTCGACTTCCGGATAATCCGTGCCGGTTACGAAGTAGTTCGGCAGATCAGCGTCGGTTTCGCCCCAGGCTTCGTTACCGGTGGTAACCGGGGTAAACAGTGCCAGCGTCTCATCATTCAGACGGACAACGCCCTTGGCGTCCATCATGCCAACCAAGGTTTCCCAGTTGGTGACATCGAAGTAATTTTCGCCGTAAGCTTCGACATAATCTTTAAGCGTGTCTCCGCTCGTCCAGTCAAGCGCAACATCGAGGCCGATGCCGACTGCCTTGCCGTCTGCGGTGTAGTAGTTGCCATCTTCGCCCTTGACAAGATCAGCAAGCGCATAAGCGCCATAGCTGTCCGTCCAAGCGGTCTGGCCGCCGTTTGCATAAGCTTCAGCGCCGGCGATGCAGAACTGCTGTGCATACATATCGGTAGCACGGTAGTTGAGCAGATCCGGGTTAAGAAGCTGCTTCATGGAATAAACATAGGTATCCGCATTAATCGGCGTACCGTCTTCCCAGCAGGCGTCCGGGTTCAGGTCGATGGTATAGGCGTAGCCGGAGGTGGCGGATTCCGGGATATTGTATTCCGGATGCTCAGCCTTAATCTGCTCGGTCACGTCGACCGGCTCAGAAGCCGCCATCTCCGGAATGACTACATAACCGGTGAAAGGATCCTTGCCCTCAACCGGATGCAGCTCATCGTTGAAGATGATGTCATACAGGCCAATGCGGATTCTACCCGTCTCGACCGGATAAGCATCGTCATTGGTCTGGTAGGTATGCGGGTTCCAGTTGGATGCCAGCGTGGATACGGAATCCTGATAGGTATATGTATCCGGGACATCAGGCGTATCCGCGCCGTCAGGGGTGTTGGCATCATCCGGCTGATCGTTATTGCCGACATCGGCATTGCCATCGTCTGTCTTGCCGTCATCTGTTTTGGCGCAGCCGGCAAACATGGCAACGATCATGAAGATAGCCAACAACAAAGCGATTGTCTTCTTCATTCAGAAAACCTCCTTAAATTTTCCTATGTCAAACAGCCTGCCTGCAAGGTCGGGCCGCGTACATAGCCAAAGCATTTTTTACAGCTTAATGGCCGTAAATTAAAAAAATCATATCCCGGTGTCGTGATATCATATTAAAGCGGAAAAGTACCCAAATCCAACCGGGAAGCGAAAGATTATCGTACTTCTGTCATACAGAAGTACGGAAAAGGGGGTACCCCCTTTTCGTCTTTTTCAACGCTTGGTTGAAAATTCAACGTCTGGTTGAAAACAATTGATTAAGGCAATTTTAACGTTTTTTTGCCTGTATGTCAATTTAAAAAGTGTCAAGATCCGGGCCAATTTTCGGTTCTTCATCGTGATTATGCCCAATTTTCCATTTTTTGTACTGATTTATTCGGATTACTTGGACATGTCCTTTTCATTCCAGCAGTAAAACAGATAGATTTTCTTATATAAACATCTTCTGTTTTCGGATATTTCCAAAAAAACAGCAGATTTTCCATATACCTGTTCTGCTATTTGGGTATTCTGCCGACAAAGTTTTAAAAGCTTTTTCTCTCCTTGAGCCCTGCGCATGGGTTTTCAACAGGGGCCTGCCGGCTTTTGCAGGCATGAAAATCCTCCGGCGGCTTCCGCCGCCGGAGAGGATTTTTTGTAAAAACTCAGCTGTTGATGACCAGCGTACCCGTCTCCTGGTCGTCTACGACACAGCGTCCATCGACCAGCCATGCATTGGTAAACGGCGTCGGGCCGATCGAGAACACATGCTGTCCAAGCACGCGCAGGGCCTTGCAGTTATCCGCAAACCCGGCGTAGGGATGCTGGATATCGATGGCCTGCACCCGGTATTGGAAGAGATTATAGAAGCTGATATTGTCGCAGTCGCGCATTCGGATGGAGCAGGCATATTCGCTGCCGAGGTTCTCCTCGGTCTGCACAGCATAGAGCTTCCAGTTTGCAACGCGTTCCATAACCAGTTCCACATCAAGGTGATGCTCGATGCTGACCAGATACAGCCGGCCGGGATTTTCGGTATCGTTGATATGAAACCCGTCCAGCGCCCACACATCCGGCGTCCAGATATTCTTAAACACACCCGCGCCGCCATCATGGACCCAAACCGTATAGCGGCGGTCCCGGCTTTTGCGCACTGCGCCATGCCCGCCGTGCCAGAACAGCACATCTTCCAGGATTGAGTCCGGCGCGCCGAGCCATTCGACACTATCCAAGCCGCGGTTGCGTCCGCCGTCGAAACTTAAGCCGCAGACGTGGCAATGCGCTCCGGCAGGCGCCTTGAGCATCGCGTGTGCATCGTGCGGGTCGTCGAAACCGGGCGTATGATCGTCGACGCGCAGGATCGTGCGCGCACATTGCAAGCCGATCAGCGCAGTGGTTTCCCCGAGCGTCAGGGTATGGCGGATCCGGTAGACGCCCATCGGCAGATACACCGGTTTCCCGGAAGCGACTGCCGCCTCCAGCGCATCGGTATCATCCTGCTGCCCGTCGCCCACGGCACCGAATGCACATGCGCTGACCCAAGCCTCCGGGTCGGGCATAGGGACATAAGGGGCCGGCGGCGCAGGACTGTATTGGCAGGGCTGGAAATCATAGGAAAGCCCAAATTTGCGGGTCTTTTCCTCGTTATCCACCGTAATCTTCAGGCCCATCTCAATATTGGCGCAATAACTCTCCATCTCCGGGCACAGGGGCTTGACCATGATATGGCCGTTGAACTGCCAGCCAAAGGGCTCGAAGAAAGTCGGCACATGGCTACAAACCACATTTTCCCCGTGGAACCAGTTTTGCGGATAACGCATCATATTCATGCTCACGCCTGCGCCAAGGTTCTCCATCCGGCAGTCTTCCATCACCAGGCGTTCAAATTCCTCGATATAGTGGTTGTCTGTTTCTTTGTTGGGGACAAAGACACCATACGGCGCATTTTTCAGTGTCGTGCGCGTCATAGTCAGCCCGGCGCGATAGCTGGAAATACAGGCGCGGCGCTGGCCGTCAAAGACGCTGTCTCCCAGATAGAACTGCCAATACGGGACCGTCTCGCCCGTCAGGATCCCGTATTCCCCGCCAAGGAAGGTACAGCGCTCAATTTCATTGCCAATCATCTCTACACCCGCACGGCCGTCGCGGATGCGAAACTCCATATCCTCCAGCGAGCAAAGCTGGGCGATGCGGAAACGCACGGCGACAGCGCCGGGATTTCCCGCGCCAAGGTCACAGTCAATATTGCGCATCCCGCCGTAAAAGGAAGTGTTCTGCGCATCGCGAAGCGGACGGTTTGCAGTAGGCTTACGGTCGCGGAAATGGATGATATAGCGGCTATCCGGGCCGTGATGGGCGGCGGAGGCGTCGCGCACACGGAAAACCGGTCGGTTTTCGCCCCATCCAATGAGGCGGATCCCCGGCCAAAGGTTTACGGTCCCATCGAATACGTAATCGCCTTCCGGGATAAAGATAATGCCGGTTCGGGTTGTCGACGCGATTTCGTCAGCAGCGCGCTGAAGTGCGGCGGTATTGTCCGAAACACCGTCGGGAGACGCGCCGAAGGCCTGCGGCGTGAAGTCCAACGCCGCGGGGTCGCAGGGCCGGGTTTTAAACAAAGACTGTGTTATCATAAAATGATCCTCCCTGTCGTTTGCAGCGGAAGCTGCTTTTTCTAAACCCCAGTATACCACGCTGGAAATCCGGGCACAATATAGGAATTTAATTCCAATTTGTGAAATCAGTTCCCTTTTCCCACGGGAAAGGCTTCTTTCGGCAGAAAAATGGGCCGATCCATCCCTTTTCATGCGTCTGCACATAGGTCCAGGTAAAATCTTCATCCACAATATAAACATCCGAAAGCTTTTTCAGTTCCTTTTCGGAAATCCTGCTTACCGTACGCAATTTACAGATTTCCGGGGTTTCCCCGCGGCTATAGCCACCCTCAAAAATCAGGATTTTTTCGTAATGCGCCGCCGCAAAAGCCTGCTGCGCCGCTTCGCCTTCCAGGCATCCGACGTTTCCCCAGGTAAAAACATGCCAAAGGAAGCATCCCGGCGCCAGGACGTGATGGAAAAGGGTTTCTTCTGGAACCTCGCGGGCAAAAGCACGCAGCCATCTCTTCATGATTTTTAATTCCGGCGTTGCCTGCCGGGCATTTATCTCTTTCACACCGGTTCCCTTCAGGCGTTGAGCATGCGGCGTTTCGGAGCTGAACTGCCGCTGCGGCAGGGATAATTGTACCAGGATTCAAGTTTTGCCCTGCCCAATACCTCCAGGCGCACAGAGATCAATCCCTCAAAAGCCTCGGGGATTTTGAACATTGCCGCGCCGCAAGCCAGGTTTGTCTGCGGCGGGATATCGTCAAAATCGATACCGCCCCAATAGGTTTCGTCTTCACCGTCGCAGCAATAATAAAGCTCGACCCGACCGCCTTCAAGGACCTGCGGCGTATCATTGAGCATCCAGATTTCTGCCGAGAATGTCTCGCCGCCATGCCAGAGGTGGTGCGGGATGCGCAGGGAAGCCAACTGCGGGCGCAACGCCTCGCAGACGGCATAATAACCGCTTTTCGGCGTGTCCGGCCAGGCGATCAGGCTATTATTGGCCGCAGTCGGCCAGGGCTCATTAAAGCACCAGTTCAGCGCCATTGCGCAGTGGGGCCATTGGCGGCGCATTTCCTCAAAGTTGGACTTATAACACATTGCCTGAATGAAAGCGGTTTTGCGGCACAGGTCATCCATTCCATCATAACCGCCGAAATAATATTCCGCTTCCGCCTCGCGCGCCCAGCTTTTCTCGCGCCAGGCTTCAAATGCATGATGCGCACGCCAGACCTCGTTTTCCGGACGGAAGTCTTCGAAATCCTCCTGCGACATAAAGCTTTTAATGTAACCGGCGGGCGACATACCGGGGCAGCCGAATTCCGTATAAGCGGTATTGTGTGCGGCATTAAACAGTTCAATAGTTTCAAGCCCCGTATCCTCGTCATAATTGATATAATGGCCATGCGCCATCCCGTTTAGAGGGGAAGTCATGATAAACGGCGTAAAGCGGTCTTCGCGGTAGCAGATCCCGTCCAAAAGCCGCAGGGCGTGATGCTGCTCCGTCATGCCGGACCAGGAGTTGAACAGCTCGTTGCCGCCGCACCACAGCGCAAGGCACGGATGCGTGCGCAGGCGGCGGACGATGGTGCGCGCCTCATGCTCCAGCACAGCAAGATAGGCATCCTTATCCGGATATTCGTTGCAGGCCAGCGGAAATTCCTGCCAAATCATAATACCTTTTTCATCGCACAGGTCGAAAAAATCTTCTTTATTGACAAACCCGCCGCCCCAGACGCGCAGCAGATTCATATGTGCATCCGCCGCAAGCGTCAACAGCGTATCATACTGTTCGCGCGTCATCTGGCAGGGGAAGATCTGCGCATTGACCCAGTTGGAACCCTTGGCAAAAATCCGGCGGCCATTTATTTCCAGCGTTGCCGGCGCGTCGGAGCGGGATTTCGGCATTCCGGACGGTTCGCGCCAGGCACCGTCGTTCATAACCAGGCGGCTGCGGCGCAGGCCGATGCGGCGTCTTTTTTCATGCAAAACCAGGCCATCTTCATCAAGCGCCTGGGCACACAGGGTATACAGGGGCTGCGCCCCGTAGCCCTGCGGATACCACAGCTTCGGGTTCTCCAGCGCAAGCGTAAAAGAGGCTTCCGTTCCTTCGCCCTGTGCTGCAGTCTGATCTCCGTCCAGCAGCAGTACACGGAACCGGCCCCTGTGTCCGCTTTCCAGCGTCACATCCACGCGGCAGGCCGAGAAGTCATCTGAAAGCCTGTAGGAAGCTTCCACCGACGTGACTGCGCTTTGGGTATCGATCTCCAGCCAGGCTTCCCCCCAGATTCCAAGAGAAACCAGGCGCGGATGCCAGTCCCAGCCATAACAGGCAGCTGCCTTGCAGCTTTCCCGCGCCTGGTCGCGCGAGTCGGAATTATCGGCCTTCGGCGCGGGATAAATGCAGACTTCCAGTTCCCAGCTTTTCCCCGAGAAGCGCGTTATATCAAGGCGCACAGGCGAGAACATTCCTTCCCCGTCCAAAAGGACTTCCCCGCCGACACAAATCTTGTAGCGGTAGTCGATCCCCTCAAAGCAGAGCCATGCACGCTGCCCCGCCTCAAGCTGAAATGACAGCGGCGCGCGGTAGAGCCAGAACTTATCCTCCATCCAATGATAATCCCGGAAATTGACGTCCTTCCAATATGGCGGCAGATCCTTGTAACGCGCCCAATCCAGCTGCACTGCGCCCGGAACTGTAGCGGGAAACATTTCCACAGGAGTTTCTTCAGAGCTATCACAAAAACCCACTTGCCAGCATAACGCCTTTTTCATTTTTCCTGCCTCCTTTTCAGATTCCCCAGTATAAGAAAAAAGCGTCCTGCCCATTTACGACAGGACGCTTTTGCATTTGGAAATTACTCGTTGATAGCGATAACAACGCCGGAACCAACGGTACGGCCGCCTTCACGGATAGCGAAGCGCAGACCATTTTCAATGGCGATCGGGGTGATGAGCTCAACGTCCATTTCGACGTTGTCGCCCGGCATGCACATTTCAACGCCTTCCGGCAGGGAAATAATACCGGTAACGTCGGTGGTACGGAAATAGAACTGCGGACGGTAATTGTTAAAGAACGGGGTATGACGGCCGCCTTCAGCCTGGGTCAGGACGTAAACCTGGCCGCGGAACTTGGTGTGCGGATGAATAGAACCCGGCTTTGCAACAACCTGGCCGCGTTCGATCTCGGTCTTGGTGATACCACGCAGAAGCAGGCCAACGTTATCGCCTGCCTCGGCATAGTCGAGGATCTTACGGAACATTTCGATACCGGTAACAACGGTGTGCTTCGGCTCGTCCATGAGGCCGACGATATCGACGTTCTCGCCCATCTTGACCTGGCCACGCTCAACTCTACCCGTTGCCACGGTGCCGCGGCCGGTGATGGAGAAGACGTCTTCAACAGGCATAATGAAGGGCAGGTCAGCTTTACGCTCAGGGGTCGGGATGAACTCGTCAACCGCGTCCATAAGCTCTTTGATGGAAGCATAGGCCGGATCGGACGGATCAGTGGACTCGCAGGTCAGCGCCTGGAGAGCGGAACCCTTAATAATCGGCAGGTCATCGCCCGGGAAGTCGTACTTGGAGAGGGCTTCACGGATTTCCATTTCAACGAGCTCCAGAAGCTCCGGATCGTCGACCTGGTCGCACTTATTCATATAAACAACAATATACGGGACGCCAACCTGACGGGCGAGCAGGATATGCTCGTTGGTCTGGGGCATAACGCCATCCGCAGCGGAAACGACGAGGATTGCGCCGTCCATCTGCGCAGCGCCGGTAATCATGTTCTTAACATAGTCGGCGTGGCCGGGGCAGTCGACGTGCGCATAGTGACGCTTGTCGGTTTCATACTCAACGTGTGCGGTATTGATTGTGATACCACGGGCTCTTTCTTCCGGAGCCTTATCGATCATGTCGTATGCTTCATACTGTGCCTTGCCCTGGAAAGCGAGGTACTTGGTGATCGCAGCGGTAAGGGTGGTCTTACCATGGTCAACGTGACCAATGGTGCCGATGTTAACATGCGGCTTAGTTCTTTCGAATTTTGCCTTAGCCATTGTAAATCCTCCTTATAATCCTTTCGATTCACAAATTACAGACTTTTTTAGCATCAATGGTATTATATATAAATTCCGCCGGTTTTGCAAGTGGCAAAACCGTATTTTTCAGCGCGAAAGCGCGGATCCCAACACTCAGCGTCCTTTATGTGTGATAACCTTTTCCAATATGCTCTTGGGAACCTCGGCGTAATGGTCGGATTCCATCGTATACTGCCCGCGGCCCTGGGAGCGGGAACGCAGGTCAGTCGCATAGCCGAACATCTCAGACAGCGGCACAAAAGCCGTCACCTGTTGCGCGCCGGAACGCAGCTCGATGCCCTGCACCTGGCCGCGGCGGGAGTTGAGGTCGCCAATGACGTCACCCAGATATTCATCCGGGATGATGACATTGACCTTCATAATCGGCTCTGTGATGACCGGGTCTGCTTTCTTCATTGCTTCTTTAAAAGCCATGGAACCGCAGATTTTAAATGCCATGTCCGAGGAGTCAACCTCGTGATAAGAGCCGTCGAAAAGCGTCGCTTTGATATCCACAACATTATAGCCGGCCAAAACGCCCGACTGCATTGCGCCCTGGATACCTGCATCGACCGAGGGGATATATTCCTTCGGTACAACGCCGCCGACGATCTTATCAATAAATTCATAGCCTTTGCCCGGTTCATTCGGCTCGATGCGGATTTTTACATGCGCAAACTGGCCGTGTCCGCCGGTCTGGCGGGAATAGCGTTCTTCATGCTCGGCAGCGCGGCGGATCGTTTCTTTATAGGCGACCTGCGGCTTACCAACATTGGCCTCCACCTTGAATTCACGCAGAAGCCTGTCCACAATGATTTCAAGATGCAGCTCGCCCATACCAGCAATGATCGTCTGCCCAGTCTCCTGATCGGTATAGGCGCGGAAGGTCGGGTCTTCCTCTGCAAGCTTTGCAAGCGCGATCCCCATCTTTTCCTCACCGGCCTTGGTTTTCGCCTCAATCGCCACACGGATGACAGGCTCCGGGAAAACCATGGACTCAAGGATAATCGGATGCGCCTCGTCGCAGAGCGTATCTCCGGTTGCCGTACGTTTAAAGCCAACGCCCGCGACAATTTCGCCCGCGTAGACTGTTTCAATATCCTTACGGTCATTTGCGTGCATCTGCAGGATACGGCTTAAACGTTCGCGGCATCCTTTGGTAGAATTGTAAACCACGCTTCCTGCGTTAAACGTGCCGGAATACACGCGGAAGAAAACAAGCTTTCCGACATAGGGGTCGGTCATGACCTTGAACGCAAGCGCAGAGAACGGCGTATTGTCATCCGAAGGACGGTTTTCCTCTTCCTCTGTTTCCGGGTTAACGCCAACGATCGGCGGTGTGTCAAGCGGCGACGGGAGGTAATCTACAATGGCGTCGAGCAGTTTCTGGACACCCTTGTTGCGGTAAGAAGTACCGCATACCACCGGGATAATCTCGTTGGCCAGCGTCGCCTTGCGGATCGCGGCTTTAAGCACATCGATCCCGATTTCCTCACCCTCAAGGTATTTTTCCATGATCGAGTCGTCAAAGTCACTGAGCGCTTCAATCATTTCGCCGTGGACAGTCTCCGCTTTTTCAAGCATATCGGCGGGAATAGCTTCCACACTGATATCCTTGCCTTCGTCGTCATTATAAATATATGCCTTCATCTCCAGAAGGTCTACCAGTCCACAGAAGGTATCTTCCGCGCCAATAGGCAGTTGGATCGGCACAGCCACACAGCCGAGACGCTCGCGCATCATATTAACGACGTTATCAAAATTTGCGCCGAGGATATCCATCTTATTAACATAGGCAATACGCGGAACCTTGTAGTGGTCGGCCTGGCGCCAGACGGTTTCCGACTGGGGCTCGACGCCGCCCTTGGCACAGAAAACCGTTACGCCGCCGTCAAGTACGCGCAGCGAACGCTCAACTTCCGCAGTAAAATCCACGTGACCGGGAGTGTCAATGATATTAATGCGGTGTTTTTTCCAGTAACAGGTTGTAGCAGCGGAGGTAATGGTAATCCCGCGCTCCTGCTCCTGCTCCATCCAGTCCATCGTCGCATTACCGTCATGCGTCTCACCCAAACGGTAGTTAATGCCCGTATAAAACAGGATACGTTCGGTTGTGGTGGTCTTTCCGGCGTCGATATGCGCCATAATGCCTATATTTCTTGTTGCTTCAATCGGGTACTGCCGCGGCATGTTTCTCTCCTCAATACTAAGCTAAAATCAGTTTCCTTATCCGGCGTCCGCCGGACAGGCAGACTACCAGCGGAAATGTGCGAAAGCCTTGTTGGCTTCAGCCATTCTGTGGGTATCTTCACGCTTCTTAACCGCATTGCCGACGCTGTTGGCGGCGTCCAGGATTTCGCCGGCAAGGCGTTCCTTCATTGTCCGCTCGCTTCTTGCGCGGGAATACTGGGTCAGCCAGCGCAGGCCGAGCGTGGTACGGCGTTCTGCGCGGACTTCCATCGGAACCTGATACGTGGAACCACCGACGCGGCGCGCCTTGATTTCCAGGACAGGCATAATGTTATCCATGGCGGCGGTAAAGACCTCTAAAGGCTCCTTACCGGTCTTTTCCTTGACAATGTCAAATGCTCCATAGACTATTTTCTGTGCGGTGCTCTTCTTGCCGTCGTACATGATGTTATTGACAAGCTTGGTAACGAGCTTGGAATTGTACAGCGGATCCGGAAGAACATCTCTCTTCGGAACAGATCCTCTTCTGGGCACTTTGCTTCCCTCCTTCACAGTATGATTTCATAGGTACTCGAAAGCATGCCCGCTCTCGTTTGCGCCCTGCTGAAGCGTTTGACGTTCCCAAGGAACAACGCTTTTGCAAAGACGTGGAAAAGTGCTGATTCGGTTTTTTACTTCTTCTTTGCGCCCGCAGCCTTCGGCTTCTTTGCACCATAAAGCGAACGGGACTGCTTGCGGTCTGCGACGCCCTGCGTATCGAGGGTACCGCGGATGATGTGGTAACGGACACCAGGCAGATCCTTAACACGGCCGCCGCGAATCATCACGACGCTGTGCTCCTGCAAGTTGTGGCCCACGCCCGGGATATAAGCAGTCACTTCGATACCGTTGGTAAGGCGCACACGGGCGATCTTACGCAGTGCGGAGTTCGGCTTTTTCGGGGTATCGGTTCTGACAGTAGTGCAGACGCCACGCTTCTGCGGGGAACTCAGGTCGGTCAGTTCCTTCTTCTGCGTATTCAGAGTCTTCTGCAGCGCCGGAGAAGCGGACTTATAGGTTACCTGCTCCCTTCCCTTTCTGACAAGCTGGTTGAATGTCGGCATTGTTTCACCTCCTCAAGTGAAATTATTTTATCGAAAAAAGCGCAGTACGCGCTTAATCCGCTATTTATTTTTCCAGAAATTTGCAGCTTTATGCCTGTTTCCTTCGTATCGGCAGGCATATGCCGCACACTGTAGAAATTTCCGGCAAACGGCGTCAGCAGTAAGACGCCGTTTGCCATAATATCACATATTTATCGATTAGTCAACAGCAATTTCCACAGGTTTTTCTTCAGAAACCTGCACATTATAGCCCTCTGTGTATATATCCATGCCGCTTCCGGCCGGAATGAGCTTGCCGATGATCACATTTTCTTTCAGGCCGATAAGCGGGTCGACCTTTGACTTGATCGCAGCTTCGGTCAGCACGCGGGTCGTCTCCTGGAAGGATGCGGCGGAAAGGAAGCTGTCGGTTGCCAGCGACGAGCGGGTGATACCCAAAATCATTGGGGAGCACTTGGCAAGCCGCAGGTCGATTTCACCGGCGTCAATGCGGGCCTGGACGGCCGCATTGGCATCCTTGAATTCGAAAACATCGACTGTTGAACCGAGCAGCAGCTCCGTATCACCGGCGTCCTCAATCTTCACTTTGCGCATCATCTGGCGTACGATTACCTCGATATGCTTATCGTTGATATCAACGCCCTGCTGGCGGTAGACCTTCTGAACTTCCTGGATAATATATGCATACACTGCGTCGACGCCGCGCACGCGCAGCACGTCATGCGGGTTAAGGGTGCCTTCGGTCAATTCCTCACCTGCACACACCACATCGCCTGCGCTGACGCACAGCGTGGAGCCAAACGGGATCTGATATGAACGCGTCTCGCCGGATTCGGGGTCGGTAATGGTAACATTGCGCATTGTGCCGCGGCGGATTTCCTCAATCGAAACAACGCCGCCGATTTCTGTAAGCGTTGCAACGCGCTTGGGCTTGCGCGATTCAAACAGCTCTTCGACACGCGGAAGGCCCTGGGTAATATCGCCGCCTGCGATACCGCCGGTGTGGAAGGTACGCATGGTCAGCTGTGTACCCGGCTCGCCGATGGACTGCGCTGCGATAATGCCGACGGCTTCGCCGATGGAAACCGTTTCGCTCGTCGCAAGGTTAATGCCATAGCACTTGGCGCATACGCCATGGCGGCAGTTGCAGCCGACAATGGAGCGGATCCGAACACGGGTGATACCCGCGTCGATAATGCGTTTTGCGTCGGAAGCCGTCATCATATGCTGGTTGTCCATGAGCAGATTGCCCTGCGTATCATACAGATCCTCGATCAGATAACGGCCCAGCAGGCGTTCGCTCATCGGTTCAATCAGCTGATTGCCCTGCATAATATCATAGACCTCAATGCCTTCGGTTGTCCCGCAGTCTTCCTCGTGGATAATAACCTCCTGCGAAACGTCAACCAGACGGCGGGTCAGATAACCGGAGTCGGCGGTACGCAGCGCGGTATCCGCGGAACCCTTTCTCGCGCCTCTGGAGGAGATAAAGAACTCCAGTACCGTCAGGCCCTCGCGGAAGTTTGCCTTAACCGGAATCTCGATGGTCTTACCTGAGGTGTCGGCAAGCAGGCCGCGCATGCCGGCCAGCTGGCGAATCTGGCTGATGGATCCCCGGGCGCCGGAATCGGACATCATGTAGATCGGGTTTAAATGATCCATGCTCTTATTCAGCACATCTGTGACACGGTTGGTCGTATCTTCCCACTCTGCAATAACAAGGCGGCGGCGTTCTTCGTCGGTAATAAAACCGCGGCGGTAACGGCGGTCGATCATGGCGACACGCTTTTCCGTTTCCGTAATATATTCCTTCTTTTCTTTCGGGACGATCATGTCGGAAACGGCGATGGAAAGCGCGCCTTTGGTAGAATATTTATATCCCGTGGATTTGATTTTATCCAGCAATACAGTCGTCACGCTGAAACCGTGGACACGGATGCAGGTATCAAGGATATTACCCAGCTGCTTCTTCCCGACCGTGAACATGACCTCGTAATCCAGCACATGCTCAGGATCCGTACGGTCGACAAAGCCAAGATCCTGCGGGACGTTGGCGTTGAAGATAATGCGTCCCACGGTCGCATCGACGATGCCGGTTTTCTTTTCGCCGTTGATTTCACGGGTCACACGCACGCGGATGGGCGCATGAATCCCAACAAATTTTTCGCTGTAAGCCAACAGCGCTTCGTCTTCGCTTGCAAAAACCTTACCCGCGCCAGGTTCATTCTCATTGGCGTAGGTCAGATAATAAGAACCAAGCACCATATCCTGCGTCGGCGTAGCGATCGGCTTGCCGTCAGCCGGTTTTAACAGGTTATTGGTAGACAGCATCAGCACGCGGGCCTCTGCCTGCGCTTCCGCAGAAAGCGGAACATGGACGGCCATCTGGTCCCCGTCGAAGTCGGCGTTGAAGGCAGTGCACATCAGCGGATGCAGCTTAATGGCGCGGCCCTCAACCAGAACCGGCTCAAACGCCTGGATACCGAGACGGTGCAGCGTCGGCGCACGGTTGAGAAGCACCGGATGTTCGGAGATAATATCCTCCAGCGCATCCCATACTTCTGTACGGGCGCGCTCGACCATCTTTTTGGCTGAACGGATATTGTTGGCAATGCCATCGTCGACCAGCTTTTTCATGACAAAGGGTTTAAACAGCTCCAATGCCATTTCCTTCGGCAGGCCGCACTGGTACATTTTCAGTTCCGGCCCGACAACGATCACGCTTCGGCCGGAGTAGTCGACGCGCTTGCCCAGCAGATTCTGGCGGAAACGGCCCTGTTTGCCGCGCAGCATATCGGACAGGGATTTCAGCGCGCGGTTGTTCGGCCCGGTAACCGGACGGCCGCGGCGGCCGTTATCGAACAGGGCGTCAACGGCCTCCTGAAGCATACGCTTTTCATTGCGGACAATAATATCCGGCGCGCCCAGCTCCAGCAGGCGCTTCAGGCGGTTATTGCGGTTGATGACACGGCGGTAGAGGTCGTTTAAGTCGGAGGTTGCAAAACGGCCGCCGTCGAGCTGGACCATCGGGCGGATTTCTGGCGGGATAACCGGTACGGCATCAAGGATCATCCATTCCGGACGGTTTCCGGACAGGCGGAACGCCTCGACAACCTCCAGTTGCTTGATAATGCGGACTTTCTTCTGTCCGGAAGCCTCGCGCAGTTCTGCGCGCAGCTCCTCGCTGGTTTTTTCCAGGTCAATTTCTGCCAGCAGCTCGCGGATCGCTTCAGCGCCCATCCCGGCTTTAAAGTCATCCTCATAACGCTCACGCATATCCGCGTATTCACGTTCAGAAAGGATTTGCTTTTTCATCAGCGGCGTCTGGCCCGGGTCGATTACAATATAAGAAGCAAAGTACAGCACCTTTTCCAACAGGCGCGGGCTCATATTCAAAATCAGGCCCATGCGGGACGGGATCCCGCGGAAATACCAGATATGGGAAACGGGAGCTGCCAGCTCAATATGGCCCATACGTTCGCGGCGAACCTTCTTCTGGGTAACCTCAACACCGCAGCGATCGCAGATCTTGCCTTTATAACGGACTTTTTTATATTTTCCGCAGTGGCATTCCCAGTCTTTCGTCGGCCCGAAGATGCGCTCGCAGAACAGGCCGTCGCGTTCGGGCTTCAACGTGCGGTAATTGATGGTTTCCGGCTTTTTCACCTCGCCGTAAGACCACTGGCGGATCTTTTCCGGGGAGGCCAAGCCTATCTTGATCGAATCAAAGCTCTGATATGCCATTTACCTGCGCTCCTTTATTCTTCATCGAGGTCGAGGCCTTCAAACAGGTCAACGCCCAGCGTATCGTCGTCTATTACGTCCTCGGAGATATCGTCGTCAGCGCTGTCCATCGGTTCGCCGTCGGCAGAGCTCATCTGATAACCCTCGGCGCCAAAATCGCGGTCTTCTACATATTCATTGTCGTTGAACACACCGTAATCATCGTCGTCCTCATGCAGCTCGATTTCATTCTTGTCTCGGTCGAGCACCTTAACGTCCAGGCCCAGCGCCTGCAGTTCCTTGACCAGGACTTTGAAGGACTCCGGAACGCCGGAAGCCGGAACATTATGCCCTTTAACGATAGCTTCGTAGGTTTTAACGCGGCCGACAATATCGTCAGACTTGACCGTAAGCATTTCCTGCAGCATATAGGCTGCACCGTAAGCCTCCAGCGCCCAGACCTCCATTTCACCGAAGCGCTGGCCGCCGAACTGCGCCTTGCCGCCGAGCGGCTGCTGGGTAACGAGGCTGTACGGGCCTGTGGAACGCGCATGGATCTTATCGTCGACCAGGTGGTGCAGCTTTAGGAAGTACATATAACCGACCGTAACAGGGTTATCAAAGTATTCGCCGGTACGGCCGTCGCGCAGCAGCACTTTCCCGGAGCGGTCAAGCCCGGCCATATCGAGGGTTTCCAGAATATCCTCATAGCTTGCGCCGTCGAATACTGGGGTTGCAACCTTCCAGCCCAGACGCTTTGCCGCATGGCCAAGGTGAACCTCCAGGACCTGCCCGATGTTCATTCGGGACGGAACACCCAGCGGGTTCAGCACGATGTCAATCGGCGTGCCGTCGGGCAGGTACGGCATATCTTCCTGCGGAAGGATACGGGAGATGACGCCCTTGTTGCCGTGACGGCCAGACATTTTGTCGCCGACAGAAATTTTACGGCGCTGTGCGATGTAGCAGCGCACAACCATATTGACGCCCGGGGACAGCTCGTCGCCGTTTTCACGGGAGAAAACCTTGACATCCACAATAATCCCGCTTTCGCCGTGCGGAACCTTGAGGGAGGTGTCGCGGACTTCACGCGCCTTTTCGCCAAAGATGGCGCGCAGCAGGCGTTCTTCCGCAGTCAGTTCGGTCTCACCCTTTGGCGTGACCTTGCCGACGAGGATATCGCCGCTTCTGACTTCTGCGCCGATGCGGATGACGCCGCGCTCATCGAGGTCTTTAAGCGCGTCTTCGCCGACGTTGGGAATATCACGGGTGATTTCTTCCGGCCCGAGCTTGGTATCGCGGGATTCGAGCTCGTACTCTTCTATATGAATGGAAGTATAAACGTCTTCACGGACGAGGCGCTCGTTCAGAAGGACGGCGTCTTCATAGTTGTAGCCTTCCCAGGTCATAAATGCGATGAGCATGTTCTTACCCAGCGCGATTTCGCCCTCGTCGGTAGACGGGCCGTCGGCAATTACGTCGCCGGCTTTGACATACATCCCGGCGGAAACGATCGGCCGCTGGTTGACACAGGTACCCTGGTTGGAGCGCAGGAACTTGATCAGCTCATAGCGCACCTCGCCGCGGCCTTCGTAGTTGATCACAATTTCATCTGCGCTGACACGGCTGACAACGCCGTCCCCTTCGGCAAGGACAACCGCGCCGGAGTCAACGGCCGCTTTATATTCCATACCGGTTGCAACGACCGGCGCCTCCGTCGTCAAAAGCGGGACTGCCTGCTTCTGCATGTTCGAGCCCATCAGCGCACGGGTCGCTTCGTCATGTTCCAGGAATGGGATCATGGCGGTTGCGACGGAGACCATCATACGTGCGGAGCAGTCCATATAATCGACGCGTTCCCGGTCGACCTCAACGATTTCATTGCGGTAACGGCAGGTGACGCGGGCGTTGGCCAGACGGCCTTCCTCATCGAGCGGTTCACGCGCCTGTGCGACAATATACTCGTCCTCAATATCGGCGGTCATATACTGCACTTCATCCGTCAGCCTTCCGGTTGCCTTGTCAATTTTCCGGTAGGGCGCTTCGATGAAACCATATTCATTGACCTTGGCATAAGAAGCAAGATAGGAGATCAAGCCGATGTTCGGGCCTTCCGGCGTCTCAATCGGGCACATACGGCCATAGTGGGAATAGTGGACGTCGCGGACTTCAAAGTTGGCGCGCTCACGGCTCAGGCCGCCGGGGCCGAGCGCAGACATACGGCGCTTGTGCGTCAGCTCAGCCAGGGGGTTGTTCTGATCCATAAACTGGGAAAGCGGCGAAGAACCGAAAAATTCCTTGATTGCCGTTGTTACCGGGCGGATATTGATTAAAGACTGCGGCGTGACAATATCGAGATCCTGAATTGTCATGCGCTCCCGAATCACGCGCTCCATACGGGAGAAGCCAATGCGGAACTGGTTCTGCAAAAGCTCGCCCACCGAACGCAGGCGGCGGTTGCCCAAATGATCGATATCGTCTGTATCGCCAACACCGGAAGCCAAGCCGTTTAAGTAGTTAATCGAGGCAAGGATATCTTCCACCGTGATATGCTTGGGCACCAGCTCGTCGGCATGATCGGCAACGGCCTGGCGCAGTTCTTCGCCTTCAAATTCCGCCATAAGGCTTTGCAGCACATCAAAGCGGACACGGTCACGGATCCCGCACTCACGGGGATCAAAGTCGACGAAATCGGAAAGGTTGACGACATTATTGGAAAAAATCTTAATAACGCGGTCACCGATCTGCACAGACACGCGGTTGACGCCATGGCGTTCCAGTTCCTGCGCGCGTTCCCGCGTCAGTGTCTCCCCGGCTTCAGCCAGCAGTTCGCCGGTGAGCGGGTCGACGACCGGTTCCGCCAGCGTACGGCCGTTAATACGGGTGGAGATTGCCAGTTTTTTATTAAACTTGTAGCGGCCGACGTTGGAAAGATCATAGCGCTTGGGATCGAAGAAGAGGTTGTTGATCAGCGTACGCGCAGAATCGACGGTCGGCGGTTCGCCCGGGCGCAGGCGCTTGTAAATCTCGATCAGCGCTTCATCTTCGTTGTGGGCGATATCGCGGTCAAGGGTGGCAACCAGGCGCTCGTCCTCGCCGAACATCTCCAAAATCTCCGCATTTGTGGTCACGCCGAGGGCACGGATAAAGGATGTCACCGGAAGCTTACGGTTTTTATCGATACGCACCGAATAAATGTCGGAAAGGTCAGTTTCATATTCGATCCATGCGCCGCGGTACGGGATGATCGTAGCGGCATAAATTTCCTTTTCCGCCTTGTCCGCACGGGCCTCAAAATACATGCCCGGGCTACGCACAACCTGTGAAACGATGACGCGTTCCGCGCCGTTGATGACAAAGGTTCCGGAAGCAGTCATCAGCGGGAAATCACCCATAAAAATTTCCTGCTCCTTGATTTCCTCCGTTTCCCGGTTGCGCAGGCGCATGCGGACCTTCAGCGGCGCGGCAAAAGTTGCGTCGCGCGCCTTGCACTCCATCACACTGTATTTCGGGTTTTCGTCGAGCGTATAATCGATAAAGCTCAGCTCAAGATTCCCCGTATAGTCGGTGATCGAGCCCATGTCGCGGAACACTTCGCGAAGGCCTTCGTCAAGGAACCACTGATAGGAGTTTTTCTGAATCTCAATCAGGTTCGGCATGTCGATCGGCTCGGTATGCCGTGCGTAACTCTTTCGCAGCGTCCTGCCGTAATAAACGTCATGTACCATTGGCTATTCTCCACTCCAGTTCTTATTCGTCGCGCCAAACGCCCGGCGCTGTTGTCAAATTATTGTTTTCCCACTTGTTTTTTTCAGGCAAACGCAGTATAATCATGCTATGGGGAAGTATGTGTGCTGTATACATGGCTCAGATACGCATAACAACACATTATAAGGATATTTATTATAGCACAAAAAACATGTGGGGGCAATTGGTTTTTTGCCCATTTGCATTGTTTTTGTGTTTATTTTTTTGTCCATTTTCCCAAACCCAACCGTTTTTTCACGAAAATGCCGTTCCTATGCCAAAACCCGGGCTGCACGTCTTTGTATATAAAGCATATAGCGCAAACCCAGGGTGCTTTACCGGTGTGCTTTGGCAGCGCACAAGCAGGAGCACATCGGAAGATTCGGCAAATACAACAAAATCTCGGCGATTTGCCCTTTTTATTCGTCAATCAGTCAAGCGCTTTTCTCTTGATTTAATGTCGTAAAGCGATATATAATAAATATATAATGGATATGCATCTGTACGCATACCGACTGCAGGTCTTTACTGTATGCATAAACTAGGGAGGAACCTGAAAATGCGAGTCTATAACTTCTCCGCCGGCCCATCCATGCTTCCGCTTCCGGTGCTCACACGCGCCGCTGCCGAAATGACCGATTATGAAGGCAGCGGGATGTCTGTCATGGAGATGAGCCATCGCTCCAAGGTCTATCAGGGAATTATCGACAGCGCGCAGTCGCTGCTGCGCCGTGTTATGAACATTCCCGATGAATATGAAATCCTGTTCATGCAGGGCGGCGCAAGCCAGCAGTTCGCCTGTGTCCCGCTCAACCTGATGAAAACAGGCGCAAGCTATGCCGTAACCGGGAATTTCTCGAAAAAAGCTTATCAGGAAGCGCAGAGATTTGGCTCCGCCCACCTTGCCGCAGACAATTCCGAAGGCGGCTTCGCCCGCATCCCCCGCCAGGACGAACTGAATGTCGCCCCGGGTTCCGATTATTTCCATATCTGCTTCAATAATACTGTATACGGGACAAAATGGGATTATATCCCGGAGGTTTCCTGCCCGATCGTTGCCGACATGAGCTCATCCATCCTTTCTGAGCCGGTGGACGTCTCCAAATTCGGCCTGATCTACGCAGGCGCACAGAAAAACATGGCGCCCGCAGGACTGACCGTAGTCATCATTCGCCGCAGTCTCCTTGGACAGGCGCGCCCGGAAACGCCCACGATGCTTGACTATAAAACCCACGCCGATGCCGGCAGCATGTACAACACGCCGCCGACCTATCAGATTTATATCCTGAAGCTTGTGCTTGAATGGATCGAAGGTCTTGGCGGACTGGAAGGCATGGCCGAAATCAACCGTAAAAAAGCTAAAATCCTGTATGATTATCTGGACAATTCTTCCTTCTACATTGCCCGTTCCGACCGCGGCAACCGCTCTATGATGAACGTAACCTACCGTACCCCCACCCCGGAATTGGATGCCAAATTTGTCGCCGAAAGCCTGGAACTGGGCTTCCAGAACCTCAAAGGCTACCGGGCCGCGGGCGGCATCCGCGCATCTATCTATAATGCCATGCCGGTCGAAGGGGTTGAAGCGCTGGTCGATTTCATGGGCCGCTTCGAACGGGAAAATGCATAAGGAGGAACATCTGTTATGTATAACATCAGCCTTTTAAATAAGATTTCCCCCGCCGGACTTGCCTATCTGGATCCGCAATGCCAGGTTTCCGACCATGCCCCTAACGGCATTATCGTGCGCTCGGCAGATATGGCAGACTATAATTTCAACCCTGAGCTTTATGCCATCGCACGCGCGGGCGCAGGCTATAACAATATCCCTGTCGACGCATGCAGCGAAAAGGGTATCGTCGTCTTCAATACCCCGGGTGCCAACGCAAACGCCGTGCGTGAGCTGGCGCTGTGCGCGCTGCTGCTTTCTTCCCGACGCATCGTCGAAGCCGTCGACTGGTGCAAAGCGCTTGCCGGAGATGCAGATGCGCTGAAAAAAGTAGAAAAAGGCAAAAGCCAGTTTATCGGCCCGGAAATTGCCGGGAAGACCCTGGGCGTGATCGGGTTAGGCCGTGTCGGCGTACTTGTCGCCAACGCGGCAGTAGATCTGGGCATGAATGTGCTGGGTTACGACCCTTATCTTTCCGTCCAGAGCGCATGGAGCCTTGCCCGCCGCATCCGCCGCGCAGAAAGCTATGACGAGATTTATGAAAATTGCGATTATATTTCCGTACACGCCCCGCTGACCCCGGAAACCCAGGATCTGATCTGCACCGCCACCCTGGCGAAAATGAAATATGGCGTGCGCATTATTAACCTTGCCCGCGGAGGGCTGGTCAACAATGCCGATATAAAAGAGGCGCTTGCATCGGGGAAGGTGGCCAAATACGTTACCGACTTCCCTACCGGCGATATTATCGGCTTTGAAAACGTCATCGCAATGCCGCATCTCGGCGCTTCGACGCCGGAGAGCGAGGAAAACTGCGCCGTAATGGCCTCGCAGCAGATTTCCGATTTCCTGCTTACAGGCAACATTACAAATTCTGTCAATTTCCCGCAGACGGTCCAGCCGATGAACACAAATTTCCGCATTACCGTCCTTCATCGCAATATTCCCAACGTCATTTCCTTCGTCACCGGCATCATCGGTGCACAGGGGATCAATATTGAACACCTCTACACTTCTTCCCGCGGCGCCTACGCCTATATGATGATCGATACCAACACCCAGCCTGATGATGAATGCATTGAAAAATTGAAGCAAAACGATGGCATTCTTCGTGTGCGTGTGATATAATCCGGATATGGGAACTTATCCCTCGGCCGCAGGCCCTGCGGCCGAGGGATTGCCATATTTCAACGATTTTGACGGAGGGATTTTATGCGTTATCAGGACGAATATCAAAAATGGCTCGCAAGCCCTGCGCTTTCCAGCGCGCAGCGCGCTGAGCTCGACTCCATCGCAGGCAACGAAACGGAAATCGAAGACCGCTTCTATGCCCCCCTTGCCTTCGGCACTGCCGGGCTGCGCGGGGTACTGGGTATGGGCACCAACCGCATGAATGTCTTTGTCGTGCGCCAGGCCACGCAGGCCATTGCCTCTATGATCTGTGATCTCGGGGAAAACGCGCGCAAAAAGGGAGTTGCCATCGCTTATGACCCGCGCCACGGCAGCCGCGAATTCGCCGAAGCCGCGGCCGGCGTCTGTGCAGCCGCAGGCATACAGGCCTATATCTTTGATGACATCCGGCCAACGCCGGAGCTTTCCTTTGCCGTGCGTCACCTCGGCTGTATCGCCGGCATCAACATCACCGCAAGCCATAACCCGGCGCAATACAACGGCTATAAAGCTTACTGGTCTGACGGGGCGCAGCTGCCCACCCGCGAATCCGACATCGTCTCCAGCATTATCAAAACCATTGATATTTTTGACGGCGTACGCTTTGTTCCTTTCGACGAAGGCGTCGCTTCCGGCCTGATCCGTGTCATCGGCCGTGATGTCGACGAACCGTATCTCAACTATGTCCTGTCCTTGGTTCATGATCCCGAAACAGTCGCGCAAAGCGATATGCTTGTCATCTACTCCCCCTTCCATGGTGCAGGCTATAAGCTTGTTCCCGAAGCGCTTGGGCGCATCGGCGTAAAAAAGCTCGTCTGTGAGCCGCGCCAGTCTATTCCCGATGGCGATTTCCCCACTGTTAAAAGCCCAAACCCGCAGGACATCGAGGGATTTGCCGATTCCATCACCCTCGCCCGTGAGCAAAACGCCGACCTGATCATCGGCACAGACCCCGACGCCGACCGCCTTGCTGCCGTCGCGCGCGATGCCGACGGTGAATTCCGTGCACTGACCGGCAACCAGCTTGGCTGCCTGCTTTTGGAGCATGTTATCAATGTCCGTCGTGAAAAAGGCCTTATGCCTGCGCATCCGGCAATGATCAAGAGCATCGTCTCCACCGACATGGCCCGGGTTATTGCCGAAAAAAACGGCGTCTTCTGCGCGGATGTATTCACCGGATTTAAAAATATCGCCGAAAAAATTGCCGAATTCGAAAAAGACAGCACATATGAAATGATTTTTGCATTCGAGGAGTCCAACGGCTATATGTCCGGCTCCGGCTGCCGCGATAAAGACGGCGTCAACGCAGCACTGCTGACAGTAGAAATGGCGGCGCGTTACCGCGCGCGCGGCATGACCCTGCACGACGGTCTGCGTGAGCTGTACGCCAAATATGGCTGTTACCGTGAGGAAACGCTTAATTTCGTTATGCCCGGCATAGACGGGCTTGCCGATATGAAAAAGCTGATGGCTTCACTGCACCAAAATCCGCCGGCAACACTTGGCAGCTATCCTGTCGAGACCGTCGTTGATTATCTTTCCGGCGTCTCGACGCAGCTTGCTTCCGGCGAAAGTACAAAAATCGCGCTGTCCGGCTCCGACGTCATCTGCCTGCGTACGCCACAGGGCGACAGCTTTGTCATCCGGCCCTCCGGCACCGAGCCAAAAGTGCGCAATTATATCATGATTTCCGGTCCTGATGCGGACGCTTGCGCCAAAAAAGCTGAAATTTTCCTTTCCGCCGCACAAAAAATCATGGAAAACAAAGGATAACTCCATGCTATGCACTTAACCTACAAACATACAAAAATTGCCTGCTACTGCGGCTATGTAGTACAGGCAGTCATCGTCAATCTTCCGCCGCTGCTTTTTGTCCTGTTTCAGAAAAATTATGGCATCTCCAACGAACAGCTTGGGCGGCTGGTTTTACTGTGCTTCCTGACGCAGTTGGCTGTCGACCTGGCCGCTGGGATTTTCGCTGAGCGCATCGGCATCCGCCGCTGTATCCTTGCCGCACATATTTTCGCAGCGCTCGGGCTTACACTGCTGGGCATACTGCCCGGCCTGCTTTCCACAGCGCCGTATACGGCGTTGGTTATCCCGACGCTGCTGTATTCTGTCGGCGCCGGCTTTATTGAAGTAATCATCAGCCCGACGATTGAGGCCCTGCCCGGCGACGGGAAATCCGCCTCTATGAGTATCCTGCATTCCTTTTACTGCTGGGGGCAGATGGGAGCGGTGTTGCTCTCTACCCTCTTCCTGCTGGCCTTTGGGCAGCAGCGCTGGTACCTTCTCCCAATTTTATGGGCCCTCGTACCGGCATGCAACTGTGCGCTGTTCCTGCGTGTGCCGCTGGCGCCGCCTCAACCCCAGGAAACGCTGGCAACCCTCAGGGAAATTTTCTCATCCCGGACGCTCCGGCTGTGCTTCGCCGTCATGCTTTGCGCGGGAGCAAGCGAGCTTGCCATGTCGCAATGGGCCTCCATGTTTGCCGAGCAGGCCCTTGGCGTTACAAAGGCCGTCGGGGATTTGGCCGGGCCCTGCCTTTTTGCCCTGCTGATGGGTCTGACAAGGGCTTTTGGCTGCCGTTTGTCTGAAAAGCTTGATTTTACCGGCGTACTGCTTATAAGCGCCGGCCTATGCATTATTTGTTATCTGACTGCGGTATTTTCTGGCTCAAGCGCGCTTTCCCTGCTCGGCTGTGCCGCAACCGGCATGTCCATTGCCCTGATGTGGCCGACTACGCTGAGCCTGGCCGCCAACCGTTATCCGAACGGCGGGACGCGGATGTTTGCGCTGCTTGCCATGTTCGGCGACCTGGGCTGTTCGCTCGGCCCCTGGCTGACCGGTTTTGTCTCCGACCGCGCCACACAGATACCCGCGCTGGCGGAACACTTTCGTACGCTTTCCCCTACGCAGCTTGGCCTGAAAGCGGGCCTTCTGGCCGCCGTTATTTTTCCTGCGGCAATGGCCGTCTGTCTTCTGGGCATCCGCAAAGCACGCACAAAAACCTGAATCCCCCTCGAACCCTGATTTTGCCTGAAAGGACGCCCTGCCTTTCAGGCAAAATTCTTCTCTGGCTGTATCCGCCCGCCCTGCGGCGTATCCGGCCCCGCCCACAGGACAGATCCCTTCCGCAGCGCGTTTGCTGCAGCGCACAAAAGCACGGAAAGCCTCGGCCCTTCTGAAAAATGGAAGCCCCCGGTTTTTTATCCTGTGAAACAGAAGACGCGTTATTTTTTGTCATAAATTTGAAGTGGAATCGTATGTTTATTCGATTTTCCTCTTGAAATATTCAAAACAATCGTATAAAATAAAATTACGTCCTGGCAACGGCGTTATCGTACGCCGCCGCTTTCTATGGGGGTATATTTTTGTATCCATATCTTGATCTGATCCAAAGCCCGTCCGACCTGCCCAAGCTCGACGCAGCACAACTCGACGGGCTTTGCCGCGATATCAGGCAGTTTTTGATCGATAAAGTCTCCACGACCGGCGGTCACCTTGCTTCAAACCTCGGTATCGTCGAATTGACCATCGCAATCCACTTAGAATTTGACACTGCGCGCGACCGGTTGGTTTTTGACGTGGGGCATCAGTGCTATGTGCACAAACTTTTAACCGGACGCCGCGCGGGTTTTGATACCCTGCGCCGATTTGGTGGCATGGCAGGCTTTCCCAAACCCGAAGAAAGCATCCACGACGCCTGTATCGCCGGGCACGCCTCCAATTCCGTCTCTGTTGCCACAGGCATGGCCCGTGCACGCACGGCGCTCGGGGAAGATTACCATATCCTCTCCCTCATCGGCGACGGCGCGCTTTCAGGCGGCATGGCTTATGAGGCGCTTAATGATGCCGGTCGTTCCGGAGAGCCTCTGATCGTCATCTTAAACGACAATGGGATGTCGATTTCCAGAAACGTTGGGGCGCTTGCCCAGCATCTGGCAAAAATCCGTGTCAAGCCCTCCTACTCGCGCGCAAAGCTGCACGCAAAGCGCCTGCTTTCCCGCCTGCCTGGCGGCCAGACTTTTATCCGCGCTATCCATGAATTCAAGCAGCGTATGAAAAACATTCTGCTTCCTGGACTGTTTTTTGAAAATATGGGCTTTTTATATCTCGGTCCTGCCGACGGCCACAATATCGAAGATATCCGTGAATTGCTGCGCTATGCAAAGGCGCTGAAAAAGCCTGTGCTCATCCACGTCAAAACCATCAAGGGCAAGGGCTACCGCTTTTCCCAGGAGCATCCGGAAACCTTCCACGGCACGTCCGGTTTCAACGCCCGCACTGGCCGCAGCATCAGCCCGCACAGCTTCGGGTTTTCCGAGGCGTTCGGATCTGAACTATGCGCAATTGCCGCGCAGAATCCGCGCGTATTTGCAATCACCGCCGCAATGCCCGCAGGAACCGGGCTGAGCGAATTTGCCTCGCGTTATCCATCGCGTTTCCTCGATGTCGGCATTGCCGAAGAACATGCTGTTGCTACGGCTGCAGGCATGGCCAAGCAGGGGCTTATTCCCGTATGCGCAATTTACTCGACATTTCTCCAGCGCGCTTATGACCAGATTATTCATGACGTCGCCATAGACCGGCTGCACGTTATCTTCGCCGTAGACCGTGCCGGGATTTCCGGGGAAGATGGGGAAACGCACCAGGGCATATTCGACGCTGCATTTTTATGCGGTATTCCCGGCCTTACCGTATACACGCCGGCTTCCGCGCGCGAACTGCGCGCCGCGCTGCATCAGGCCATAGAACAGGAAGAAGGTCCGGCAGCAATCCGTTATCCCAAAAAAATCCCGGCGGATACAGGCCCGGACAGCGAAGGCGAGCCGGTCGTATATATCCGGCATGCGCAGCATCCAAAGCTTCTGCTCATCGGCTACGGCCCTTTGATTTCCAACCTCCTCGAAGCTGCCGGAATCCTGGAAACCCAGGGGATTTGTTGTGAAGTTTTAAAACTTTTCAGGATTAATCCGCTTCCAGAGGACAGTATTTTAACCGCAGCCCTGCGGGCTGGTACGGTTTTGATCGCCGAGGAATCCATCCCGGAGGGCAGTGTCGGGCAGCGTATCGCCGCCATGCTCGTCAATGCGCCAGTACGGGTTGCCATACGCAACTGCGCTGGCCACTTCCTCCCCTGCGGCGACATTGCCCAGCTGCGCAAAGCCTGCGGCCTTGACGCGCAGTCCATCGCCAAAAGCGCCGCCGCATTGCTGAAGGAAGATGCGCCGGCGTCCCCGGCATCCTGAAATCTACGCATGAAAGCGGGAACCATTTTATGAAAATTCAGCGCGTTGTGTTTTATGTATCGCGGCGTACGGGCGCACAGCAGGTCGCGCAAACCTGCGCACAGCTGCTTTCCCGCGCGGGTATCCAGCTGTGCGCGCCTGCAGACTACAGCCGCCCGGTCATGCTTGCACCGCAAATTGCGCTCGTACCCGATGAAGAGGCTGCGCAGGGCGCAGACCTGGCGCTGGTCATCGGGGGTGACGGCACTATCCTGCGCGCCACCTATGACGCCGCCCCCCTGGGCATTCCTATCCTTGGCATCAATATGGGACGGCTCGGCTTTTTAAGCGAGCTGGAGCCGGAGGAAACCGGTCTGCTGGAGAAGGTCCTGTCGGGGGACTATACCACAGAGCCGCGCATGATGCTGTCTGCTTGTGTAGAGCGGGAGGGACAGACGCTGTTCCAGGCCCATGCGCTCAACGACGTGTGTATCAACCGCGTCCCGGATCGGAAAATTCTTTCCCTCGATATCCTTTCTGACCGGCAATCTATCGCGCGTTTCCGCGCTGACGGCGTTATCATTTCCACGCCGACCGGCTCAACCGCCTATTCCATGTCCGCCGGCGGGCCTATTATTGAACCGACCCTGCAAAATATGACCATTACGCCCATTTGTGCGCATGGGCTTTATGCAAAAAGCTTCGTGCTTGCGCCACAGCGGCGTATCCGTCTGGAACTTGCCGACAGCCACGGCGCCATGCTGATCCCAGACGGCCGCCCGGGCTTCCCGCTCAATTCCCACGACAGCGTCAGCATCAGCCAGTCGCCCTATACAGCGCAGCTTGTCCGCATCAAGGGCAAAAGCGTATACGAGCTTATCCGGGATAAATTAAACTACGACTATACCTGATAGAGAGATAGAAAAGGGAGGAAACAGTCTATGAAATTCCAGCGCCAGTCCAAAATTCTCGAGCTGATCGAAAAGGAAAAAATCGACACCCAGGAGGAACTTTCCCGGCGGCTGAAGGAGTGGGGATTTGCCACAACCCAAGCCACCATTTCCCGTGATATCAAGGAGCTCCGCCTGGTCAAGGTCATGACGCCGGACGGTACTTATAAGTACACCGCCGCAACGACGGAAAATGAAGTCAGCATGATGGGCCGCATCCGCAATATTTTCAAAGAATGTGTCGTCGGCATCAACAGCGCCCAGAACCTTGTTGTGATTAAAACCCTGCCGGGTCTCGGCTCCGCAGCAGGCTATGCCATCGACGCGATCCACCATCCGGAGGTAATCGGCTCTATTGCAGGAGACGATACGGTCTTTGTCGTCATTTCGGACACAGAAAAGGCCGAGGTTTTCCGGGAAGAAGCGCGCTCGCTTTTGGACTGAATGAAAAAGGGACGGGGAAACCTGTTTTCCTTCATGGTTTGGATGGTTAACTATGCTTTTGGCACTACATCTGGAAAATATGGCGGTTATTGAATCCGTGGATATTGAGTTTCTGCCTGGTTTCAATGTACTCACCGGCGAAACCGGCGCGGGGAAATCGATTATTGTCGATGCCATCGGCGCCGTGCTCGGCGGGCGCATCAGCCGCGATATTGTACGTTCCGGCGCCCCGCGCGCGGAGGTCTCGGCGCTGTTCGGCGGCTTCACCGAAGCGGCCGCAGCCGAGCTGCAGGCTGTAGGCGCGCAGCCGGACGAGGACGGTTACTTACTTCTGCAAAGGGTTATCATGCCTGACGGCCGCGGCTCCTGCCGCTTGAACGGCCGGCCGTCCACCGCAGCGCTTTTTCGTGCCGCCGCGCCCTACCTTGTTAATATCCATGGACAGCATGACAGCCAGCAGCTTTTAAATGAAGCAAGCCACCTGCGCTACCTCGACGCTTATGCGGGTGTCGGAGAGCCCCTTTCCCGGTACAAAGAGGCATATGGGCGCTACTGTGATACGCGCCGCACCCTCAACGCGCTTAATACCGATGAAGCGGAAAAAGCGCGGCGCATGGATATGCTGAAATTCCAAATCACACAGCTTGAGCGCGCGCATTTAAAACCGGGTGAAGAAGAAAAACTCTATGCCCGCCGCAGTATCCTTTCTAATTCTGAAAAGCTTTCAAAAGCGCTTGGGGAAGCTTCCGGGCTGCTGTCCGGCGGCGGAGAAACGCCCGGCGCCGTAGAATCGGTCGAGCAGGCCGCCGCAGCGCTGCGGCGGGTTGCGCACGTAAGCCCCAACATTGAAAAAGCCTGTACGCTCCTTTCAGAGCTCTCCTATTCCCTTTCCGACGCCGCGCAGGAAGTGGAAGCGCTTTTTGACGGCATCGAATATTCTGAACGGGAGCTCGACGCCATTGAATCGCGGATCGATGTACTGACACGCCTGGGACGCCGCTACGGGCCCGGCGTAGATGCAATGCTCGCTTATCTTGAAAAAAGCAGGACGCAGCTTGCACAGATCGAATCTGCGGATGAGCGGCGTGCCGAATTGGAAACGGAGCTTGGAAAACGCCGCAGCCAGGCTCTTGTACTGGCACAGCAGCTGAGCCAGGCACGGCTGGAAGCCGCACAGCGGCTGGAAAAGGAAATCCGCGCCCAGCTTACCTATCTCGATATGCCGCGCGCCGTATTTCAGGTTGCGCTTTCCCGTCCGCCGGCGCCCGGCGAGGAACTGGGGCCCGACGGCATCGACCGCGCCGCTTTCTACATTTCCGTTAACGCGGGAGAAGCGCCCAAGCCGCTTTCGCGCGTTGCCTCCGGCGGCGAGCTTTCGCGCATTATGCTGGCAATTAAAAACGTACTGGCTGCCGGCGACAGCGTCGGCACCATGGTTTTTGATGAGATTGATACCGGCATTTCCGGCCGCGCAGCACAAAAGGTCGCCCGGCGCATCGCAAGCCTTGCGCGCGCGCGCCAAGTCCTGTGCGTCACCCATCTGACGCAGATCGCCGCTATGGCGGACCGGCATTTCTTTATTGAAAAAGGCGAACACGCAGGCCGTTCCTTTACCCAGGTACGCATCCTTGACGGCGCCCAGCGTGCCGGCGAGCTTGCCCGCATCAGCTCCGGCGAGTCTATTACCCAGTCGGCGCTCGATGCCGCGCAGGAAATGCTTGACGAATGCGCGCAGTATAAACTCAATTTATCTTCCGGAGAATCCACATGAAGCAGAAAAATATCCGCAATTTCTCCATCATTGCCCATATTGACCATGGAAAAAGCACGCTTTCCGACCGGCTCATCGAGCTGTGCCAGGCTGTAGACGCACGAAACATGGAAAGCCAGCTGCTCGACAACATGGATCTGGAGCGCGAGCGCGGCATCACGATCAAAGCGCGGGCTGTCCGGCTGGACTACAAGGCAGACGATGGGGAAATCTATCATTTTAATCTGATCGACACGCCCGGCCATGTCGACTTCAACTATGAAGTCAGCCGTTCCCTTGCTGCATGTGAGGGAGCCGTACTGGTTGTCGACGCCTCGCAGGGCGTCGAAGCGCAAACGCTGGCCAACACCTATCTTGCCCTTGAGCATGACCTTGAAGTCGTGCCGGTTATTAATAAAATCGACCTCCCCGCAGCGGATCCTGCGCGGGTAAAAGCTGAAATTGAAGACATAATCGGTATAGTTGCCGAAGATGCGCCGGAAATTTCTGCAAAAAACGGCGTAAACGTGGAAGCTGTGCCGGAATGCATTGTCAAAAATGTGCCGCCGCCCGACGGAGATCCGGATGCGCCGCTGCGCGCGCTGATTTTCGACAGTCAATATGACCCATACCGCGGCGTTATTGTCTATATCCGCATTTTTGACGGTACGCTTAAAGTAGGAGACCGCGTGCGCATGCTGGCTACCGGCGCGGAGTTCGAAGTGGTTGACTGCGGTTATATGCGGCCGCTTTCGCTGGAAAGCACGCCTGCGCTCTCCGCCGGCGAGGTCGGCTATTTCACCGCAAGCATCAAAAGCCTGGGGGATACCCAGGTTGGCGATACCGTTACCCTTGCCGCCAATCCCTGCAAACAGGCGCTCCCCGGTTACCGCAAAGTCCAGTCCATGGTTTATTCCGGCGTCTACCCTGCTGACGGCGCGCGCTATGACGACCTGCACGACGCGCTGGACAAGCTGGTGTTAAACGACGCGTCGCTTTCTTATGAGCCGGAAACCTCAACTGCGCTGGGATTCGGTTTCCGCTGCGGCTTCTTGGGCCTTCTGCATATGGAAGTCATTATCGAACGGCTGGAACGCGAATTCAACCTTGAACTCATTACCACCGCGCCCAGCGTCGTTTACCGCGTCACACTCAACTCAGGGGAAGCCATTTATGTGGACAACCCGCTGAAATACCCCGATCCGGCACAGATCGATTTTTCCGAAGAGCCCTTCGTTAAGGCCAGCATTATGACGCCGACCGATTATGTCGGCAACATCATGGAGCTGTGTCAGGATCGCCGCGGTGTGTTCCGCGATATGAAATATCTGGAAAAGACCCGCGTGGAAATCCATTATGAGCTGCCGCTCAACGAAATTATCTATGATTTTTTCGACGCGCTGAAATCCCGGACGCGCGGCTATGCATCGCTTGACTACGAATTCCTGGGCTATCAGAAATCGGATCTTGTCAAGCTTGATATTATGCTCAACGGTGAGATTGTCGACGCCCTTTCCTTCATCGTCCACCGTGAAAAAGCCTATCCGCGCGCGCGGCGCATCTGCGAAAAGCTTAAAGACAATATCCCGCGCCAGCTCTTTGAAATCCCGGTGCAGGCCTGTATCGGCGGCAAAATCATCGCCCGGGAAACCGTAAAGGCGCTGCGCAAGGACGTCCTGGCCAAATGTTACGGCGGCGATATTACCCGCAAAAAGAAGCTTTTGGAGAAACAGAAAGAGGGCAAGAAAAAGATGCGTTCCATCGGCACGGTGGAGGTCTCGCACGAAGCCTTCATGGCTGTACTCAAATTCGATGAGTAAGCCGGTGCAAAAAGCCGGCGTTTACCTGCATATCCCTTTCTGCTCCGGCAAATGCCTCTACTGCGACTTCTATTCCACGCCCGCATCTCCGGAAATTATGGATGCTTATACTGCCGCGCTCTGCCGCCATATCCGGCAGACGCCGGGACGTCCGGAGGCAGATACCGTATATTTCGGCGGCGGGACGCCCTCACTGCTGGGTGTGGAGCACTTGCGCACGATCCTCGACGCCGTGCGCGCCGCATTTGCGCTTTCCCCGGATGCGCAGGTTACGCTGGAAGCGAATCCCGGCGATTTATGCCTGTCTGCCGGACAGCCTGAGGACCCAGATATAGTACTGCCGGCACTGCGCTGCGCCGGCTTCGACCGGCTGAGTTTTGGCGTACAGTCCGCCTGCGACGCAGAGCTTGTTATGCTCGGCCGCCGTCACCGGTTTCATGAGGCCAGGATGGCTGTAACCGCAGCGCAAAACGCCGGATTTTCCGATATCTCCCTTGATCTTATGTATGCCCTCCCCGGACAGTCAATGGACGGATGGCTGGCAAGCGTCCACACCCTTATCGCGCTTGCGCCGCAGCATATTTCCTGCTACGCGCTCAAACTGGAGCCGGACGCGCCGCTGTGTGCCCGCGCCGCGGAAATTCCCGATGAGGACACACAGCTTGCGATGTATCTTGCTATGGTGGAAACGCTTGCGCGCGCCGGTTACCGGCAATATGAAATCTCAAATTTTGCCCGGCCTGGTTTTGCCTCCCGCCATAACTGCAAATACTGGACCGGCGCGCCCTATTATGGCTTCGGGCCTTCAGCGCACGGATTTGCAGGCGGCGTACGCTACGCCTGGGCTGATGATACCGCCGCATATATCCGTGGCGAACACCGGTATAAAGAATACACAAAACTCAGCCTCCGCGACAAGATCGAAGAGCGGCTGATGCTGGCGCTCCGCACGGCGGACGGGCTGGACTTTTCCGGATTTTCTGAAGAATTTGCGCAGGATCCACAAAACTTCATAAAAATCCTCGACAAATATATCCCGGCAGATTATGTACAGCGTACAGGGCTGCGCTGCAGGCTGACGCCGAAAGGTATGTTTGTCTCCGATTACATTATTGCCGAGCTTTTCGGCGCAATCGAGGAAAGGAATGCATAAAATGAGAGCAGTCATCACTGTAATCGGCCGCGATGCCGTCGGCATCATTGCCAATACCTCGGCCATCCTCTCGCACAGCAACGTCAATATCCTGGATATCAACCAAAGCGTTTACGCCGATATTTTTGCCATGGTCATGTTTGTAGATATTTCTGAAAGCACGGTTCCCTTTGCTGAACTGCAAAAACAGCTGGAGGCAGAAGGCAACCGACTGGGCGTTGTTATCCATGCCATGCATGAGGATATCTTCCGTGCAATGCATGAAATCTGATAAAGGAGCTGCGATATGATCTCAAGCCGCGATATCTTGGAAACCATTCAGATGATCCACGAGGAGCATCTGGATATCCGCACCATTACCATGGGCATCTCGCTTTTCGATTGCGCAAGCGAGGATATGGATGCGCTTTGTACGCGGATTTACGATAAAATCACAAAAAAAGCCGAACATCTGGTTCGTACCGGCGAGGAAATCGAGCGCGATCTGGGCATTCCCATCATCAATAAGCGGATCTCCGTCACACCGGTTTCCCTTGTCGCCGGGGCCTGCCGTGCCGGCTCCTATGTCCCGGTTGCAAAAGCACTCGACCGCGCCGCACGCGAAGTCGGCGTTAATTTCCTCGGCGGCTTTTCCGCACTGGTACATAAGGGGTACACGCAAGGCGACCACATCCTGATCGAATCCATCCCGGAAGCGCTGGCTGAAACGCAGGTGGTATGCTCTTGTGTTAATGTCGCGACCACAAAGGCCGGGATCAACATGGACGCCGTTGCACAAATGGGGCGTGTAATCCGGCGCGCTGCGTTTCTAACAAAAGACGAAGGTTCCATTGGCTGCGCAAAGCTGGTTGTTTTTGCCAACGTCCCCGAAGATAATCCCTTTATGGCAGGCGCTTTCCATGGCGTCGGCGAGCCGGAAACCGTTATCAATGTCGGCGTATCGGGACCAGGCGTAGTACGCGCCGCCGTCGAGCGCGCCGGCGACTGCGACCTGGCGGCGCTTGCGGAGATCATCAAGCGCACCGCTTTTAAAATCACGCGGGTCGGGCAGCTTGTGGCCAATGAAGCTTCCGCGCGCCTTGACGTCCCCTTTGGCATCGTCGATCTCTCCCTTGCGCCGACGCCGGCCATCGGCGATTCCGTTGCGCACATCCTGGAAGCGATGGGGCTGGAATGCTGCGGCGGCGCCGGTACAACAGCGGCGCTGGCTATGCTCAACGACGCGGTAAAAAAAGGCGGCGTTATGGCTTCCAACCATGTTGGAGGGTTGTCCGGCGCATTTATCCCCGTCAGCGAGGACGCGGGTATGGTAGACGCCGTGCGCGCCGGTGTGCTTAAGCTCGACAAGCTAGAAGCGATGACCGCTGTCTGCTCGGTTGGGCTGGACATGATCGCGATCCCCGGCGACACACCGGAAGAGGTCATTTCCGCCATCATCGCAGATGAGATATCCATCGGCGTCGCCAACAACAAAACCACCGCCTGCCGCCTGATCCCTGCTTACGGTCTAAAACCCGGAGACGAAGTCAGCTTCGGCGGCCTGCTGGGCGCTGCGCCGGTAATGGACGTGTGCATGCGTTCCCCGGCAAAGCTGATTTCCCGCGGCGGACGCATCCCCGCACCGATCCACAGCCTCAGGAACTAAAATTTCCCCCGAAGCAGCACTTTGATAAAAGTCTTGCATCGGGGGATTGCTTTTTTAAAACCGCTGCACCTTTATGTTTTTATGCGCCGTTGAATTTCTTTGATCCGGCGCTAAAATTTCAATAGGAGTTTCAAATGGCAAACCTTTTCGACTATCTCGACTGGCGCGGCGACCTGCCTTTCTCCCAATCCCCATTTTGTGATATCGACGCGCTGATCTTTTCACGGTTGGCTTATCTTCCCTTTGATGCTATCGTAGACAATACGCATAGGACCTGCACCCTGCCCAATGCGGCGCAGCAGCTCCTTTCCAGC
This sequence comes from uncultured Eubacteriales bacterium, assembly GCA_934546935.1. Classification (GTDB taxonomy): domain Bacteria; phylum Bacillota; class Clostridia; order Oscillospirales; family QAMX01; genus CALWJF01. Next base: position 93,786 of record CAKTEH010000002.1, read on the forward strand.
CCCGAGGCGCTCTCCCGGATCCGCAACCCGCAGGATCTGCAGCTTCTGAAGCGTATTCCCCTGACCCCACGCTTCTGCGAAATCCGTCTGTCCCATTTCCGCAGCCGCCTGGACGCGCAGCATGCCGAGCAATTTTGCGCTATATGCCTGCATATAGACGGCGGCACACGCTTTCTGGCCTTCCGCGGCACAGATAATACCCTTGCCGGATGGAAAGAGGATTTTAATATGAGTTTCCTCTCACCGGTGCCCGGCCAGCTGGACGCACTGGCTTATATGATGGAAATTGCAGGGGAAGGTTCTGCACAGCTGTACCTGGGCGGCCATTCCAAAGGCGGGAATCTGGCCGTTTACGCCGCAGCCTTTGCCCCGCCTCCTGTACAGGCACGCATATGCCGCGTTTTCAATCATGACGGCCCCGGATTCCCTTCAGATGTACTGACCTCGCCCGGTTACACCGCGCTTGGAAAAAAACTTCGCGCAATTATCCCCCAATCCTCCATCGTCGGGATGCTTTTGGAGCATGAAGATAATTATACCATCATACGCAGCACCCAGGCCGGTATTTTCCAACATGATGTGTATTCCTGGCAGGTATTGGGAAATCATTTTATCTGTCTGGATACCGTGACAAATTCCAGCCGTTTCTTCGACCACACCATTCGCCAGTGGCTTTCGGAGATGACGCCTGCGCAGCGGGAAATGCTAGTCAACACGATCTTTGACACAATCGGCGGTAATGCGCAGACCTTGTCTGAACTTACCTCCAATGCGGGCCATACCATACGGCGCATCGTCCATTCCCTTCGCGGTCTGGAGCCGGAGCAGCAGCGCATGGTCGCAGCAAATCTTGGCAGGCTATGGCACGCAGCCCGGGAAAACTTTTCTGTTTTCCTGCCGCACAAACCGGAAAAACCAGATGACGCCTCTTGACATGTATATATCTTTATGATATTATGATGATATCATATTCTAGGAGGTGTCCCCATGGATTCCCGCAATATTACAGAAAAGCCGCTGCATCCGGCGTCCGGATTTTTCGTCCTGATTTTCGGTATCCTCGGCTGGGCTGCATCGATTCCCGCGCTGGTTTTCGGTATCCTGCGGGTAGACGCACAGCAGGCCGTGTCCGGTGCAGCACTTATCGTCCTGTCCGCCGTACTGTTTATCGTGATGCCGGTTCTGCTGTGCGGGCTGAAGGTTGTCTCGCCAAACGAAGCGCGGGTTTTAACGCTGTTTGGCAAATATTATGGTACGCTCAAAACGGCGGGCTTTTATTTTGTCAATCCTTTCTGCGCCTCTTTTTCCCCCGCTTATAACGCCGCGCGCACGGCGGCGCAGCAGCGAATGAAGGAAGCTGCGGCGCAGGGAAAAAGCGTTTCCATCTCCATCCCCACCGGGAAAGGGATCTCTTTGAAAACGCAGACGCTTGACAACGGCCGCCAGAAAGTCAACGATGTTCTTGGCAATCCCATTATCATCGGCGCTATTGTTATCTGGCGGGTTGCAGATCCGACACGCGCGGTCTTCGCCGTCGAGAATTACCAGGAGTATCTCTCCATCCAAACAGATTCCATCATCCGCAATACGGCACGGCTATACCCATACGATATTTTCGATGAGGACGAAGACGATGGCGTAAAAGAAAAATCCCTGCGCGGGTCTTCGCTGGAAATTGCTGAAAATATGAAGCACGATCTGGCTGTGCGTGTTGCAGACGCCGGACTTGTTATTGAGGACGTCCGCATCACCCACCTGGCTTATGCCGAGGAAATTGCCGCAGCTATGCTGCAGCGCCAGCAGGCAGCCGCAATCATCGCTGCACGGCAGAAAATCGTTGACGGAGCGGTCGGCATGGTAAAAATGGCGATCGATAAGCTTGGCGAAGATGAGATCGTTGTTCTTGACGAAGAACGCAAAGCGGCAATGGTATCCAACCTCCTGGTTGTCCTGTGCGGCAACCGGGATGCGCAGCCGGTGGTAAATTCCGGCTCAATCTATTAAAAACTCGAGCCCGGGACGGGAGTTAGCCTGTATCCCGGCTTTTAAAGAAGGGAGGAAGGCTCTTGGATCTGGATCAAAAAGAAGCGGCATTGGAAGCGCGGCTTGCGCGCATCAAAGCGCTGGAAACGCAAATCCGCGAACGGGAACGCGCAATCAAGGCCAAAGAATCCGCAAAGAAGCAGATCCCACTGCGCCTTTCCGCTTCTCTCTGGGATGAAATTGCCGCATGGGCGGAAGAAGATTTCCGTTCTGTCAACAGCCAGATTGAATTTTTGCTTGCAAAAGCGGTCCGGGAACGGAAGAAGGAACGCTAAACCCGAACGATCAAGATATATTTTAAAATTTTTTGCTTTCTGAAAAACAGCCACGGCTCCGTATGTAAAAACATACGGAGCCGTGGCTCTATATACAGAAAAATTTTATTTCTTTTCCGGGACGCCGTCCAGATACACGCCGTTTTCCAAAAGCTTCGCACGCAGTATGCCATAGGGCAGCGCGCGCGTGGACAGCGCGTTCATCGCACACAGTGCCGCAGCCGTCCCTGCAGCCTGTCCCTGTGCCATGCAGGAGACCGTATTGCGCGTAGACATATGTGCATGATGGTTGGAAGTAATCATCATACCGGTTGCAAACACGTTTTCAAGGCCCTTCGGAAGCATTGCGCGATACGGGAAGCCATAGCTTCCGCCTTCGGCAACATTAAATGCCGGCGCTTCGTCGTGGAAACCGTATTCAAACACATCGTCTTCAAAATGACGGCCCGAGGTCACATCTTCGTTGGTAATATCGTAATCACACTCGATACAGCGGCCGCGGCGGATACAGGCCGACGGCGGCGTACGGCTGATATAAGCGCGCTCGCAGCCAGGCACGTACTTACGCAGCAGGGCGATCGCCTTTTCCTGATTTTTCCGGATCGCAAGCTCTGCGGCGCTCATTGCATCGCGGTTGGTCGGCGAAACGGGGAGCTTATAGTCCAGTTTCATAAACAGGAACTGATCCTTATGGGTTGCCGTGAGAATCAGCGCAAGGCCAATTTCCTTGCAGGTTTCAACAAACTCCTCCGGAAGCTGCGACAGCCGTCCATTGACACGTATAAGCTGTTCCGGCTGGCCGTCGCGCAGGCCGTAAGCACAGTCGGAAAGCGCGCCGTAGCTTTCAAAAAATGCTGCGTATTTATCCATATCGACGCCGCTGATTCCAATTGGCTCGGAAATACGCTTATCGTTTGGTTCCGTAAAAGCCGCCCCCGCTGAAGCGCACAGGTCGCCGTAGGCTGTAGCATCAATAAAGCAGTCCGCCTCCAGCGCGCTGATACCGCTGTGATTGGAAACGAGGATGGAACTGACTTTCCCATCCTGCACCTGCGCCTGAACCATCAGCGTATTCAGGAATATCTTTACGCCCGCTTCCTCAACCATCTCATGCGCAACAAGCTTATAGATTTCCGGGTCCACTACTGTACAGGTTGCATCATATTCATAATGCATCTGCATTTCACAGTGTCCGGTTCCGCCGCCGCGGGCAATGACACGGTCGACAAGCTCCGACGGGATCCCGCGAACAAGCTGGATTTTTTCGCGGTCAAAAGTTTTGTAGTTATTAAAAAAGGAATGCAGCGCTGTAACCGCGTCCACAAGCGTCCCGCCAAAATATCCCCGGGCCTCCACCAGCGCGGTACGCGCGCCCAGCCTCGCCGCCGCAATCGCCGCCGTAACGCCGCCGGTACCTCCACCGACAACCACAACGTCAAAATGCTGCGCCTCCACTACTTGCGCAGGAATCGTCAATTTCTTTTCCATTTTGCGCCCCTTTCAAATAAAGAAATTAGGTTGCTTTTATTATAACATATCCGCCGGTAAACAGCAATATTTTTTTATATACCTCTTGACAAGATATACTATGTATTGTATAGTATATTGCGTTACATAAAAAATCAAAGGAGACGCCTATGACAGACCCACAGCTCAAGCGCGGAATGCTGGACACCTGTGTGCTTGCCGCTTTGGCGGAAGAGGATTCTTACGGGTATAAAATCATCCGGGATCTTTCTGAATGCGTAGAGATTTCAGAGTCCACGCTTTACCCGATCCTCAAGCGCCTGGAATCCAACGGCAGCCTGCGCGCCTACTCAGTCGAGCATAACGGGCGGTTGCGCAGGTTTTACCATCTGACCGATACGGGCAGGGCAAAGATCCCGGAGTTTCTTGAGGACTTCGAAGACATCCTCAAAATCCATAATTTTATAGTCAAGAGGTGGGATCATGAATAAAGAACAGTTTATCGCTGAGCTTCGCCAGCGCCTGTCCCAGCTTCCGCTTTCGGAAATCGACAAATCCGCAGCCTATTATGAAGAAATGATTGACGATATGGTGGAAGACGGTAAAACCGAGGAAGAAGCCGTTGCCGCGCTGGAAGACGTCGGCATCATTGCCGAGCGGATCCTACAGGAAACACCAATTCATACGCTGGTCAAAAGCAAGGTAAAACCCAAAGGCGGCTGGAATGTGCTGGCAGTCATCCTGATCATCCTGGGCACACCGGTCTGGCTTCCGCTTGCGCTGGCATTTGCCGGTATAGTTCTCGCTTTGTACGCGGTTGTATGGAGCTTGCTAGTTGCTTTTATTGCACTGGTCGTATGCATGGTTTTCGGTGGCGCCGCAGTTTTTATAGCCGCGGTCCTGCTTTTATCCTCCACCCCAGCCGGTGCGGCCTTCCTCTCCGGCTGTGCGCTTATATGTATCGGGCTGGGGATCCTACTGGTGTTGGGCCTAAAAGGCGCTGTTGCCGCAACGCTCCGCCTATCCGCCTGGATCGGCCGCAGCATAAAATCCATCTTGATCAGAAAGGACCGCTGAAATGAAAAATTCTACAAAAATTCTGCTGATTGTCGCTTCCTGCCTGATCCTGCTCGGCTGCGGCCTGGCAGCCGGGGCAGCAGTATTTACGCCGGGCGGTTTTCCTGCATTGGTTCAAAAAATGGGGAATTCTTCTTTTTCGGTTGGCTTGACAGTCTCCGGTCCGGGAGACTGGGATAATACCTATTCCCCCGATAACCACTACGAAGTAGACGCCCCGCTCTCCCATCTCGACATCGACTGGAGCGCAGGACGCGTAACGCTTACGCCTTATGAAGGCGCGCAGGTGATTTTTGAAGAAGAAGCTGGGGAAGCGTTTGATGCAGACCATGCGTTGCGCTACGGCGTCAAAAACGGTACACTGTATATTCAATACTGCCGTAAAGGCCTTGTCTCCAATTTGCCGGCAAAGCAGCTGACCGTCTATATCCCAAGCGCAGATTTCTTCCGCAGTATCCGCATCGACAGTGCAAGTGCCGAAGTATGCGCGCAGGACATCAATTGCGAGCTCTTTGAAGTAGATACCGCCTCCGGAAATGTTGAACTGGAGAATATCCGGGCGGCAGATGCACAGTTGTCCACGACCTCCGGCGATTTGCGTGCACATGGCAGCTTTACAGAAGTTGATGCGGAAAGCACTTCCGGAGATATCCTACTCACCTTGTCTGAAGCGGCGGAACACGTCAGCCTGTCCACAACTTCCGGAGACGCCATACTGAAAGGAGATGTCCAAACATTGGACGAAGAGAGCACCTCCGGCGCATTAAACCTGGAAGGGACGGCGCAGCATGCGCGGTTTTCCACGGTGTCCGGCAATATTTCCGCAGCCGGCAGCATCGGATACTTCGAAGCGGAAAGCACTTCCGGGCAGGTTTCCCTCTGCGTCTCCGCACAGGCGCCAAATGAATTGGAGATTTCGACCGTCTCTGGAGATGTATGGCTGGCGCTTCCGGAAAATGCGGATTTTACACTGGATTTCGATACAGTTTCCGGGGATTTTGACTCGGAATTGTCTGTTTCTTTAAAAAATCACCGCTATATCTGCGGCAGTGGAAGTGCAGACTATGAAGTGGAGACAAGCTCCGGAAGTTTGCGTATCCAGAGCAACTGAAACAAGTTATAAAAAACACCGCCTCTAGTTCGTTTGAACCAGAGGCGGTGTCCATTTGCAATCATCTGCCTACCGTCTTATGGCAGCGCAAGCCAATCCACGCTCCAATTATATCCACGATATTCCGTCCTCTGCCGGGTCAGGCGCCCGACCGCTTCCGCTGCCTCCCGGTTTCCTGCTTCCGCCAGGCGCCGCAGCTGCGGTACGACAGACGGGGAAAGCGAACCAAGATACGTTACATCCACCGTCTCGCTCCGACCGTCAAGATAGGCGTCGACATTATAAACCGCAATGATCCGGCTGGTATCCGTCACACTGAAACCGACCCATAAAGCCAGCGAAAAAGCCGCCAGAGCCGGGAACACTTTTGAACCCGGACGAATATCCTTTCTTATACACAGCACAATTGCGCAGCCGATCACCGCCATAAAATAGAAAGTCAACAGCCGCAGAAAACTCAGTCCATATGCCCCGATGTACAGGCACATGCGCCATACCGCTACCGCCAACAACAGGACGGTCTGTACACACAAGACGCCTGACAACACCCGCCGGAGCCTGTTTTCCGGATGGAAATACGCAGCCGTCATCACCGCGGAGAGGTTGATCGCAGCGACGGCGACAAGCTGGAAAAAACCCGTGCGTGCATATTGGGCATAACCTCCGGGACCGGGCGCGGCAGACTGTATGCCAATGACAACAACCAGGAAAAACAGCGCATACAAAAGGTTCATAAGCATAAGCACGGTCGCTGCTGCGGAAACCGGGAACTCCGGCGCCCGAAACTGCCGTTTCATCGCTGTTTTCGGCCTCGCCAGAGAATAAAAAATGGAAAAAAGAACAAGCGCAAAAAAGAGCATGCGCACAAAGCGCCAGAGCGCGCCCGCAGGATCCAGCTCCCGGAAATCCGCGCCAATGCGGGCCAGCCACGTATTGAACTGGACGTCTGCGGAAGACAGCAGCGCAACTACCACCGCAAGCAGGGGAATGCACAACGCGATGCCTGCAATGATCCCGATAAGGTTCTGCTTTTTTCCGCTGGACACGGCGGCAAACGCAGAAAATGGCTTTCCAAAATGTCTGAAACAGGCTGCGAATATATTGACAAAGCTTTCGCACAGCATTCCGGCCGATTCCAGCGGCCGGCAATTCATCCCCGACGCGGAAAGCAGCCCCAACGCGATCAGCACAAATGCGGCGAGATGGTTAAGTGCGCGCATTGCAAAATTGCTCCATACCCCCAGAGTCAGCGCACATAGCGCCCCAGCCGCCAGGACAAGGAGATTTGTCTGGTTCCACCTGCCTTTCTTCCCGATGGCACACACGCCTCCCGCAAGCGCCGCCAGAAAAAACAGTGCCGAACCGACGCCCGGCAGATTGGGCGCACTTGAAAGCGTACGCAGTGAAAACGCAAATGCCGGATACAGCCCCAGTACAAACGATATGGCAAGGAAAATCCAGTCCCGGCGGCAAAACACAGTTTTTTCCGCATAATGCGGCTTCTCCGGCACAGGCGGCGCGGCGGGCAGATTTTCGCCGGACGCCGCACGCAGATCATTCTTCTCCATTTTTTGTGCCTCCTTTCATATTCCCCATATCGCGCCATGATATGGCCTTTACAAAAAGCTTAGCACTATATTTCCTGTTTGTCAATATTTACTTATTGTTTTTCAATAAAATATTTTTCTATTTCGATAGCATATCCCGCACACATCCCCACCTGTCCACCAGCTTTTCCAAACTGTAGGATGCATTGGCAGGCGAGGTAGACGGCAGACATACGGCAGGGAATCCACAGGAAGTCTCAAGGAACCGGCGGTAAAGTGCTGCAGCAGCCGTACCATTTGCGAACACAGCGCTGACCTGCGTTTTCCGCAAAAGCGCAGGCACATCGTTTGGCACGACGTCACAAATGGACGCGTCTGCGGAACCGGTTACTGTGCAGCTTGCGCATACATCCCACAGTGCAAGATGCCGCGCATGCAGGAGTGCAATCTTCTCCCCAACCGATTCCGGTACCGGGCAGGAAAACAATGCTGCCAAAACCTTCCAGAAGCGGTTTTGCGGATGCGCATAGAAAAAACCGTCGGTGCGGGAACGCACGGAGGGAAAGGAGCCGAGCAGCAGCACCCGGCTACAGGCGTCGTATACCGGCGCAATTGTATGAAACTGAGTTTGCTTATCCATTTTGCTTACCTCTGTTTAAAACAGGCTGTCTTTATTAAACCGCAGTTTTTTCCGGCATGCAAGCAGTATTTTCGAAGTTTCCGGGTGGGCCGGGCGATACGGCACATGTATGGGATAGCCGGTTCCGTTATTTGAAGGCGCTTCTTTTCGGCCGCACAGGAGATAAGCGGAAGGCAGGCACACGGCCTCCGGCAGCGCAAAACCCGGAAATTCGTCCGCTTTATGCGCCAATTTTCTTGACAAAAGCAAGGCGATACACTATTATTTACCTAGATATTGATCTGGAGTTTTTAAGGAAGTGCGCTTTTATGAAAATACTGGTTCCCGGCGGCGCCGGATACATCGGTTCGCATACCTGTGTTGAGCTTTTAAACGCAGGATACGAGGTTGCGGTTGTCGACAATTATGCAAATTCCTCTCCCCGAGTTTTTCCGCGCATTGAACGTATCACCGGCAAAACACCGCGTGTCCATGAAGCAGATATAGGCGACGAAGATGCGCTTTCGCGTATTTTTGAAATGGAAAAACCCGATGCGGTGATCCACTTTGCAGGGCTGAAATCCGCACCCGGGTCCGTTGCCGCACCGCTTGCCTACTATACGAACAATCTCTCCGGCACCGTCACGCTTTTTCGTGTAATGGAGGCCTTTCACGTTAAAAAAATCGTCTTTTCCTCTTCCGCCTGCGTCTATGGGAACATGGAGCATATCCCACTGCGTGAAGAGGAACCGACCGCACCTTTAAACCCCTATGGTCAGATCAAGCTGATGACCGAGCGCATCATGGCTGACCTGTGCAACGCAGACGTGTCCTATGCCGCCGTGGCGCTGCGCTATTTCAACCCGATCGGCGCGCATCCTTCGGGACTTATTGGCGAGGATCCGCTCGGAGAACCTGGAAACCTTGCCCCGCGCATCCTTCAGGCCGCTATCGGCAAAACCCCGTATTTGACCGTCACCGGTACGGATTTCCCGACCCCTGACGGGACTGGCGTACGCGATTATCTGCATGTAGTCGACTTGGCGCGCGGGCATGTAAAGGCGCTGGAGTATCTCAATACCCATTCGGGTTTTTTAGCCGTAAACCTCGGCACCGGCCGCGGCACTTCCGTAATGGAACTTCTGCATGCGTTTGAGCGTGCGGCCGGGCATGCAATCCCCTATAAAAACCTTCCGCGCCGCGACGGCGACGCCCCGCAATACTGGGCCGACCCATCCCTTGCGCAGAAACTGTTTTCCTGGCATGCGGAGCTATCCATTGACGACATGTGCCGCGATGCCTGGCGCTGGCAGTCGCACAATCCCAATGGATATGCCGGCTGAAGCATACCCTAAGCGGGCCCGGGCGTATAGCCGCTCGGTCTCCTTTTTTCATATCGGACAGGAGGGATCTTGTGAACCAACCGATCCTGGTCGTTATGGCCGCGGGCATGGGCTCGCGCTATGGCGGCGGCGGACTGAAGCAGATTGACCCGGTTGGGCCAAATGGAGAATTTATTATCGATTACTCGATCTACGACGCTGCAAAGGCGGGGTTTGACCGCGTCATCTTTGTCATCAAGCCGGAGATGGAGACCGTCTTCCGTTCCACCATCGGCGCGCGCGCCGCAGCGCATATCCGCGTCGAATATGCATTCCAAACCCTTTCAGACCTGCCCGAAGGGTATACGCTGCCGGAAGGCCGCGTGAAGCCTTGGGGCACCGCCCAGGCCGTACTGGCAGCACGCGGTAAAATTGACCAGCCTTTCGCCGTTATCGGCGCGGATGATTTTTTCGGTTTCGGTACTTTCCGGGTGCTGTACGATTTCCTGCGCACAGTCGATCCGGCCTCCATGCATTTTGCCCTGGCCGGGTTCGAAGTGGAAAAAACAATTTCCGCTTCCGGGCGTGTAAGCCGCGGCATATGTACCGTCGAGGGCGGTATGCTTACCAGCGTATGTGAACGCACCTGGATCCAACGCAAACCCGACGGCAGCGCGCATTTCAGTCTGGACGAAGGGAAAACCTTTACCGATATCCCTGCAGGCACAACCGTTTCCATGAATACCTGGGGGTTTACGCCGGGGATGCTTGCGGAAATGTGGGCGGGTTTCGGGCCCGCTATCGATACAATGGAAGACAAAATGAAAGGGGAATATTACCTTCCTTCTGCTGTCGACACACTGCTGCGGGAAGGGCGCGCCGATGTGCGCGTCATCCCGACCGGGGAACGCTGGTACGGCGTTACCTGGAAGCAGGATCATGAAAGCGTTGTCCGTGCGGTTGCAGAAATGACCACAAAGGGGATTTATCCCGAAAACCTCTGGAAATAAATTTTGCAGACAATATACAGGAGATACAAAATGGAAAAGCTCGGTTTAAATGAAATCCGCGAAAAATATCTTTCATTCTTCCAATCGAAGGGCCACCTCCGGCTGGAAAGCTTCCCGCTGGTGCCGCAGCACGATCCGTCGCTGCTGCTGATCCCGGCCGGCATGGCCCCGCTGAAGCCCTACTTTATGGGCGAGTTGACCCCGCCTGCCCCGCGCGTCACAACCTGTCAGAAATGCATCCGTACCAACGACATTGAAAATGTCGGCATGACAGCGCGGCATCTGACCTTTTTCGAAATGCTCGGCAACTTTTCCTTTGGCGACTATTTTAAGCCTGACGCAACAAAGTGGGCCTGGGAATTCGTAACCGAGGTCCTGAAGATGCCGAAAGACCGTCTTTATGTTTCCATTTATGAAGAAGATGACGAAGCAGGCCGGATCTGGACACAGGATGTCGGCGTTGCGCCCGACCACGTCTTCAAGATGGGCCGCGACGATAACTTCTGGGAAATCGGCACAGGGACCGGACCCTGCGGCCCATGTTCGGAGATCTATTTTGACCGTGGCGAAAAGTATTCCTGCGGTCCTGACTGCCATCCCGGCTGCGACTGTGACCGTTTTGTTGAATTCTGGAATCTTGTTTTTACCCAGTACAACAATGACGGCAACGGCAACTATACCGAGCTTGCCCACAAAAACATCGATACTGGTATGGGGCTGGAGCGTATTGCCTGCATTATGCAGCAGGTAGACTCCCTGTTTGAAATCGATACCATGGCCGCCATTACCAATGCGGTTTCGGCTCTGTGCGGCGTTAATGTCGGCGTTTCCGCCAAAACCGACGTTTCCCTCCGCATTATCACCGACCATATCCGCTCTACAGTCATGCTCATCTGCGACGGCGTTATCCCTTCCAACGAGGGACGCGGCTATGTCCTTCGCCGTCTGATCCGCCGTGCGGCGCGGCATGGACGCCTTTTGGGCATTGAAGGCGAATTTTTAACCGATCTTTCCGATAAGGTCTTTGAGGTCTCCGGCGCGGCATATCCGCAGATTCTCGAAAAACGCGGCTATATCAAGCAGGTCATCCGCATGGAAGAACAGCGTTTTGCCAAAACGATCGATTCCGGCATCGCCCGCCTTGGAGAGCTGATGAACACACTGGAGGGCGAAGGCAAATCCGTCCTTTCCGGCGAAGATGCCTTCCGTCTTTATGACACCTATGGATTCCCGGTCGACCTGACCATCGAGATCCTGGGCGAACGCAACATGCGCCTTGACCGCGCGGTGTTTGACGCGCAGATGGAAGCGCAGCGTATCCGCGCCCGCAGCGCGCGCCAGTCGCAGGGCGGCCTCGGATGGGCCACCTCCGGCGAAGATTTCGGTGCAGATATCCACTGTGAATTTGTCGGTTATAATCACGACACTACAGACGCCATGCTTGCAGCCATCTCGCTGGATGGGGAGATGGTGGGGGAAATCCATGCGCCTGCAAATGCCGTCTTAATCCTCGACCGCACCCCCTTCTATGCCGAAAGCGGCGGACAAGTTGCCGATACCGGCGTGATTTCCACAAAATCTGCACGGTTTACAGTTGAGGATGTGCAAAAACTCCCTGACGGAAAGATTCTGCATTCCGGGAAGCTGGAGGAAGGGATGCTGTCGGTTTCCGACACGGTTTCCGCCGCGATTGATACCGTACGCCGCGCCGCACTGCGCCGGGCACACTCAAGCGTACATCTCCTCCAGGCGGCACTGCGCGAGGTTCTTGGCGCGCATGTCGAACAGGCCGGTTCCCTCGTTGAGCCGGACCGCGCAAGGTTCGACTTCACGCACTTCGCCGCAATGACGGAAGAAGAGCTTGCCCGGGTTGAACGCATTGTCAATGAAAAAATCCTCGAAGGCATTGCCGGGCGCACGGACGAAATACCCATCGATGAAGCAAAAAAGCTCGGTGCAATGGCGCTGTTTGGAGAAAAATACGGCGATATTGTACGCGTTGTGCGTTTTGGAGATTATTCTGTGGAACTGTGCGGCGGCACGCATCTGGATAATACCGCCAAAGCCGGCCTGTTTAAGATCACCGGGGAAAGTTCCGTCGCCGCAGGCGTACGCCGTATCGAAGCAGTCACCGGCCCGGCCGTGCTGAAATTGCTGGAGGAAAAACAGGCGCTGATCCGTACAGCAGCACAGACCTTGAAAACGACTGAGCATGACCTCGCGCAGCGGGCGCAGGGCGTAATGGAAGAAATCCGCACGCTCAGCCATGAACTCGAAAAGCTGCGCGCCGCGCAGGCACAGGCGCAGGCGCAGGGTCTGGCTGCACAGGCGCAGGAGATCAGCGGCGTGAAGCTGATTGCGAAATCCGTCGAGGGCGCCGATGCAGCTGCGCTGCGCGGCATCACCGATTCGCTGCGCGATGCAGACGCATCGGTGACAGCAGTGCTTGCCAGCGTCTGCGACGGAAAGGTAGTTTTCGTTGCCTGCGCAGGAAAAGACGCAGTTGCCAAAGGTGCACACGCCGGAAACCTGCTGAAAACCGCTGCTAAAATCTGCGGCGGCGGCGGCGGCGGACGGCCTGATTCCGCTTCGGCCGGCGGGCGCGACGCATCCAAGCTTCCCGAGGCGCTTTCGGCCATGCCGGACGCGCTGCGCGGGATGTTGAAGTAATACGGAAAACGCTGTTTCCATGGAGTCCGGATAAAGAAAATAAAATTTGCCCGACGGAAAAATCCCGTCGGGCAAAATATGTATAGACCCGGCTGCTATAGTTTTTTCGAAACCCCATCTCAGTCCATACAGAAAAAAGCAGCTGCATGCAAACTGGAAAAGCATGTTCCATCACACATCTGTAACAGTCTTTTTCAGTTTCCATTGTTTTACAGCAAAAGAAAGGACAGGAAATCCATATGGCAATACATTCCTTTTTGCTCATCGGGCAGTCCAATATGGCCGGGCGTGGGGAACCCGGTACAGTTGCGCCAATCGAAAATCCGCGCCTGTTTGTCGCGCGCAACGCGCGCTGGCAACCGATGTACGTCCCGGTCAATCCCGACCGGCCATTCTCCGGCATAAGCCTTGCGGAAAGCTTTGCAGACGCGTATAGCCGGGATCACGACGCAGACGTCGGGCTGATCCCCTGTGCAGACGGAGGGACTTCGCTTTCCCAATGGGCGCCGGGCGGGCTTTTATTCGACCACGCCGTTGCAATGGCAAAGCTGTGCATGCGCACGAGCATACTGCGCGCCGTCTTGTGGCATCAGGGCGAAAGCGACTGCACACAAGCCCTAAGTGCAAGCTATGCCAGCCGTCTGACCGCCATGCTGCGGGCGCTCCGGGATACGCTCGGCATGCCGGAACTCCCGGTGCTGCTCGGTGGCTTGGGCGATTATCTTGCCGGATATGACGAGGGTACGCGGCGTTTCTATCCCGAAGTCAACGCCGCTCTGAAAGCCGTCGCTGCACAGGAAACCTGCGCGGCCTTTGTCCCAGCGCATGGACTCGGCTGTAAGCCCGACCATCTGCACTTCGACGCGCCTGCACTGCGCAGCTTTGGGCTGCGGTATTATGAGGCCTATTGCAAACTCGAAATACCAGCGGCAGCCAACACATGCCGCTATGATGAGGACGACGGACGCGCACACAGCGCTATGGAAACGCTGTAACCGCTTTCCCCCACTGTAAAATCAATTTCCCCGGCATCCTTTTCCGGAAAAGGATGCCGGGGATTTCTTATTCTACATGGGATTTGCAGCTCCAATGTTCCACATCCAGCCGAAGTACCGCTACGCGTTCCAATGCACGCCCGTCGAAGCTCCATGCTTCCTGCCCGCCGTATTTGCGCATCAGGCACTGCAATCCCGTAATCTTTTCTGCGCGGTCGGTCACCACCGACAGCCGCCCTTCCCCGACCACGCTCTCATAAAGATAGCTGTATTCACACGCGCTCTCCCCTTTTTTCAGGCGGTGGGAAGTATCCAGTTCAAAACCAACCCGCGGTTTTTTCTCCGCAAGCGCCATCTTGCGGCCTTGTTTTGCACCATGGAAATAAAATGCCAGGCGTTCCCCAGTTTGAACAAAAGCGAAATTTAGCGGTACGATATACACATCCTCTCCATCGCAAAACCCAACGCGGCAGCAGCTGCAGCGCGACAGGACTGCAAGCATGGCTGCACGATCCGTTACCTCCCGGTCTTTTCTACGCATACACAACGCCCCCTCCCTTCAATTCTGCCAGCGGATCTGTTCACCGGAAACCAATGGGTACCGAACAAGCGCCATGCCCTCCAGATTTTCTTTGTGCATGTCCACTGCGGTGATCTGATGGTTATCGTAGCTCGTATAATAATAAATGCCCCGGTCCGCATTGCAGCAGGCAGTATACAGCGTAATCTCATATTTCCCCGGCTCCAGCTCACAGCAACCGCGCTGCTGATCCACCGCACCGAGAATATGGAAAAACTGGCTGACGCTTTCCGTCTCGGAATCCCCGGAAACCGAATTCATTTTCGTGAATGCAGCACGGATAAAACGGGACTGGGAAGATAAGTCGCCGGGAAGGCCGAGCGCACCCATGCCGCGGCTATAGGTATGCAGCGCAAGCTTATCCGAAAAACGGTTTTCCGGTTCCTTTGGCGACAGATGCATATAGTTGTTCAAGGCAAACAACTGCATATCAAACGGCGGATTGTTCGTCAGCACACCCACAGGGTTATCATACACCCGCAGACCTTCCCGCATCGATTCTACCGTAAACGCTCCAGTGCGGTCGGCAATCAGCCAATGCAGCTGGGCCAGCGGAAGCTGCGGGCTGAACGGCTGGTCTATAAAATTCATACGGGCCAGGAACGCTCGTGCCTCCCGCACGCTGGCGCACTGCCCAAGAATCCATGGGATAAACTCAAACTGTGCAACGTTGTCCGCGCCTTCTTTGCAGGGATTATAGTGCGCGTTCCCCACAAAATTAAGCCCCGCAATACCCAGGCCTTTCTCATTGACAGCGTCATAATAAAGCGGATATCCCTGTGCGGTATACGCCATACCAATCAAAGCATAGTGGCGCTTGAGCGTCTCCATATGCCGGAAAGCAAAGGGGAAATTCCGCGGTGTAACCGTAATCGCATTGTCATAGGAAAAGTCATAGTCGAGCGTTCTGCCAAAATAGAAATCTTTTGTCTTGTAAGTTGCGGCCGTACACATCCATAATCCCTCCCGTGCGTAATATCTATAATTTTAGCATGTGCCAGGCCCGATTGCAATGAACAGGGGTCATCCGAAACCGGTATCCGGCGCAGGCCATTCAAAAATAACAAACGGGCGAAAAGGCGGTATCCTTGCCTGAGCGCATGAAATATGGTAAAATAGATATGGCTTTTATTAAAAACCGCAATCCCGACAAAGGAGCCTTTTATGATTACCACCGTGCTTTTCGATCTCGACGGAACCTTGCTCCCGATGGATAATGACGTTTTTACCAAAGCTTATTTCAAGCTGCTGGCCCAAACCGTCGCGCCGCTCGGTTATGAACCAGAGCCGCTGGTCAACGCGGTTTGGGCTGGTACGGCTGCCATGGTGAAAAACGATGGCAGCCGTACCAACGAAGCGGCCTTCTGGAACAAATTTTGCGAGACTTACGGCGAGAAAGGCCTGCGCGACAAGCCGCATTTTGATGCTTTTTATAAAGACCAGTTCCAGCAGGCAAAATCCGTCTGCGGTTATACACCGCTTGCCCGGCAGTGCGTGGGACTGTGCAAAAGCCGGGGGCTGAAGACCGTGCTTGCCACCAATCCCCTGTTTCCAAAAACCGCGACGCGCAGCCGCATCAGTTGGGCTGGGCTTGACGAATCCGACTTCTTGTTTTATACAACCTATGAAAATATCGGCTTCTGCAAGCCGAACCTTGCATATTACCGGGAAGTCGCCCAGCGCGCCGGAAGCGCGCCGGAAGAGTGCCTGATGGTCGGCAACGACGCAGACGAAGATCTGGTCGCGGAAGGACTGGGAATGCGTGTCTTTTTGCTGACAGACCATCTGCTCAACAAATCCGGGCGGGACGTCTCCCGCTATCCACAAGGCGGTTTTAACCGGCTGTTGTCCTATATAGAAGCCTTGTAACCCCACAGCCTGCCGGCCGTTAAACTGCACACGCCCAATTTGTTCCCGTAAAAACAGGTACCAGGGAACTTTCAGATGCTTTATGAGGACAGATATGAAAACAAAACTGGAAATCCTGGCGCCGGCCGGAGCGGAAGAACAGCTTATTGCTGCAGTCCGTTCGGGCGCCGACGCCGTTTATCTGGGCGCCGGCGGATTTAACGCACGCCGCAATGCAAAAAATTTTCAACTGCAGGAACTCCCCCGCATTGTCGGTTATTGCCACGCGCGCGGCGTAGCAGTCCATGTCACCGTCAATACCCTCGTCTTTGACGACGAACTCGGCGCGCTGGAGCGCGAGATAGACGCCATTGCCGAGGCGGGCGTCGACGCCGTCATCATCCAGGATCTGGCGGTTGCCCGGCTCTTTCAAACGCGCTATCCATCGATCCGGCGCCATGCATCCACCCAGATGGCTATACACAACATAGACGGCGCCCGTATGGCGCAGGCATTGGGATTTGACCGGGTCGTGCTTGCGCGGGAACTGACGCTTGCAGAGATCCGCAAAATCAGCGAAAGCGTGGAAATTGAAACGGAAATGTTTGTGCACGGCGCACATTGCATGTGCCTGTCCGGGGCATGTTACCTATCCTCGCTCATTGGGGGCAGAAGCGGAAACCGCGGCCTGTGCGCCCAGCCCTGCCGCACAGATTTCCGTGTAAATGGGAAACATTATGCGTTGTCGCTGAAAGACCTGAGCCTGGTCAGCCGTATCGGCGAATTGTCGGACTGCGGCGTAGTCTCCCTGAAAATCGAAGGACGTATGAAGCGCCCGGAATATGTCGCCGCAGCCGTAACGGCATGCCGGAAAAGCCGCGACGGCGAAGCTTACGATCTGGAGGTGCTGGAAAAAGTATTCTCCCGCTCCGGCTTCACCCAGGGCTTTCTCGACGGCAAACGCGGCCCGCGCATGTTCGGCGTGCGCACACGCGCGGACGCCGACGCCACTGCTCACGTGCTTGGCTCCCTCGCCGCGCTGTACCGCACGGAATATCCCGGTGTTGCGGTAGATATGGCGCTGACGGTTGGGACAGATGCCGTTTCTTTGCAGGTTTGCGACGCAAACCGCACTGTCTGCATCGAAGGTGCGGCGCCGCAGCCGGCACAGACGCGGCCGCTGGACGCCGAATCGGCACGCAAAAGCCTTTCTAAAACCGGCGGCACCCCTTTTTTCCTGCAAAATCTGCAGTTTTCCTGTAAAGATGGGGTGTTTGTACCTGCCTCTCAGCTTAACGCCCTGCGCGCACAGGCGCTGGAAAACCTGCTTATCGAGCGTATGCAGATCACGCCGCATTCCCGGCATTCAAGCCCGGATTGGGAACTTGCACCGCATCTTGCATGCCAACCCGAATTTTGGATCCAGTGCCAGACTTTCGCACAGGCGACGGCGGTGGGAGGCTGCGATAAGCTGATTCTTCCCGCACAGGAGATCCTCGCGCATCCTGACGCTGTGACGCAGTTTGGAGACAAACTCGTCTGCGCTTTTGAACCGGTGCTGTTTGTACAGGACGAGCCGGCCTTCAACGCCGCCGCACAAAAGATCCGGGCGCTGGGCATAAATACATGCTGGACGGAAAACCTCTACGGGCTTTTCCTGGCAAAACGCCTGGGTATGCAGGTCTATGGGGGCGCTGCGCTGAACATCACCAACAGCCGCGCGCTGGAAGTTTACCGGGTACTGGGTTTGCGCGCAGCAACGGTTTCCTTCGAGCTTTCCGCCAAACGCATCTGTGCGCTGGACGGAACCATTCCGCGCGGCGCGCTTGTATACGGGTATCTCCCGGCAATGCAGGTGCGCGCCTGCCCGGTGCAGCCGGAGAAAGGCTGCAAAGGCTGCAAAGGACACGCCATCTTGACCGACCGCATGGACGCGCGCTTTCCCTATGTCTGCCATGGACGCCGCTACGGCACACTTTACAACAGCGTACCATTATATGCCGCCGACCGCGCAATAGAAGGCGTCGATTTCCGTCTCGCCGCTTTCACCGTCGAGACGCCGCAGGAGGCGGCGCGCATTGCCGCACGCATCCGCGAAAACGCCCCGTTTGATAAACCGGCCACGCGCGGCTTATACTTCCGCGAAGTCCTATAAATCCAAGAGACGGAGATGGTTGTTTATGCAGGTCCGTCCTGCGTGCGCCGGCGATCTTGCCCGGCTGCTGGAGCTGTATGCCCAACTTGGGGACAACCCCCTTCCCGCCGAATTACCACATGCGTTATGGACGCAAATTCTTGCGCAGCCCAACCATTTTATCCTCCTTGCGGAGGAAAACGGGCATGTGGTCTCTACCTGTGCCCTTACCATCATTTTAAACCTTACCCATGGAGGACGGCCCTACGCGCTGGCGGAAAACGTTGTTACCGATGCAGCATTCCGCGGACACGGGTTTGCTACCGCCTGCCTTGCCAAAGCGCGGGAAATCGCTGAAGCGGCAGGTTGCTATAAAATCATGCTGCTGACCGGCTCCAAAAAGAAAGAAACCCTGCGTTTCTACGAAAATGCAGGGTATACGCGCGGCAGTAAAACCGCGTTTGTATACTGGCTATAGAAAGAAGGGACAAACATGCGCATTCGTCTGGCAAAACCGATGGACTGTCAAAATATCCTTTCCATTTACAGCCAATACATCGATACTCCCATTACTTTTGAAGAGAAGCTTCCCACTTTCCCGGATTTTTTTGAACGAATGGCCGGTATCGCGCAAGCCTATCCTTACCTCGTCTGCGAAGAACAGGGCGCGCTTGCCGGATATGCCTACGCGCACCGTGCACAGGAGCGCGCCGCCTATCAGTGGAACGCGGAATTGTCCATTTACCTGGACCGGGCCCACACAGGCTGCGGCTATGGCAAAGCGTTATATGGCGCGCTGCTTGCACTGCTGCCTTTACAGGGCGTACGCACTGCCTACGGCGTCGTCACCATACCCAACCGTGTGAGCCAGCGCCTGCATCTTGCCATGGGGTTCCGGAAATTCGCCGTTTATCACGCAGCGGGTTACAAATGCGGCGCCTGGCATGACGTAGCCTGGTTCGAGAAAGAACTGCTGCCGCATGATACGGCGCCGGATCCGCTTGTCCCGTTTCCGGAAATTCTGGAAGCACAGGCTTTACAAGTTGCCGGAATCCTGGAAGCAGCAGAAAAGCCAATCATCGAGCCGGTATAAAAGCCATTGCTTTTGATATCTTCCGCGTCTGTCTTTTATTATCAAGTTTTTTCCCGAATTCTAAAATCCCCCCTGCCGCAACTGCATGCAGTTGCGGCAGGGGGATTTCTTACAGCAGATGCCCATCCATCACCGAACGCAGGGCGGTGATGATTTTGTTATAATACTTCTGTCCCCGTTCATCCTGTGTTTCAAAATGTTCCAGCGCATCAAAACGGATTAGCCGGTCAACAATATGCTCGCTGATACGCTTTTTATACGCCGCATTGTTTTCCCAGCGGCGGACGTTTAAATTTCCGTGCGCTTCTTCTTCCAGCAGCCGGAGATATAAATCTCCTATCGGGATTTCCTGCTGTACATCCACTGCATGCGCACAGACCAGCTCTGCGCTCCAGCCTGTCTGCCCACGGAGAAAACCCTGCTCATCCAACAGATAAACGCTGCACGCCTTTCCCACATAAACCTGGGCAAAAGCGTCCGGGTAACATTCGCTCAACTCCGGACGCCCGGCGTCATCAGTCGAGATGATAAAATCAAAGTCATCCTGCTTTGCGCCAAAAAGCAGGCCGGTAACCAGATTATCAACCGCATATACCCAGGCTTTGCCATGTGTGGAAACACGCGGTTCCAGCCGGGTCAGCCCCTGTGCCGGCGAAATATGATACAGCACGCCCATCGCGCTTATTCCTGCACGAAACGGGGATGCTCCAGCGCGGCATCGCCCTGCACGCCGTACATACGCAGGTAGTCCTTCGTGTTTTCACACATCTCGTCAAACAGCGATTTTGCTTCATCCATCCCGATTGTAACCAACGCATCGGAAACAAATGCGCGAAAAGCCTTATTCAGATCATGGGACAGCGCAGCCTCAACGACCAGTTCCTGTTCTCCCACAATAGGAGCAACCAGCGGATAGATAGACTCCGGAATCTCCCCTGCAAACACCGGCCGCACGGTCCCGGCGCGGAAATGCGCGTTGGTCTCCACGATCGCACCGCGCGGAAGGTTGGGGATCTGCCCGAAGTTAGGGAGGTTTACGTTGGTGACAAACTCGTCAAGGCCGAGGAGCGCGCGGATCTGACGCACGCCTTCCTCCCCGGTCGGGGCGAAGGTAAAGCGTTCATCCCCTGAGCGCAGGCGGGCGCTGCGGGCCATCCGTTTTTCCAGATCGGCAAAGCGGTAGGAAACCGGTGTCAGCTTGAACTTCCATTCCTCAACCGTCTGCGGGTCTTTGAGATACCATTTCCCGGGCACAAACTCGGCAAGATGCCGGTCGCCCGCCGCAGCAATAACGCCGTAGCGCAGGAAAAGATCCATTTTTACACGCTCACAGCTTTTAAAATAGTCGTCGAGCTTTGTATTGTCACGTTCACGGATATAGCCGGTCTTGGCATGTGTACGGCAGAATTTCCGGTATACCGGGTACAAATCTTCCCCCCGGTAGCGCGCTTCCGTCAGCCAGGTAAAATGGTTGACGCCAACAACGTTGACCTTAATATCCTCGCGCGACACCTCCCCGCCCAGTTCCTCCCGGACCACGGAGGCAAGGAAGTTCTGCGTACCAAACACCTCATGACAGCATCCAAACGCCTTGATCCGTGGGAATACGCGGTATAATGTGCGCATAAGGACGCTCATGGGGTTTGTATAGTTAATTACCCATGCTTCCGGGCAATTCCCGGCAATGGCGTGGGCGATATGTTCAAACATCGGGATTGCACGCAGCGCACGCAGGATTCCGCCGGGCCCCGTGGTGTCGCCGACCGACTGATAAATCCCATATTTTTCCGGCGTATGCACATCCGACTCCATCTCGTGGAAAGTGCCCGGGAGTATGGATATGATCACAAAATCCGCGTCCTCCAGCGCTTCGTCGATCGTCTGCGCCGTACGGTAGCGCCAGACGGCGCAGTCTTTTTCACTTTCAGGGATACGGTTGCCGATGGCCTCATTGGCGCGGGCTGCGTCGGCGTCGATATCATAGAGCACAACCTCGCCGGATATATCCTTCTGCATGGCCAGGTCGCTCATAAATCCCCACGCCCAGCCTCTGGATCCACCGCCAATATAGGCGATTTTAATATTTTCGGCTTTGTTGCCGGTATAATGAATCATGCAATCCTCTCCTTCCTTATTATTACTATATACGCTGCAAAAGGTTTTTTCAAGCAAATTTCGCAAGTTTCTTTAAAATATGCACAGGTTTTTTTGATACATTTCATATATATCCGTTGAAACTGTCAAAACCCGCGTTGACTTCTTTCATCCCGTCCGCTATAATCGCCCTATAAGGAGGTGTGTCCATGTCCCACTACCCCGAGCTGCGGCTTGACCGAGACAAAGTACGCGGGCTTTACGCCTATGCGCGGCAGGCGGCAGCGCGCAATGTAAAAACGCTTTCGTGCTATGATAAGCCTGTTCTGACAACCGGTCCCGGCTATCCCGGAATCTGGCAGGAGCATAATCACGACTCCCTCTTATACGCAGACTATGATCTGGAAACCGCAAAGAACAGTCACGACATTTTTTACCATTTCCAACGGGAAGATGGGCTCTTGCCCGCAATGGTACGCTATGACCGGCAAACGCTGGAAGCGGCGCCCGGCTACGGACAGCTGCAAATTGTCTACCCTCTGGCAGCCTCCGCCTATGAAATCTTCCGAAAAAGCGGCGACAAAGCATTCCTGCGCCGCAGCTATGACGCCTGCGCCCGTTACGACGGCTTTCTTGTGCAGTACCGCAATACACGCGCAAGCGGGCTTGTAGAGATGTTCTGCGAGTACGACACCGGGCACGACAATTCTGCGCGCGCAGTAGACGGCGGGATCCCGCATTACAGTGCCGGCCGCGACGCGCGCTTCTGTCCGGACATCCCCTGCCTTCCCCTCCTTGCGCCGGATCTGTCTGCCTGCCGTTGGCGCGCCTTGAAGGCGCTTGCAGATATGGCGCGCGCTTTGAGCGACAGTGCGGCTGCACAGGCGTGGGAAGCGGAAGCCGCAAAGCTTAAGACGCGCCTGTATGCGCTGTGCTACGACAGGCAGGACGATTTCTTCTATGACGTCGACGCGCAGGGACGTTTCCGCCGTTACCGTGCCGAACATATTTTCCGGCTTTTCCTGTGCGGCGTCCTTGACCAGGCGGACTTCGACCGCATTTATGACAGGCACATCCTCAATCCCACGGAATTCGCCACACCCTACCCCTTCCCCTCCATTGCCGTCAGCGACCCGCATTTTAACGGGCAACGGCTTTCTAACAACTGGGGCGGCATGTCGCAGGCGCATACGGCGCTGGAGACGCTTTTCTGGATGCGGCAGTACGGGCGGGAAGAGGATTTCCGCGGTATTGCCTCGGTCTGGATGAAAAAATGGATTGAAGCCGGGGCATTTACACAGGAAATGCACCCGCTTACCGGGGAAGTGTCCGACTGCGCGCCGGATTTCACAACAAGCCTGCTCGCGTTTACAAAATTTGCAGAGATACTGGGATATATTCAGTAAAGGAGTCCTGACTCATGAAAAAACTCGCCGCATTTTTCCTCAGCCTGGTGCTGCTTGCCTGTACCGCCGGGGCGGTTGATTTGTACGTGGACATGGTAAAAATCGAAACTGATACGCCGCCTGTGATTTCAGACGGCAGAACCTTAGTTCCGCTTCGCGTAATTTTTGAAGCGCTGGACGCACAGGTAGAATGGGACGGCGAAACAAAAACCGCGACCGGGACAAAGGACGGGTTGTGCGTCGTCATCCGTATCGACGACCCGACCGCCTATATTAACGAAGAAGCGTATACGCTGGACGTCCCCGCCCAGATTGTCAACGGGCGCACGATGGTGCCCGCGAGGTTTATCGCCGAGGCGCTGCAGTGCCAGGTAAGCTGGTATTCCGGCACAAAAACCGTCGCTGTCGCCGACAGGACAAAGGATTTAAAGTTTTATGCAACGCCTACCGGAAAACGTTATCATGCAAGCAGCTCCTGCAACGGCGGGACTTACTATGAAACCAATCAGGCGGAAATCCTTGGCCGGGGACTGACACCCTGCGACAAATGCATCGGATGAAAAACGCCCGCCCCGGGTTTCCGGGACGGGCGATATATTTACTTCCGGTTCTCGATTTCCTTTTTGTTGATCAGGCAGTCAAGAATATAGCGTTCATCGTCCATCGAAGCCAACTCACGCACTACGATATCGGCGTCGGTAAAATTCATCGAGACCGGGTTTTCCTCCGTATAAGCCGGCCAAACAGGCAGTCCCTCGCCGTTCGGATCCCCGGTCTTTGCAAAATTCGTCCAATAGGCAATACCAGTGCGGCATGCACGGCGGTCAAGCTCTGTCCACGGGTCATCAAAACGGTCAAGTGTACCGAAGAAATACGGAAGCTCCGCGCCATGGGGCATCGGGGCCGTCCCGCCCGGACGGACACGTTCGATGAAATACGTGTAAAGGGGGCGCACGCCTTTTTCATTAGCGCGGCGCGCCTGGGCAATCTGCGGCGCATAGGCAAAAGCGCGCATGACGGCATACTCGTCGGCAAACTTTTCCGCTTCAGCCTTGCCGCGCATTCCGTCGCCATAAACCGAACCCATCATAACGTCGATATTCTCATCAAAGAGCCCTGCGCTTGTATGCGCGTCCGGCAGCACAACACCGTCGACACAGGGACGGAAGAAGAAGGCCTGGGGGCGGCCAAGCTCTGCCATAACCTCTTGCGAAGCCTTATACAGGCTGTTCTGCACATCAAAAGCTTCACGATTCATGACATCGTCCATTGTCCAGCCCAGATGTGCAAGGATCTTTTCACACAGCGCCTGATATTCTGCCAAGGACAGCTCGGTATCATGCACACCGCCGCCCGACATTAAAATTGCACGCTTAAACAGGCCCCTGGCAAGGGGCGAAGTTGTCAGATAGCGGCAGGAGCTTCCGCCGGCCGACTGGCCGAAAATGGTTATATTCTCCGGATCTCCGCCGAAAGCCGCGATGTTCTCCCGCACCCATTTTAGCGCGGCAATCTGGTCGAGAATTCCGTAATTTCCGGAAACGCCATGCGGGAAGCGTGCGGAAAGCCCAGAAAGCGCCAAAAAGCCGAGCACGGAGACACGATAATTGATATTGACAAAAACGCAGCCATCCCGGCAGATTGCTTCTCCATCATAGGTTTTATAACAGCTGTCGCCGCGGTTGAAGCCGCCTCCGTAGATAAACAGCATAACCGGAAGTTTTTCCCCAGCCTGCGCGGCAGGCGTCCAAACATTGAGTTTTAAACAGTCTTCACTGAAATCAACGCCGGGCGTCGTATAGCGCCCGATATCCTGTACAGGAGAATCCGACCAGCGGTCGCAGACCATCTCACCTTCCCAGGGCTCGCACGGCTGCGGAGGCGCAAGACGCAGCTTGCCTACCGGCGCTTTGGCATAGGGGATCCCCTTGAATACAGAAATTGCCACGTCCTCGCCAGGCCGGCCGGCAACGAGACCGCAGCGGGTACGGACTTTTGTAATAGCCATACAGATACTGCTCCTTTACTTTATACTGCTATCAGTATAGAACAAGTCTTCTGCCGTGTCAAGAAATCAGGGTTATGCCTTTTTGTCAATGCATTTATTTTTCCTATACCAGAGCTGCACAGGCTTGCATAGCAGCACGGAAAACGACGGCTTTACCGAAGGGTTTATGCATCGGTCTGCGGTTTTTCTCCAACGCCGGCGGGGAAGGTTTCGACAAAATTGACCTTTTGCGCCTCCTCGATACTCAGCGGCAGCTTGGACCAGTCGATCGTGCGCTCATAACCGGCATAATCGCTGATGCGGATGGCGCAGAGCAGGCCGTCCTCCCCGCGTTCATAGGCGGCGATTCCGGACATGGCAATACGCCCCAGATCCTCCTGTCCCCGGCGGGAGATGATATGCACCCACTCGATAACACAGGTGCAGCCGTCATCAATGATGGTTTCATAGCGCATGGCGACTTTGGAAGGAATGTAGGCGGACATAGCTTCATAACTTTTGCGCAGCTGCTCCCGATCGCCGTGGTTGGATTCGCAGCCCCATGGCTCATAACCGCCGAACTGGCAGCCCGGGCCCATTGCCGCCAGAATGCGGTCGACGTCTACATAGGGGACATGGTGCAGCGAATCATAATATTCCCTCACTGCACCGGTTAAAAGGGCTGGATCTCCCATTTCACGGTGGCCGACGGGGAAAATCGGCGCGCGGTAGGCCTGAAGCCCCGGTACAAAGGAAAAATGGCAGTAAAGACGCACTTCGTCCAGCATCCCAGCCGTGCGCAGGTCGCCCACGACGAACATCGGCACTTCTTCGATCTCCCCGTCCACAACAAAGTTTACGACAAGCTCCGACACCACGCGGCCGTTTGCACGCGTCTGGATGACCGGGGTAAGAAAGGAAAGCTCCGCGCCAAAACGCGCGTTAAAACCCTCCGCAAAGGCACGGATTTCCGCAAGCCCCGTAAAGCGGCCGTACGGCGCGTCAACAGCCGGTTCTTCACGGCCGAAGAGTTTTTTCCCGCAGAAAAAACCTGCTGCCTCCTCCGCACGTCCGGCGCAGACCGCCTCCATAAAACGCAGTTCGGGGGAAGCTGCATCAATCGGGTGCTGTGGGCCTGCATACATACGTGCAAGGTTACAGGGTTTTCGAATCTTCATAAATCGTTCCTCCTTATTTACGCCGCAGGGCAGACATTCAAAAAAATTATATCACGCAATGGCATGCTTGTCACGGCAAAAACACTCTTACAATTTTTATTAATCGTTCATGTTGATACAAAATGTAAAAATAGTTTCATTTTTTGACGCTACCGATTGACAAAATCACCAAATATGGTACTATTGATATAGATAATTCAAATCAGAAACGGAGGTTGAACTGTGGACAAAGCATATCTTGAGAATCAAGCGTTGTTTTCATCGGCGATGGTCTTTGATCAGAACCGCTATAACAGCCGTCTGACCCTTGCCGCGGACGGAAGCCGTGTCCGTGAATCCTACACCGCGCCGTACGGCGCAGTCACGCTGCCGGATGGCGGCATGCGCTTTTCCTTCTACGCACCGGATGCAAAGCGCGTCGAAGTGCGCGGCTTGGGCGGCAGCTTCCCCGGCGAAAAGCGCCATGGCATGACAAAGGGGGAAGACGGCTGGTGGAGCGTGGACGTCGGGCCGGACGCGATCGAGCCGGGCTTCCATTATCACGAGTATTTTGTAGACGGCGTGCGCACCTTCAACCCGCGCGTTCCCTTCGGGTATGGCTGCGGTTCCTTCTATAATGTCTGCGATACCGCAGATCCCGGCAATGACTTCTACCACATCAAGGACGTGCCGCACGGCTGTATACATATGGATCTCTATAAATCCGAAGTTTGCGGCGGGCGCATCCGTAACTGTTGGGTTTATATACCGCCGATGTACGAAAAGCACCCGGAAAAACGCTATCCTGTCTGGTATCTGCACCATGGCGGCGGCGAGAATGAAACCGGCTGGGTCTGGCAGGGCAAGATCAACTTCATCCTCGACAACCTTATTGCCGAGGGGAAATGTGAAGAAATGATCGTGGTCATGAACTCCTTCGAAGCATTCCGTGAGACCGGGGAAGAGGACGTTTTTGAAAACGTCGATTATTCCGACACGCTTGTGCAGGACTGTGTTCCTTACATTGACCGGAAATACCGCACAATCGCCGACGCCGACCATCGCGCCATCGCCGGTCTTTCTATGGGCGTCGTGTATTCCTACACGACGGCATTCCGTTATCCGGAGTATTTCAAATGGATCGGTTGTTTTTCCGGACACATCATGCCCGTCAGCCGCGACGGCGCGTATTTCGGCCGTAACTTTGACTATTCCGAGATTTTCAAAAACCGCGAACTCTTCAACAGCCGCATCCGCCTGATGTTCCACACCGGCGGCGTGCGCGAGGGCTTTGGCACGCCGCGGGAATTCCCAGGCGACGAGATGCCCTACCGCTGGGAAGAATACAGGGCTCAGGGCTATCACGTAGACGGCCAAGCCTACCGCGGGTTCCACGAATGGGATACTTGGCGCTTCTCTGCACGGGATTTCGCCATGCGCCTGTTCAAGTAAGGAAAGGGGGATCAATAGGATGAAGAAAGAACTCCGCAACAATCAAGCCGTGAATTCAACGCTTTTATACTTCGCCCCGAATTTTACCCGCCGGACGCCCATGCCTGCCCCCGAGGCTGGCGGACGCCGCCGTTTCGGCTTTTCCCTGCCAAAGACCTACACACAGCTTGCCCCCGCCAAAACCCTGCCGGACGGCAAGACCCGTGTGACATATTATAATCCCGACGCGCGCGAAGTCTTTATCTGCGGTATCGGCGGTTCCATGCCAGGCAAATATCCCATGATCCGCGACGAACAGGGTTACTGGACGGCAGACCTTGATCTTGCCCCCGGCGTTCATGTCCATCGTTATTTGGTGGACGGTGCGACTGTTTCAAACCCGCAGATGCCCTATTGCTTCAGCTGCGGCGAGCCGTGCAATTTCTTCGAAACTGTCGGAGAAGACAGCGCATGGTATCTGATGCAGGATGTACCGCACGGCGACCTGCGTATGGAATACTACCGTTCGAGCTGGACGGGCCGCTGGAAAGCCTGCTGGATCTACACCCCGGCTGGATACGAAGAAAATTCGGAGGAAACCTATCCCGTGCTTTATTTGCAGCACGGCGCAGGCGAAGACGAAACCGGCTGGCTCGACATGGGCAAAACCAACCTTATCCTCGATAATCTCATTGCCGCGGGGGAATGCAAAAAAATGCTCGTCGTGATGAACTCCGGCTGGTCGTTCCGCGACGAAGCTGACAACGCCGCCGGACGTTCCGGCTTCGCGCAGGAGCTTTTAAACGACTGCATTCCCTTCGTTGAAGCGCACTACCGGGCAAAGGCCGGCCGCGAGAACCGCGCCATGGCGGGCCTCTCCATGGGCAGCTTCCAGGCGCAACAGATCGTGCTGGGCAATCTTGACAAGTTTTCCTATCTGGGCGCGATCATCACATGGCTGGATCCCGTCCGGCAGGGCGACGCTGCGGCTGTGCTCGACGATATCCCCACACTGAACGAGAAACTGCGGGTGTTCTTTGCCTCAAACGGCGATCAGGAGCCGCAGGCGCCCGAAACCCGTGCACGCATTGAGGCGCTCACTGCCGCCGGATACCGGCACGCGGTATATTGCGAATATCCGGGTTATCATGAGCTGACAGTCTGCCGGGAAAGCCTCCGGTCTTTCCTGCCAATGCTGTTCCGCTAAAAACCTGCGGCCAGGCTTTTCGCCCTGGCCGCAGGCTTTCTTTTTTCCAAATCCGTCCCAACGCCGAATGTGTCTCCCCGCCGTCCGCAGGCATACACCAGCCGCGGCAGCTTTGCACCCTTTTTCAGTTGACGGAGCAGGAATTTTGCGGTATATTGTGTTCATCTTCTGAATTTTGAGGGAATCTATGAAAATTCTGGCCTTTGGTGAAATCCTGTGGGATCTCTTCCCCAATAAAAAATGCATCGGCGGCGCTCCGTTTAATTTTGCCGCGCACGCGGCGAAGCTTGGCGCACAGGCAGGCCTTATCAGCGCGGTCGGCTGCGATGCGCTGGGAGAAGAAGCGCTGGCGCAGCTACACAGGCATAGCGTCTGCAGTGCGCGGGTGGCCCGCTCAAGCCTCCCAACCGGTTACTGTGCCGTGACGCTTGGGCCGGACGGCACGCCGCGCTACGATCTGCACGAGGGCGTCGCTTATGATGCAATCCCCATCCAAAACACAGCATTGGAGGGCGTGGACCTGTTTTATTTCGGTACGCTTGCCCAGCGCGATACACGTTCCCGCGCCGCACTTTCTCAGATCCTGAAGGGAAACCGTTTTGGGGAAATCGTATGCGACCTGAACATCCGGCAGCACTTTTATACCCCTGAAATCCTGGTCCAGAGCCTTCATGCCTGCACAACGCTCAAACTAAGCCGCGAGGATGCGGCAGTGTTCGCGCCTTTTGGCTATCCGGCACAGGAGGAAGCGCTTTGCCGCCGGCTCGCCGAAGAATATGAAATCGGCGCCGTCGTGCTGACTCTCGACGCCGACGGCGCGATGGTATATGACCGTACGTGCGGCCGGATTTTCCGCCGCGCCGCGCCGCAGACCGACGCCGTTTCCGCTGTTGGGGCGGGTGACAGCTTTGCCGCATGCTTCAGCATGTGCCGGCTGCGCGGGGAAAGCGTGGAAACTGCCCTTGAAAAGGCTGTAACGCTTGCCGCTTTTGTCGTTTCCCGCATCGGGGCCGTCCCAGATTACCCAGTCTGGCTGCAGGACTTCCTCAGCAGCAAAATTTAAATTTCATATTTCAGAAAGGGAGCTTGTTTTATGCTTGAATACCGCTTTGACACCCAGCTTCTTATCGAGGGCCACGGCCTTGATGAAGACAAGATTTTTGCCGACATTACACAAAACATCCCCGGTGACTGCCTTTTGGCTGTCGGGGACGAGGATTTGATCAAAATTCATTTTCATACAAACGTCCCCTGGCGCGTACTGGAGTATTGTGCAGGGCTTGGCGACATTTTCGACGTCGTAATTGAAAACATGCAGCGGCAGGAAGACGGCCTGAAAGGCTGAGCTGCACAATATCGCAACCAATTAAGGGAGGAAAAACCATGAGCAGCATCAAACATCCCGAGCTTGCCGGGCTGGGCAGGCAGAAAATCGACTGGGTGCGCGGCTTTATGCCCGTATTGTCTGCCTTTGCACGGCGTTACAGCGTCGAAAAGCCGCTTTCCGGTCTGCGCGTCGCCGTCAGCGTCCATATGGAAGCCAAAACCGCCTATCTTTGCGAAGTACTGCGTGCCTGCGGCGCTGAAGTCCATGCCACAGGCTGCAATCCGCTTTCAACCAAAGATGAAATTGCCGCGGCGCTGGATGCAGAAGGCATCGACGTACACGGCTGGTTCAACGCAAGCGAAGAGGAGTACCGGCGGCATATCGCTGCCGCACTGTCCTGCCGGCCGCATATCCTGATTGATGACGGAGGCGACTTCGTTTCCCTGCTTCACGGCGAACACCCTGAATTTGGGGAAAACCTGATCGGCGGCTGCGAAGAAACCACCACCGGCATCCACCGTTTGAAGGCGCGGGCTGCTGCCGGGCTGCTGAAATTCCCGATGATCGCCGTCAACGATGCCGACAGCAAGCACCTGTTTGACAACCATCATGGCACCGGCCAGTCGACCTGGGACGCAATTATGTACACCACAAACGTCATGCTTTCCGGTGCGACTGTGGTGGTCGCCGGCTACGGCAACTGCGGTTCCGGCATCGCCAAACGCGCAGCCGGACTCGGCGCAAAAGTAATCGTCACCGAGGTCAACCCCCACCGTGCCCTGCGCGCTGCAATGGACGGCTTCCGCGTCATGAAAATGGACGACGCAGCCGCCTTAGGCGATTTCTTCGTTACCGCCACCGGCTGCCGGGACGTGATCGTCCGCCGGCATTTTGAAAAGATGAAGGATGGCGCTATCGTCGCCAATTCCGGCCATTTCAACGTCGAATATAACCTCGGCGACCTTTCCGCCATGGCAGTGCGCATACAAGAGCGCCGCCCGTTTATCAAAGGCTATTTTCTTCCTGACGGACGCGTCATCAATTCCCTTGCCGACGGCCGTCTTGTCAATATTACCGCCGGAAACGGCCATCCCGCCGACATCATGGACATGAGTTTTGCCCTCCAGCTTTCGTGCGTCATCTATCTTGCGCAGCACGGCCGCGAGCTGTCCCCAGCGCTTTACCCAGTACCGGAAGCGCTCGATTATGAAGTTGCGGAAATCAAGGCGCAGGCCATGGGGCTTGGCGTTGACCGGCTCACGCCGGAGCAGGAGGCGTATTTACATTCGATGTAATCTGTGAATAAAGAAGAGCTTTTTATGAACATCCTGATTATAAATGGCAGTCCCCGCGGCAAAAACAGCAACACCTGGCAGATTACGCAGGCGTTTGTGGAAGGTTTGTCCTCTGCCTGCAATGCAGTACCGCGCAAATCGAATTTGCCGACTTAAACAGAATGGACGTCCGGCCTTGCCGCGGTTGTTTTTCCTGCTGGCGGGTAACGCCCGGTACCTGTGTGATCAAAGATGATATGGCCTGGATATTGGAAAAAACGCTATGGGCGGATATTGTAATCTGGAGTTTTCCTTTGTATTATTTTTATGTCCCCGGCCCCGTAAAAACCATGATTGACCGGCGGCTGCCGCTTACATTACGGATATCATCCCCGACCCGGAGCGCCCGGGGCTTACCAAGCACCCGCCGCGTTATGATCTTTCCGGGCAACGTAACGTGTTGGTTTCCACCTGCGGCTTTTATAAACCGGACGGAATCTATGGCGATGTCATCAGCCTGTTCGATCGGCTGTACGGCAAGGGGAAATATGAAACCATCTTTTGCGGCGAAGGCGAGCTGTTCCGCGTTCCTCCGATGAAACCGCGTATTGACGAGTATCTTTCCTATGCCCGCTGCGCCGGAAAGGAATTTGCAAACGGTGCAATCAGTGTGCAGACAAAAGGGAAACTGCAGGAGCTCCTTCTTGCACAGGACCGTTTCGAAAAAATGGCGAACACAAGCTGGAAGCAATAAAAAAGTGCGCGTCTTCCAGCCAAGGCGTAAGACGTGAGCTTTGCCTCTACAACGATTATAACGCCATACTGTAATATATTCCTTCCATAGGCAGCCCGACTGGCTGTACGCCCGGCGCACGATTTGTCAAGCGCACACATAAAAGATTATGGATATACAAAAATTCCCGCCGGGGTTCCCGGCGGGAATTTTTCTTATTCTTTTAATTTTACCGGGATAAACGTCTCCATCTGCGCCCAATCCTGCGCCTCGATCAGATCGGGCGGGGTTATAATATGCCCCATGACATAATGCCCCTGACGGACGTCCAGCTCCAAAACGCCGCTTTCTGCAATAAAATCCAGTGCGCCTTTATAAAGCCGGTCGTTTTCCGCGCCATCGCCGTCACGATAGGTATAGGTCAGATAATACCCGCCTTCAAATTCAACTGTTTCATTTTCCCCTGCATCTATATCCTCGCTCAGTGCATAAATCCACACCATGCCGCCGTGGGCTTCGTCATAGTAGAGAAAGTCCCTGGGTATGAAACTGTCGCGCGGGCAGGGCTTTATTGCAGAAAAATACCGGTCAAACCTGTGCAGCAAGCCGTCTTCTGCAAAATCCCCAGCCTGATCCAGACCGGACGAGGCGGCCCGGAAAGGCGGAAGCGAAATAATACGGTATTCCATAAAACACGCTCTCTCTTCAGGTTTTGAAAATATTCCTCTCCCTGACCAGCGGAAGCCAGTCTCATTTAAATTGATATACAGTCTTTGTATCGTAGGTTTCCCCGGCCTTGAGAACGATCGACGGGAATTCCGGGTGCTGATTGGCGTTTGGGTATGCCTGCGTCTCCAGGCAGAAGCTTTCACGATGAGATGTATATAACTGCATGCCCGGCAAATCGGTCCAGCACTCCATGGTGATGCCGCTTTCATCCCCGGACGCCTCGGCGACCTTGCGGAACCCTTTGCCGTTCAAGCAGTAATTGAAATCATAGCCGTGCGCATAGCGGATAAACTCGTTGTCGGCCTCAATATCGCGGCCGATGGCCTTGGGCGTACGGAAATCAAACGGGGTGCCGGTCACGTCGATAAACGCGCCGGTCGGCAACAGGTTCGCGTCGCAGGCAGTGATGCGGCCGGCATCTATCCACAGGGTATGGTTGTCAATCGTGCCGGTTGCGCGGCCGTTGCAGCCATTCAAGTTGAAATAGCTGTGGTTGGTAAGATTACACAGCGTATCCGCATCCGTACGCGCGTGATAAGCGATGGTCAGCTTATGCGCCGCGTCAAAAGTAAACGTGACGGAAACCTCAAGGTTTCCCGGATACCCCTCTTCTCCGTCCGGAGAAAGCCGGGACAGGCGCACACTGTCGTCGGACAAGATCTCGCCCCGCCACATACGCTTGTCAAAGCCAAGTACGCCGCCATGGAGATGGTTCGGGCCGTTGTTCACTGCGACCTCGTAATGCTTGCCGCCAACATCAAAAGCGGCGCCGCCAATGCGGTTTCCGACGCGTCCGATCGTCGCGCCATAGAATGTCGGCATGGTCATATACTGCATAACGCTGTCAAAGCCCATGGCAACGCTGCGCAGGACGCCGTCGGAACCGGGAACTCTTATGCTCTGGATCTTTGCGCCAAAGTCGCAAAGGGAAACCGCGCTGCCGTCGGCATTTTCAATCGTATACAAGGTTGCCCGGATATCGCCGTAGCCTTCGCCAAAGAAAGAAGTCTTGACCATATTTTGTTCTCCTTTACAAATTCTTGATTTGTCTCTTTCATTTTATCATCGGATATGATAAAATACAAGCATCAAAAGCACGGGCGCAGGCCCGTTTTAAAATGGAAGGAGTTTTTTCTTATGCAGGTTTTATCGGTTTACGACCCCGCTTTCAAAAAATACGGCCGCGTGCTGAAGGGCTATGATTTTCAGCCGCTGATCGACGCAATGATGCAGACCCCGGTCACCGACGGCGTCGAATACCTGCCCTCCGTTGCATCCCTTGAGGCAGTCGCCTCCACCACGAAAGTCCTGTTCGAGGAAGTCTACGGCGGCCTGCCGATCCAGATCGGCTACTGCAACGGAAACAACCACGTCCTCAACGCTGTGGAGTACCATCGTTCCAGTGAGATCAATATTGCCTGCGGCAACGACCTGATCCTCATGCTCGGCGCCCAGCAGGATATCGACGAGAACAACCACTACGACACCTCCAAGATGGAGCTGTTCATGCTGCCTGCCGGCGTCGCCATCGAGGTTTTCGCCACTACCCTCCACTACGCCCCCTGCAATGCAAACGGCGGCGGCTTCCGTTGTGTCGTCGTCCTGCCGAAGGATACGAATACGGAAATTGAAGCGCAGCTTCCGGCCACCGGTGAAAGCCGCCTGATGACCGCGAAAAACAAGTGGCTCATCGCCCATCCGGAATCCGGCCTGGACCGCGACGGCGCGTTTATTGGCCTTGACGGCGAAAACCTGCGCGTATAAGGCGCAAAAATCCGTCCCTGACGCCTCCGTTTTTTTTCAGCATCTCTGCAAAAAACGGAGGCTTTTTATGTGTGTACTTTTTTAGAAATACGAAACTTTTTTCCTCCAGAAACCGTCTGATATAACGGAAAGATCGCGCGGTAGGCGTGAGCACCATTCCAATATGCTGCTTTCCGCGTTTAGAAAGGACATTTTTTATGAAAATCGGCATCATCTGCGCTTCAGACAGCGAGCTTGCGCCCTTCCTGCCGCATCTGCAGGGGGAAACCGTCCGCAAAAAGGCCATGCTGGACATACACGAAGGCACGCTCTGCGGCCTGCCGGCTGCGCTGGCCTACAGCGGCGTTTGCAAAGTCAACGCGGCCATCTGTGCGCAGACACTCATCGACAGCTTCGGTGTAAATACGATCCTCAATGCGGGAACAGCCGGCGGGATGGATGCCCGGGTCGGCCTGTTTGATACAGTTATTTCCACACAGATGGCATATCATGATGTAGAAGAAAGGATCCTGACAGATTTTCACCCCTGGATGCCCTCCTGTTTTTTCCAGGCAGACGAAAAGCTGCTTTCCTGCGCAAAAGCAGCCGCCTTCCCCCCAGGACACAGGGTTTTCTGGGGCCGCACCGTCACCGGGGAGACCTTTATTTCGGATAAGGGCCGGGATGAAATCAATCGTGCCTTTGCGCCGCTCGCTGTGGATATGGAGAGTGCAGCCATTGCCCACGTATGCTATGCAAACGGCGTCCCTTTCCTTTCCATCCGTACCATTACCGATACGCAGCAGGATGGGGGCGAAGAGATTTTTGCGCAAAACTGCAGCAAAGCAGCTGCAGTTTCCAAAGAATTCACGCTCGCTGTGCTTGCAGAACTGGCGTCCGTAGTATGAAAGGCCATAAAAAAACAACAGAGAATTTATCAAAAATCTGTAAACTGAAAGATTTTGCTTGAAAAACGCGCGCAATAGAGTATAATAGAAAAGAGTATCCGGCTTTTATCCGCGTCTGGGATTCGCAAGCCGTTCCCTGGCAAAGCGAGATTTAAACCTTTGCCCAAAATTGCAACCCTCCGGCTGCTGCGTACGGTAGTTTCCGCCGGGAGGCTCCAATAAAAACAACACGTTACAGGAGAAAACTCGTGAAAAAGAAACGTTTTGCTACTGTTCTTAGTATAGTATTGGCGCTTTTCATCGTCATTGGTGCAATCGGTATCTTTGTTTATAACAGCAAAAGCTCCGGTCCGTCTGATTTCGTAATTGAAGACGGTGTCCTGACCAAATATACCGGCGACGCCGCCTACGTCTCCATCCCAAAGGATGTACGTTCCATCGCATCCTTCGTTTTCCACAATCATACGGAGATTGAGCGCGTAAAAATGTCCGACACGGTCACCAATATCGGACAAGGTGCGTTTTACGGCTGTACGAATCTGAAAAGCCTTTCGCTTTCCAAGGGCCTGACTTATATCGACGACGGCGCATTTGGCGAATGCGACAGCCTGGAAAGCTTTGAAATCCCGGATTCCGTCCAGTTCATTATTGAAGGAGCATTTTACGGAAGCGATTCTATTACGCAGTTTACGGTTTCGCCGGATAATGAATCCTTTACTTCTGTCGACGGCGTACTGTATACAAAAAACATGTCCGCAATACTGGCGTATCCGGCCGGCCGGCCCGATACGGCGTACACAGTTGCCGACAGTGTCAGCTATGTTGCCGCCTGGGCTTTCCACTGCGCAAAAAACCTGCAGACCATCAATCTGCCAGAATCTGTGACTTCCATCGGCGAAGAGGCGTTTTATGCCTGCGGCCTGACGCAGATTACCTTGCCCGCTGCACTGACTGAACTTGGTACCGGCGTTTTCTTTTCATGTGAAGCGCTGACAAGCGTCGAAATCCCGCAGGGTGTCACCGCTGTCCCCGCAAGAGCCTTTTCCGGCTGTACGGCCCTGAAAAGCGCTGTGCTTCCCGAAAGCCTGACAGAAATCGGCCAGATGGCTTTTTCCAACTGTTCCGCATTGGAAACCGTCAACATTCCTGCGAGCCTGACCGATATCAATGAAAACAGCTTTGAAAATTGTACCCAGCTTACCCTCACCTGCAAAGAAGGTTCTTTTATCGTGGAATTTGCAGAAAAATTGGGTATTGCTTATACGATCAGCAAATAATCCCCTCCATTTCGGAAGGATCCGCCCGGGCGAAAGTTTTTTTGCCCGGGTTTTTTACTACAATAAAGGAGGAGCATCATGCGAAACATTGAAGTAAGGCTTTCAAATCGAAAAGGGAAATTCGACCGCTTTGCCAATTTCTGCGTCGGCGCAGGCCGTGCGCACGAGGCGCTGCGCACCGGATTTGTAAGACAACTGGAAACTGCCGTGCGCGAGTGCGGTTTCCGCTACCTGCGCTTCCATGGCTTGTTTTGCGACGACATGGCAGTCGTACGCCGCGTAAACGGCAGGCTGGTTTACAACTGGCAGTATGTTGATGAGGTTTTCGACGAGATGCTTGCCCTGGGCATCCGGCCTTTTGTAGAACTGTCCTTTATGCCGCGCGCAATGGCCTCTGGGGATCGGACGCTTTTCTGGTGGCGCGGAAACATTACCCCGCCGAGCGATTATGACGAGTATTATGACTTCCTGCACGCCGCCGTGACACACTGGCAGTCGCGCTACGACCAGGAAGAACTGAAAGCCTGGTTTTTCGAAGTCTGGAACGAGCCGGATCTGGCAATTTTCTTCTCCGGGGATATGGCCGAATATTTTAAAATGTATGATACCGCGGCCCGTGCGGTTAAGGATGTATGCGCCGATTACCGGGTCGGCGGACCTGCGACCAGCGAGCATCATTGGATCGAGGAAATGATCGGGCACTGCCTGGACACAGGCATTCCTATCGATTTCCTTTCCACGCACACCTATGGCGTGGAAGGGGCTGTGGACGAGTTCGGCGTCGATCTCCATATCCTGCTCGATGATCCGGATTATATCCCTTCCTCTGTCGCCGCTACGCGCGCACGAATCGACGCGACGCCGCTTGCCGGTATCCCGCTGTATTACACTGAATGGAGTTCATCCTATACCAGCCGGGATAATCTCCATGATTCTTATATCAACGCGCCTTATATCCTCTATAACCTCAAACGCCTTTCCGGTTCGGCAGATGCAATGAGCTACTGGACCTTTACCGATATTTTTGAAGAAGCCGGCCCTCCTCCTACACCCTTCCACGGCGGGTTCGGTCTGATGAACATGCACGGCCTGAAAAAGCCCACCTACTTCGCCTATAAATTCCTGCATATGCTCGCAGACGAGGAGCTTTCCTGCAGCGACGCCGACAGCATCATATGCCGCAGCGAAACCGGCGTCCAGGCGCTTGTCTGGAATTATACCAAACACGACCAAAAGGGCGTGCCAAACCAACATTATTATATCCGTGACCTTGTCCCCGCCCCGGCGGAACCAGCGCGTCTGTCCATCCCAGATCTACCTGCGGGACGCTGGCTTGTCAGCGTTTATCGCACCGGCTATGGCGTAAATGACGTTTATGGCGAATATCTCAAACTCGGCCGCCCTGACAATTTGTCGCGTGAACAAATTGCCGCGCTTGCCGTAGCCTGCGAAGGGACGCCTGCATGCAGCGTTTTTGCAGGAGAAGGCGGTTTCACTTATGACATCCCCCTTCGAGAAAACGACGTATATTTTATCGATATCAAGCGGCTTTAAGCCGGACGCCACTTACCAGGAAGGGGCCGCCGCCATGGGGAAATTCCATATACGTACAACCAGTACAGGCGTTAAATTTGACCTTAAAGCGGACAATGGCGAAACCATCGCCAAAAGCGAGGTTTACGCTTCGCAGGACGCCTGTATACAAGGCATTGCTTCTGTGCGCAAAAACGCGCCGGCCGCTGCGGTTGAAAATCAGACAGAGACAGGCTACAAAAAGCAGAAGCACCCAAAATTCGAAGTCTATACGGACAAGAGCGGACAATACCGCTTCCGCCTGAAGGCCTCCAATGGACGTATTATCGCCGCAAGCGATGGGTACCAGACCTTGTCCGGTTGCCTCAACGGTGTGGTTTCTGTCCAGAAAAACGCATTGGGGGCGGCGCTCAGCTACGAAACCTAGCCGGTGCGCCGTCATAAACGCCTGCACATGCGCTATATGCACAGGGCAGAGGGAAAGATCCCTCTGCCCTGCTTTTTTCCGGATCCGGCGCCCTGCACAATATCCGCTGCATTCCTCAAAACTCCCGGCCATCTTCAAACAATTCGCCGATCTCAACACCCAGCACCCTGGACAGACCGTATAGCTCAATGTCTGTCACCGTCCGTTTGTGCTCCTCAATCCGGGAAATAGAACCCCGGCAAATATAAATCGCAAGCGTTTCAAGACGGTTTGACAGGGTTTGCTGACTCAATCCTTTTTCGATCCGAAGCGCCTTTACCCGTCCGCCCACCATATTCATCGCATGCCCGTCGATGATTCGTGCCATCGTAATCCCTCCATTGTCTTGACATAGGACAATTCTTAGGGTATAGTATGATTCGTAAACATATGTCCTGTAACAGGACATACCAAAAAATAGAAAGGAGGGCAGCCAAAGCCTTCCGGAAAACGTCCGGAAATTTTCAGCAACAGCCGCAATGGACAGGAGAGGGATTCAACAGAAAATGCGAAAAACACATGGTTCATTCCTGTCCTGAATCCTACAGACATACACAACACGCATTTTTTCTTACTTTCTCAGCCTTACCACTTTACCGTAATACACCTTCGTGGTATACTGTTGCTGGCCGGACCGCATGGCTTTACGCTTCCCAGTCCGGCCCGGCATAAAACAAACTTATCGGGATCCGTCCCGACGCCGTAAGAGAGGATATCTTATGTCATTGACCGTAAAAGATCTGACAAAAAAGTATGGTGAACGTACCGTGCTCGACCATTTAAGTTTTGAAATGACCCAACCTGGCGTATATGCGCTTCTGGGCACCAACGGCGCAGGCAAAACCACTGCGATCCGTATGATCCTGAACATGCTGGTCCGGGATGAAGGCGAAGTCCTATGGAATGGGAAACCGCTTGACACCACAGTGTGCAATGTCGGTTATCTTGCTGAGGAACGTGGGCTTTATCCAAAATATTCGCTTATGGATCAGCTTTTATACTTTGCCGCTTTGCGCGGCGTTTCCCGCAGCGATGCAAAACAGCGCATCCGGCATTGGGCGTCAAGGCTGGAGGTTGAGGAATATCTCTATCCGCAGGTAAAGGCATCTCCAGCCGTCCCGCCTGTAAACGGGCAGCTGCGTTTTGGCACCGCCGCACGGCGTATAAAAGCACAGAAACCGAAGCTTGCCGATCAGCTTTCCAAAGGGAACCAGCAGAAAATCCAGCTGATGGCCGCGCTGATTTCAGACCCGGAATTAATTATCCTTGACGAACCGTTGTCCGGCCTTGACCCGGTCAACACAGACCTGTTCAAGGGTATCATCCGCGACGAAATTGCAAAAGGGAAATATCTGATCATGTCCAGCCATCAGATGGCGACTGTCGAAGAATTTTGTACCGATATTACCATTCTCAACCGTTCAAAAACCGTTTTACAGGGACATCTGAATGATATCAAGAAAAGCTACGGCCGCGTAAACCTCTCCCTGAAAACCGAACAGGATATTTCGCGCTATATCGAGGCTTCGGGCGCAGTCCCTGTCACACAAAAAGAGTTTGAATACAATCTCAAAGTTACCGGCGAAGAACAGGCCAACCGCCTTTTAGGCATGTTGATCTCCAATGGCATCACGGTCATTACCTTTGACCTTCGCGAGCCCTCGCTGCATGAGATCTTCGTAGAAAAAGTAGGTGAAGTGCATGAAGCTGAGTAAGCACGACTTCACTGGCGTTGGAAAAGTTTTCCGTTTTACCCTCGCCGCACATGTAAAAAACAGGTCGAATCTCGTTTCCCTTATGATCATGCTCTTGCTTGCACTGGCCAGTGTGCCGCTGGCCGTAATCTTTTCCGGCGGCAGCGCCATACAGGCGGAGCACAGCGGGATTGAGGCTGTGTATATCCGCAACGAGACAACATTCGCGCTGGATATGGGCGTATTGTCCACAGACGCCTATTTTTCCAACACGCAGTTTTCTCCGCTTACAGCGCAGGAGGACGTCCAGCCGGATCCCGGCAGCATCGCGGTTGAAATCCAGGCGCAAAACGAAGGGTATTACAGCATTGCCCTGCATACCGCGCCGGAAGATGAATGGGATGACGGGGAAATTGCGCAGCTGAAACGTGTGTTGAACCTTGCCTTCGATGAAGCCCGGCTGCGGGCGGCCGGCGCAGATGAAACGCAGATTGCGTTGGCATCTATGCCTTTTTCCATCGAGCTTGCAACGCAACGCGATTACCGCAGCGCCACAGATATCTCCTTTGACACCAAATTTGCTGTACAATATGTCTATTCCATCTTCGTTATGATGATCTCTGTCATGGCCGCGTCCTATATTGCCCGTGCCATTGTGGAAGAAAAGGCGTCGAAACTTGTGGAGCTTTTAATGGTGTCCGTCCGGCCCCTGGCGCTGATCCTGGGCAAAATACTGGCTGTTATGGCGTTCATTTTCGGGATGTTCCTCTCCATTATCCTTGCCTTTGCCCTTTCCTATACAGTCAGCGGCTTTTTCCTGGATGTTTCCAGTATTTCCCAGATGCTGGCGTCCTTTGGTATCAGCGGGCAAAGCCTGAACCTCAGCCCGATGACGGTTTTGATCGTACTTGTTTCCCTGATCCTGGGCTATTTTACCTTTTCCATCCTCTCCGGAATCAGCGGTACCTGCTGCTCGACAATGGAAGATATTGAATACGCACAGCTTTCTTCTATCCTGGTCATTATGTCTGGATACCTGGTTTCCTGTATTGCCGCCGCTTTCACTTCCGGTCCTGCGCCCATAATCGTTTCGCTTTTACCTGTAGTATCCGTATTCTGCGCCCCGGTTTCCTATGTCTGCGGCAACATCAGCTTCCCGCTTTTGTGCCTTTCCTGGGGGATCCAGGCCCTGGTCGTTGCAGGCCTGGCGCTTTTCTGCGCGCGGGTATACAACGAGCTTTTGATCCATCGCGGCGCACGCGTCAAACTCCGCCAGCTCCTGGCAATGGCAAAGCGCCCGGCAAAGGAGGATGCGTAAATGAAACACGAATTTTCCGGGTTTGGCAGGATTTTTTCCTTCACCTTTACTCAACATATAAAAGGGCGTTCTTATAAGGTTTCGACGATTGTGCTTGCACTGTTGTGCTTGGTGCTGCCTGCTGTAATTATCGCCGCTTTCGCAGCTTTCGGCTCCAACGGCAGCGAAGCAAAACCGTTGGAAACCGGGGCACAGCACGTGCTGGTGGTCAACGACAGCGGCCTGGATTACGATTTCAATGCGCTTTCCGTGCCCGGCTATGAAGCTTTTTCAGATATCGCCTATGATACGGCTGAAGACGTTGACCAGGCGCTTGCAGCAGCAGACGGGCATACGCTTGTTTTGCAGCTGGAAGCCGCAGACGGCGCCTATATGCTGCGTATCCTCCTTCCCGAGGACAGCGAGCTGACCTGGGATGATGCGGAGGGTTTTGAAAGTTATCTCAATATTGGGTTTTCCTATGTATTGATGGAAGCGTCCGGCCTGCGTACGGAACAAATGGCCGTCCTGTTTGCACCGGTGCAAACCGTTGAAGTCAGGCAGGACCCGAACACCGGTACTGCAGGAACTGCGGACGGGTTCGCCGGGATACGCGAGGTCTTGGCCTACTTAATTCCCTACCTGAACGTAATGGTACTGTATTTCCTGGTCTTAATTTACGGCCAAAGCGTTTCCAACAGCGTAATTATGGAAAAGACTTCAAAACTGATGGATACGTTTCTGGTTGCAGTGCGCCCGCCCGCTATGGTCTTAGGGAAAGTTCTGGCGATCTGTCTGGCGGCAATTGTCCAGTTTGCGCTGTGGCTTCTTATGCTGCTTGCAGGACTGGGCTGCGGCTGTGCGCTGGCGCGCGCCATCGGCCCGGATACCAGTCTTGCCCTTGTCGCGCTTTTTGATAATCTTGATATGTTCTCCAGCGTTTTCTCCCTTCCGGGAATCCTGCTTGGGTTCTGCGTGGTGATGGCCGGTTTTCTTCTGTACTGCGCGCTGGCTTCCATTGGCGGCGCAATGGCCAGCAAGCCGGAGGATCTTTCCTCTACCAATATGCTCTTTACCCTTGCCCTGATCGCCAGCTTCTTCCTGACGATCTATTCAGGCGGGATGACCGGCGTCCTGGACGCAGGAAGCTGGCTCAATTATTTCCCCTTTTCTGCAATTTTGACCGTCCCGGGCCTTGCTGCGCTGGGCGCCATACCGCTTGTAAATATCCTGGCAAGTATCGGGATCATTGTGCTGTGTGCGCTTATCCTCATGTACTTTGCCGGCAAAATTTATAAAATGATGGCGCTTTATAAAGGGAATCCGCCGAAACTCAGCAAAATTTTCTCCATGCTGCGTACAAAATAAAGCAAAGCCCGCCGCAAAATAC
This sequence comes from uncultured Eubacteriales bacterium, assembly GCA_934546935.1. Lineage (GTDB taxonomy): Bacteria > Bacillota > Clostridia > Oscillospirales > QAMX01 > CALWJF01. The sequence goes on from CAKTEH010000002.1 coordinate 137,230, forward strand.
CAGCATAGTCCGTCTTTATCATTTACGCGCCGAGCCGTACGCAGCTGCGCAGTCCAAAAGAAAGGAATTTACATGGCAATCAGCGGAAAATTTATCCGGTCCCAGCTTGCACTTCTTCGCCCGCTGCTGTCGGGCTGTTCTCTGGAAACCGCCCGGCGCGGTCAGGATATGCTTGGAGAGTTGATGACACATACCAAGCTTGATCAGATCAGTATTGAAGAACAGGATTTTCCCGCGTTCCGCGCGGCCTGGGTTCAACCCCGGGATGCACGGCACGAGGGAGTAATCCTCTATCTTCACGGCGGGGGCTATACCTGCGGCAGCCTGGAATATGCACTGGGCTTCAGTTCAATCCTTGCAGCGGAATGCGGTATCCGCGTTTTCTGTGCCGCATACCGGCTTGCGCCGGAAAATCCATACCCAGCCGCCCTGGAAGATGCGCTTGAGGCCTACCGCAGCCTGCTTTCGCGCGGATATAAGGCACATCAGATCGTGCTGTGCGGGGAAAGTGCTGGCGGTGGATTGATCTATGCATTGTGCTTAAAACTCAAATCCATGCATATCCCCCTGCCCTGCGCGCTTATTGGCATCTCGCCATGGACCGACTTATGCGCATCCGGTCCATCTTATACGCAAAACCGGGACGTAGACCCGTCAATGACAGCCGAACGCCTGCAATTTTTCGCTGAATGCTATACTGCCAATCCTTATGACCCCTTCGTTTCCCCCCTCTATGGGGAGCTTTCTGCAATGCCGCCATCGCTGCTGTTCGTCGGCGGCGACGAAATCATGCTCGACGACGCGCGCCTGCTGCACGAAAAACTCCGCTCAGCTGGCTGTGAGAGCCGGCTGATTGTTGCGCCGCATATGTGGCATGCGTATGTCTTGTATTATCTGAAAGAAAACCGCGGTGATTTCGTCGAAATCAACGGCTTCCTGCGCCAGCATCTGCCAGATGAACGCAAGCTGCGCTGGATGCGGCTGGATAATGCAGCAAAAATCTATCCGGCGGCAAAAAACCGGCGCTGGACAAACCTTTTCCGCCTGTCCGCGACACTTTTTGAAGATATTGACCGCATTGTCATGCAATCCGCACTGGATGTGACCGTGCGGCGCTTTCCCTCCATCGCGGTACGCCTGCGTGCCGGCGCATTCTGGTACTATCTCGAGGAATTGCCCATGGCGCCGCCGGTGCGCGCGGAATACAGCTATCCCATGACTCGCATGACGGCCAGGGAACTGCGCCGCTGCGCATTTCGCGTGATCGTTTACCGCAACCGCGTTGCAGTGGAATTTTTCCATGCCCTGACCGACGGCACGGGCGGCATGATCTTTCTGAAAACACTGCTTGCAGAATATATCCATCAAAAATACGCCTGTGAAATCCCCTGCACGGACGGTGTGCTCGACCGGCTTGAACCTCCGGATGAAGGGGAGCTTGAGGACAGCTTCCTGCACAGCTATGGCGACGTCTCCAAAAGCCGGGCAGAGAAAACGGCTTTCCATTACACAGGCACACGGGAGCCGAATGATACAGTCCATGTCACCACCTTTATGGCAGACGCCGGTGAAGCACTTGCCGCAGCGCGGCGGTACAAAGTATCGCTGACCGCTTTCCTGGCCTCTGCGCTGATCTGTGCGCTTATGCGCCTGCAAGATGAGGAACAGCCGCATAGACGGCGGCAGAAGCCGCTGAAAGTATTGATCCCGGTCAACCTCCGCCAGTTTTTCGACAGCCATACCCTGCGCAATTTCGCCTTATATGTCACACCGGGCATAGACCCCAAAATGGGGACCTGGGATTTCGCCGAGGTCTGCCGCTCAGTCCATCATCAGATGGGGATGGAAATTACCAAAAAGGAAATGGCTTCACGCATGAGCACCAATGTGCGTACTGAGAAAAGCCCTGTGTTGAAAGTCATGCCCCTTTTCATAAAAAATCTGGCAATGAAGGCGGCCTACAATGCGGTTGGCGAACGCAAATCCTGCCTTAATCTTTCAAACCTTGGCGTCATTACATTGCCGGAGGCCATGCGTCCCTTCATACACCGCATGGATTTCCTGATCGGCTCCCAATCCACAACCCCCTTTGCCTGTGCAATGCTGTCTTATAACGGCACGGTATATCTCAATTTTACCCGCAACATCCGCCAATCCAAGCTGGAGCTTTATTTTTATGAACAGCTCCGGCGGGAGGGCATACACATTAAAGTGGAAAGCAACCGGAGGTGAAAAAAGCCATGTACTGTATAAAATGCGGTGTTGAACTTTCTGACGGGGAAAAGGAATGCCCACTTTGCCACACCCGCGTTTATCACCCCGAACTCCATACTGGGGAGGAATTCCCGCCCTATCCAAGCACGCGTCGTGCCGCAGAGCAGGTAAACCCGCGCGGGCTGCTGTTCATCCTTACAATCCTGTTTGCCCAGCCGGTTATGCTCTCCCTGTTTATCGACCTGCGTATCAACGGGATGATGGTCTGGTCCGGTTATGTCGCCGGCGCGATTTTATTTGTCTATATCGTCGCCGTGCTCCCGGCCTGGTTCCATAAGCCCAATCCGGTTATCTTCGTACCCATTGATTTTGCCGCCTTAGGGCTTTACCTGCTGTGCATCGACCTGACGCTTTCCGGCGGTTGGTTTTTAAGCTTTGCTTTCCCGGTGGTCGGCATCCTGGGGTTGCTTACAACCGCCGCCGTCGCGCTTTTCCGCTACCTGCCAAAAGCCGCGCTGTTTATCATCAGCGGCCTTTGTTTTGCAAGCGGAGGATTCTGCATCCTGCTTGAGATGTTCATTAGCATTACCTTCCACACCGGCCGTGTCTTTAATTGGTCGCTGTATCCTGCGGCTTCCGGCGCGTTGTTTGGCGCAGCGTTCCTTGTCATCGCCTTGTGCCGCCCCCTGCGTGAAAATTTGCACAAGCGGTTTTTCCTGTAAGAAAAGTCAAAATACAAGCGCCTGATGGAAGTTTTCCATCAGGCGCTTATTTTGCCCAAAGGCAAATTTTATTTTACTGTAATAAGCTCATACGCACGGTTACCCAAGCCGATTTTTTCTGCGTGGGCAAGCGTGTCAAGTCCATTGGTATTCTCAAAAACAGCATGGAAATAATCTTCCCCATACTTCCCATCCGGATGCGCGTCGGTCAGCATGCTGCCCGGCAGCGGAGCGCGCTGGTGAACTGCATCGAAGCAGGCCTGGTCAATTGCAACCGGATCGAAAGAAGCAAACATACCGACGTCCTGGATCAGCGGGGCATCGTTTTCGCCGTGACAGTCACAGTAAGGGGAGACATCCATTACCACTGTAATATGGAAACAGGGACGCCCATTAACAACTGCCTTGGCATATTCGGCCATCTTTCCGCACAGGTCTTTTTCCGCACTGTCGTCGGAAGCCTCAATCGCATCAAAATTACAGATACCGATGCAGCGGCCACAGCCAACGCATTTACTATGATCGATTACTGCGCGTCCGCCTTCAAAACGGATTGCACCCTGCGCACAGTACTGCGCGCACTTACGGCAGCCGCGGCAGACAGAAGGATCGGCTATCGGTTTTCCGGAATTGTGCTGCTCCATCTTGCCCGCGCGGGAGCCACAGCCCATGCCAATATTCTTAATCGCACCGCCAAAGCCGGTCAGCTCATGGCCCTTAAAATGGTTCAGGGAGATAAACACATCCGCATCCATAATTGCACGGCCAATTTTTGCAGTTTTTACATATTTGCCGCCTTCGACCGGCACCTCTACATCATCGGTGCCCTTCAGGCCGTCGGCAATAACGATCTGACATCCGGTGGACATCGGGGAAAAACCATTTTCATACGCAGCATCAAGATGCTCAATCGCATTCTTGCGTCGGCCGACGTAAAGGGTGTTGCAGTCGGTCAAAAACGGGACGCCGCCTTCCGATTTCACTACATCGGCGACTGTTTTGGAAAAATTCGGGCGCAGGAAAGCCAAATTCCCGGGCTCCCCGAAGTGGGTTTTTATGGCAACCATCTGATGGTCCATATCAATCTGCGCAATTCCCGCCGCACGGATCAGCTTTTCCAGCTTCTGCTGGATATTCCGGCCGGGCGTACAGCGCATATCCGTAAAATAAACTTTGGATGCAGCCATATTTCTCTGTCCTTTCTCTCTTCTAAAATACCTTACTATTATAAAACGGAATTAAAATAAAGTCAAATATAACCCGCCGTGCCGCGCAGTTTAACCTCACCCGAAGATACTGCGATCAGCCCCTCCGGCGTTTGTAGGAGCAGACGGCCCTCTTCATCAATATCCACGCCGACGCCATGAAGCTCCCCCCGCGCACCTGAAGCGACCAGCGCGCGGCCAAGGCTGACACACCGTCTCCGGTAAGCGTCCAAAAACGCCGTCATGTCCTTCTGCGCAAGCGCCATGCACCGCTCGGCATATGTAAGGATACGGGCCATCAGGCGCCATGGATCCGCTTCAATCCCAAGCATCGCAAGGCTTGCCGCATTGGGAAGGCCGGCCGCGGCAAAATCCCGCGCATGCTGTGCGATGTTCACGCCAATGCCGGCCGCCACACGCTCTCCCCAACTCTGGCAGAGGATCCCAACCAGTTTCTTTCCGGAAACCAGGATATCGTTGGGCCATTTTATACACGCGCCGCACACACCCAGCTCGTCAAAGGCCATAATTACAGCCACAGCGGCAGCAAGCGGCAGTCGCGGGAGCATAGCAGGCGGGGTCAGTGCTGCAAATGAAAAATACAGCCCGCCGCCATCCGAAGCCCAGCTCCTGCCCAAGCGGCCGCGACCGGCACTTTGCCGCAGTGCTGCAACTGCAAGCCCCTGCACCGCCTGGTCATCCGCCGCACGGCGGATATAGGCGTTAGTGGAGTCCACCTCGTCAAGCAGCACAAAACGTCTGCCCAGTTTCTGCGTTTCCAGGGCTGCAGTATACTGCGCATATGCAGATTCTAAAAATATAGGATCCGGCATTCGATCCTCCCTCCCTGAATCTCCACAAGTCCCCAGCTTTCCCCCATCCGCGACCGGTCAAGCGAAGCAGAACCGGGATTAAAAAAGATAATGCCGCCGCGCGTTTCCACGTGGCCAATATGGGTATGGCCATACAGGACAAGCCTTGCCCCGCAGCGCAATGCAGCCGTATACAGCTGCGCCGTACCGGAACGCACCAGATAATCCTGCCCATGCGTCATGAAAATCACAACGCCCGCCTCCATAAACAGCAGCTGCCCAGGCACATGCGACATCACATCGTGCAGATTGTTACCCGCGACATAGCGCAGCCTCTCGGAGGGGAACTCCCGTTCAATGCAACGTGCGTCGGCAACGCAATCACCCAAATGCAGCACAAGATCATGCTCAACGGACCCAATAACCTCCAGCATCCGTTCCGTCCTGCCATGCGTGTCGGAAAAAACGAGTATCTTCATGGTTTCTCCATTCCCGGCGGTTCCCGCAGTAGCCGGGATAACCAGGCCAGGAACACTTTCGCCCTATTTCGTCGCGGCAAGTTTATCATATCCGGAAATTTGTGTCAAGCCCTGCTGTAAATCCGCTTTCCCCTGTATCCGATCCCACAGGCAGAAAAAAATCACATTCAGGCGCATACCGGCATAGAATAGGCATGTAGCAAAGAATTCGCTTTTCTGTCAGACTCAGGAGGTATAAAAATGGCCAACGATATGGAAACTTTGGCACGCGCACTTCTTGCCGGGATGCAAGGATCAAAAGGTGCAAAGTCGCTGGAGAAATTCGGCGCGCTTTTGAAAACCGAAGACGGCAGGCGCCTGCTGACGTTGCTGGCTAATGGCGGCGCGGATACCATTAAATCCGCAGCACAGTCGGCACTAGCTGGGGACGAAACAGGCGCACGCGCCGCCATGATGAAGCTGCTTTCCACCCGGGAAGGCGCCCAGCTCGCCCAAAAGCTCGCCGCAGCGATGAACCAGGGGAAATAGCTTATGGATGAGCTTGGAAAACTTTTTCAGAGTTTATTAGACGGGGCTTCGCCGGACACCTCCGGCGACACCCCAGCGGATGATGCTGCCGACGTATCGTCCGCAGACAGTGCGCCATCCACACAGGAGGCAGCAAACGACGCCGTTGAAACAAATGCAGACGCAGGAATGGATTTCTCAGGGCTTTCCAACCTTTTGGGATCCTTTTCGCAGCCAACACCGGAGACAAACCAGAAAATGCAGCTGCTTATCGCACTTAAGCCCTATCTGCGCGACGCACGCAGGGAAAAGCTGGAGCGCGCCCAGTCGCTGCTGAGCACTGCATATTCTGTCCGTTCGATCCTTTCTTCTCTGGGAGGCATTTTAAATGTATAACCGTTATATGCAACAGGTACAAGACGTTGACGATTACATAGAAGTAGGACGGCCGCCGCGCCCAGATCCGCCCGGAGAGCCCCCACGCGAACCCGGCAGACGCCCGCCGCCCCCACCCGGTCCGATTCCGGACCGTCCGCCGCAAATGCCGCCGTTCTATGCGCCGGACGGCCACAGGCCACCGCGTCCGGATTCGCCGCATCCACCGCATCCCTCCCCTCCGCCACCGTCTCCGCCGCCTCCGCCTCCAAAGCCCTCAATCCTGACTTCTCTGCTTGGAGGCGGAGGGGAAGGGCATGACTCTCTCATCGGCAAGCTGCTTGGGAATTTCCACATGCCCTCGTTGGAGCTGGATGACATCCTGCTGCTTTTGATTCTTTTCCTCGTGCTTCGGGAAAACGGGGACGACGATTTAATCCTGATCATCGCGGCGCTGTATGTTATCGGCGCCGTGGATTAATGCAGTAAGAGCCGTACTTTTAAAAAAGTACGGCTCTTTATTCAAGTCCTGCGCAGGCGGTTTCCCGCGCTGGAACGTCAACTTTATTCCGAACCCAACGCAACAGCCCCCTCGGCTTCAGAAGACATTTCATCCGCCATAAGGGCAAGCTCTCCGTCACGCAACGTCAGACACAGCGTCCCGCCCGCAGATATCTGGCCCGACAGAATACACTCCGCAGCCGCGTCCTCAACATGCGACTGGATATAACGGCGCAGCGGACGCGCCCCATAAACCGGATCATACCCGGCGTCCGCAATGCGTTCCAGCGCGGCGTCCTCACACACCAGCATGATATCCATATCCTTCAGACGCAGGGACACCTTCTGCATCATAAGCGCCGCAATCCGCCGGATTTCCTCCCGTTCCAAACGGTGGAAAACGATAACCTCGTCAACACGGTTTAAAAATTCCGGACGGAACGCACGCCGCAGTTCCCCCAGGACATTGCGGCTGATATCATCAAAGCTGCGCTGCGCCTCATCCTGCATTGTCCCAAAACCCAGATGCCGTACGCCCTCATCCGTAATCAGACGGGCGCCAATATTGGAGGTCATGATGATGACCGTATTTTTAAAATCCACCTTCCGGCCCTGTGAATCGGTCAGCATACCGTCATCGAGGATCTGCAGCATAATATTAAATACATCCGGGTGTGCTTTTTCAATCTCATCAAACAAAATAACGCTGTATGGACGGCGGCGGACGCGTTCGGTCAGCTGCCCGCCCTCATCGTAACCAACATAACCCGGCGGCGAACCGATTAGACGGGAAACCGTGTGTTTTTCCATATATTCGGACATGTCCACGCGCAGCATCGCGTTTTCGTCGCCAAACATTGCTTCCGCCAACGCACGTGCAAGCTCTGTTTTGCCTACGCCTGTCGGCCCCAGGAAAATAAAGGAACCTGCCGGACGCGAGGGATCCTTCAGCCCTACGCGGGAACGGCGGATCGCACGTGCAACTGCGCGCACCGCCTCCTCCTGCCCGATGACACGCCGGTGCAGCTCCTGTTCCAAATGCATAAGCCTCTGGCTTTCGCTTTGTGTCAGCCTCGCAACCGGAATCCCCGTCCAGGCCGCAACCACCTCCGCAATTTCCGCTTCCCCGACGCAGGCGTCGGCGGAACTGCCGCCGCGCCAGGCGCTGCGGCGTTTTTCCAGTGTTTCATTCAGCTCACGCTTCCGGTCACGCAGCGCAGCCGCTTTTTCAAAATCCTGCGCGGAAATCGCTTCGTCCATCTCATGTGCCACCGATTGGGCTTCTTCTTCGAGATTCTTCAACTCCGCCGGCGCCGTGTTTGCTTTCATCCGCAGCCGCGAGGCTGCTTCGTCGATCAGGTCAATTGCCTTATCCGGAAGATGACGGTCGGCAATATAGCGCATGGACAGCCGGACGGCAGCTTCGATTGCTTCATCGGAAATCTTCAGCTTATGGTGCGCTTCATACCGGTCGCGCAGACCGCGCACAATTGCTACGGAATCCTGCGCGCTTGGCTCGGCAACCAGCACCGACTGGAACCGGCGTTCAAGCGCCGCGTCTTTCTCAATATACCGGCGGTATTCGTCAATTGTGGTGGCGCCGATCACCTGGATTTCCCCACGGGAGAGCATCGGTTTGAGGATATTTGCCGCATCTACCGCGCCCTCCGCTGCACCGGCGCCGATGAGCGTGTGCATCTCATCGATAAATAGGATAACATCGCCGCTTTTACGTACCTCAGACAAGACGGTCTTGATGCGTTCTTCAAATTCCCCGCGGTACTTTGTCCCCGCGACAACAGCCGAAATTTCCAGCGAAACCAGGCGCTTTCCGCGCAGGTTTTCCGGCACATCAAGTGTAACGATTTTCTGCGCCAACCCTTCCGCTATCGCCGTTTTCCCCACACCCGGTTCCCCGATCAGACAGGGGTTATTTTTTGTCCTGCGGGAAAGGATCTGGATTACCCGCTCAATTTCCTTTTCGCGCCCAATAACAGGGTCGAGCTTCCCTTCGCGCGCAGCCGCAGTCAGGTCGCGGCCGAGCTGGTTAAGCGTCTTAGTTTCCGCCGGACGTTCAGGACGCTGCTGCCGGGCAAACGGCGTCTGTGGGGCGCCGGCCCTGCGTTCTTCCGGCGGCTGTGCGCCGAGCATGCCCTCCAGCGCCGGATAGAGCCGGCTAAGCTCCACGCCCAACGCAACAAGAATCCGCGCAGCAAAACAGTCCGGTTCCCGCACAATCCCCATCAGCAGGTGTTCTGTACCAATATAACTATGGCCGCGGCGCAGCGCTTCCGCCATCGCCACCTCAATAATTCGCTTTGTACGCGGTGTCAAGCCCTGAGGCGTGAGGGTTCCCGCTTCCCCTCGGCCAATATTTTCAATTACAAGCTCCAATATCTGTTCCGGCGTAACGCCGAAGGACGAGAGCGCGCGGAACGCTACGCCCGTACCTTCCCGGGCGAGGCCTAACAGGATATGTTCGCTCCCGACATGTCCATGGCCAAGTTCCGCCGCCGCTTCCTGTGCCAAGCGCAGCACCCGCTCAGCGCGGCTCGTAAACCTTTGATTATACATCAAATTCCTTCACCTCATCCGCACAGCGCCCTCCGGATCCCGGCGGCGCGTTTGACTTCTGTTTTTACTTTTTCTTCCCCTACATCAGACTGCGATACTGCGCACGGCCCAATAAAGCGGAAAATCTCGTCGAGCTTTTCGGCCTGGACGTCCGGTACAATCCCTGCGCCAAGACGTGCATCGGACAAAAGCGCCGCCGCTTCCCGCGCGCTGATCACCCGGGCGTTTCCAAGAATGCCCAAAGCGCGGTAAACGCGGTTCTCCAGATATTCCCGGCTTTCCTGCGCCAGGGTTCTGCGCAGTGTACGTTCTCTTTCCATTATTTTCTCCGCGGCGCTTTCTATACGTGCACACAACTCATTTTCTGCAATTGCAAAGCTTTTTGCGTTGGAAAGCTGCCAGACACAGCTTCCATCCCCATATTGCCCACTAAGCTCCAGCCCCATCCGTGCGGATGCAGCAGAAAGTGCACGGATTCCCGACGTCCCGGCAATAGCCGGCAAATGCATCGTGATGCCGGCGCGCAGCGCGCATCCAAGATTCACAGGGCTCGCCGTCAAATAACCATACCGTTCATTATATGCATAGCCAAAGGCGTTATCCAACAGCGCGTCAATCTCCTGCGCCGCTTTAAGGCACGCGCCCATATCCGCACCGGCGCACTGCGCCTGGATCTTAATATGATCTTCGTCTCCGACGATTACCGCAAGCGATTCGTCTTCGCTTGCAAACACACCGCGCGGAAGGTTTCCGGAAACCAGGCTTTGCGGCGCGAGGCCTTCCTCCGCCAGCGCGCCGCGAGCCGTGGCGGGAAGCACGGTAAAATCATATTTGACAAACGAATATCCGCCTGCGGCAAGCGCCTGTTCTACGCGGGAAAACAACTGCGCCGCGTCCTGCGCATCCATACGGTTCATAAAGGGCATATCTTTAAAATTCCTGGATAAAACCACGCGGGAATACATCGCGACATCCGCGGATCTCCCCTGCTGCTGATAGAATTTAGTCATCTTTCTCACCATCGCTTTCCATTGCGCGGATTTCATCGCGCAGCTTGGCTGCCTGTTCAAAATTTTCATCCTTTACCGCCTTTGCCAAAGATTCCCGCAGCGCAGCAATACGTGCCCTGCGCTGAATCTGTACATCCACGCTTCCCGGCGCCGCACCCTGATGCGTGCCGTCCCCATGGATGCGGCGGATCATGGGATCCAGTATATCTGCAAAACTTTCATAACACTGTGCACAACCGGCTCGGCCTCCGGAAACAAGCTGTGCTGCCGTCATCCCGCAAACAGGGCATGCCTTTGCCGCTGCCGGCTGCGCAGTCCCTGGACGCAGCCATTCGGACAGCAGGCCCAGCTCATCGGGGATCAAGCTCTTCCAGGGTCCAAAACTACGGAACCCGTCCAGGTAGCCTGCTTCCTCCGCACATTCACGGCACAGGCTCATTTCCGTTTCCTGTCCATTTACAGAATTTTTTATATAGATTTCAGCTTCTTTTTTCCCGCATCTTTCACACATCATAAAAACCTACTCCTTTTTTTCTCCACCTGCTTTAACCAGGCAGACCTTAAAAATCCTTGCACGCAACCGGGTACGCAAAACAGGCGGCGCAGCGGCAAGCGCAGCATCACTGAGCGCGGCAAGGATCAAATTGCCGCTGTCTGCGCTTAGCGCACCTGCAGAAACCAGGTTGGAAAGAATCGCCGCCGCCGAAGAAACGCTGAGTTCCTCGCCGACAGAGTTGACCGCATGCATCAGCATCGAAGGCCGGTCGGCCCGGACGCGGCTGATCCGGATATATCCGCCTCCGCCGCGTCGGGATTGAACCAGGTATCCCTGCTCTGGGGAAAATCGCGTTGCAATAACGTAGTTGATCTGACTGGGTACGCATCGGAAACGATCGGCCAGTTCATTGCGCTGCAGCTCGATTTCCCCCTTCGACTCCGCCATCTGCTGCGCGATAAACTGGGCAATCACATCGCTCATTTTCATACGCATCACCTTTTGACTTTGACTTTCTTTGACTTTATGTGTCTATTATACACCTTTTCCAGTGGTAAGCAAGTTTTGATTTTGACTTTCTTTGACCTTTTTGAAAATATAAAACGAAAGGATTTCTTGTTTTCTTTATATCCCTTCGTTTTTCTCCGATTTTCTCGATTTTAATCTGCGCATCCCCCGACGGCCAGCGCGCGGACAAGCTTTGATCTTTCCTCCGGCTTAAGCGCATAGTGCCGGGCAAGGAACCCGGCAAACGCGCAAAAATCCTCCTTTTCCCCAGATTTCCATTCCAGTTCCAATTCACAGAAACGGTTCTTCCCCGTTTCAGTTCCAAAATTCCCCTGATCCAGCGATAGCTCACAGACCGCCGTCCCGGTCTCCAGCAGGCAGGCACAGCGCAGGAAGCGGACGACGGCGGCAACTCGCAGCGCCCCGGCACAAATTTCAGAAAAACAGTCCGGTGCGCCAAGCGCTTTTAGCTTTTCCAGGCCGTCGTCAATGCCTTCGCATGCGCTTTCCCATTCCCCGCGCCGGGACAGCCCGGATATATCTGCCGGACCGCCGCATTTCAGACAGCAAATCAGCCGCCCGTTTTCTTTCCGCAGCCGCAAGGCAAAGCCTTTGCGCCACAGCGTGCCCTGTGCCGTATCAAAATAAGTGGAGTCCATATCCACGCTTTTTTCCGATATCAACCGCGCGTCCTCTATCGTGCCGGCGCGCAGCGCCTGCACAACCTGCATTCCCTGTGCTGCGCTGTCCAACATAAATTTATATTCCAGTTCCATCGCATTCCCTCACGCCTTCCCGGTAAGCGTCCGGCCGACCTTATATATATCTCCCGCACCAACAGTCAGCACAACGTCCCCTTGCTGCACATGGTTTTCCAAATAGGTACAAATTCCCGAAAAATCGCCGGCATACACACCGTTTTCCAATGCCTCCGCCATCATTTCCGCGCTCACGCCATAGAGATTTTCCTCCCGTGCGGCATAAATATCTGCAATTACCGCCACATCCGCCGCCTTCAGCGCTTCAAGGAAATCGTTGTAAAGCTGTGCTGTACGCGAATAAGTATGCGGCTGAAACACGCAGAAAATCCGCTGGTATCCCATCTCCTTCACCGCTGCAAGCACATCACGCAAAGCGGTGGGATGGTGCGCATAATCATCGATCACCGGCGCGCCATGGAAACTCCCGACCCTTTCAAAGCGGCGGGCAATCCCCCCGAAAGCCTCAATGCCGTCCACCGCCGCATCAAGCGCGACGCCCAGCGCATGGAAGGCGGCTGCCGAAGCCAGCGCATTGTACACATTGTATTCGCCTGGAATGCGAAGCTTGACTCGGCGTGAACCGGCCGGCGTAACCAGGTCAAAAGAGAAAAACCCCTGTTCATCATGGAGCTTTTCCGCATGGACATCCCCTTCCCTCAGGCCAAACCAGATCACGCGCTTCCCGCACCCGCGTACCACGTCCACAGTATTGGCATCGTCGCAGTTGGCGACTACCGCACCGGAAGCCGGCACTTTTGCAATAAAGCGGCCAAACGAGGTTTTAATTGCTTCCAGATCCTTAAAATAATCAAGATGGTCAGCTTCGATATTGTTAACCACCGCGACCGTCGGCGGGAAGTCAAGAAAAGAATCGCAGTATTCACAGGCTTCGGCAACAAACAGACCAGTCCCACCACAGCGCACGGTCCCGCCAATTACCGGAAGCTGCGCGCCAATCATGACCGACGGGTCAAGCCCTGCCTCCAGCGCAATATGCGTACACAGCGCCGTAGTCGTGCTTTTCCCATGGCAGCCGCATATACATATCACCTCGCGGCAGGCGCGCATCAGCTCACCCCATGCTTCGCTGCGCCGCAACACCGGGATCCCCAACTCGCGCGCACGGCGCAGTTCTGGATTATCCGCATGCACCGCAGCCGTCACAATCACGCAGCCCGCGCCTTCGACGGTTTCCGCCCGGTGACCAATCACGACTTCAATCCCCTTTCTGGAAAGCATGGCCGTGGTTTCGCCCGCATTCCGGTCGCTGCCATAAACCCTGAAACCCTGATGCGCCAGCGCAAGGGCAAGCGCGCTCATGGAAATGCCGCCGATACCGATTAGGCAGATTTTTTTGTTTTTATCCAGCGTAGAAAACATATGCATAGACTTCCTCCAGGTGATGTATCAAATGGGAATTTTGCGGCAAACTAAGGCCAACATTGATTACGTAAGGGGCATTTTTTATGGAAATCAGCAGCATCAAAATCCGCCGTATCGAGGGTGACCGCCATCTAAAGGCCGTCGTTTCCGTCGTTTTCGACGCCGCTTTCGCAGTACACGACATGAAAATTATTGCAGGGCAGGACCGGCTTTTTCTTGCCATGCCTTCAAAAAAACTTGCCGACGGCAGCTTCCGCGACATTGCCCATCCAATTCATGTCGAAATGCGTGAAGAACTGGAGCGGCGCGTATTGGAAGAATACGACTGTGATGAAGCGGACGAAAATCCCTGAAAAAACGCGAAACATCCATATCCGCAGAAATACCGGCGGCCACTGTGCCGCCGGTATTTTTTCATTTCTGCACGCCGTCCTTTTAATCCGGAATCTTTACAGATGGCAGTTCCCGGTTCGACGGCTTGATAACCCGGCACTCCGAAAGCGCAAATACCTTCGGCATCTCGCCGGGACGGTCAAAACGAACCTTGCAGCGCTGTTTAAGCAAATAAATCTCGCTGATCGTACCGACGCCTGCCGGCGTTTCCACTATAGAATCCACCTTCGGCGTATGCTTGACCAAATCTTCATACGCCTCCTGCTCATACTTTAGGCAGCACATCAAGCGCGAACAATTTCCCGACATCTTTGTCGGGTTCAGGGAAAGGCCCTGCTCCTTCGCCATCTTAATCGAAACCGGATGGAAATCCCCCAAAAACTGCGCGCAGCACAGCGGCCGGCCGCACACGCCGATACCGCCATAAAGCTTTGCTTCATCCCGCACGCCGATTTGCCGGAGTTCAATGCGCATTCGGAAAACTGAAGCGAGATCTTTGACCAGATCACGGAAGTCGACACGCCCATCAGCAGTAAAATAAAACAAAAGCTTTGTACCGTCGAAAGCATATTCGGCGTCGATCAGCTTCATCTCCAAGCCGTGCGCGGCAATTTTCTTCTCGCAGATTTCAAAAGCTTCCCGCGCGCGGATACGATTGCGTTCAATTGTATCAAGATCCTCCCTGGTTGCACGGCGCAACGCACGGCGAAGAGGTTGCACAATCTGACTGTCCTCCACCTGCCGGTTCTCCATCTGAACCTGGCTGATCTCTACCCCGCGCGAGGTTTCAACCATTACCTGATCGCCGTTTTTATATTGTACCCCCTCGGGATCAAAATAATATATTTTCCCGGTTTTTTTAAATTTTACACCAATAACTTCAACCAAAGTGCGTAAATTTCCTTTCTATGCGTCTATATCAACCGCTGAAATATTCAGCGGAAATACTCCCCATCAAATGTGCAACACCCACATTCCGGTCGGCGGCGGCCCGGCGGCGCAGCAGGATTTCCGCGATCCGATAAAGCCGCACCGTACCAAGGCGCACCAGCATCCTATCCGCATCCGGAGCCGGAAGGCCCTGCGCAGCCAGAAGCGCCGTGCGTATCAACGCAAGCGCGGCGTCAAAAAAAGCCGCTGCTTCCGGACGTTTCAGCTTTTCCCACTGCATACAGGCAAGGTACAGTGCAAGCTCATCCTCTTGGGCAAGCGCCGATGCAAATTGCACCGCCTGCGCGGCCGCCGGGGCGGACAGAGCCTGCGCCTCCGGGTCCTCTGGCAGAGCTCCGCCAGAAGGCCTGGAAAGGACAACTGTCATACATCGGGAACGAACCGTTTCCATTAAAGCATCCTGATTTTCACACAACAGCAAAAAGAAAACCCCTGCCGGCGGTTCTTCAAACAGCTTCAGGGCCGCGTTTTGCGCGGCCCCATTCATATTCTGCGCATGATGGACTAGAAAAACCTTCCGCGGCGCCTCTAAAGGCGCAACAAACGCCGCAGCGCGCAGCGCGCGCACATCGTCAACTGTAATCAAGCTCTCCCCACGGTCAAGTACCGTAACATCCGGGTGGATTCCTTCGCGCACACGCCGGCATACGCTGCATGTACACAAAGGCTGCCCGCCGGACGGGCATACAAGCGCCGCAGCAAGCCCCATTGCTTCTGCACAGGTTTGCTGTGCGGGCCCGACCAGCATGATGCAATGTGCCAGCCGCCCCTGCTGGGCCGCTGCAAATAAAAAATCAGACTCTTTCGAAATGCTCGACATTCATTACAAAAAGCGTTGCGCCGCCAACTGTCACCTCGACCGGCATAGTCGGGAAAACCCCGGAATTGAGGTCGGTTGTGGCCGGGATAATCTGCTTGCGGCTATGGGAGTGCTTACGGATGATGGCGATAACTTTTTCCACATTCTCATCCTCTGTACCGATCAGAATGGTCATGTTCCCGGCACGCAGAAAACCGCCGGTTGTCGCAAGCTTTGTTGCATGGAAACCTTCTTTCATCAGACCATTAACCACCGTGTTGGCATCGTCCTGATTGATAATGGCAAGGATCATCTTCATAAAATCGCTACCCCCTTTTGATGCTGATCCAAAAAGCCGTATGATTAGGGATCATATTTTTATTATATCAGCCATAGGCTGATTTTGCAAGAGTTTTTTGTTGATTTCCATTAAATCCGCATGAGGATTTTGCAGATTTTTATGCGCTAAGTACAAGACTTTTCCAAATTTCGCAGAATCAGAGCATGTCCCTCAGCGGTACACCCGCTCAAGCATCGGGCTTGCGTACAGCGGCGAAAGATCAAAGCGCGCCGTATCCCCAATCTCACATGGGATCTTTGTCACATCCACAATGGTATGTACCATACCGATATGCCCCAAAACCGCCGCCTTTTTGCCGTTAATCGTCACATACAGCCGCTTTCTGCGAAAGAAAAACTTAATATCGTGAAACAGATAGCGAAGCTTGTCCCGCAGGCGGAACAGGTCGTTTTCACGCGCAACGCCAAAGCCGTCGGAATAGCCAAAGGGGATTACGGCAATGCGTGTCGCTTCCCGGCAGGTATAAGCTGCGCCGTAGCCAACCGTATGGCCGGCTTCCAGCCAGCGGATCTCGCCGATCTCCGCTTCTGCATGGCCGACAGACTGCAGGCCATAATTGCCGCGCGGCTTTGCCGCCATCCGGCCAAGGAAAGCCGAACCGACCCGCACCGCATCGGTTCCTTCCAGATCATGACCAAAAAGGAAGGCCGAGTTGGCCATATGGACGCACCCGGGGTCAAAACCCGCTTCCCGGATTGCACCAGCGACGCCTAAAAGCGCCGTTTTCTGCTCATCCGCAGTTTTCCCGGCAGAAAACGCCATATTGGAGTGGGTATACAGCCCTGTTACGGCAATTTTCGGCATAAAACGGAAAAGGGATAGAATCTTATCCGTTTCCCCTGGGGCAAAACCGTAGCGCCCCATCCCGGTATCGACCTTGATGTGCGCCTCGATAATCTCACCGCGTGCTTCAGCGATACCGTTGAGTTTTACCGCCGCTTCATAGGAGCCGATTGTCGCCACAGCCTTGGCTTCCAGGATATCCAGAATATCCGCCTCGATCGAGGTCGAATTCATTACAAGGATTTCTTCGTCAATAAAGCCTGCCATGCGAAGCTTCAGCGCGTCGCCCGGCTCATTGACTGCAAAGCGCTCGATACCGCTGTCCCGAAGTTCCCGGGCAAACTGCGTCAGGCCAAGCCCATAGCCATTTCCCTTAAGCACACCGTAAATCGCGCGCCCGGACGCAGCCTGACGGACAAGGTCTATATTATTTTTCAACCTGTCCTTCTCCACAATATACGCTTTCATATTCTCCCCGATCCTCCTTTTCCTGTTTCCGCTTCCCTCAGACCGCTGTTTCCTGGCGCGCCTCCTGCCCGGAGCCCGCACGCATTTTATGCACATACCGCAGCCGCCGCAGCCGCCGGTAAAGGTGCTGGCCTTTTTCTACAATCTGATAGGCGGCGGGGTTAAACACCAGGTTCAGTTCCCCGATAAATTCACAGAATTCGCCGTTAAAGCCGCGCTTGAACCGGTACAGCCCATAAAGGGGGTTGTCCTCGGACAGGTCGCCGGAAACCCCGCGGAAATCATAGACCGCCGCACCCCGCTGGACCGCCCAGCGGATCATTTCCCACTGCAGCAGATAGTTGGGCATAACATTGCGGTAGGCATTTGACGACGCGCCGTAGAGATACCAGACCTTATCGCCATAGGCAATGGCGAGCGTCCCCGCAATCGGCCGGCCTTCATAAAAAGCCATATACAGCCGCGCATGTTCGCCAAGGCAGTCGAGCATCCGTTTAAAGTAGCTGCGCGGACGGACGATAAAACCATCGCGCGTACCTGTTTCGTTCATAATACGGGAAAAATCGTCCAGCATCTCTTCGCCGCAAACGCGCACCTCCACGCCTTTGCGGATAGCAAGACGGATATTATAACGCGTTTTCTGCTCAAAAGAGGCCAAAAGCGCATCTTCCCCCCGCCCGTTCAACGCAAGGCGGAATACATATTTGGGCTGGATCTCTTCAAAGTTTTTTCCACCCTGTGCATTGCGGAACCCAAGTTCCTCTATAGCCGTGCAAAACTCCGCATCGCCGGAAAGCACGTCCGGGTCCATTTTCAGTACATAACTTTTGCATTTCTTCCCAAGCTCACGCGCAGCGCCGACAAGCTCTGCAAGCGTCTCCCGGTCGTGGATATCGCACACCGGCGCACGTCCGGCATACATCAGCGTCCAAGGCAGATAGGGTACCTTGCGGATCAGAAGGCCCATTGTCCCGCGGATTTTCCCATCCGCTCCGCGGCTGATCAAGCCTTCCCAGCGCCAGTTATTTTTCACCTGGCCCCAGGTACGCGACTGCATGAAATGCCCTTTCGGGGAAGCCTCCACAAAAGCTTCATATTCCACCAAATTTTTATCATTTACAAATTCTATCAAAATATTTCCCTCCAGGCATGGCAGGATCCGGCTTTCTGTCATGCAAATGAATACGAATCCATAATCCATTATGACACATCTTTCCGGCGCCGTCAATGTTTTTTGAATCTGGCCGGAGGCACACCCGCAATTATGTCCCGTTTTCGCTTGACTTGCCCGCTTCCCTATTATATAATGACACATTATAATGCTTTTTGAACAATTTTCCTCCTGCGCCCGGAAATGCGGGCACAGAGGGCAGCCATCATTATGATACAAGAGGTAAAGCTTATGGCCAAGGACAAAAAACTGGTGGAGCAAATCACCGATATGGACGTTGATTTTGCCCAATGGTACACCGATATCTGCAAAAAAGCCGACCTGGTCGCCTATTCGTCGGTCAAAGGGTGCATGATCATCCGCCCGTACGGCTACGCCATCTGGGAAAACATCCAGCATATCCTCGACGCCCGCTTCAAAGAGCTGGGCCATGAAAATATCTATATGCCGATGTTCATTCCGGAAGGCCTGCTGCAAAAGGAAAAGGACCATGTCGCAGGCTTTGCCCCGGAAGTTGCATGGGTCACCCACGGCGGCAGCGAAGAGCTTGCCGAACGGCTTTGTGTGCGCCCGACATCGGAAACCCTTTTTTGTGAGCACTATGCCAATATAATCAAATCTTACCGCGATTTACCGAAATTATACAATCAGTGGTGCTCTGTCGTCCGTTGGGAAAAAACTACCCGTCCGTTCCTGCGCAGCCGTGAGTTCCTTTGGCAGGAAGGCCATACCATGCATGCCACCGCTGAGGAGGCGCGCGCAGAAACCGTCCAGATGCTCAACGTTTACGCCGACTTCCACGAGAAAGATCTGGCCATCCCGGTTGTCAAAGGCGCAAAGACCCCGTCCGACAAGTTCGCGGGCGCAGAAGACACCTACGCCATCGAAGCGCTGATGCACGACGGCAAGGCGCTGCAGGCCGGTACCTCCCATTATTTCGGCGACGGCTTTGCCCGCGCGTTCGATATCAAGTACACCGACCGTGAAAACAAGCTTGTCTATCCTTTCCAGACCTCCTGGGGCGTCACGACCCGCATGATCGGCGGCATCATCATGACGCACGGCGATAATAACGGCCTTGTCCTTCCGCCCGCAGTCGCGCCGGTGCAGGTCATCGTTATCCCGGTCGCCGCACATAAGAATCCGGCTGTCCTTGACGCTGCAAATGATATCCGCACACGGCTTGCCGCACAGGGCATCCGCGTACGCGTTGACAATTCCGACCAGAGCCCCGGCTGGAAATTCGCAGAATACGAAATGAAGGGCGTGCCGGTACGCATCGAGATCGGGCCGCGTGATTACGAGGCGTCCCGTTGTGTCGCCGTCACACGCCATAATCTTGAAAAACATGAAATCGCACTTGCCGACATTGACGCCGCCGTCCCAGCCCTGCTGGCCGCTGTACGTGACGGCATGTACGAAAAAGCGCTGGCCAATCGTGAAAAGCGAACTTTCCGCTGCCGCACGCTCGACGAGATTTCCAAAGTGCGCGCCGCAAACGGCGATGGTTTTATCAAGGCTATGTGGTGTGGAAGCGAAGAATGCGAGGATAAGGTAAAGGAAGCCACCGGCGTAGGATCGCGCTGTATCCCGTTTGAACAGGAAGAGATTTCCGACGTTTGTGTCTGCTGCGGGAAAAAAGCCCATAAAATGGTGCTGTGGGCAGTTGCATACTAAAACCGGCCTCATAAAATCAGACTGAGACGCCGCCGGTTTCTGTACAAATACCTTTGCCTTTTTCAAACCGGCTTGCCTTGAATAAAGAATAGGGAACGCAGGAAAGGCGTGCCAGCCGTTTCCTGCGTTCCCTTTTTACAGGATTTATTTTCTATAACGGAATTTTATCTTTTTTAATGAAATTTCCTCGCAAGGCTGTTTGACATTACTACGTAAACGCCCTATAATCTGTAGAAGAAATGTATGAAAATACGGAAAAGGTAAAACCCATTTTATCAATAAAAGGATGTGCTTATGGCTATTTCCCCATCTGAGAAACAGCTTCCCTGGTATAAAAGAACCCGCCGCTGGGGACAGACAAATCTTACAGAAATGGACCCTGTCCACTGTGATCTGAATTTCTGGAAGGATTATTGGAAACGTACGCGCGTACAGGGCGTAATTGTAAACGCAGGTGGGATCGTTGCTTATTATCCCAGCGCGCTCGGCCTGCAATACCGGGCAAAAGGACTTGGCAAAAAAAAATTTCTTCGGCGAATTTACCGCCGCAGCCAGGGAAGCCGGGCTGTCTGTTGTCGCACGAATGGATATCAACCGGGCAACGGGGGATTTTTATAAGGTACACCCCGACTGGTTCGCCGTAGACGCTTCCGGCAAACCTTATATGGCCGGCGACCGGTACAGCTCCTGCGTCAATAGTGCCTACTATAAGGAGTTTATCCCCGAAGTGCTCAAAGAAATTATCACGCGCTACCATCCCGACGGGTTTGCCGACAACAACTGGAAAGGGATTAAGCGCAGCCTTATCTGCTACTGCGATAACTGCAAACGAAAATTCCTTCAATACAGCGGCCATGCACTCCCCGAAAAAGAAGATTGGGACAGCCCCGTCTATAAGACCTGGATTAACTGGAGCTATGCGTGCCGGATGGAGAATTGGGATCTTTTCAACCGGATTACCCGGAAGTACGGCGGGGAAGAATGCCTCTGGCTGGGGATGCTCAATGCCAACCCGCTTAACGCCAGCTTCAACTTCTGTGATCTTTATGAAATTGGGAAGCGTTCACAGCTGGTCCTGTGCGACCATCAATCCCGCGACAGCATCAACGGTTTCGAGCAGA
Organism: uncultured Eubacteriales bacterium; assembly: GCA_934546935.1. Taxonomy (GTDB): domain Bacteria; phylum Bacillota; class Clostridia; order Oscillospirales; family QAMX01; genus CALWJF01. The sequence continues at coordinate 158,500 of CAKTEH010000002.1, forward strand.
ACAGCATCAACGGCGATCTTTTGCATGATGTTGCCGGTTGGGAACAGATTATCCCTGAGAGCATGAGTTCCCATGTACGTGGGGCGCGTACCTTCCGCCGCACAAGCAACCCGCTTCCGGAAACCCAAATGTGGATGTATTCCGGCATGGCGGGCGGGATTTCCCCCTGGTACCACATCGTCGGCGCCGTACAGGAGGACCGCCGGCTTTTTAAACCGGCAATCGCCGCGATGCAGTGGCATGAAAAAAACGAGGAATACCTTTATAACCGCATGCCGGTTGCAAACGTCGGGCTGGTATGGAGCCGGGAAAATATTGATTTTTACGGACGTGACTGCGCGCAGGTCAATGTTGGGCTTCCCTGGCGCGGCTTCACCCACGCGCTGACCCGCGCCCAGATCCCATTCCTTCCATTAAATGCCAACCACATCCCGCAAACCCAGAAAGACTTTAAAGTCCTGATCCTTCCCGAGCTTGCCGTGATGACCGGCCGGCAAATCCAGTTGCTGCACAGCTTTGTGGAATCCGGCGGAAGCCTGATCCTGACCGGGGCGTCCGGTACGCTCGACGAATGGGGCGTCCGCCGCGAACACTTCCCGCTTTCCTCTATCGCAGGCATCCGGCATTTCGGCACAGCAGAGGGTGCGCCGAGGATCGTCCGGGAGAACTGGGAACATTACGAAGCGCATAACTATCTGCGCATCGGGCAGCACGAAAACCCGCTCTTTTCCAGGCTGGAAGAGACCGATATCCTGCCCTTTGGCGGGGAGTTGCAGAACGTAGAACCGGTTAACTTCATGCAGACTGCGGCAACCTATATTCCCGAATTCCCAATTGTCCCTCCGGAGTTAAGCTGGATGCGTCAGCCCGTGACCGATAAGCCGGCTATCCTGGCAGGCACACATCCCAGCGGCGGCCGTATTGCTTATTTCGCATGCGATATTGACCGCTGTTACGGCGTTTCCCAACTTCCGGACCATGGCGATCTTCTGGCGAATGCGGTCCGCTGGACCTGTTTCGAGGACGTACCCGTAAAGATTTCCGGGCCGGGCTATCTATGCTGCAAGCTTTACCGGCAGGAGGGCCGGATGATCCTGCATATCCTGAACCTGAGCGGCGCAAACGGTTTCCCGGATTATCTGGAAGAAAATTTTCCGGTCGGCCCGCTTCATGTCGCCGTAAACACCGGAAGCCTGGCAGTAAAAAAAGCCGCCCTCCGCGTGGCGGAAACGCAAATCCCGGTACATGTCCGCGACGGATGGGCCAGCCTGGTGTTGGACAAGATCACCGACCATGAAATGATCCTGCTGGAAGCGTAGCCGCCAACACACAAGTGTTTTCCCATCCCCATCCGTTTCAATTAAACTTCTATAAGGAGGAACCCATGAAATTTTCCATTGCAACCTGGGCCTTTATGTACGGACAGTATGCGAAAAACCCTTGGCCCATCGGGAAGATTCTGGAATGGACGGCGCATGCCGGCTATGACGGCACGGAATTCTGCGGTTTCCACATGCCTTCGCCCGAGGACGAATACGATACGCCTGAAAAATGCCGCGAACTGATGGCATTGGTACGGGAAAACGGGCTGGAAGCGCCATATTACGCCGCCCAATGCCGTGCTGCGCCCCCGTCAGTCAGCGAGCGCAGCGTATACATGGCGCGTTTTGAAAAAGCGCTGCGCTTTTGCGTCAACTGCGGTATCCCAATCATGCGCCTCGATAGCGCAGTGCGGCCTGAAGCGTTTTCAGAAGAGGAATACAAAATCCATTTTGACCGGCTCATCGGCAACTGGCGGGCGAGCGCCCGGCTGGCAGCATCTTTTGGGGTCAATCTTGTCTTTGAGTCCGAACCGCCGATGTGGATCAACAAACCCAGCGAGGTCCTTGCCGCTGTCGAAGCGGTAAACGAAGCAAACTTTAAAATCCTTTTTGATCTAAGCCATAGCTATGTATCCGCAGTCCGCGGTATGCTGCAGGTTGGGGAAAAGGAGACCCTGCCAGGCGGGCTGGTTGAATACATCCACATGATCGGCCATCATATCGGCGCAGTACATCTGATCGACACCAACGGAAAGCTCTATGGCGAGGATGAAGGCGGCGCCGGTACAAGCGTACACCTGCCTTTCGGCGAAGGCATCCTTGATTTTGATGCGGTCTTTGAAGCGTTATGGCCATATGCGGGGAAGCTCGATTTCTGGAGCCTTGATTTCTTTGCCTGCCGCGACGCAGAGCACACCGGTGTAGAAGCGTTGAAATTCCTGCGCGAAAAAATCGCGCGTTTTGAAAACCAATAAAAACGGTCTGCGGCCACCGGGTCGCAGCAGATGCGGGACGGGCATCCATACCGGCACATCATTAGGTCTTAGAAGATGTGCCCTATGGATGCTTTTTATTTTGGAGGGTTTTATCCATGCATGCGTTATTTCATAATCCATTTGCAGGCTTTACAGCCCGGCAGTGGTGTCTATGGGGTGTTTCTCTGCTTACCGTCTTCGCCGCAAACCTGGCGTCCGGAGAAGTGGAAATTTTCACGCTTTCCGGTACGCTGATCGGTGTGACCGCGCTGGTCTTTGTCGCACGCGGCGATGTGTGGGGGCAAATTCTAACCGTTTTATTTAGTATCTTATACTCAATCACCGCACTGAAATACCGGTATTACAGCGAAATCATCACTTATCTCGGTATGTCTGCGCCCATCGCCGCCGCAAGCGTAATTACCAGGCTGCGCCATCCATACGCAGGCGGATGCGAAGTAGAGATTCATACGCAGTCCCGGCGGCAGACGGGGGTGATGTGGGTGCTCACGATTTTTGTAACATCTCTGTTTTACTTTATACTCCGCGCCCTTGATACGCCCAACCTGCTGGTCAGTACGCTCTCCGTGCTGACCAGCTTCCTGGCTTCGTATCTGATGCCGCTGCGCTGCTGCGGCTATGCGCTGGCATATGCAGTCAACGATATCGTCCTGATCCTGCTTTGGGTCTGCGCAGCCCGGGAAGATATGCGCGTCCTTCCCATGGTTTTGTGCTTTGCTGCATTCCTGATTAACGACCTTTACGGCTTCATAAGCTGGAAGAAACGGAAAAAAGCACAAAGCCTCATATAAAACACGGACCCAAAAAGGGCTGTGCATCCTATAAAGACGCATAGTCCTTTTTACTGATTCCTTTTTTCGTGTGAAAGTTTACATATCTGTTTTTTCGTAAAGTTTATGCCCCTTGACATCGAAGTTGAATCCTGTAGAATTAATCTATTCGAATACTAACTATAAGAAACATCGAATCCGGAGGCAACTTATGGCAACATTTAAACAGCTTGACGCACTTCTGCAAAGCTTTGTGGAAAACGGGCTGCCCGGCTGCTCCCTGCAAATCGCGCAGCGGGGTGAAACGCTTTATGAAGGCTATTTTGGTTATGCCGATCTGGAAACCAAAACTCCAGTTACCCGCAACAGCATTTTCCGGCAGGCGTCCATGTCCAAAATCCCGCTTTACACCGTTGCAATGATGCTCTATGAAAAGGGGAAATTCCTGCTGACCGACCCGATTTACGACTTCCTTCCCGAATGGAAAAACACCAAAAAGTTTGTCCATTCCCCTAATGGTTACCCGCATATCGTCCCGGTCGAACACCCGGTTACAGTCAGTGATGTGCTCTCCATGAAATGCCCGCTGCCGTACTGCAACGCCCCTGCGCAAAGCAATGACCCAAGTTTCAACGCCATGGCCGAATGCATGAAGCCGTTGTGGGAAAAGGGCCATTTCTCAAACCGTGAACAGGTTGCGGCTATTGCCAATGCACCGCTGGCCTGTGAACCGGGCACAAAATGGATGTATGGCTTTTCCAGCGAATTGACTGCCGCGCTTATCGAAGCAGTCTGCGGCAAGGGTATCGACGATGTTTTTGAAGAAATGCTCTTTATGCCGCTGGGAATGGATTCCACCCGTTCGCACTTCTTCGGCGACATTGAACAGCGCATGGTGAAGCTCTATGCCCTCGGCCAGGACGGCAAGCTCATCCCGGCATCCAACAGGCTCGACTTAAAACACCGTCCTGAGCCGGAATATGAATCCGGTTGGGCGCGGCTGTTCTCCAATGTGAACGATTATACCAAGCTCATGCAAATGCTGGCAAACGGCGGCGTTTACAATGGCGAACGCATTATGGGCCGCAAGACCATCGACCTGATGCGCGCAAACGGCCTGGAGAAGCCGTTTGCGGATCTGTACAACGCCGGATACGGCTACGGTTACGGCGTGCGCACGCTTATAGACAAGGAAAAAGGGAATCATAACGGCTCTCTCGGCGCGTTCGGCTGGACCGGCGGCTTCGGGACCTGGTGCGAAGCGGATCCGCAGGACGGCGTCAGTATTGTCTACATGCATAACCGCATTCCCAACGGCGAGACTTATTATCATCTGCGTATGCGTGCCGCCGCTTATGGCTGCATCAAATAAAAGGAGGGGCAGTATGTCGAATTTTCGTGATTTAGATGCACTTTTGCAGAAATATGTTGACGACGGGCTTCCTGGATGCAGCTGCGTCATTGCCAAAAAAGGCGAGATTTTATACGAGGGATACTTTGGCTATTCCGATGTGGAAAACAAGACGGCGCTGACCCGCAATAACGTTTTCCGGCAGGCTTCGCTGACCAAGGTCGCGATGTACACGACTGCGATGATGCTCTATGAGCAGGGGAAATTCCTGATGACCGACCCGCTTTACGAGTATTTCCCGGAATACCGCCATATGAATAAATATATCGTTAAGGAAAACGGCGAGGTCGATGTTGTGCCGGCTGAGAAGCCGATTACCATCAAGCAGATCATGAACATGACCTGCGGTATGCCATATGAAATGATCATGGGCTTTTCCCCGGTCGCACACCCAACCGCGGTCGCTATGGCCAAGGCAATGAAGCCGCTGCGTGAGAAGGGGTATTACACCCTTCGGGAACAGATCCGTGCCTGCGCCGAAGCGCCGCTCGCCTTCGAACCAGGCACACGTTGGCTCTACGGATTTGCCAGCGAGTTGACTGCAGGCCTGTTGGAAGCGGTCGGCGGCAAACCGGCAGAAATGGTCATCAAGGAAATGCTGTTTGAGCCGTTGGGGATGGACAGCTCTGCCAATTTCCTTTTCGGCGATCTTGAGCAGCGTCTGGTCAAAAATTATTTCCTGACCCGGGGCAAAAACCTTGGCGAGGAGGGCGCGCTGTATGTCGCGCCTGCCCATATGGAGGCAGCTATGGTCGGGCCGCTCGGCACTGTGCCGGGATTTTCCCGCGTCATCACCAACTGCTGGGACTATACAAAGCTGATGCAGATGTTGGCAAACGGCGGCGTCTATAACGGCGAACGCATTATGGGCCGCAAAACCATCGACCTGATGCGCACCAATACCCTGACGCCGGAAATGATCCGGCAGGATTTCAGCAACGATTACCTTGCAGGCTATGGGTACGGCTATGGCGTACGCACACTGATGGATAAATATGCCGGACATCATAACGGATCGCTCGGTGCATTCGGTTGGACCGGCGGCTCGGGTACTTGGGCGGAAGCGGACCCGGAAGACGGCGTCAGCATTGTATATATGCACAACCTTCAGCCTAATCTTGAACAATACCATCACCTCCGTATGCGCGCGACAGCATATGGCTGCCTTGAATGAACGCTATGAAATACGATTTTTCAAAGCTTGACGCGCTTTTGCGCCGTTTTGCAGCTGAATCTGTCCCAAGCTGCGCCTGTGCCGTCGTAAAAGACGGCGAGCTTCTATACGAAGGCTACTATGGCTATGCGGATTTGGAGGCAAAAGCGCCGGTAACGCCTGCGTCACTGTACCGGCAAGCCTCGATGACAAAGCTTGTCACCTATACGATTTTAATGATGCTGATGGAACAGGGCAAATGCCGCATGGACCAGCCGCTTTCGGATTTCTACCCTGCATGGGCAGACAAGACGAAATTTGTCCCGTGCGAAGACGGCTATGCCATCGTGCCCCTGGAAAAGACGATTACGCTCGGCGACTGTACTGCTATGATGTGCGGTATGCCCTATTGCTTCGGCCCGGCGCCTTCGGATACCAAAGACCCGGTTTTAAAAGCCATGAGCCAGGCAATGCAGCCGGTTTGGGCAAAAGGACATTACCGTGTGCAGGAAGCCATTGCCGCAATGGCGCAGGTACCTGTTGCATTCGAACCAGGCACAGACTGGATGTACGGTTTCGGCAGCGAAATTGTCGGCGGTGTCGTCGAATTGATTACGGGCATGCCGCTTTATCAGGCAATGCGCCGTTATATTTTCATGCCGTTGGATATGCGCGACACCGACACGCTTTTTCATGATGATTTCGAACAGCGCCTGGTCGGCATGTATACCGTGCAAAACGGGCAGTTTATTCGGATGCCGGCGGATATCGACCGCGGCCAGCGTCCGGGCGAGGAAAATGAAGAGGGGCGTCCAAGCCTGATGACCAATGTCCGTGACTTTTCCAAACTCATGCAGTTGTGGGCGCATGACGGGGTATATAAAGGCGTACGGCTGTTAAAGCCGGAGACTATGCGTTTTATGCGTCAAAACCTCCTGTCCGGCGATGTGCTTTCCCAATATCAGGGCGGGCCGGATGGCTACAATGCCGGATATGGCTATGGCTACGGTGTTCGGACTCTCCTTGCCCCGCGCGAAGGCTGCGGAAACGTCGGTTCCTACGGCTGGACTGGCGGATATGGGAGCTGGTGTGAAGCCGACCCGGTGGAGCACGCCAGCATTGTTTATATGCATAATATGATCCCCAACCGCGAGCAGGAGCACCATCTGCCTGTGCGTGCCGCCGCATATGGCGCACTGCGCGGAAATTAAGGAGGAGCTATGAAAAAACCGCTTAATCCGGCGCTGGAAACACATATGTTGTTTTTTCATCCCGCATATATGGAAATGCGGCCTTTTGACGAAATCGGGCCAAAGCATTTCCCGGCCATGCGCGGCGTAGAGATCAATGAGCAAGGCCACGCGGTGTTCCATTACCGCGCGCCAAATGCCAGAAGCGTCGAAGTCGGCGATCTCGGCGGCGCGCTTTCGGGGAAACGCTTCCCGATGGAAAAAGGCGAAGACGGCATTTGGACGGTTACCATCCCGCAGCTGACGCCCGGGTTCCATTATCATGCCTATTACGTCGACGGCAACCGTGCCTCCAATCCGCAGGCCCCTTATGGGTATGGCGGGCATGAAGTAACCAACTTTATCGAAGTCCCCGACCCCGACGGCGATTTTTACCTTTGCCAGGATGTGCCACACGGCACAGTCCATATGGAGATTTACCGTTCATCCAAAACCGGGAATATGCACAATGTTTGGATCTATACCCCGGCATCCTATGCCGAAGATCATAAACGGCGTTACCCGGTGCTGTACCTGCATCATGGCGGCGGCGAAAATGAAACTGGGTGGATCTGGCAGGGGAAGATCAATTATATCCTTGACAACCTGATCGCCGAAGGCAAATGCCGCGAGATGATTGTCGTTATGCCCTGTATGTATGACATTGATTATGAAAATCCCGGCGATTTCCTTGCCGGCGACTACGACCACCTGTTGACGGCCGACTGCATGCCTCTGATTGAACGCAAATACCGCATCCTTTCTGACGGCGCATCCCGCGCAATCGCAGGGCTTTCCATGGGATCCTTCCATTCCCTGTCTGTTGCCTGTAACCATCCGGGGATGTTCGGCTATATCGCGCTGTTTTCAGGTTCGCTTGACCAACGCTGGTACGGCTGGTGCGACTGCCGCGGCGTACTGGAAAAAGAGCCTGCCATGCGCGCAAATACAAAACTTGTATTTCTTTCCGTTGGGACAGATGAAACGCGGCTTTATAACAGAATCCAGGAAAACCGTAAATTTTTAGACCGCTGCGGCATAAAAAACGCTTATTATGAGCGTCCCGGATACCACGACTGGACCGTGTGGCGCTACTCGGTACGCGAATTCCTGCAGCAACTCTTCTGAGAGAAAGGATCGACACTTTGGATACCGCAAAACCAACCCTGATACAAAAATTTTCAAATTTATTTGTAAAAGACCGCGGGTTTTATAAAACCATACTCCTGCTTGCGCTGCCGATCGTGCTGCAGAACATGATTACCATGGGCGTCAATATCATGGACACGGTCATGCTTGGCAGTTATGGAGAAATCCAGCTCTCCGGCTCGTCTTTAGGCAATGATTTCATCAACATCTTCCATATCCTGTGCATGGGCATGGGGGCAGGTGCGAGCGTGCTGACAGCACAGTTCTGGGGAGCAGGCGACTACGCCTCCATCCGTAAAACGATTACCATTATGATGCGCATCTGTTTAGCGCTTGTGGCATTGTTTACAGCCGTGACCGTATGTTTCCCGCGTCAGATTTTGTCCATCTTTACTTCCGATACGCAGGTAATCGAAAAAGGTGCGACCTATCTGTTGTGGAGCCTTGCGCAGTATTTTCTGCTTGGCATATCCCTGACACTTACGCTGATCCTCCGGTCCCTGCGCAAAGTCATGATCCCGCTAATTACTTCCATTGTCAGCTTTTTTGTCAATATCGGCTGTAACTATATTTTTATTTTCGGCAAGCTCGGCTTTCCGGAAATGCAAATTGCCGGCGCAGCGCTCGGCACAGTCTGCGCCCGCCTGGTCGAAACCGCAATTATCGGGGGCTACTTCCTGTTTATGGAAAAAGATATTGGTTGGAAAATCACCGACCTGTTCCGTCCCTGCAAAGATATTGCCGGCCGGTATTTAAAGTACTCTTTCCCCGTTATCCTTTCTGACGGGATGCTCGCATTGGGCAACTCCATGGTATCCATCATCATAGGCCATATCAGCACGGAATTTGTTGCCGCCAATGCGATCATTGCCACCGTTGTCCGCCTAAGTACTGTTTTTACGCAGGGGCTCGGACAGGCGTCCAGCACAATTACCGGCAACACCCTTGGACGCGGCGAAATTGAAAAAACCTACCGCCAGGGCGTGACCATGGTTACGCTTTCTGTCTTTATCGGTATAGCTGCAGGCGGCATTATCCTGCTTCTTGCGCCGTGGATCATCTCCATGTATAACATAACGGATTTAACGCGCGCAGTTGCAGAAAAGCTGATGTACGCGGTAAGCCTCATGGTAGTTTTCCAGTCGATGCAGAGCGTGCTGACCAAGGGGATCCTGCGCGGCGGCGGGGACACCCGCTTCTGTATGCTGGTCGACGCAGGTTTCTTATGGATCGCTTCCGTCCCGCTCGGCGCACTTTGCGGGCTTGTGTGGCATGCCGATCCATTCATCATTTACATTGCGCTGAAGATTGACTGGGCGATCAAAAGCCTGGTCTGCCTTGGACGCGTTCACAGCCGTAAATGGATGAAGCGTGTCTAGAAATTGATATTTCCAAGCAAAAAACGGATTAAAATTGAAAACATTATAATATTGGAGGTCATTGTATGCCGAAAAAAGCAAAAATTGTCATCCATCCCGCTTATGAGATCGGAGAAATTTCCCCGCGTCTGTATTCCGCTTTCCTTGAACCTATTGGCAACATGGTAAACGGCAGCATGTATAATCCCAAGCATCCTACCGCTGATGAAAAGGGCCTGCGTCACGATTTTATCGACGCGCTGAAGAAAACCGGCCTGCCCGCCGTGCGTCTCCCGGGCGGAAACTTCGTTTCCGGTTGGGACTGGAAGGACTCTATCGGCCCGCGCCAGCAGCGTAAGGTCCATCTTGACCTGGCCTGGCGGCAGTATATCACAAACGACGTCGGCCACGATGAATATCTGCAGTGGGCGGAAATGGTCGGCACGGAATCGCTGTATACCATCAACCTCGGCACCGGCGATATCAACGACGCCGTAAGTATCATTGAATACACCAATCACAAGGGTGGGACCTACTGGTCCGACCTGCGCCGTAAATACGGCCATGAAGACCCTTATAACGTAAAAACCTGGTATCTGGGCAATGAACCGGACGGGTATTGGCAGATCCGTTCCTGGGGCAACGACCCGAAAGGCTACGGCGTACTGGCCAACGAAACAAGCAAGCTGATGAAGTGGGTTGACCCCCGTATTGAGACGATTGCCGCGGTATCCTGTTCCCCGAACATGCTGCATTATCCGGACTGGGATCTTACAGTTATGCAGGAATGCTATCACAGCGTCGACTATATTTCCATGCATCACTATCAGTCCGTCCTCGCAGGCGACATCCCCACTTTCATGGCATCCTCCCGCTATTTTGAGGACTATATCAATACAGAAGTCGCTATGTGCGACTATGTTGCAGCCAAGCTGAAAAGCCCGAAGCAGATGATGCTCTCTTTCGACGAATACGGCATCATGATGCGTCCGGCCGGAGAGCTGCATTATGGACGCGGCGAATACCTGCATTATAAAGCGCACTACGAAACCGATCCGAACCGTCAGCATGTCCTGCATGACCCGGACAACATGCCCGCCCGCCCGTCCCGCGGCGGCGATATGCTCAACGCTTTGGCAAACGCATCCACGCTCCTGGCTTTTATCCGCCATGCCGACCGCGTAAAAATCGGCTGTATGACCGGCGGTCTTGGCGTCCTCGCCTCTACCGACCGCGACCATGTCTGGGCGACGGCTTCCGCCTATCCTTATACCCAGTTGATGCGCTATGGACGCGGAACCTCGCTGCGTGTAAGCGTAGACTGTGATACCTACGACGTACCCAGCTACATTGTCGATGATACCAATCAGTATTATGAGCAGGAAGGCGTTGACCTTATTGATGCCGCCGCTGCATACGACAAAGCTTCAGGCGAGGTCAATATCTTCGTCATCAACCGTAACTGGGAAAGTTCCAACGATCTTGCGCTGGATCTGCGCGGCTTTGAAGGCCTGCATTTCGTCGAGCATATTGAAATGCACACCGATAATCTTGATCTTGCCAACACTTGGGAAAACCCGGACGCAATCAAGCCGAATTTAAATCCGGACGCAAAGTTTGAAAACGGCATTCTTCAGGCCAATGTCAAACCTTTATCCTGGAATGTTTTCCGGTTCCAGAAATAAAGTCTGGCATCCGGAAAAAAACGGACGAAAAAGTAAATCCCTGTGGAGGCAAAGTAATTTTGCCTCCACAGGCCTGTAAAACACAGAAAATTCTAATACAGAAAACAGGCTTGACGTTGCCCGCTTTGTAGGGTAAAATAGTAAAAAGTTTATCCCCTTCTTCGTCAAAAATCACGTGTAAATCCCTGTTTATCCGACTGCGCGGCATAGCTGCCACGCCCACATTTTTTCAATTCCATGCAAATCCGATAAGGAGAACCGTCATGTCTGCATCTTTCAATAATATCTTTTTATATACCTTCCTGCTGCACCGTTCCAAAAGCCGCCAGTATTTCTACGAGCTTGGCCTGTCCGACGGTCAACCAAAAGTTTTGCAGCGTTTGCTCCAGCACGAAGGTGTTTCCCAAAAAGCCCTGGCAGAGGCTTGCCACGTCCGTCCTGCAACCATGACCGCGCTTTTGCGCAAAATGCTGGCTGATGGGCTCGTCTACCGCCAGAGTCTGCACGCTGCCAACGGCAAACGCGTCTTTGGAATTTATCTGACTGATGCCGGACGGGAACTCGCAGAAAAAGTTATGCAGTCACTCGATAAAGTTTCCCAGCTTGCCCTGCAGGGTTTTTCCGATCAGGAATTAGAAATTTTTATGTCCTATCTCCAGCGCATGGGAAATAATTTGGAAAAAGAATAAAACGATCCGCCCGGGAGTTTCCCGGGCGGATCGTTTTCTACTGAATAACCACGTCCACTTCATGCTCTCCCGGTGCTGGGGGCCAGGGAATCTGCGTACAGGATGCGCCATCAAAATACAACTGCGGCGTCTGCCCGCGCCGGACACGGATACACACACAAACCCCATCTTTTTCATAGCGGGCCTGATAGCCCGGCCAGCCGGAAGGCAGTCGTGGGACAATTTCCAACCGTCCCGGCAGGAAATGCAGCCCGAGCAGCTCGTCAAGTACTGCACGCAGATACCATCCCGCCGCACCGGTATAAATTGTCCAGCCGGCCCGCCCATACAGCTGCGGCGCCGTATAGACATCGGCGGCAATATAATATGGTTCGGCACGATAGCCATGCCGCTGCGAAGGTGCAAGCGAGGATAATATGCGTGCACCTTCGTCAGCAAGACCTGCACGCAACAGCCCCATTGCAAGCCAAATCGCGCCATGGGTATACTGACCGCCGTTTTCTCGGACGCCGGGCGTATAGCCCTTGATATAGCCGGGATCCTGTTTCGATTCCGTTGTAAACGGCGGATCAAACAGCCGCACGACCGTCCCGTCATACAGGCTGCGCACAGCGCTGCGAAGCGCCTGTATCCGGCGCACTTCCCGCTGCGCAGCCTCTGCCGGGGACGCCGGCGCAGGCGGTTCGACGAAAGCGCAGAAAGCTTGGCTGATCGCATCAATTTTACAGGCGTCAGACTGGGCGCTGCCAACCGGCGTGCCGTCGTCATGCCAGCCGCGCAGGAAATGATCGCCATCCCAGGCCGCATATGCTGCATCCGTCAATTCCCGGGAAAACCGCCGCCAGGAAAATATGGTGTCGGCGTCGCAGCGGTTTTCCCCATACGCCGCCATCTGCTCAAAGACAAGCGCTGCAAACCAGCTCAGCCATACGCTTTCCCCATGTCCGGCAATCCCGACTTCGTTCATTGCATCGTTCCAGTCCCCGCCGCCGATATGCGCCAGGCCATGCGGTCCACAGCCGCGTTCCATCACACACGCAAGGACATGGCGACAATGCTCCCATACGCTTGCACTGTCCTGGCTGACGGGCGCTTCTTCCAGCCGTTCACGTTCCTGCGGCATAAGAGGCGGTGAATCCAGCCAGGGAGCAGGCGCGTCCAGAATCGAGCTGTCCCCTGTCTTTTGGAGGTATAGCAGCGTTACATAGGGTAAAAACAGCAGGTCGTCGCTGACCCTTGTGCGCACGCCGCGCGCCACATGTGCATCCATCCCGTCCGGATGCCACCAGTGCTGTACATCGCCTTCCCGGTACTGATGCCCAGCGGCGAACAGGATCTGCTGCCGGACCAGCGCATGACGCTGTGCATCCGGCGGCAGGAACATAAGACCCGCCGCATCCTGAAGCTGATCGCGAAAACCGTATGCGCCTGAACTCTGGTACATGGAGCTTCGCGCAAAAAGGCGTCCGGCAAGCACCTGATAAGCTGCAAACCCATTCACGATCGCGTCAATGCGTTTATCCGGCGTTTCTATGGCCAAATCCATGCACATATGCCGCCAGTATTCCTGCGTTTGCCGCGCAGCCGCAGCCGCAGCTTCCGGGGTACACAGCGCTGTGATCTGCCCAGCCTGCTGCGCATCGGACGCACAGCCGCAGACAATCCAGGCATGGTATACTCCATTGTCCTGTTCCGGTTCAATGCGCATTGCTGCACAAGGATCCAATCCGGCGCCACAGGTGCCATCAAGCATACCGGTACGGAAGGCCGCTTCGCTGCAGGTATATGCCTGCGCACGCGGATAGGACGTACAGACAAAATGGTAGGGCGCAAAACGCTGGGCCGACGGGTTGCATACATTGATCACGCCATGGGCCGCGTCATATCCCGTGCGCACATAACGCCGGGATTCATCCGTCTCGCCCAGAATCAACGTCGTATGCCACAGGATATATGCCTGCGCGGGGGCATCTGACTTGAGCGTAAGTTCAAATATACGCGCCGGCAGCTGCGGATGCACAAAGGCACGCAGGGTGCAGGCAATGCCGTCAATATGGCTTTCCCATTCCGCAAAGCCTGGACGGTAACGCACCCGGCAATCCCCGCCCCGGGAAAACAGACTCGTCCTCCCCTTTGGCGTAACCAGTTCCACATTCTCCGGCCCAGTACGGGCAAGCGGGTCGTTTTCCCAGCGGTTTATGCGGTTTTCCCTCGAGTTGCAGTACCACATATTCCCCGCTCCGCTGTCGCAGGCCAGATAACCAAAATGCGCATTCGCCAAAGGATGCGACCAGACAAGCGCAGGCGCGGCCTCGAAATATGCTTCCATTCCCTGGATCGTACAGGGTGTTTCGACCCTGCCGGCATCTGCGCTGCGCTCCGGATACAAAGATACAAGCGCGGCTCCATCCCCTGTCGTTTCCACACTGGCTTCCGTATCCTCCAGTACCAGATCTGCCAGTGCATACAGCTGTTCCCGCTCCTGGTGCGTCAGGGTGTTTTCGTCGAGCAGGTGTACACCTGCTCGCTGGCCGAGCAGGCTTTCCCCACCCCACTCGCGCAGGATTTCCACACAGGAAACGTAACCGCCGCGCAGATACCCTCCGTCGGCATTGAGCGCGGCAAGGTCACAATATGCCCCGCACAGGTAAAGGAACATATGCGCACGCAAGGCCTTTTCCACTGTATTTCCCCCTTCGGTGCGCAGCAAAAGAAGCGGATAGTCCCCTGAAATTCCAAAACGCCACAGGAAGCTCCGTCCTGCGCTCAATTTTTCCAGATACGCCGCCTGCTGGCGCAGAGAAGGCGTCAAATATAAGGCGCGCGCATAGAGGGAAAACGCCTGCTGCGCATCGTTTGCATCCATCCCAAGCGCTTCAAGCAGCTCATACATACGATGGGATTCCACGCCGGGGCCGTATTCGAGCGCGCTGCGCGCGGCCTGTACTGCATCGGGCTCGTTCGCCGCGCAGCCCAGCGCAAAGCGCAGCTTACACGTTTCTCCGGCACTGGGCGTTAAAGGCACATAGGCTGCAGCATAGGGATCCGGCGCACCGCTGTCCGCGGCAGATGCTGCCGGGATCCGCAGAAGCCCCAAAAGGCCGGCGCGCCCCAAGGCGCGTTCACGCGAAGTTTCAAAAACCGCTGTATCCGAGCAGGCAAGCGCCGCACTCCTGCCAGGCGCACCGGAACGCGTGCGGCGGGACATCGCCAGTACAGACGCAGGCGGTTGCGTTACATGCGCCGACAAAAACAGCTTTGAAAACGCCGGATGCCCTGTAAAAGCGCGCAGCTCATCGACCACCGGCGTAAAAGCCACAATTGCATGCGCATCCTGCGTCTGTAAGCCGTCAAAAGCAAGAGCAAACTGCACTGCCTTTTCTTCGGCGCAGACCGACACGCGCAATTTTGCTGTGACCTTCCCAATTTTCGCAGTATATTCGGCATAAGCGGGCGTAAAACGCGCAGCATATTCGACGTTTCCAGCAAAAAACGGCGCTGGCGTCAGTGAATACAACGTCCCATCCAATGCCAGCAACACATGCACACCGCCGGCGCCGGACAGATGCCGCGCGTCGAACGCAACAAGGTCCTCCCCTGCACAGACAATACGCGCAATGCCGAGACTGGTAGCTAAGACTCGGATCCCGCCGTTTGAAAGCATCACACAGGCGGGTTCCCTCCAGGCAATCCCCTGGCTCCTTCCCAGTTCCATTTCCTCCACCGCGCCGCGCAGCTCGCGTGCATAGTGCTGCGGACGGGCGCGAAGCGGTGTGCCAACCGGGACACGTTCTTTCAAAAGCGAGCTGTGCGCACGCATCGCCGCATCAGCAAAGAATCTGCGCTGCCAGATACCATCGGACAGGGCATTTGCCGCTGCAATCAGGCTCATGCCGACATGATGCGCCATAAAACAGCGGATAGGCATATAGCGGCTGCCGTCCGGGATACGGGAACGGGTAAAGTCAAGCGCTTCATAATGCCCCCATGTCCCGGCGGCGTCCAATGTGTCAAAGCTTCGCAGGTTCTGATAGGCTTCCTGTGGATCAAGTGCCAGCGTCAGCCACGCGGCATAGGGCGCAATCACCGCTTCCCTGTCAAGCCCTCGCTTGAGCCCCAGCGCTTGCACGCCATGCGCCTTATATTGAAAATTCATATCACTGTCAAAAGCGAAAAAACAGCTTTCCGAAACACCATAAGGCCGGGTTTTAAAGCGTTTCTTCTGGCAATACAGTGCAAAATATTCGCTTTCATACAAAAGCGAGCCCTCATAGGATGGCAGCAGGAGCGCAGGCATAAGGTATTCAAACATCGTCCCCGACCAGGACAGGAGCCCGCGGCGGCGGTGAAGCCCGCCCATCAACCGTCCAAGCCGCAGCCAGTGACGCATATCCGCTTCTCCACGCGCAACTGCAATATAAGAGGCAAGCCGCGCCTCACTTGCCAGCAGGTCATAATAGGAATCATCAGGTTTCCCATGTTCGGCATCGTAGCCAAGCCGGAACAGCCGCCACACCGGGTCGTAGAGCGGCGCAAGTTCCATCCCCGTTGAAAGCGTATGGATCCGCGCGGCCAGAGCTCCGGCCCGCTGATCCTGGATTTCCCGCAGGGCAGCCTCCAACGCAATCAAGCAGCCCAGGAGGTTGCCCGAGTCAACAGTGGATACCCTGCGTGGATACATGGGTTCCGCAGTATCCGTCGAATACCAGTTATAAAGGTTGCCATGCCATTTTTCCATCCCTTCCAGCGTTGAGGCCATTGCCTCCAGACGCGAGAGCATCTCCTCCTGTGTTGCAAAGCCAAGATCCTTCGCCGCGGCAAAAGCCAGCATCGCAAGGCCAATATTGGTTGGAGAAGTGCGCCGGGCTACACCCTGCGCAGGTGTGAACTGTACATTATCCGGCGGCAGGAAATGCGTCGCAGCACAAACATTGTCCCGGAAATACCCATACATGCGTTCACTCTGCGCCAAAACCCATTCCAGGGCCGGAGCGTCAAGCATGCAGCGTCTGCATCCCGGCGTTTTCGCACTCCGGTATGCCACAGCAGGGGCACACAGCCAGACAAGCGCTGCCGCCGCGCGGCACAGCAGCAGAAAAAAACCGTCGTACGGAGGCAGAAAAAGCAACACGCCCGCTGTGGCACAGGGCAAAAATGCCCACGCGCAGGCCGCGGCGTTTGCTTTGCCCAGCCCAACCTGCATAGCCGTACGCCATTGCAAAAGATGCCGCCGGCTGATGTACATGCGCCACAGCGCACGCCCCGCCGCATCGAGCGCCGTCCAGGCGGCTTTGGGCAGGAAAATAAAATCATACACCGTGCGGCGCAATGTGCGCACCATTGTGTCTGGAATCCTGGCGCGGTATTCTTCACGCGGCATGACCGTACATCCCAAAAGGTCGGGCAGGAAAGACAGTACCGCAAGGATTAGCAGCCAATCCGGCGCGGATGTGTATACCGCGATAAAAATCAGTGCGAGCTGGAATACCGGCCGCAGACTCCGGCGCAGATTATCAAAAATCCGCAGCTTTGCCGAAGCTGGAAGCGGGTTGCGGACACGCTGTCCGTCCTTGGCCTTGATATGCGGGAAGATCCAGGGAGCGGCCTGCCAATCGCCGCGGATCCAGCGATGTTCCCGTCCAAAATACGCGCTGGCCGACTGTGGGAAGTCCTCAAAGAATTCAGCCTGCGGGCAGAAACCCGCGCGCAGATAAGCGCCCTCAAGCAGGTCATGGGAGAGAATGCGTTCTTCCGGCAGCGAGCCGTATAGTACCTGCATATAAGCGTCGACATCGAAAACCCCTTTGCCAGTAAAGTTGGTTTCCCCACACAGGTTCTGATAGAAGTCCGGAGCCGCCGCGCCATATGCATCAAACCCACCCTGTCCGGCATAAGCCTCCGCAAACAGGCTGTCCCGGCGAAGTGCGCGCGACAGACGCGGCTGAACCAGCGCATGGCCTGCCTGTACCCGCCCATGCGCAATAACCGGCCGGTTAAGCGGATGGCGCAGCGCTGCAATGGCCTGCGGCAGCGCGCCGATAGCCGGCTCGGTATCCGCATCAAGCGTCGCAATATAACGGATATTCTGCGGCAGTGCAGCGGACGCTTGCAGTTCGCTTTCGCCGCCGCGCAGCAACGCACACAGTGCTTCCAGCGCCCCGCGTTTGCGTTCACGCGGGATATAGGCCTGCTCGCTTTCGCTCCATTGCCTCGGGCGGGTGAACAGATAAAAGCCTGTGCCGGAACCTGCATTGAGCGCTGCAATAGCCTGCGCCGCCGCATTCACAATCGCAGCGTCTTCCGGCTCAACCGGGCTTTCTGCCTCTCTAAGGTCGAGAAGCAATCCAAAACTCAGATTTTTCCCGCCTTTTGCTGCAAGCGCATATTCGCCGAGTTTTTCCGCAAGCGTCCGCGCCTGTTCCGGCGTTGCCGCAAGCGCCGCAATGACACATAAGGTACGCGCGTCATCCGGAACCGGTGTTTGTACCTCCATAGAAAAAATCGGGTTCACAGGTACAAAACGCAGGAAAACCGGGTTTTCCAGACGGATCCATAAATCCAAAAGCACCGGATACGCGCACAATGCAAACCAGCCGCATCCGGCGCAGGCAATCCCCGCCGCCGCCAGAGCCGGGAACAGCACGCTCAGCGCTATATACAGCACGCGCGCTGTCCGGCCCAGCGATTTCCCCAGCGGCCTGCAGAATAGATAATACCCTACATGCCCCCGCCGCGCATCACCGGCGTGTCCCTGTGCAAGCTCCAGCACCCGCTGGGCACAGGCACTTTCGGAAAGCCCGAAGCGCTTGGCAAGCTGCGCCGTCCGGGCCCGGTAATAGGCCCGGCTTTGTTCATCCATAGCCGGATAAGCGCCGGAGGGATCAAGCCGGAGCCGGGCTTCCACAGCACTGATCTGCGCACGCACTTTTTCAAAATCTGCACTGGATAGGCTGCGCAGCGCGGCAATGCCAAAAGCCATTGCATCGGCCAGCGCAGTATTTGTACGGCGGCTGCCCTGCGCCGCCTGTGCGGCACTGGAAGCAAGCTGCGGGGCATGCCCCGCCAGGAAACAAAGTGCGGAAAGCTTCAACGCAGGCGCCAGAAGCGAAAGTTCCCGCTCGGAAAGTACCTGCGCACGCTGGTGCAGAAGCTTGCACAGCCCAGCTTCATCCAATACTTTTGCGCTGTGCCATGCATCCTCTAACGCAGCCTCACAGACTGAAAAAACCCGTACCACTGGCGCCCTGCGCCCGGTCTCACGAAACACATCCTCCAATGCCGCTATTTCCCGGTCAATAATGTAGCGGTTGTCTGCCAACCACTCCAGTTCCCTGGGCAAAAATGCGCAGGCGCTGATTTGTGCATACAGGCGCGAAAAAATCCTGCGTACGGCGAAAAGCTTCCCTTTTACCCAGCGGATTTTGCGCAGGCGTGCAGCGGCTGTATCCAAATTCCCTGTTTTTACAGGTTCGTTGTTTGCCATAATTCACCCCAAAGCCGTCTTTTTATATCTATCGGCTATTAGTATGTCCGTTTTTTGGCAAGGTAAACTTACGAACAAGTATGCCGGGAAAAGAAAGAAAGTTTATTGTAATTCAATAAATATATATTGACTTTTTGAATTTTACTGTTATACTGGTAGAAACAGACGGAAAGGGAGGCGCATGATGTCTCAGAAAAACTGTGCGAATATGCTCAAAGCCATCCTGCTTCTGGCCGCGGCGGCAGTTGCAGCGATCTATTTCGTACTCGCGCCGCATATCGCAGTGAAAGTGGTACGAAATTACCCCGAATATATCTATGCGTTCTGGCCCTGGCTTGGTTACGTGCTGTTAAGCTGTATTCCGGTGTTCTGGGCATTTGCCGACGCCTGGGCAATTTTTTCACGCATCGGGCTCGACCGGTCCTTCTGCCCGGAAAATGTGCGCAGCATGCGCCGCATTTCTATCCTTGCCGCCGCCGAGTCCATTTATCTGATGGCTGGAAATATCGTGCTTTCACTTTTTGTCGTCAACCACCCGGGTATCTTCCTGTTTTTTACTGTGCTGGCTTTCCTTGCGCTGATCGCCTGCGGCGTATGCGCAGCCCTATCCATGCTGATCCGCAAAGCCAGTACCCTTCAGGAAGAAAACGACCTGACAATATGAGGTATCGCGATGATTATAGTCAACCTTGACGTCATGCTGGCGCGGCGGAAGATGAGCGTAACCGAGCTGTCCGAACGCATCGGGCTGACGCTTGCAAACGTATCCATTCTGAAAAACGGACATGCCAAGGCTGTTAAATTTTCCACGCTCGAACGTATCTGCCAGGTGCTCAACTGCCAGCCAGGCGATATCCTTGAATACCGCCCGGATCCCCAGAAAGACTGAACGTATCCAGATAAAACTGCAAAAAAGCCAGCCCGCGCCGGATGCAACACCCGGCGCGGGCTGGCTTTTTTCCTTATATCCAAAACTTTATGCGTGCGCGCAGTCCCGCGCACGGAGTTTACCTGCCCGGATCAAAAGCATCCCCGGCCGGCGCAGCTCGTCTTCCATTCCCGCAAACCCCATCCATTCCTCTGGCAGGACTGCTTCCTCTACTGATTCCAGCGATAACCCCGCGGCAAGCAGGCCCATAAGGATCTGGGGCAGCGCGTGATGCTGCTCCACAACCGGGCATCCAAGAAAGTCCATTGTCCGCGGGCCCGGTTCAAAGTACCGGCCGACCGGCCAATATTTTTCCCTGTTTTCCCCTTCAATCCAGCGTTGTCCCGCACCCCCGGTAAATACCGGATGCTCGATATTCAGAAGGAACACACCACCGGGTTCCAAACAGGTATAAACCCCTTTGAAAACCGGTTCAAGCGTCCCCACATAATGCAGTACCAAATTGGAAATAACGCAAGTCAAAACGGTTCGGAGGATAGGCATATTCCTCTACCGTGCACAGACGGTATTCTATGTCCGCATGTGCATCATGCCTGCACGCATAGTCCAGCATCCTTCAGCTGGCGTCAATCCCCAAGACCTTTGCCGCGCCCGATTCGGCTGCATACCGGCTGTGCCAGCCATACCCACAGACAAGGTCAAGCACTGATTTCCTCTTCAAATTAGGAAACAGCGCCTGAAACTGCGGCCGCTCTCCCGTCTCCGAAAGCTCCTCGCGGCTTCGGGCCATTTGGGCATACCAATGAAAAAAGTTTCCTCATCATAAACTGCAGGCATCTTTTTCCCTCTGTAAATCCGCATCTGCGGGCGGCGCAGCTTCCTGCGGCCGGCCAGGCGCAGCGCAAGCATGCGGCAGGCTCCAGCGGAAATACGCAGCGAGCACACGGATAACCATTACAATAGCTGCGCCTATTGCCATTGCAGCGCCCTGCCCAGCATATTCCCAAAGTATGGCACACGCCAACGCACCAAGAATAGATGCACAGGCATAAACATGTTTGACGAAAATGTAAGGCTGCTCCCCCGCCAACACATCGCGCAGTACGCCGCCGCCGACACCGGTAATCACGCCGACAAACACCAAAAGAAAAATGCTGTATACGCTGGAAACATTATATGCCGTCCGGATTCCTGCAACAGTAAAAACTGCAAGCCCAACCGTATCCATAATAAACAGGGCGACGTCGTATATGCGGCGGTTCCGTTCAAAAAACGCGCGAATCGGCGGCAAAAATAACACAATCGCGGTCAATAATGCAACAGCCGCGTAAACCGGATCCCGGAACAGCACAGGCGGATGAATGCCCAGCACCAGATCCCGGATTACACCGCCTCCAGTCGCCGTTACCAGCCCAAGTACCGCAATACCCAGTATATCCATATTTTTCCGTATGCCGATCATTGCGCCCGACGCAGAAAACGCAACAGTCCCAAGAAGCTCAAGAATGCGGATAGACACTTCCATAACACACCCTCCAAAACGAAAAAAAGTACGGCCGGATTCTGCTTCCGCCGTACTCTGTCTTGTCAACCTGAAAGATTCTCCGCGCCATTGTATGCGCGAATTGCTTCATCGGTGCGCCATGCGCTCTCCAGAGGGCCTGTCCGGATCCGGTCCTTTGACCTGAGAGTTTCGCCCCTTCGGTGGTCCGCCCCACGGCAGACACTCTCCCGAACCCATCGTTCAGTACCGTTTTTACTCTAGCACGCATACGCTGGCACTGTCAAGCGCAAAAAAGCTGTTTTTTAGGATGAAAGCAGGATAAAAACAGGTGAATTTTCCAAATTTCCGTGACGAATCACAAAAGCTCCGCCATGAATCTACAAGCCCGCATAAATCTATTCAGCGCCCTTTCCCGGCAAAAAACAGCGCCAGCATCCCGGGCCCGACATGTGCGCCGGTCATCGGTTCATGCACCGAAACAATCAGCTCGCCCGGACGCGCGATTTCACAGATCCGTTCGGCAAGCTCCATTGCGTCCGCCTCGCAGTCGCCATGAGAAATTGCAACCCGGCTGTGCTGCGGATCAACCGCAGTCTCCCGGTAAAGCCTGGCGATCCGGCTGATCGCATCCCTGCGGCCGCGCGCCTTATCAATCATCACAATACGCCCCTCTTCGTTGCCGTAAAGGATTGGCTTGATCTGCAGAACCGTTCCGACAATAGCTTTTACCCCCGAGATC
The DNA here is from genome assembly GCA_934546935.1 of uncultured Eubacteriales bacterium. GTDB lineage: Bacteria > Bacillota > Clostridia > Oscillospirales > QAMX01 > CALWJF01. The sequence goes on from CAKTEH010000002.1 coordinate 180,876, forward strand.
CGCCCGCCGCGGCGCAGGAACATCATATCATCCACCGTAAAATACTGGCGCATATTCCCGCAGTATTCACGTAAATCGGCACATAACGCAGACAATTCCATTCCCTGCGCGCGCAAATCTGCAGCATGACAGGCAACCAGCCCAATGCCCAGGCCAGCGCCCAGAGAATCCACCACCTCGGCGCGGCGCCCTGGATAGCTTTCGCACAGGCGTTCGGCAGCCATCCGGGCCGAGTGTACCGTCCCGCTGACGCCGGAGGAAAGCCCAATATAAACCACATCTTCGCCGGCTTCCAAAACCGGAGCAAAAGCGTCCATAAATACTTCCTGATTAATCAGCGAAGTCTTCACTGGTGTCCCGGAGCGCAGCGCATGATAATACTGCTTATAATCAAAGCGGGTCAGATCTGCCGGGCATTCATAACGCGCACCGCCAAGCTCCAGCGGATACGTCAGCACACGTATGCCAAGCCGGGTCATCTCCTCATAAGGAAGATTGGCGGCTGTATCGGTGAAGATTTGATAAGACATTTTAGGACACCTCTATCTAGTATTTGAAACCATTATATGCGTTTATTATAATTATGTCAATATATTTTCAGACAATACAAGCCAAAATATCTGTATGCTTTTAAAAAACAGTATCAGTATTATAATACAAGTATAAATAAATGTAAAGGCAAAGAAGCTTGAAAATCGTCAGTTTAAAATTTATTCATTCTTAGCACAACAAAAATGCACGTCTGTTTTATTCCAGACGCGCATAGGTTGCTGCAAAGCTTAATCACACAGAATACTTGCCATGCCGCTCAGCAGCGCAGCAACAAGGAAACCACCCAGGCCGGATGCCATAGGCCATGGACAAAGCCAAAATAAAGGAAAAGAATACCAGCAGGCTGTTCCTTTCGCCTGCGCGCCGTTTCCTCCACAGGCCCAAGCGTGCCTGCGCCGGCCCATCAGCGGACCTTCGAAAAATCAGTACAACCGGCGTCATGGTCAGCACAGGGAAACGCCTCTGGAACGCATCCATGCGGCTTTTCGGAAAAACCATGTCAAATCCGGCTGCGCAGGCAAAAGGCGGCTGTTTGCGCTGCAGGTTTTCGGATCCGGCAGGGAAAAACTTGCCAGACGCACGCTGCTGTGTTAGGATACAGGGTAGAATCAAAAAAGAAGGTGCAGAATTTTGATCCGCCCGGCGAAACCGCAGGAATTTACACAGATTCTGAAAATCTACCAAACCGCGCGTCTTTACATGAAAACGCATGGCAATCCCTGCCAATGGGGAAACCATAATCCCACACCGGAAACATTGGAAGAGGATATGCGCCGCGGGCAGCTGTACGTGCTTGAAGGCGCCGATTACACCGCGCATGCAGCCTTTGTCTTTTTCACCGGCGCCGAGCCTAGCTATACGCAAATCGACGGTGCTTGGCTTGACGGCGGCCCTTACGGCTGTATCCACCGTGTTGCAAGCGACGGGACGCTGCACGGCGTATTCCGGCATATTGCAGGATTCTGCAAAGCACAGACAGCTTCCCTGCGCATCGATACCCACGCGGACAACCATACGATGCAGCATCTGCTTGAACAGACCGGCTTTGTCCGCTGCGGCATTATCCGCCTGCCGGATGGCAGCCCACGCATTGCTTACCAGTTTCTGAAAATAGAAGACGCTTTGGAATAAGCGCTGTCCTCTTACCCGGGCTGCTGCCCCGGAAGCCGGCATACATCGATCCAGTCCTCCGGATTTGCCAGCGTCTCCAGCTCGGAAAGATTGAGCTCAATCGCAGAATTTGCACTTCCGCAGGCAGGAAATACCGTCTCAAAGCGGCGCAGTGAAATATCCAGATATATCGCTACTCCCGTATTGACGGCAAACGGGCAGACGCCGCCAACCGCATGGCCAATGCGCGCCGGTGCTTCTTCCCAGGAGAGCATTTTTGCTTTGACGCCGAAATACGCTTTATATTTGGCGTTATCGATCTTTGCATCGCCCGCCGCAACTACGAGCACCGTCCTCCCATTTACATCAAAAGAAATCGTTTTTGCAATCCGGCAGCCTTCGCAGCCCAGCGCTGAAGCCGCCAGTTCTACCGTTGCGCTGGAAACAGGGAATTCAAGGATGCGGGATTCCATCCCGTAAACACGAAGATATTCGCGTACTTTTTCGATTGACATCGTAAGAGCCCTCCTCTTTTCAAATATCCATATCACAGTTTAAAACGCTCCCTTATGCATAAATGCACAAGGGAGCGCAATACGCCAGAAGACTGTAGGCGTGTGGATTTTTTCGTTATTCTTTGAAAACGTGGTCAGGCCGATAGACCAAAGGGCCATTATGTTCTCCAAAATAATAACAGGGCAGCCCAGCATGCGCACCGAAATTATAAATACCTGCACGTTCCGTTTTTCCCGCAAGAATCGCATCGGACGCCTCGATCAGATCATCGAGCAGGCTTACCGGCTGCAAACCAATTGTATGGCCGGTCAGCAGGTAATCAAAGCGGCTGCGCAGCGAGGAGAGCTTCTTAAGCGACGCATTATGTTCCTCAACAGACAGGCTATAGGGGAACAGCAACCAAACCGTATCATGCAAAACCGTGTCGCCGGTAACCAGGACACGATCCTCAATATCCAGAAAACAGGTGGATCCAGGCGTATGTCCGGGGGTTGCAATGGCTTCCACATGACGCCCTCCCAGATCAAGAACTTCACCGTCGCAGATCGGTTTCAATGGGCCGGGGCGCAGGGAACGGAACGCCTCCGGCACCTGGTTAAAATCAAACATCATGTCATAAATTGAAAAATCCGCAGGATTCAAGAGGCATTCATCATAGAAAACATTGCCTCGCACATGGTCAAAATGAGAATGCGTACAGGCAAGCGTCAGCGGCAGGCTGGTATAAGTACGCACATAATCCTTATGGTTTTCGCGGCCATAGCCAGTGTCGATAACCAGGGCGCGATCTGTCCCGCGTATGACATAGGAGCCGGGGCCGATATTAATCTGGGCAATATGGTTATTGATTTCCGTAAATTTGCACTCGGTATCCATTATCATGTTCTCCTTTATCCAGTTTATTTTTATTTTAGCACATACCGTGCCACAGTACAAGCCGGTTAACTTGCGGCAGGCGTCTTATTCTTGAAAAATACAGGATACAGATCTTTCCGTACGGCCAAAAACCAAAAAACCGAAACTATAAAATCCAGAAAGACATCAGGAGGAAAAACACCGTGCTCAAGCCGGAGCGTCTGCACCGCGGCGACACGGTCGCCATTGTCAGCTTTTCCCAAGGCATGCTGGGAGAGCCTCAGTTTATCCATAAATATGAAATTGCGAAAAAGCGCCTGGAGGAGGACTTCGGCCTGCGCGTCCTATGTATGGACAATGCGCGCAGGGGGGTAGAGTATCTCTACCGGCATCCGGAAGCCCGGGCAGAGGACTGGATGAACGCTTTCCGCAATCCGGAAGTGCGGGGGATTTTTAATGCCATTGGCGGCGACGATACAATTCGGCTGCTTCCCTATATCGATTTCAGTCTCATCCGGAGGAACCCGAAAATTTTCACAGGCTTCTCGGATACAACCGCAAACCATTTCATGTGTTATCACGCGCGGCTTGTTTCCTACTACGGGGCCTCTGTTATGAATAATTTCTCCGAATATGTGCGCATCAATCCATATACGGAATCTATGATCCGGCGCACGCTCTTCCAACCAGAAGCAATGCTGGATATTCCCAGCGCGCCCTTTTTCCGGGATGACGACGATGAACGGATTTGGTGGTGCGAGGAAAACCGAGGCCGGGAAAAAACCTGGAACCCGGAGCCGCATGGCTATGAAATCCTGCAGGGGTCTGGCATTGCTGAAGGCGAACTGCTTGGCGGATGTCTGGATACTTTTATCCAGCTCTTCGGTACGGCGATCTGGCCCCCGGCAGAACAATGGCGCGGCAAAATTCTTTTCCTGGAGACAAGCGAAATGGACATGTCCTGTGATCTACTGTGCTGGATTCTGCGCAGCCTCCTGGCTCAGGGAATTTTGCAGGCAGTCAATGCAATCCTTGTCGGGAAACCTGCCCGGCGCGGGAAATATGAGCCTTATAAAGAGGTTTTCCGCCGGGTTGTCGGCATTGAGGCTGGACGTCCGGAACTTCCGATCCTCTATAATGTGAATTTTGGCCACGCAGAGCCCATTGGTATCTTTCCTTACGGCTTACGCTGCAGGCTCGACGCAGATAGGCGGACGCTTACGCTTCTGGAACCCGCCACGCGCTGAGCATCAAGCGCATTTCCGAAAAACGATCCCCCTGCGAATACAACGGATTCGCAGGGGGATTTTCCACCTTCGGTTCGGGCAAGCAGCCCAGTTGGAAAGCAGATGCCTTTACTCTTGCTGTTTTTCTTCCATCAGCGCTTTAAGCCGGCTGAAACTTTCCTCGCTGATCTCATGTTCGATTTTACAGGCATCCGCATAGGCCGTTTCTGGGGATACGCCGATACGCAGGAAAAAGCGGGCAAGCACATTATGCCGCTCATAAATCGGTTCGGCAATGATACGGCCCTGTTGTGTAAGCGTGATATGGTTTTCCCCATCCACCTCGATCAGACCTTTTTCACGCAGGTGCCGGACAACCTCTGATACAGTAGGCCGCGAATAACCCAGTTCAGCGCAGATATCTGCCGCATGTACGCCCGCTTTGCGCTGTGTCAAAATCAAAATGGTTTCCAGATAGTTTTCCATAGCCCGGGTTACCGCCATACGCTTTTCCTCCCCGCACAGTACATGATTTATATTATACCACGCGATCAGAAAAAAGTCAGCCGCCGAAATCCGGACGCCGTCTTCCCGGATGCAGGCTACGCAAGCTTTCTTTCCAGCCCTTACAAATATTAATCCGCCGCATGCATCCCATCCAGTTACCGAATTTTGATCTGCGTCATACGCTTTCATCTCATAAACCGCGCAACGGCCATGGTCTCACGTTCTTTCCTAAACCCCGGCGCTGTGCTGTCCCATGGGCATAATCCTGCAAGCGCAGAGCCCTTTCACGCAACGGACCGGCTTACTTTTTCAAAATACAATACGCAGGTCCTATAACGCACACCGGCGCAGCGGGAGGAAGTCATCAAGCGTACGCCGCAGATATGCGTCCCACATTTCAAAATCATGGCCGTACCCCTCGGCAAGCGTGTACTCGACTGCAAGCCCCAGCGTACGCAGCGCGCGCACATCATCCTCCACGCGTTCTCGGATAAATTCGCGGCTTCCGCACACAAGATGCAGCGCGGGAAAATCCACGCCCTCAGCCAATCCCTGGCGGACAAGCGCTGCAAGATCAAAGCGGGAACCTTCGATTTGCGAGGCTGGTCCGAAAGTATTCAGATAAATCGGGAAGCTTTTGAAATGTTCGCTTTTCAGTTCCCTTTCCAGTGTACCGGTATTGGCCGTAAGGCCGATGCCGCCGGAAATATCGACACAGGCGCAATAGCGGTGCGGGTAACGAAGCGCATTTCCAAGCGCCGCATTGCCGCCCATAGCATAGCCCACAATAAAATTATCCCGGCGTTCCGGGGAGGAAGGAAACAGCGACTGTACCACCACCGGAAGTTCTTCTCCGATAAAAGTCGAATAATTTTTTCCATAAGCGGTATCTACACCAAAGGAGTTGGCCACATCCGGCGCCACAAGCATAACACAGTTGCGCTCGGCATAGCGCTCAACATTGGTATAACGCAGAGGCAGCGAGTCATCATCCCCACCGCCATGGATCAGATAGACAGTCTGAAATTTCATTCCAGAATGGTAGACCGGAAGGGACGGCGTCTCTCCAGGGCCCATATGCCCACGCGTTCCCTGGGAAAGGTCATAGTAGCTGAAGGAATTGGTTGGGATCACGGCACTGACATCAACCCAATGTCCAAGCGCCTGGGATCGATAGTTAAAACGCAGCAGCATGGTTTATCCTCCTAAATTTCTATAGCTTCAGCATAGGGGAAAGGCAGGAGCGCGTCAATTTACAAATTTCCTTTTCCGTAAAACATGGATGAAAACCGTAAAAAACCGGATCGCGTTTTCTTTGTTTTTTAACCATATCATGCTATAATCTTCATAAAAAGGGAAAAACGCTGCTTAAGCAGGAAGCGAGGTGGCTATGCGGTGGATTGATTACAGGCAATGCCTTGGCGTTGGGTTTGGGGATCAGGAAAAATTCCGGCTGTTGCAAAATAAAATCCATAATCTGCTGAACATATCCCGGGACGGAATCGGCTATACCGGGAAAAGCTATTTCCAGTTTTGTATGATGACCGGAAGGCGTTTCTGCGAGTTGCGCAGCCCGCCGGGCTGTGTGCTTTCTATCCTCGGAGACGAAGCAGAAGACCTCGGCGCCTTCTTAAGCGATTATATTGCGTTTGTCAATACGTTTGAGCAATTGCCCTATTCCTCCTGGGACCGGCAGGCGTTTATCAACCTGCTACGCAATATGATGCAGCAGTCCGGGCTCCCAATTGAAATTTACAAAGACGCCGACGGGTACTTTGTTTTCCCTGAAGGAGCGGCGGAACTGGATGAATCACTGGTATCCTGCCCGCTGCTCTGGCTGCGCGCCTACCCGGCGGCATACAAAAGCTTTTCTACTGCACTGAAGCAGTATGCAAAAAAGGAGTATATCCGCGACACTGCGGACAATCTGCGCAAGGCGCTTGAGGCGTTTTTGCAGGCTTTTTTTGAAAACGAGCGCAATCTTTCCAACAATATTCCCATCGTAGGCGCGTATTTGAAAAACTGTGGTGCGCCGCGTGAATTCTGCGAAGCTTACGTAAAGCTTGCTGATCTTTACCGCAAGCTCAACGATCGTGCCGCAAAGCATAACGACGCCATAGATGCACGCTTTCTGGAATTCCTGCTTTACCAGACGGGCATGTTTATCCGTCTGCTGCTTACCCTGCGCGCGGAGCCGCAGCATCCGGAGAATACCAGGGAAAAAACATAGTCCGGAAGCTGTCCTCTTTTACAGAGGACAGCTTCCGGATTCCTGTATAAGCAGTGCGCGAACCCGTGCAAAAATCTCATAGGGCGCATGGGAAAATGCGCGCACAGAAAAACGTCCCAATACCTGCGGTCCTTCGCAGACAGTAAACAGGATTCCGTCGCAGATGACCATCCGCCGCCCGCAACTGAATCCCCGCCGCGTGGACATGTCCGCATAACGGGCAAGACGCTGCAACTGGGAGAACAGAAGGAAACCCTCTTCATCATGTGTCAGCGCATCTGCGCAGGCCCAATGCTCAAGCCGGAAGCGGCTGGTATAAAAATAGGGGACAGCACGGGGATAGGCGGATGATGGGGCAGTTGCGCGCCACCCGTCAACTGAAAAACGGTAATATGGTTCGCAGGACGCCTTTGGAAGGACGTCAATTTCCCTGCGCCTAATAAGTTCCACATGCATGATCCGACCGAGATAAGCAATTCCCGGCCGCATGCCGGCAGAAAACGCAGGCAGGTACAGGGCCACATGGGAGACCGGCAGCAGACGCCCACGCAGCTGCATGGCAGGAATATGATAAAACCGGCAGGCAAGGCAGGCGCGAAGCTGATGCAGATCCCGAACCCGCCCAACAAGCACATCCGGTTCCATCCCGGCCCCGGAATAATAGGTGCCTTCCGGCAGCACAGCATATGCGGGCGCGGCAGGAAGCATAAGCGCTGGTTTTGTGAACATAGCCCTCTCCTCCTGGCAGAAATCTTCGCATCCCGGCCGGACATGAGAAACGCCGCCGGACAGAGTCCAGAGCAGGCTGCGCTTTTATGTGCGAAGCCTGACGGCCGCAAAACGTGGGGAATAATGTATTGTCTTATTATAGCATATCCTGTTGGTTTTCTCAAGAAAACGAATACTTTTTGACAGGATGCAGCCGAAAAGTTTTATTTGCCAAGACCTGCGCGTCAATGGTATAATAAATCAATTGGATGCGGTAAGACCTGCCGCTGTATACATAGGATTTCAGCGAAAAAAGCGGGGCTTACGGAGGAAATGCAACCCATGGACACGCCTATTGAAATCGGCGGTGAACGCTTCGTTCTGACACGCCGGAAGATCCGCAATTTCTACCTCCGGCTTTATCCCGACGGCACTGCGCATGTCAGCGCACCGCTATGGGCGACAGACGCGCAGATCGAAGCCTTCCTTCGCCCCCGCCTTGCCTGGCTGCAGCGTCACAGAGCGGCTGTAGCGGGCCAGTGCGCCAGCTGTATGCAGGCTTTCGAAGCAGGCCGCACACTTTGGCTGTTCGGGCAGCGCCTTACGCTTAAGCTGGCGGCGCAAGAAAAGCCGGGGCTTTTCTTCCGCGGGGAAACCGCCGTTTTATGCTGTGCACCAGACGCCGGCGTACAGCAGCGCCGGGCAATAGCCGAGCAGGCTTACCGGCTGGCGCTGGCAAGCTATCTGCGCACACGCGTCCCGTTTTACAGCGCCCGTATGGGCCTTGATCCACCGCAATACTCGATCCGCCTGATGCGCACACGATGGGGAAGCTGTACGCCCGCCGCCAGACGTATCCGCTTCAATCTCCGGCTGGCGCAAAAACCGGAGGCCTGGATTGATTATATTATCGTGCATGAACTTGCGCACCTGCGCTATGCCGACCACAGTCCCGCATTTTGGGCGCTGGTCGAGCAGCATTTCCCTGAATGGCGCAGCGTGCGGCATGCGTTGAATACCGGCGCTTATGAAAGCTTGTAATGGAGGAATTATGTCAGATTTTTATAAGCAGGTTATGGATATTTTAAAAAAAGACGCACGTTTTTTTACCCCGGAAGGGGATTTCCTGCGCAATACGGTTTTTGAAAAGGCAATGGGACTGGATCGTGCGTTACTGGAACTTTTATACTCTGACGAAACCGTGCGGCAGCGTTTTTTTGCCGAAGCCGGCGGTGTGACGGTTTTCGATAAACAGGGATTTGCCTATTTTGTCAACAACCGCAGTTTCCTCCCCGACTCTTACACGCGCTTTCGCAATAAAATCGGGCTTGCTGACAGCCGGGGCGAATTTATTTCCACCGGAAATGACATCGCGCTGCTATTCCCCTACAAAGATTGCGTACTGGCCGGATCCCAGCGTAACGACGAAGAACGCCGCCGGGAAATTTTTTACAATGAACGCCTTGCCCCGGATGCGCTTGACCGGCTGCTTACGCCCAAGGCGCTTTGCGGTGCGCTGCGTTTTGACAAAAGCGGTACGCAGCCGTGTACCGCTTATACAGGTGAAAATCTGGTTATAAACGGGAACAATCTCATGGCGCTGTCCTCAATCTTGCAACGCTTTTATGGCCAGGTAAAATGCATTTACATCGACCCGCCCTACAACACCGGGTCCGATGGCTTCAACTACAATGACAGTTTCCGCCATTCAACCTGGCTTGTATTTATGAAAAACCGGTTGGAACTGGCCCGCCGTCTGCTGAGACCGGACGGTTTCCTTTTCGTACAATGCGACGACAATGAGCAGGCTTATTTGAAGGTGTTGATGGACGAGCTGTTTGGAAGAGAGAATTTTGACAGCTGCGTCAGCGTCATTGTCAAGACGGAAGGCCGCCGTTACGGGAACCTGGCCAAAACCCATGAATATATCCTTGTCTATGCCCGCGACCTGGCGCAGGCCCAACTCCGCGAAATCGAACTAAAGGAGAAGAAATTCACCTATTGCGACGCACGCGGCGGCTTTGATCTCAAAGAGCTGCGCAACCAGAATACGCGCGCTTTTAACGATACCAACCGTCCAAACCTCCGCTACCCGTTTTATCTGAAATCCGACCCGGACGAATACGGACTGATGCGGGTCAGCCCGGAAAAGGGGGAAAAGGAAGAAGAAGTCCTCCCGATCACGGTCAACGGGCGGCGAAGCGTTTGGCGCTGGGGCCGGGAGAAAGCCTATGCGTTGGCAGACGAGCTTTGCGCCCGGCGCGGCAGCGACGGCATCGTGCGCGTCTATCAAAAATACCGTTCTCACTCGACAATGGAAAAGACTGTCTGGATGGACAAGAATTTTATTTCAAACAAAGGCACCAAGGAAATCCAGGCGCTGTTTGGAAAAAGCGTATTTGCATTTCCAAAGGCTGAGGCGCTTGTGCAGCGCATATTGGAACTTGCAACGCAGCCGGGCGATTTGGTCGTTGACTTTTTCCTGGGCAGCGGGACAACAGCCGCCGTTGCGCACAAGATGGGCCGGCGTTATATCGGCGTTGAACAGATGCCCTATGTTGAAGAAGTCGTCTGCCGGCGGCTTGAGAAAGTTATTGCCGGAGAAGGCGGCGGCATAAGCGCCGCACTGGGCTGGACAGGAGGCGGCAGCTTTATCTATTGCCGTCTTGCGCAGCGCAATGCGCGGTTTGCAGAAAAAATCGCGGTTTGTACAGAGGAAGCGGCGCTTTATACCCTGGCCGGGGACATTTTTCGTTCCGGCTATATCAATTGCCGTGCGGACGTGCAGCCTGCCGACCTGGAAGACCCCTCGCTCCCGTTTGAGGAAAAGAAGCAAATCCTTCTTGAGCTGCTGGATAAAAATCAGCTCTATGTCTCCCTGCCGGACCTGGACGACGAGGAAGCGGGCCTGACTGAAGCCGACCGCGCCTTTACACGCAGCTTTTATGAGGGGGCGTGGGAATAATGGGGTATCTCTATGAACAGCTTGACGCCCTCCGCAAGGCTGACTTTATCCAGCCGGCCCCGGATTATATATACCGCAACCTTAACCTCACCCTGAAGCCGCGTCCCTATCAGCAGCAGGCTTTTGAAAATTATATTGCGTGCTTTGAAAATACGCGCCTGCGCACACCGCAGGTACTGTTCCATATGGCGACCGGCAGCGGGAAAACCTTGGTCATGGCCGGGCTGATGCTTTACCTGTATGCACAGGGCTACCGCAACTTTTTATTCTTTGTCAATCTGAAAAACCTGGTGGAAAAGACAAAGGACAACTTTCTCAACACATTTTCTTCCAAATACCTCTTTGCCCCCGAGCTGCGCATAAAAGGCGAGCGTGTGCGCATCCGGCAGGTGGAAAATTTCCAGGACACCGACGAGCGCGCAATCAACATCTGCTTTCAGACGACACAGGGATTAAGCCATGCGCTCTGGGAAGTGCACGAGGGTGCGCTAAGTCTTGACGATTTTGCCGGCCGGCGGGTCGTGCTCATCTCTGACGAAGCGCACCACTTAAATGCCGATACCAAGCGCGGTGGGCGGGAAGAGGAGGAAAACCGGAAAAGCTGGGAATATACGGTCGAACGTATTTTCCATGCCAATCAAGAAAACCTGCTGCTGGAATTTACCGCAACCTGCCAGCTTTCCCATCCGCTGATCCGCAAGGAATATGAAAATAAAATCATTTGCGACTATCCGCTGTATAAATACCGGCTTGACGGCTATTCCAAGGAAATCAAAACCCTGCGCACAGATATGCCCCTTGCCGACCGTGCGCTGGGCGCGTTGGTTTTAAGCCAGTACCGGCTCAAACTTTTCGAGGACCATCGTCTGGCAATCAAGCCGGTAGTACTGTTCAAAGCGGCAAACATTGCCGCTGCGCGGGAGTTTATGGTCTCCTTCGCCCGGATGCTGGAAGCGCTGACCGGCCCGGACGTCGAACGCGTCCTGTCTCAGACAGGCTCTGCAATCTTAGCGCGGGCGCGCGAATATTTTGCAAACCAGGGCATTACACCGGCGCAGCTTGCCCAAGAGCTGCGGCAGGATTTTTCTCCATCACACTGCATCAGCGCCAACGATGAGGGGGAAGCGGAATCCGGACGTGCCGCACTCAACAGCCTGGAGGACGCAGACAGCCCCTACCGCGCTGTATTTGAGGTACGCAAGCTCGACGAAGGCTGGGATGTCCGTAATCTGTTTGATATTGTGCGCCTGTATGAAACGCGCCAGTCCGGCGGCCGGGCGATTTCCCAGACAACCGTTGCCGAGGCGCAGCTTATCGGACGCGGCGCACGCTATTGCCCTTTCCCGTTTGGGGTGGATAACGACCGCTTCCGCCGCAAGTTCGACGGCGACCTGGATGCGCCGATGCGGGTATGTGAAGAGCTTTACTATCACTGCCAGAATGACTCGCGTTATATTACAGAGCTGCATATGGCGCTGCGGGAAATTGGGATTGACCTTGAGCGTGGAGTTGAACGGGAATACCGCTTAAAAGAAGAGTTTACCACTTGTGAATTCTATAAATCCGGGCTGGTCTTCGCCAACACGCGTGTCCAGCAGGAGCAGGCCGCAGAGAATGACGCTTTTTTCAGTGCAATCCGCGGCAAAACGGTCCCTGTCGCACTGGAAACACGCGCCGCGGCCGAAGACACCGTTTTGGAAGGTGTGGCCAGCACACCGGCGGAGAAACTGTATCTGCATACACACAGCCTTTGCGCACTTGCACAGGCGCATTACCCTGCCGTTTACCGCGCCGCATTGCGTTGGCATGCATTTGATTTCGACCGGCTGAAGGCCTGCTGGCCGCAGCTGCACTCCATGCGCGAATTCTTCTGTGACGAGCGCTATCTCGGCGCACTGCGCGTAGAAATCGCCGCTTCGTCGTCCCGCCTTACGACCTCGCTTTGCTATGATGCGCTGGTACAGGTATTCGGGCAGCTCGCGCCGCAGCTTGCAGCACGCGGCAGCGCAAGCTGCGGCAGCCGCTTGTTCCATCCGCACTATATCCACGAAATTTTCAGCAACAAGCGTGTCAGTTACCCGGCTCCTGCACAGGGCGGCGCAGGCATATCTCAGTCCGACACAGATCTTGCGCCGGAAATCCGCCTGGATCTGCGGCAGGAAGATTATTTCTGCTATGAAGACAACTTCGGTACCGCTGAGGAAAAGGCCTTTGTCGCGCATTTCCGCAGCTTCGTTCCCCGCCTTCGGAAAAAATACGATCTTGTCTGGCTTATGCGCAATGAGCGCGCATTGGCGCTGTATGCCTTTGACGATGGGGCGCGCTTTGAACCGGATTATATCCTGTTCCTGCGCCGTCCCCGTACAGATATGGACGGCTATGCCTACACACAGGTCTTTATCGAGCCGAAAGGGCTGCATCTGATCGAGCACGACGCATGGAAGCAACGCTTCCTTTTGCAGCTGGAAACACAGGCTACAGCCGCGCCGGTTTATGCCGGGCCTGATACGTATACGCTGTGCGGTATGCATTTCTATAATTCCGCACAGCCGCAGGCTTTTGATTTGGACATGGAAAGCCTGCTCCAACCGGACAATCCCTTATAATCGGGAAAAGAGCATGTCATGGTTTGAAACGCAGCCCAAACCTTAACCCTCCATAAGGGGAAACCGCTTGTCTACCGCTGCAAAACTGCACCTGGCCAACTTATTACAATCTTCTCGGCGGCGGACAGCACCCGTTTGAAACGCTCGAGCAGGCATTATGCCGTGAGCTGCTGGAGAAAACGGGATACAGCATCTGCGTCGGGCGTTTTGCGGCAATGGCCGAAGAAATCGCCCGCAATCCGCAAATATGTGAAAACTATCCCGTGTATGCCCACCGCATCCTGCATATTTTCCACGCGGACCTGGCTGCGGATACACCCGTGCAGCCTACAGAAACCGATCTCCAACAGCAGGAGAGTCTCTGGGTTCCGCTTGCCGAAGCGGATCAGCTCGTTTTCCGTCCGCAGCTTTTAAGCGGGCAGAGCAGCCGGCTTTATAAGGAAAACGCAGTATTTTTAGGCAGTTGCTTTTCCGATTATCCCAAATAAAAAAGTGAAAAGGCGGCGCAAATTGCGCCGCCTTTTCACTTAAAAAGAGAGAGGACTGAAAAAACGAATCCCTTATACCAAATACGAATTGTATATTATTTGAAACAATTCGTATTTGAATTTATTATACCCGATTACGCCAAAAAAGCAACTGACATTTTTTCAAAACCGTCATCTTTACAAAACCCGCCGCCCGGGGAAAATCACCAGGCGGCGGAAACCGTTCATCCATCAATCCCCATAGCGTACAGGCGCGCATACTCGCCGCCCTTTTCCATCAGTTCCGCATGGGTACCGGACTCAGTAATTGTGCCGCCAGAGAGCACGACAATGCGGCCGGCGTCACGGATTGTAGAAAGACGGTGTGCAATGACAATACTCGTCCGGCCCACCATCAGCCGGTCAAGCGCGCGGCGGATAAGCAATTCGTTCTCATAATCCAGCGCGCTGGTTGCTTCGTCAAGGATAACGACCGGCGGATTTTTCAGAAACACACGCGCAAGGCTCAGCCGCTGCCGTTGGCCGCCGGAAAGCAGGATCCCCCGCGTACCCACCTGCGCGTCATATCCCCCTGGCAGACGCATAATAAATTCATGCGCACCCGCAAGCTTTGCCGCTTGGATAATTTCTTCTTCGGAAGCGTCAAGCTTTCCATAACGGATATTCTCGCGCACACTGGCATTAAAGATAAAAACCTCCTGCTGCACTAAGGCAACATGGCGGCGCAGGGACGCAAACGACAAGTCGCGCACATCTATACCGTCAATGCAAATCCGCCCCGCGCTGACGTCATAAAAACGCGCAATTAACGATGCAAGCGTCGTCTTTCCGATACCGGAAGCGCCGACCAACGCAATGCATTGTCCATGGGGAATCTCCAGATCAATCCCGCGCAGCACTTCCTCCTCGCGCCCAGGATAATGGAACGAAACATTTTCTATGCGGATCTCCCCACGGCAGGTATCCAGCTGTATACAGTCCTCCCGCTCTATAATCCGCGGCGGTGTTTCAATCATATCCATAAAGCGCCGGGAACTTGCCTTTCCTTCCTCAAACAGGCGCATAAAATTAAGAATTGCATTCACCGGCTCATACAGGCAGTTTATATAAAGCAGAAATGTAATTAAAACCGGAATATCAAGCTTTCCCTTGCCCATAAGCAGTGCGCCAAATGCGACGACAAGCATCGTCAGAAACTGCGGGTAGCTGCTCAACACATCATAAAAGGTAGACTCCAAGCGGTAAAAACGGCAGCGGCTTTTGGTATAGATCCGATTTTTCTCCCGAAATTTTCCAAGCTCAAAACCTTCATTTCCAAAAGCCTTAACCGTACGGATTCCGGAAAGCGCATCCTCCAGCGCAGTATTTAATTCGCTTAAATCCGCTTTCGTCTGCGCAAGCTGCCGCTGCATACGCCGGTCTGCGCGGATGGAAACAAAGCACAAAACAGGGAAAACCAGGAATGTGACCGCCGCCAGCGGCGCATTAATGCCAAACAGGATAGCCGCCGCACCGAAAAATTTGATACCGGTAATCAAAATATCCTCGGGAGCATGGTGAAACAGCTCCGTCATACCGTTTAAATCATTGGACAGCACGGTCATCAGATGCCCCGTGCCGGTGTTGGCAAAGAAATCGAAGGACAGGCTTTCATAATGCGCAAACAGTTCCTCGCGCATCCGGCCCTCCATCTTTGCGCCCATGCAATGCCCCCAATAGGCATACAAGACCTTACTTACCGTATAGACAACCACAAGCAGCAGCATAGCAAGCCCGGCATACAGCAGCTTATGCGCCGTCTGGGGATCCCATTGTGTCAACACCTGCCCGGTAACATAACTGGAAAGCAGCGGGAACAACAGCAGGCACACCGCAGAAAGCACAGCAAAAAACAGATCGGGGCAAACAAAGCACGATAGGGTTTATAATAGGAAAGAAATTCGTGAAACCGGGCCCGGTTTTTGGAATCAGACATAAAACCTCCTAATTTTCCAGGATGGTTACAGGATTGCTTCCCTCCCATGTTTTTTCTTACATGTAAAACGGTTTTTCATAGAGGAAACATTCCTTTCTTTTTCGATTTCCGCACCCAGGGATGGGGTACGCATCTTTACTCTAACACAAGCGATATAAAAAGACAAGCCGCCCGCAGCAAATAGGCCGCGGGCGGCAGGAAAAACGAATCTTTTTTACGCGCTGTGCGCAAACTGGGATTTATACAGCGCACTGTAAAAACCGTCTTTTTGTAAAAGCGTTTCATGAGTGCCCTGTTCAATGATATCCCCATCCTTCATCACAAGGATCAAGTCGGCATTGCGGATCGTAGACAAACGGTGTGCAATGACAAAGCTGGTACGGTTCTGCGTCAATGCATCCATCGCCCTCTGAGTGACAAGCTCCGTGCGCGTATCCACGCGGGATGTCGCTTCATCAAGGATAAGCATCGGGCTGTTTTGAATCATCGCGCGCGCGATGGTGAACAACTGCTTCTGTCCTGCAGAAATTGTAGAATTCTCATCCAGCACGGTGTCAAACCCATGTGGGAGCGACTGCACAAACCGCAAAATCCCGCAGGCCCGGCAGGCCTCAATCAGCTGTTCGTCGCTGACATTTTTATTGTTATAGACAAGATTTTCGCGGACCGTGCCTTCAAAAGTCCAGGTATCCTGTAAAACCATACCAAACATGCTGTGTACGGCCGACCGGGACATCGCATGTGTAGGCACGCCGTCAACCAGGATTTCACCGCCAGTCGGTTCAAAAAAGCGCATCAGCAGATTGACCACCGTTGTTTTTCCTGCGCCGGTCGGGCCGACGATCGCAACCTTTTGCCCAGGCTGGATATACGCGGAAAAATCATGGATGACAGTGCGGTCCGGTTCGTCCGGATAGGCAAAACGCACGTGCTGGAACTCCACCTCGCCGCGTACCGGTTCAGGCGCAGGCAGCGCCGCTGTATCGTCCGGAAATTCTTCAGCGTCAAGGAAATCAAAAATACGCACTGAAGCCGCGCTGGCACTCTGGAGGTTGGTCATTCCCTGCGCCAGCGTGCTCAGAGGGGAGGTGAACAGCCGCACGTACATAATGAACGCGACAATGACGCTGAACGGGATCTCCCCATTAAGGGCAAGCGCAGCGCCGATGACGCACACCGCCACATAACCGATATTGCCGACCACGGTCATCATTGGCTGCATAATACCGGAAAGGAACTGGGAACGCCAGTTTGCATCATAGACGGCATGGTTGAGCCCGGCAAAATGTGTTTTCATGCCAGTCCCGGCGCGGGAAATACGCACGATGTCATGGCCGGAATACATTTCTTCAATATAACCGTTGAGTTCGCCCAGGCTTTTCTGCCGCGCGACAAAATACTTCTGCGAACGGCCCATAATCAGGGCCATCGCCGCAACGCCCAGAAGCGTAACCATAACAGCAGCGCAGGCCATACGCCACTCGGTTACAAACATCATTACCAGGCAGCCGATAAACTGTGCTGCAGCGCTGATAATGGAAGGCAGACTGTTAGAAAGCGTCTGCTGAAGGGTAGCGACGTCATTTGTCATGCGGCTTAGAATATCGCCATGCGAGGTTGTGCCAAAGTATTGGCGCGGGACACGGTTAATTTTGCGGGAAAGGTCGCCGCGCATCTGGCGCGAGAGCTTAAGCGTAACGGTCGCCATAATATAGTGCTGCACATAGGTAAGCACAGCGCTTGCCAGGTATATACATGCCAAGAGGATTCCAACACGGCCGACCGCCGCCAGGTCAATTGTACCGTAAAGCGATTCAGAAATATAATCGGTAATCTTCCCCAACTGGTTTGGCCCCAGAATCGTCAGAACCGCACCGGCAGCGGCAAAAATCAGTGCAATACATACCGGCCGGATAAGCGGCCCGGCATAAGCAGTAAGCCGGGTACCCGTCTTTTTCAGGGATTTTGTTTTCTTTTCCTTCATAGCTTCCTCCCCTATGCGTCGAGTTCCTCAGCGGAAAGCTGCGACAGCGCGATTTCCCGATAGACTTCGCAGCTTTCCATAAGCTGTTCATGCGTGCCAATCCCCACCGCGCGCCCCTCATCAAGGACAATGATCCGGTCAGCGTTGCGGATCGTACCAATGCGCTGCGCAACAATCAGGCAGGTTGTATCCTTCAGCTGCTGCGCCAGGCCGGCGCGCAGAAGGGCGTCAGTCTGATAATCCAGTGCGGAGAAGGAATCGTCAAAAATCAGGATCTCCGGCTTGCGGGCCAATGCACGGGCAATCGACAGCCGCTGCTTCTGACCACCGGACACATTGGTTCCGCCCTGTGTAATTCGGGAATCTTCCTTTTCCGGCAGTTTTTCCACAAATTCCGAAGCCTGTGCAAGCGCAAGCGCCGCCTTCAGATCCCCGTCTGTTTCCTCCGCGGCGCTCTCGCCAAAACAGACGTTGCCCCGCACAGTATCGGAAAACAATACCGGCGTCTGCGTTACATAGCCGATACGGTTATACAATGCCTCAAAGCTGTAATCGCGCACATCAATCCCATCTACAAGCACCTGCCCGCCTGTTGCATCATAAAATCTCGCAATCAGGCTGACAAGCGTGGTCTTCCCGCTGCCCGTCGCGCCGATAAAAGCTACCGTTTCCCCGCGATGCGCAGTAAAGCTGATATGCTCAAGGGCATCCTGCGCGGCGTCAGGATAGCGGAAGGATACATCGCAAAATTCCACGATCCCGCGCTGCGGCGCATCGGAAACCGTCCCTTCGCGAATATGCACCGGAGTAGAAAGCACCTCGTTGATGCGGCTGGCCGAAACCTGTGCCGCAGGCAGGAACATCAGAATCATAACCATCATTGTAAACGACATGACCACATAGGTTGCATAGGTGCTGAATACAACAATATCGCTGAACATAGTCAGGCGCGCAACCATATCTGCGGCAGGTATCGCATTCACCAGCGCCGCTCCAACCCAATAGATTACCAGCGCCAGCGCATTCATGGCGAGCGTCATCGCGGGGGTCAGGAAAGCAAAGGTCCGCTGGTTAAACAGCTGCGTCCGCATCAGCGCTTCGTTGGCGCCTTCAAACTTATCGTTCTGATATTCCTCTGCATTAAAAGCATGCACTACATCGATACCCGTCAGGTTCTCACGGGCAATACGGTTGATATCGTCGGTCTGCCGCTGCACGATCTTAAAACGCGGCAGTACCGTGCGCAGCACGATAAGCATCATCGCAATCAGCGCCACAACAAAGCCCGCTGTAATTACAGAAAGCGTCCAGCTCTTTCCAATTATTTTAATAATCGCCCATACGGCCATTACCGGCGCTTTGATGAGGAGCTGCAGGCCCATGGAAACCAGCATCTGGATCTGCGTAACGTCATTGATTGTGCGGTTGATCAGACTCGGGACAGAAAATTTCTGGATTTCTTCCTGGCCGAAATCCGCCGCCTGATTAAACACCGCTTCGCGCACTGTGTAGCTGTATCCCGCGGCAACTTTTGCAGCCAGGAATCCGCAGGCTACGCAAAGCAGGCCGCTTGCCAGCGTACAGCCGAGCATAGACAGCCCGGTGTTCCAAATCTGGTGCATTTCACTCCCAGGCGTTTTAATCAGCACCGTCAGCTCGCTCATATAATCCGGCAGCTTCAGGTCGAAATAAATTTGTCCAAGTACAAACACCGCGCACACAAGCGCCATCCCCCATTCCCGGGGACGCATTTTTTTTAATAGTTTGATCATAACTTTTTTTCTCCGGCATCCAGTTGGTCAATCGTTTTAATCAGTTTCCCGGTAACCTCCGCGAAAATTTCCCGTTCTCCAGGCGTAATATCCCTCAAAAGCGTTTCAATAAAGGCCGATTGTACTTGCCTTCCAGCCTCGATGACCGCGGCGCTTTCCGGCAGCAGGACCAGGCGCTGAACCCGTCTGTCCTTTGGGTCGTTTTCCCGGCGCAGATATCCGGCCCGGATCAGGTTTTCAACCGTAACGGAAACAATACCGCTTTTAATCCCTCGCATACGGAAAATATCGCGGGCCGTATTGAAATTTTCATTGTTTGCCAAAAAGATCAGGATGTCAAACGCCGTTTGGCTTAAACAATATTTGCGGCATACCGGCGCGCAAAACTGTTCATAGATCCTCCCTGTCTTCGCTGCCATCGTCATAATCGGTAGCATACAGTCAAACACCTCACATTTAAATATTCTAATAATAGAACATTTAATGTTGTAGTATATTCGCCTTAAAAAATATACAGGTAAATTTTATCCTTTCTATGAAGAAACTATGAATTCACAGGAGATCCTACCACACGCCTAATATGAAAAAGCAGCCAGGGTGCGCAGCGGAAATCCGCTGCGCACCCTGGCTATTGATCCATATATTCTTTATGCAGAAATTTTTGCGGCAACATGCTCCGCAAAGAAACTGTCGGCCGTATCGGGCGATACGGAAAAGCTTTCCCCATCTACCGTGACGGATACATCGTCCTTACAAATCCCCATACAAAAAGTCCCGGCGAGTTCCACTTTCTCCTCCAAATGATCACGGGCGATCAGCTCACGAAAACGGTCGACAACCTGCTTAGAGCCCTTTAAGTGACAATAACTGCCGATACAGACAATAACCTTTACCATAATTCCCTCCTAAAATATTGACAGGCGTTTTTGTATTCGTCAACCCAAAAACAGGCACAGTGCCTGAGAAACCAGCACAACGGCAATCAGCGCAACAGGATATGTAGCGGCGTAAGCCGACGCGACATCATCCGTACCCGCGACGCTGATAAGCGTGCCAAGGGCAGGTGTGCTGGTCATACCGCCGGTGATAGAGCCGAGGTTATTGAGTAAGCTGAGCTTAAGAACATATTTAGCAAAAAGGAAACCAATAATCATCGGCACGACCGTCATAACAATACCATAGAGGAAGTAAACCGCCTTAAAGTATTCAATAAATTTCGCCCCGCCGGCGACGCCTGCGCCAATAAGGAAAAGCATCAAACCAAATTCGCGGAAAACTTTTGCAGTATTGTTATCCAGTGCAATATTCACCGGGCCAATATGACCGAAATGCCCGAACAGCAACGCCGTAATCAATACGCCGCCCGTCGTTGTCAGGGAGAAAGTCGTTCCAGACAGGCCTGCAGAGGACAGCGGTATCTTGATGGAACCGACAAAAATCCCGATCACGGCGGCGCAGGAGAACACCATAACGCCAAACGGATCCATATGGATCAGCTTCCCGGCATAACGTTTGCGCTCCCCGGTATCGACAACCGTAATTTTCGCGCGTTCCGCTTCCATATTCGCCCCTGTAAGCTTTGGAATCAGCTGTACAAACAGTACAACGCCGATGACGCCAAACAGATAGGCAATACCATGGCCGACCGTAACCGCACTTTCATAAACTTCCGCCACAGTAGCTTTTGCAGCGGAGAAAGCCGGGGTACTGGTCAGTGCGCCGGAGAGAATGCCGACCAACATGGCTACAAATTCTTTCGAATCGCTTTCCGAACCCTTACCGACATAGTAGCAGGCGACGCAGGCAAGGCCGCCGGCCAGGATAATGATCAGGCCGAGCAGGATATAAGACTTATAGTTCTTTTTAAGGTTTTTAAAAAAATTGGGCCCGGCGATAAAACCAACTGCCGTAACAAACAGGATCAAACCCATATTTTCCATTGCCTTCAGAATATTACCGCTGATGTCCTCAACCGTACCGTCAGCCAACTTCTGCGTAACCGTTGCACTGATGGCGTCGGAAAACAGCGCGCCATAGAGTAAAGCAACGATAAAGACCCCGGCAGTGCCAAGGCTTACACCTTTTATCGTGATCCGTCCCAAACCGTAACCAAGCGCGGCAATGATGAAAATCGAGAGCATCATAAAACTGATGCCGGTTACAGATAGGATCCCTCCAAACAAATTCATATTAGCAGCCCTCGAATCCCCGTTTTCTTACAGCTGGCCGTCACGATGCGTATAGGTTGGCAGCAGCTTCGGCGAAACCACATCGCCTTCAATTCCAGCAGCGGTGCGCTCCGCTTCAAACTTTGCAACATGCGCAAGGGTAGGTATACCAGGAACCACATCTTTGGCACGTGCGGCGGCGTTGCGTCCCGCGCTGCGGCCGAAAACAATAATATCCAACAGGGAGTTCCCCATCAGGCGGTTTCGGCCATGGATCCCGCCGACTGCTTCGCCTGCGACAAAGAGATTGGCGATATTGGTCGTCATACCGTCCGGCGTAATATCAAGGCCGCCATTCTGATAATGCAGAGTCGGATAAACGAGGATCGGTTCTTTCCGGATATCAATGCCATATTTGGCAAACATCCGCCACATAGCCGGAATCCGGGCCATAATCGTGCCTTCTCCGCCAATCTTTTCAATCATCGGGGTATCAAGCCACACACCTTTGCCGCTGCCGGTATCGACGCCTTCCCCGCGGGTTGTACATTCCCGGATGATGGAGGCGGCGGAAACGTCACGGGTCTCCAGCGGGTGCATGAAGACCTCTCCATCGGCGTTAACAAGCTTTGCGCCAAGGGAGCGGACTTTTTCCGTAACAAGCGCACCGAAGATCTGCTCAGGATAGGCGGTCCCGGTTGGATGGTACTGGAGCGTATCGGCATACAGAAGCTTCGCACCCGCACGGTAGCCAAGGACAAGTCCGTCGGCAGTCGCGCCATAATGGTTGGAAGTCGGGAAACCCTGATAATGCATGCGGCCTGCGCCGCCGGTAGCAATAATCACGGTCTTTGCACGGGCAACAAGCAGCGCTTTAGTTTCCATATTCATCAATACCGCGCCAGCTGCATTGCCGTTTTCATCGAGGACCAGCTCGATCGCGGCAGTAAAATCAACGACCGGGATCCCGCGGTTGAGCACCTCGTCGCGCAGCGTACGCATGATTTCTGCGCCGGAGTAATCCTTTGCCGCATGCATGCGCTTGCGGGATGTACCGCCGCCGTGGGTGGTAATCATCGTACCGTCGGGCGCTTTATCAAATTCCACGCCGAGTTCATTGAGCCATTGGATCGCTTCCGGCGCCTCGGTAACCAGCTTATACAAAAGCTCACGCTTCGCGGCAAAATGGCCGCCGCCGAAGGCGTCAATAAAATGGATTGCCGGGGAATCGTTAGGTTTATCAGCAGCCTGGATGCCGCCTTCAGCCATCATGGTATTGGCGTCGCCGATGCGCAGCTTGGTCACAATCATAACCTTTGCACCAGCGTTATCGGCTTCAATTGCCGCGGAAGAACCTGCGCCGCCGCCGCCAATAACCAGCACATCGACGTCATAATCGGGATGGGCGAGATCAATTTCATCAGGACGGATACGGCTGTGCGCCTGCAGCATCTCCGCCAACTCATGCGGAACCTTTTCGCCCTTGTTCGGGCCGATGCGCAGGGCTTCAAATTCCTCTTTTTTATAATCGGGATGATAGGCTGCAAGGAGGTCTTCCTTCTCCTTCGCCGTCATACGGGCCGGCTCATACGCGATATTTTTCTCGCGGGCGGCCTCAACCTTGCGGATGGATTCAGTAAATTTCTCAGAATACATGGCGTCGCCCCTCCTTATTTCTCAATATCGCGGTTGTTATACAGTTCCTGCATTTCTTCAACCGGCTTGCCCATCAGCGCTTCCAAAAGCTCGTTGAAGGTGCCTCCATGGATTTCCTGGACACGGTCTTCCAGGTGCCGGCTTTTGGGGGCCAGATATTTGCCGTACAGGCGGCGGGCGAGCATCGCAACCTGCGGGTGGGAAATCCCAGCCGGACAGCGCGAAGAACAAACGCCGCACATCACACAGTCAAAGCTCTCCTCGGCGCACTTTTCAAATTCGCCGCGCTGGGCATACGCGATATACTGCATTACGTTGAGTTCCTGCGTACAGGCTTTCGTACAGGCATTGCAGCCAATGCAGGCATAGATTTCCGGATACAGCTGCATCATAATCTGCTCAGAAGGCGAAACCTTATTGATATCATAAACCTGCTTGATTAAGGGGAAGAACGGCAGAGTTGCGATATACATATCGTTTTCCACCTTTGTCTGGCAGGCAAGGCAGACCTTTAATTCACGGTCGCCCTTAATCCGGTAAATTGTTGCGCAGGCGCCGCAGAAACCATTCCGGCATCCGCAGCCGCGCACAAGCTGGTATCCCGCATATTCCATCGCGCACATAATCGTCAAATGCTCCGGAACCTGATACTGCTTGCCGAACAGGTAAATATTAACCATAGATTCCATAATCGGTGCTCCTTTTTTAATACTCGTCCGGCAGCTCATCCAGCGCGTCGAAGCGGAAGACGGGGCCGTCCTTGCAGATGTACTTATTGGCGACGTTGCAGCGGCCGCATTTGCCGATGCCGCACTTCATGCGCATTTCCAGCGTCGTGTAAACCTGGGTCTTATCGAAGCCAAGTTCCATCAGCCCTTGCAGCGTAAATTTAATCATAATCGGCGGGCCACATAAAATTGCAATTTTATCGGTATCAAAGCCAAGTTCTTTGACATAATTGGGTACAAACCCGACATGGCCATCCCAGCCTTCCTGTTCGCGGTCGATGGTCAGATGCACGCTTACGCCCGCATCCTGCGCCCACTCGCTGATAATCTCCTGATAGTCAACCAGGTCATCCTTTGAACGCGAGCCGTAAACAATATCAATCATACCGTAACGGTCGCGATAGTGGCGCACATAATTGATGACCGAGCGCAGGGGGGCCAGGCCGATGCCGCCGGCAATAAAGAGCATATTTTTCCCTACGAATTCCGTATCTACCGGGAAGCCGTTTCCATAAGGGCCGCGGATCGTAATCTGCTGGCCGGGTTCCATAGCATGGAGCCATTCGGTCAGACAGCCGCACTTCTTGATCGAAAACTCCATGTATTCGGTATTGGTTGGGGAAGACGTAATGGAAAACATCGCCTCTCCCACACCCGGAATCGAAAGCATTGCGCACTGGCCGGGCTTATGCGTAAAGGCTTTCCTGCCATCCGGCGTGACCACGCGGAAAGTTTTGACGTCGGGGGTATCGATGCGGATATCGGTAACAACGCCGATTTTTGGCATTAAAGGCTCCTGCCGGTAAGTCATACGTTCTTCCCTCCCAATGTCTTCATAACCTTCACAATATTCATCGAGATCGGGCATCTGGACAAGCAACGCCCACAGCCGACGCAACCGAAAACACCGTCGTTGTTGGCCGGATAATAGACCAGCTTATGCATAAAGCGCTGGCGGAAGCGTTCCATCTGGGTCAGGCGCGGCTGTCCCGCGGACATTTTAGTAAATTCGGAATACATACACGAATCCCAACAGCGGTAGCGGCGCACACCGGTATTGGTCTTAAAATCGCGGATGTCATAACACTGGCAAGTCGGACAGACAAAAGTACAGGTACCACAGCCAAGGCAGGTTTCCGAGAGCGCCTTCCATTCCGGACGTTCGAAATATTCGTCAAGCTTATCGCCCCCAAAAGCGCCGGCAGACAGCCCAGACAGCGGAAGTGCATTCAGACGCTCGCGAATCGTCAATTTCTGTGCGTCGACAGCCGCTGTATCGCTGTCTTCCAGCGCCAGCGCAGCCAGGACCGCCTCGCCCTTCGCCGTTTTTGCGTCCAGATAAAGCGTAGCTTCGTCGATATAACAGGCCACATCCCCCTCCGGCTCTGCCGCGTCGATGCCGAACGTTTTACAGAAACAGGTTTCTGCCGGGCGGGTACAGGCCATGGAGAAAATCACGCCATGCTCGCGGCGTGCGGCATAATAGGAATCCACCGGATCCGCAAGGAACACACGGTCAAGGATAGCGAAGCTGCGTACATCGCAGGCGCGCACACCGAAAACAATAAAATCCTCGCCTTCATCGCGGGTGTCAATCAATTCGATAGATTTCCCTTCGATTTTGAAATCCATCAGATTTTCCGTCTGCGGGAAAAAGAAATCCTTGGCGCTGCGCACGGTATTGAGTGCAGCGGAATATTTCACGCCCTCTTCCCACTTTGTATAATGCGCGCGCCCATCGGCGCCGTCGGCGGGAAGATAAACGTTATAGGTTTTCGCCATCGCGGCAAAAAGCTCGTCGAGCTTCGCAGCTGCAACTTTACGCATGCCCGTTCCCCCTTTCCACGGCTTCTTCAGGTTCAAGGTCATTGGCTGTATAATTGACCAGCGGGGCGCGGCTTCCAACCTCGGCGCCGGCCTGATATTCGCCGTAGAAGGCGTTGATATCTTTGATAAATTTACGGTTGAGCAGATGCAGCGGAATATGCTGTGGACATACGCGGGAGCATTCCCCGCAGTCAGTACAGCGCCCGGCGACATGGAATGCGCGGATAATATGGAACATCTGCTCTTCAAAGCTGGTAACCGGCGCTTTCGATTCCACGCCGGAATTCGGATTGCTGAACACACAGGTTTCGCAGGTACAGGCCGGGCATACGTCGCGGCAGGCATTGCAGCGGATACAGCGGGACAGTTCGCCCCGCCAGAATGCAAAGCGTTCGTCCTCGCTCATCGCTTCCAACCGCGCGACTTCATCAAAGCGTGCGCTGTCGGCCAGCTCGCCGTCCTCGCCCAGCAGCTCATCGTATGCGACATGCTTTTTGGATTTGCAGACCAGGCAGCGCTCCGAAAGGCCGTCTGCGCGGGAAATGGAAATATCGCCGTCATACAGGGTATGCACAACAAAATCCCCATCCTCACAGGTAATCGAGCGGATGCCTTCCGCCGCCGCGTCTTTGAGCCGGGTCACATCAGCCATTCCCTCACAGGGAATCCCGACGGCGTACACCTTCTCCCGGTCAAAACGGTGCTCGGTTAAAAGCTGATTAAACGAATAGGTATCGCAGGGCTTTAAGAAAACCAGAATTTTCCCTTCACCCCTGCGGGTTTCTTCTACCAGATATTTGGAAAAGTTCGCGCCGCAGAAATCATCAAACACAAATGCCTTTTCCATTTCGTCCACGCTGCGGAACAGGCCGGGGCTTACGTCATAGTCGAACTCACCGCGCTTCCATCCATAGGCACGGTCAACCGTGCCATCGGCAAACAGCGCTTTAGCCCTGTCAAGCAGTACTTCACGCGTCAAAGCTTGCATCGTAAATCCTCCAGTCTCTTGTTCTCGCCCAACGCGGCGACCGTCTGCACAAAATCATTCATTGTCGCGGCAAACTTCGCGCCTTCAGCGGCAGAAACCCATTCCACACGGGTACGTTCCTTTTCAATGCCAAGGTAGTTGAGCATCGAAAACAGCAGCGCCATACGGCGGCGGGTATAATAGTTTCCAGAAGTATAATGGCAGTCGCCGGGGTGGCAGCCGCAGATAATCACACCGTCCGCGCCGCGTTGAAATGCGCGCAGGATAAACATCGGGTTTACACGGCAGGAGCAGGGTACGCGGATGATCTTTACCTCGGCAGGATACGCGAGCCGGTTATTCCCGGCCAGGTCGGCGCCGGCATAGGAACACCAGTTGCAACAAAACGCAACAATTTTCGGCTTATATTCGGTCATTTGCATATTGCATCCACCTCCGCCATGATTTGGGCGCTGGCAAAGCCCTTCAGATCCATTGCGCCGGACGGGCACGCGACGGTACAGGCGCCGCAGCCCTGGCAGACCGCCTCGTTGACCTTGGCCACACGGCGGATTCGGGTCGTACGGTCAGGCATGCGGAACTCTTTATCTTCATAAGTAATCGCGCCGTAGGGACAGACACGCTCACAGGAGGAACATCCGTTGCACATCAGCTCATTGGAGTGCGCGACACAGGGGTTGCCAGTCAATTTATCCTTGGCAAGCAGTCCGATTACCTTTGCGGCGGCAGCACCGGCCTGGGAAACGGTTTCCGGGATATCCTTCGGGCCCTGGCAGGTACCGGAAAGGAATACGCCCGCCGTCGGGCTTTCCACCGGGCGAAGCTTCGGATGCGCTTCCGTAAAGAAGTCATTGGTATCCATACTTGCCGTCAGCATTGTCGCAAGCGGGCGGGCAGACGAATCCGGCTCGATTGCTGCGGCGAGGACAACGAGGTCAGCCTCAATATGCAGCTGCTTATTTGCCAGCAGATCGGAAGCCTGCACCATCAGTTTATCGCCCTGCGGGCTGACTTTGCCAACCATGCCCTTAATATAGTGTACGCCATATTCCTCGGCAGCACGGCGATAGAATTCATCAAACGCCTTCCCCGGCGTACGCACGTCAATATAGAAAACATAAACATCCGTATCCGGGTATTTATCACGGGTCAGCATGGCATGCTTCGCCGTGTACATACAACAGATCTTGGAACAGTATTCCTTCCCTTTTTCCGCGCCGGAGCAGCGGGATCCAACGCATTGGACAAATACAATGGTTTTCGGATGCTTATGGTCGGAAGGACGGAGCAGTACGCCCGCCGTCGGACCTGCAGCGTTGGTCAGGCGCTCAAATTCCAGCGAAGTGATAACATCTTTTGACTGACTATACGCAAATTCATCAAATTTCTCCATGGAAATCGGATTATATCCCGTTGCCACAACAATAGCGCCGTATTTTTCCTCAAGGAACTCGTCCTTTGCCTTATAGTCGATAGCCCCGGCGGTGCAGACCTTGGAACAGACGCCGCACTTACCGGTTTTAAGCATCGTACAATAACGCGGATCAATGGTCGCGACCTTCGGTACCGCCTGGGCAAAGGGGATATAAATCGCGCGCCGGTTATCCATGCCGAGGTTGAACTCATTGGGGACATTTTTCTGCGGGCATTTTTCCGTACACAAGCCGCAGCCGGTACAGACGTCCTCTTTAACATAGCGCGCCTTTTTCTTAATCTTTACGGTAAAATTGCCAACAAACCCGGAAACGCCTTCAACCTCGCTGTAAGAAAAAATCCGAATCTTTTCATGCTGCGCCACATCAACCATTTTCGGGGTCAGGATACAGGCTGCGCAGTCCAGTGTCGGGAAAGTTTTATCCAGCTGCGCCATCTTTCCGCCGATAGTAGGCTGTTTTTCTACGATATCGACCTCAAACCCGGCATCCGCAATATCCAGCGCCGTTTGAATTCCGGCGATACCGCCGCCGATTACGAGCGCACGCTTGGTAACCGGGCTTTCTCCCGGCGTCAGTGGTGCGTTGAGGCTGACCTTGGCGATAGCCGTACGGCCGAGGATAATCGCCTTTTCCGTGCCGGTCAGCTTATCCTTATGTACCCAGGAACACTGCTCGCGGATATTGGCGATTTCAACCATATAGGGGTTTAAGCCTGCAGCGGCGGCCGTTTTGCGGAACGTCGCTTCATGCATACGCGGGGAACAGGAACACACGACAATGCCGGAAAGCTTATACTCAGCGATAGCATTTTTGATAATATCCTGGCCCGCCTGGGAACACATATATTGATAGTTGGTGGAGTAAACAACGCCCGGTTCCTTTTTCAACGCTTCAGAAACCGCCTCGACATCGACCGTCCCGGCGATGTTGCTTCCGCACCAACAGACAAACACTCCGATTCTCTGCATCTTTGCGTTTCTCCTTACTTACTGTATTTGCGCAATGCGCTGACAAGCAGCTGCTGCGGGATTTCCCCATCGGCAAGCGCAGGGATGTCGTCGGGCTTAAAGTGATTGGCGCCCTGCTGCCGGATCACCATCAAGCGCAGCGCTTCGACGAGTTTCGCCGGTTCGACTGAGCGCGGGCAGCGGTCCACACAAGCAAAACAAGACAGGCATTTATATAAAGATTTAGAAGCAAGCAGCGGTTCGATATCGCCGGTTTCAACCATATAAACAAATTGATGCGGATGATACTCCATCTCATCATAGGACGGACAGGTACCGGAGCATTTGCCGCAGCGCATACATTTCAGCGGGTTTACGCCGCTGGTACGAAGGATCTGCTCCTTCATGCGTTCATTTTTCGTCATGGCTTAGTCCTCCTTCAGGCCGAAGGCTTCGGCAAGAAGCTCAGTAAAATAGACGACCGGCAGCTTCCCTTCGCCGTTTTTATCGAGATTATAGCGGCACAATGGACATGCTGTAACCAGCAGTTGTGCGCCGGCGCTGTCTGCGCTTTCAAGCACCTGCATGCTTTTTTTCTTCGAAAGCGCCGTATCCTCAAGCGTCACATAGCCGCCGCAGCATTCGTTACGGTAGGGATATATAACCGGTTCAGCGCCGATGGCACGGATAAAATCTTCGATAATGCGGGGGTTTTCCGGATCATCCATAGCCATGGCCTTCGACGGGCGAAGCAACAGGCATCCATAATATGCGCCAACCTTTTTCCCGGCCAGCGGCTTTTTCACCGCCGCACGCACCGCATCCCAGCCGATTTCATCGCGCAGAAGTTCCAGAAAATGCAGCACCCTCGTTTCCCCATGATACGGCGCATCAGGGGCAATATAATTGTTTACACGCGAAGCAAAGGTTGCGTCAGTCTGCATGGCATGGTTGGTCTGCTTCAGCACGTTATGACAGGCAGAACAGACCGAAACAAGCGTCTGCCCATGCTTTGCCGCGTCGGCAAGGGCGCGCACACAGGAAAGCTTCGAGGCAATTTCGTCCGTGGCCATCGAAAATACGCCGCCGCAGCACTGCCAGGCTTCGATTTCTTCAAGCTCCACCCCAAGTGCGGCAGCACTTTTACGGGTATAAAGGTCGAGATCTTTGGCTTTTGTTTTCAACGTACAGCCGGGGAAGTAACTGACTTTCATTTGCACGGTTTCCTCCTTTACTCCGGTCAAACCATCTGTTCCGGATGGAATACCTCGTCGAATTTCTCCGCGGTCAGGAAACCGAGTTCGACGCAGGCTTCTTTTAAGGAAATATTATCTTTAAACGCCTTCTTTGCGGTTTTCGCAGCATTTTCATAGCCAATATAAGGATTCAGCGCCGTAACCAGCATCAGGGAGTTATGCAGGTTATGATGCATTTTTTCACGGTTGGCTGTAATGCCGGCAGCGCAGTTCTTGTTAAAGGATACAATCGCTTCAGCCAAAAGCCGCGCCGACTGCAGGAAATTATAAATACATACCGGCATAAAAACATTGAGCTCAAAATTGCCCTGGCTTGCTGCAATACCGACAGCCACATCATTGCCCATCACCTGCACCGCAACCATCGTCACCGCTTCGCACTGGGTTGGATTGACCTTGCCGGGCATAATGGACGAACCCGGCTCATTTTCCGGAATATGGATCTCGCCAAGGCCGTCGCGCGGGCCGGAGGCCAGCCAACGCACATCGTTGGCAATTTTCATCATATCCGCGGCCATCGCCTTGATTGCGCCATGGGCGAAAACCAACTCGTCTTTGGATGTCAGCGCATGGAATTTATTCGCAGCAGTGACAAAGGGCTTTCCGGTCAGCCCGGCAACTTTTTCAGCCACAAGCATATCAAAGCCCTCCGGCGCATTCAGTCCGGTACCTACGGCGGTGCCGCCGAGGGCAAGCTCGTGCAGCGGTTTTACCGCAAGCTTCAGCAATTCGACGTCGCGTTCAAGGGAAGAACGCCAGCCGGAGATTTCCTGGGAAAAGGTAATCGGCGTTGCATCCTGAAGATGGGTGCGGCCGGACTTGACGATCCCCTCATTTTCCGCTTCCAGGCGGCGGAAAGTCGCGATCAGGGTTTCGGCGGCGGGGATCAGCTTATCTTCGATGGCGATCACCGCGGAAATATGCATGGCGGTCGGGAAAGTATCGTTCGAAGATTGGCTCATATTGATATCGTCGTTGGGGTGGAGCAGCTTTTTCCCGGCGATTTCATTGCCACGGTTCGCGATGACTTCATTGGCGTTCATATTCGACTGCGTGCCGGAGCCAGTCTGCCAGACAACCAGCGGGAAATGGCTGTTAAGCTTTCCGGAAATCACCTCGTCACAGGCCGCGCTGATGGCAGACAGCTTTTCATCGGTCATCTTTTCCGGCTTAAGCATATGGTTGGCCATTGCAGCCGCTTTCTTCAAAATGCCGAACGCATGGGTAATCTCACGGGGCATGGTTTCAATGTCCACACCGATTTCAAAATTCTCATGGCTGCGCTGGGTCTGCGCCGCCCAATAACGGTCGGCAGGGACCTTCATTTCGCCCATGGAGTCATGTTCTATACGGTATTCCATCTTTTTCTCCTTCTTTGTGCCCGGCCACAGCAAAACCGGCCGACCGATTTTTGCCTGCTCCAGTCCAGTTTACAAAAAAGCCGATCCGAAGCAGGCGCCCTTTCGGGTATTCTTTTTTAATCCATACCGCTGCGCGGCTGTTTTCAGATGTCCAGGTTATGGATGACGTCTTTAAGGGTATTGGCGCTACGCTGCAGCTGTGCAAGCTCAGCCTCAGACATCGGCGCAAGAATCTTGCCAAGGATACCATCCTTATTCACCACATTGACCACGCTCAGGCAGACATCATCAATACCATACTCGCCATGCATCATAGTGGAAACCGTCAGGTTTGTGCCGACGCTGGCCAGCAGCGCTTTACACAGATGGCATACGCCGACGGAAACGGCATAGAATGTCGCGCCCTTGCGCGCGATAACGCGGCCGCCGGATTTACGGACATAATTCTCAATATCGGCAAAGTCCAGTGCCGGGAACAGGCCTTCCATATTGGAAATTGAAGAATGATACTGGTCGATCGGTACGCTGGAGATATTGGCAAGCGACCACGGGACAAAGGAAGAATCTCCGTGCTCGCCCATGACGTAAGCATGGACATTTGACTGGTTGATATTGTAATATTCCGCAACGCGTGCGCGCAGGCGCGCGGTGTCAAGAATCGTACCGGAACCGACAATACGGTTTTCCGGAATACCGGAACATTTGCAGAAAGTATAAGTCAAAATGTCAACCGGGTTGGCAACAATGACGTACATAGCGTCCGGAGCATAGCGCACGATCTCCGGGATAATGCTCTTTACGATATTGACATTGGTCTGGGCAAGGTCAAGACGGGACTGCCCGGGCTTACGCGCGACGCCGGAGGTTAATACGACGATATCGGAATTTTCCGCATTGCGGTAGCTGCCGGCATAGATGGAACACGGCGGGCAGTAAGGCGTACCCTGGCGGATATCCAACGCCTCGCCAAGGGCTTTTTCATTGTTGATATCAATCAACACTATCTCGGATGCAATTCCGGTCACGGTCATGGTATAGGCAATCGTCGCACCTACATTTCCCGCGCCAATGATGGTAATTTTACTCATAGTCTCCTCTTCCTTTTCCTAGGCTTACATTCTGCGTTTATTTTAACGGTTTCCGACATAAAAATCAAATGCGAAAGTTGCATATCGATATATTTACATCGATATAAAGCCGCAGCCGACCATTTTCGAGAGGTATGGAGCTCCTTTACCCGAATCAGCTGGGCGCAGCTACATTTTTTTACGCGGGACACATATTGCGCCACTGTAGTTTTTATGGAAAACCGCTTCTCCTCAACAAATCTTTTATGGAATCTGCTTAAAAAAAACCAAATTCATGCATTCTAAAGCATGTAACTCTTATTGTAAACCAAGCGCAGCTCTTTGTCAAGAAATTTGCCAATAAATGTGATATTTTCGCAAAAACAGAGATTTTTTCGAAAATAAAGGCAAATTTGGGAACGTTTACAAATCCCGAACTGCGGTATTCTGAAAATTAACTTTCCGGCATTTTGCAAGGCCCGAATTTTTTATATGCAAATCCCCCGCACATTTATACCGAATTGGAAAAAGACGGAGCCCCGCTGCTCCGCCCAGGCCCGCAATACCCGCCGTTTCCGTTTTCATCGGAAAGAAGGATACATTAAATATTTTCCGCCTGCGTATTCTCTTTTCTTCTTAAAGCTGATACAATAAAAGAGAAGCGCAGGCCATAAAAAAACGACAGCCCCCTACCGCCGCACAGGAAAGCGCTGTGTGGTTTTTAAACCTCAGAAGGAAGGGTATGGATCACTATCCCTGGCCCGATACACATCTTTGCGGCTTTCCAGACGCAGTTTCCGATTATAAAACCAAATGGGGCCGGCAGCGCTACAAGCCGGCAGAAAAATGTTTGCCGCCATCTGCCGCCCCAGCCAAAACAAACCGCCTATCAGAACCGCCCGCCGGTAATGATTCAATGCAGCGCTGGCCTTTGCGCTTCAGCAGGAATATCCGGATATTCTTCTCGGCTTTTTATTCGGACAAGCGCTGCTGGAATTCCATTTTTTAGATGGGGAAATCCCAAAACGCCGCCGGCCAATCTGCACCGCTATGCATATGAGCGGCCTTTGCAAATCCGGCCAAAGAAACTGCAAAAACGGCTCCCAGCCAGGCCCCGCATCCGGACAAACACTTCACAATGCGAATCCGCAAACCGAGCCCGGTCCCGCGCACATATGGCAGACAAACCTGGCGGACACGAATCAGAAAAAAGGAGGAGATCTCATGATTATTCAAAATGCAAACGTATACGACGCGCTGCACCCCCAGCCCTATACTGCCGATATCCGTATAACGGATGGCAAGATTGCAGAAATCGCACCCGTATTGCGCCCCGCGGATGGCGAAGCGTGTTTCAACGCCGCCGGCCTGTGCGCCTATCCGGGTTTTATCGACGCGCACAGCCATCTCGGGCTGGACAACTACGGCATGGGCTACGAAGGACACGATTACAACGAAATGGGCGATATCGTTGCCGCACAGCTGCGCGCCGTCGACAGCTTTAACCCGCAGGACGCTGCGATCCCCATGGCATTGGCCGGCGGCGTGACAACAGTCGGCACGGGCCCCGGCAGCGCCAATGTGCTCGGCGGCACCTTTATCGCTGTAAAAACCCACGGCAGCTGTGTTGACGACATGCTGGTGCGGGAAAGCGTTGCAATGAAATGCGCGTTCGGCGAGAACCCGAAGCGCTGCTACCGCGACAAAGGAGATTCGGCGCGTATGACAACGGCAGCGAAACTGCGTGAAATGCTTTTCCTTGCGCGCGATTATATGCTGCGTTGTGAGGCTGCGGGGGATGATATAAGCAAGCGTCCCCGTTTCGATATAAAAATGGAAGCGCTGATCCCGGTGCTGCGCGGGGAAATCCCGCTGAAAGCGCACGCCCATCGCGCTGACGATATCTGCACAGCAATCCGCATTGCAAAGGAATTCGGCGTAAAGCTGACAATCGAACACTGTACCGAAGGACATCTGATCGTACCGGAGCTTGTCCGTGCAGGCTGGCCGGTTGCCGTCGGGCCAACGCTTACCAACGCTTCAAAGATCGAGCTTGTCAACAAAACTTTTGAGACACCGGGCATCCTCGCACGCGCCGGGCTGTGCGTCAGTATTATCACCGATGCGCCGGTCATCCCCGAACAGTATCTGCCGCTGTGTGCCGGGCTTGCCGTCAAAGCCGGGATGGATCCTTTCGATGCGTTACAGGCAATCACAATCAACCCTGCCCGCCACTTGGGCATCGAAAGCCGGGTTGGTTCCCTGGAAGCCGGAAAAGATGCGGACATTGTGCTGACAGACGGCGACCCGATGGTAAGCAGCACGGCAATTAAAGTAGTCATCCTTAACGGAGTCCGCGTGATCTGAAGTTTTAAAGCATTAAATACCAAAATTGGAGGTAAGGACATGGATAAACAGCGCATACCCAAGCGCAGTGAGGTTCCGGAAGCGTATACCTGGAACACCGCAGATTTATTTGAAAGCAATGAGGCATGGCTCGCCGAATATGAGGCGCTGCGTAAACTCCCGGAAAGTATTTGCGCCTATTCCGGGACACTTGGCCGCAGCGCCGCAGACCTGCTGGCCTTCCTGCGCGCAGAGGATGAGATCAGCCTGCGGCTGCACCGCTTATACGGCTATGCAAGCCGGAAAAGCGACGAAGATACCGGAAACAGCTATTACCAGGATTTATGCGGAAAAGCCAGCGGCGTTTCTGTCGCCATTTCCAGCGCGGCGGCCTTTGCAACGCCGGAAATTATGGCAATCCCCGAGCAGACGCTTCAGGCTTTCTACCGCGATGAACCCGCGCTCGGGGTCTACCGCCGCAGCCTGTATAAGATCCGCCGCCGCGCGGCGCACATCCTTTCGCAGGAATGCGAGACGCTTCTCGCCGCTGCCGGAGAAATGGCGGACGCACCGGATAATATCGGCAGCGTTTTCCGCAATGCCGAGCTGCGTTTTCCATCCGTTGCCGATGCGCAGGGTATTGAGCATCCACTGACCAACGGGTCCCTTGTCCCGCTCCTGGAAAACCCGGACGCAGATTTCCGCCGCCATGTTTTTGAAACGTACTATAATCGCTTGGGCGAATACAAGAATACCATCGCCATGACCCTTGACGCGCAGTTCAAGCAGTTGCGCTTCTTCGCCAGCGCCCGGAAATATGGAAGCACCCTGGAAGCGGCGCTCGACCGCAACGAAGTCCCGGTTGCGGTATACCATAACCTGATTTCCGCCGTACATGCAAATCTGGACAAGATGTACCATTATGTTGCGCTGCGCAAGAAGATGCTGGGCGTCGGATCCCTGCACATGTATGACGTTTATACCCCGATTGTGGCTGACGCAGCGGAAACAATTTCTTTTGAGCAGGCCAAGAAAACCGTCTTAGAGGCGTTGGCCGTCCTGGGGGACGATTATCTCGCCATGCTCCGCGAGGGCTTCGAAAACCGTTGGATCGATGTTTACGAAAATACCGGCAAACGCTCCGGGGCCTATTCCGCTGGCGGTACGCCGCATCCTTATGTCCTGCTCAATCACAAGGATAATCTTGACAGCATGTTTACTCTTGCGCATGAAATGGGCCATGCGCTGCATAGCTACTTAAGCGTCAAAAGCCAACCGCCCTGCAACGCAAACTATGTCATTTTCGTCGCAGAGGTCGCTTCTACCTGCAACGAAATCCTCCTGATGCGGTACTTGCTGGACAAAACCTCCGACAGCCGGGCCCGCGCTTACCTGATCAACCATTTCCTCGACCAATTCAAAGGTACAGTTTACCGCCAGACGATGTTTGCCGAGTTTGAGCTGATGATGGGACGCATGTCCGAGCAGGGCGAAACGCTGACAGCCGATGTGTTAAGTGAGAAATATCATGCGCTCAACAAACTCTATTTCGGCCCGGATATGGTTTCCGACGACGGAATCGCGCTGGAATGGGCACGCATCCCACATTTCTTCTATAATTATTATGTGTTTCAGTATGCAACCGGCTTCTCTGCCGCTGTTGCAATCGCTTCCCGAATCCTTGCAGAGGGCGCGCCGGCAGTCGCCGATTATAAGCGTTTCCTCTCTGGTGGCGGGAGCGCCGACCCGATCTCCCTTTTGAAAATCGCAGGCGTCGATATGTCCACACCGGAGCCTGTCAATGCAGCATTGAAGCTTTTCGGAGAGCTGATTGATGAAATGGAAGCGCTGCTTTAAGCGTCTCCCCTCGCTGAAAATCCCAGCCTGTACAGAAAAACCATACAAAATAACATGCGCCCGCAGGGAAATTTCCCTGCGGGCGCATGTTTATTCTTCATTGTCCGGCCGGAAATACTGGCGATTGTTTGCCACAAGTTCCTTTAAGCCCTGATGGGACTGGTAAAATGCCTCAAGGCGTCCGGAAATCTCCGACCACTGTACGTCTGCCTGCCGCTGTGCCTGCTCGATCATCTGCGCAGCCTGCCTGCGCGCGTCTTCCTGCATGCGTTCACACTGCCGCTGCGTTTCCAGCAGTAGCCGCTCAGCATCCCGGCGGCTTTCCTCATCCCTCGCGGCACAGATTTCTTCCTGACGTTTTGAAAGTTCGCGGATATTTTCCAGATACTGCGACGCCGCTTCCTGCGCCGCTTCAAAAACGCCATTAACCGATACGGCAGCTTCGGCTATCGACCCGGCATTTTCCAACTTTAGCTGCCTGTCAGCCAGTTTTTCCCCAGCAATACGCAGCTGGCAGTGCAGTTCCTCATTTTCCTGCATCACCTCCAGCAGACGCTTGCCAAGCGCAGCACGGCTCATCTTTTTCAATTCCCTATCTGTCATACAACCTTCCTCCCGCCGCTAGAATCCTGCCGCAATTTTATCGCATATTCCATGCAAAAGCTGTAAAATTCTGCAAAACCGGCATAGACCCAGCCGGCCTGGAAAATCTTTCCTATACTATACCGCGCAAAGCTCCGGCTTGTCAAGCGCCGCCATACCTGCATATAAAAAACGCCGTGGGAACCTGTCCCACGGCGCAAAAAGCATACGATCCTATTTCCGCCATCTTTCTCTTTTTTACTGGCGAATCTGTGTTCTTTTTTTATACCGGAAAAAACAAGGCGTCAGATTACAGACCCATTGCATCCATGAAGCGGTCGACGCGCGCCTGCTGTGCATCGATATATTCCTGGAGACCCAGGTTCTCATACGCGTAATCAATATAGCTCTGCAGGTCCGCAACATTGTATTCGCCCATAACGAGTTTGGCGCCAAGCTCAACCACATAGGTCTTCAGATCAGCAGCATACTCGGACTGGACGGCAGCTTCTTCAGCAGTCGGGAGCGTCTCAAAGTCGTAGTAAGCGGCGACATTGATATTCTCTTCGCCCCAGGCAGCCAGGTTGGAAAGCTGGACCCAGTTGGGCTGGTTATAGTCAACATCATTCTGCGCCATCCAGGCTTCCGCAGTAATATCCGCCTCAGCATAGGGCTCGCCGGCATCCAGCGCTTCCTGTGCGGAATTATAGGTTGCAGCTCTCGGATTCCACAGATCGTCATCACGGGCAGTCGGGGTGTAAGACAGGAAGCCCATAAAGAAATCGCTTACAGCGTCGAGGCCAAGATAGCCGTCTTCGATGTCGCCCTTCTTATAGTCTGCGGCAGCGGTATAGTCAATAATATTGACGCCGTCTTCCGCATAGTCCCAAGCCACGCCTTCAACGCCATAGTAGAACAGCAGCCACATCTCATAGGAATAGATGTAGTCAACAAATTTCGCAGCGTCTTCCGGAGTGATGGAGTCAGAATTGAAGCTGATGCCCCATTCGCCTGCAGTAGCTTCCTGGCAGATAATACGGGCCTTTTCGCCTTCAACAGCAGCGATAATCGGCATCGGCTGATAGTTACAGTCCGCATCCCCGGTGTTGGAACGGCCGGTAGACCAGATATTGTTGGCCTGGCAGTACCAGGAAATTACGTTATTTTCTGCAATATAAGTACCGGAATTCTGCCACGGATGGCCGCCTTCGTTGTTGTAAACGAGCTGGGCGGTGTAGAACTGATTGAGGTAAGTCGCCCAGTCGCCATAGCCCTTCTTCAGCATCGCAACTTCCACCTCGCCGCTGGACGGGTCGGAGAAGAAATCCTGATACGGCAGGCCATACCACTGGCCGATGCCCTGGTACTGATACTCGGTGCCAAGACCAATGATAATGCGCTCATCGTTCATACCATTTCCATTGACGTCCTGTTCATGCATCGCAAGGCAGGCTTCATAGTACTCTTCTGCGCTCTGCGGCATGGACATGCCGAGATCATCCAGCCAATCCTGACGGATCATCAGGCCATAAATACCGTGAAGCTGAACCTTGACGCGCAGCGGGCCGTCTTCTTCCGTGATCTGGAGGCCGCGGGCCGGGTCATTGGTAATCATGACATAATAGAACTTACCGTCAGTGTGGGTTGCCTTCGCACGGGCCCAGTCATACAGCCCGTCGTCGCCGAAAGCTTTAATCATGTTGCCCGTAGAGCATTC
The DNA here is from genome assembly GCA_934546935.1 of uncultured Eubacteriales bacterium. Taxonomy (GTDB): domain Bacteria; phylum Bacillota; class Clostridia; order Oscillospirales; family QAMX01; genus CALWJF01. The sequence goes on from CAKTEH010000002.1 coordinate 220,306, forward strand.
CAGAATATCCTCGCAGGCAAGGAAACGGCCGGCATTGATCCATTCGACAATGGTGTTATTGTCTACTGCGCCGTAGGTACCATAGACCTGCGGCAGCTGGCCTGCAGCAGCGAGGGAGTTGATGGTGTTGGTATATACTTCACTGGCAGCAAAGCTGGTGTCAACTTCGAAACCATACTTATGCTGGACTTCAACAACCTGGCGAAGGTTTTCAAAGTTGCCTTCAACCGCTTTGTTGTAGTTGTCGGCTGTACCAGAGGCCAGCCAGGTAATGGTCACGATATCCTCTTCATCCGGAGTATCGTCACCCTTGCTGCCGTCGTCGCCGGTGTTGCCGTCGTCAGTTTTGTTGTTACCCGCATTCTGCCCGTCATTCTTATCCTTGTCGTTAGAGCACGCGGAGAACAGCGCAACGATCATCAGCAAAGCAGCAAGCAGTGCAAGAATACGCTTTGTGTTCATAATTTTCTCCTTTCATGTTTGTTATATAAAAATAAGAACACACATAACCAAGGCCCCAAGCCAGGAAAAATCAAATGAGATACGGATATTAATTTAAAATTAAAAACATCCCGTATTTATTTATTTTGTATTAAATATTATACCCCCTCCCGTGAAAATGTCAATAGTTTTTTGTATAAATTCGCGCAAAACCTAAAAAAAATACACAAATAATACAAAAATTATTCATTTATCTCAGATTTTCGGATTCACAGGTGCCAACTTTTTCTTAATATTTTCTCCGGCGCAATGCGCAAAAAAACCGGGATGCACAAAAGTGCATCCCGGCAGGCATCCGGTTTTTCCAGTTAAAAATATCAGTTTTTCAATCCCATGGCAACCATATAACGATCCACACTGGCCTGGACCGCATCAATATATTCCTGAAGGCCAATTTCATATGCATAGTCGATATAGCTTTCAAGATCGGCAATATCATACTCGCCGGTAACCAGTTTTGTGGCAACCTCCTGGAGGAATGTCTTCAGGTCTGTGCCATACTGGTTCATCACCTCAATCTCTTCGTTGGTCGGGAGGGTGGTAAAGCTATAGTACGCAGCCCAGTTGATATTCTCTTCACCGTAGTCGGCGATCTGCTGGAGTGATTTGCGGGGCGGGCTGGATTCATTCCATTCGTTCCTTCTCATCCACTCCGCCTCGTCGTATTTGCTGGAAGAATACGGTTCATCCGCATCGATTGCCTGCTGATAGGTGCTGTACTGGCAAGCGTTGGTCGACCAAAGATCCCCGCTCTTCGGGTTGGGACAATAAGACACCATGCCCATAAAGGCATTGTCCATACCTTGCAACGACAGATATTGGTTTTCAATGTCGCCCTTTTTATAATCCGGGCGGTTCGTATACGCATCCACCGTCACGCCGTCTTCTTCAAATTCCCAGGCCATGCCTTCCACACCAAAATAGTAGACAAGATAAAGCTCATAACTGAATGCGAAGTCCACCATCTTTGCCGCATTTTCCGGAGTACAGGTATCTGCGTTAAAGCTGACTGCATACTCGCATGCAACGCCTTCCTGTACGACCATACGCGGGGCAACGCCTTCTACAGCCTGAATAATCGGCATCGGCTGATAGTTGCACTCCGGATCGCCCGAGTTATCCTGTCCGGAGGACCATACGCCATTGGCTGTACGGAACCAGGTAATGACATTGTTCTCCGCGAAGAACGTTTCCATATTCGACCAGACATTGCCGCCTTCATTATTATAAATTACGCCGCCGTCATACAGCCGGTTCATATAAGCCGCCCAGTCCCCAAAGCCCTCGCAGAGCATCGCAACCTCTATATGGCCGTCGGACGGATCCTCACGGAAGTCCATATATGGCAAGCCGAACCACTGGCCAATACCCTGGTACTGGTACTCGGTGCCAAGGCCAAGGATAATACGTTCATCATTCTGGCCGTTGCCGTTGATGTCGTTCTGATTCATCGCAAGGCACGCGTCGTAGTATTCTTCGGCAGTGGCCGGCATCCCAAGGCCGAGGTCATCCAGCCAATCCTGACGGATCATCATGTCATAAGCACCGCCAACCTGGGTAACCGCGCGCAGCGGGCCGTCCGATTCGGTAATCTGCATACGGCGGGCAGAGTTATTGGTCATGATAATCTGATACCAGTCGCCATCGGACACCGTAGCAATTGCTTTGCAGTAAGCTAACGTCCCATTGTCAGAGAAGAATGTCGCCATATTGCCGGAGGAATGCTGGATAATATCCGAGCAGGAAATAAAGCGGCCGGATTCAATCCAGGTTGCAACCGTTGCGTTGTCCATAACGCCGCGGGTTGCAAAACAGTCCGGAAGCTGGTTGGCCGCCGCAAGGGAGTTAATCGTATTGGGGTAGACCGAGGTATCCACCTGAGAAGACTCCAGGACAAAGCCATACAGCTCGATCACGCGCAGAAGCTCCTTATAATTCGCATAGTCGCCCTCTACGGCAAGCCGGAGGTTGTCGGTCGTACCGCGCCCAAGCCAGGAAATCGTCGGCAGATCCGTATTCTCCGGTACATCCGTTTCGCCGCCGTCTTCCTTATCTTCGCCGCCGGTTTTTGGATCGTCCGTCTGGTCGGTCTGGCCGTCGTCCGTTTTGCCGCCGTCAGCCGTATCATTGGAGCAGGCGCCCAACAGCGCAAGCAGCATCACAAGCGCGGCAAGCAGAGCAAGCAATCGTTTTGTCTTCATAGTTACCGTCCTTTCTCTCTCTTTATTTGTTTATGAAGGTATAAACGAACAAAATTAAGGCAAAGGGCATACTGTGAAAAAATATAACGAAATGCAAAATCCGTTCATTAATTTAATTGTATTTTAACATATATATACAATATTTCAACCCCTCCCCCGCGATTTTTGTGGTTTTTGCCAAATTCAATATTCCATATTTGGACAGAATCGATAAAAAAGGGGGATATGCATACGCATATCCCCAAGTGTTTCTGCCAAATATTCGTGCTGATACGTGCTTAATTTAAAATGATAAAACAATATGCCCTCTGACTTACAGGCCCATTGCAACCATATAACGATCAACCCCGGCTTGGACTGCATCAATGTACTCCTGCAGGCCGATCTCATACGCGTAGTCGATGTATTCCTGAAGGTCTGCGACGTCGTATTCACCGGTAACAAGCTTCGTGGCAGTTTCCTGAAGGAAGGTCTTCAGATCCGTGCCATACTGATCCATCACAGCGATTTCGTCATCGGTCGGAAGGGTTGTGAAGGTATAATAAGCAGCCCAGTTAATATTGGCGTCCCCAACCTGCGCAATATTAAGCATGGATTTGCGGATTGGACTGGCTTCATCCCAGTTGTTCTTTTCCATCCATTCCGCTTCCGTCAGCTTGCTGGAAACATAAGGTTCGCCGGCGTCCAGCGCTTCCTGATAAGAAGAAAATTCAATAGAGTCATCCGCCCACAGGTCATGCGTCTTCGGGTTCGGGCAGAAGGAAACCATGCCCATAAATGTATTTTCCATCGTACGCAACGGCATATACTGGTTCTCAATATCGCCGCTGCTATAGTCAACATGCGTAGTAAACAGGTCAACCGTACCATCATCATTATATTCCCAGGACTGCCCCTGAATTCCGTAATTCCAAACGAAATACAGTTCGCGGCTGAACGCAAAATCCGTCAGCATCGCAGCCATTTCCGGCGTACAGGTATCCGCATTGAAGCTGATCGCATACTCACAGGCAACGCCTTCCTGCACAACCACGCGCGGGGCGATACCCTCAACCGCCTGCATAACCGGCAGCGGCTGGTAATTGGCGGTATCATCAATGTAATTATGCCCCGTACTCCAGATCTGGTCGGACGGACGGAACCAGGTAATGACATTGTTTTCCGCAATAAAGGTTTCCATGTTTTCCCAAACATTACCGCCTTCGTTGTTGTAGATCAGGCTGGCGTCATACAGCCGGTTCATATAAGCAGCCCAGTCTCCAAAGCCCTCACAGATCATCGCTACTTCAATATGCCCATCGGAGGGGTCTTCGCGGAAATCCATATACGGCAGCCCGAACCACTGGCCAATACCCTGGTACTGATACTCGGTACCCAAACCAAGGATAATGCGTTCATCGTTCATGCCATTGCCGTTGACGTCGTTCTGGTTCATTGCCAGGCACGCTTCGTAATATTCTTCAACAGTCTGCGGCATGGGAAGGCTAAGCTGATCCAGCCAGTCCTGGCGGATCGTCATGTCATAAGCGTTCGGGATTTTGGTAACAGTGCGCAGCGGGCCGTCCGATTCCGTAATCTGCATACGGCGGGAAGAGTTGTTGGTCATAACCACCTGATACCAGTCCCCATCGGAAACCGTGGCGATTGCTTTGCAATATTCCAATACGCCGCCTTCGCCAAAGAAGGTTGCCATATTGCCCGACGAATACTGGATCACTTCCGAGCAGGGCAGGAACCGGCCCGCAGAAATCCAGGAAGAAACCGTTGCATTATCCAGTACGCCGCGGGTTGGGAAACTATCCGGAAGCTGGTTAGCTGCCGCAAGGGAGTTAATCGTATTGGGATAGACCGAGGTGTCCGCCTGCGAAGAGTCAAGATTAAAGCCATACTGCTGCATAATACGCAGGACTTCATTGTAATTGGCATAATCACCTTCGACTGTAATGCGCAGATTATCCGTCGTACCGCGGCCAAGCCAGGAAATCGTCGGAAGGTCCGTATTCTCCGGTACATCCGTATCGCCGCCGTCTTCCTTGTCTTCGCCGCCGGTCTTCGAATCATCCGTCTGGGCGTCGTCCGTTTTGCCGCCGTCAGCCGTATCATTGGAGCAGGCGCCCAACAGCGCAAGCAGCATCATAAGCGCGGCAAGCAGAGCGAGAAATTGTTTGGTTTTCTAATTTCCATCCTTTCAAAAAAATTGACGTTATAGGGCCTAAAACAAGAATGAGTTTTCCTGTTTCTTACAAAATTTTAATATTGTTAATTTGATTTTAATTTTTCGTCCTTATATATTTTACGCGTTTATCAGAAAATACCAATAGATAAAATTCAATTTTATTTATAAACGTTTTTCTTTTTTCTTTCGAGTGCGGCCCACAAAGCATATCCCTTTACTCAGCATAAAAAAAAGGGGATATGCATACGCATATCCCCAAGTGTCTTTGCCAAATATTCGTGCTGATACGTGCTTAATTCAAAATAATGAAACAGTATAACCCTTGTGGCTTACAGGCCCATTGCATCCATGAAGCGGTCAACACGGGCCTGCTGTGC
>CAKTEH010000003.1 GCA_934546935.1 uncultured Eubacteriales bacterium
GCTTTGTAAGCCTTTGTAAATGTTCACTTTTTGGCATAACCTGGTTTATTTTCGCATAATATTGTCCGCAAAAGGTGCAAAATAAGGTGTATGTTTTTCTATTTTACACCTTGCTATTTTCAATTAAAAATCGTAATTACAACTTTAATGATAAACCAATGCCGCATAAGAAAAACACACAAGCCACAAAAAACGCCCAAACACAGTGCCTTGCAGAATTAATCCCCTGGCTATCCGTGTTATTTGGTAAAAATCCGCTTTATGGAATTTCGGGGGCAAAAAATGAATAAGCCATATAAGCGGTTTCCAGCTCAAACCCCAATTTTTCCGCAAGCGCGCGGGAAGCGCCGTTTTGCGCGTCCCAGTGCATCGTGATGCCGCGCCGGGTGCACTGCAAAAGCATTTGCGCGCAGCAGGCAAGCGCAAGGCCGTGCCGGCGGTGCGGTACAAGCGTGAAGACATCCAGTTCCGTTTCCTTTGAAAAAGTGATAAACGAAGAAGCGGAAGCAACAATTTCCCCCTCCTTCCAAACCACCGTGCCCGCAGCATCCCGTGCAAAAGCAGCATAATCCGGGAATTGCAGCCCATGTCCAAAAGGATGCCGGGAAAAGGCCTCTGCATCAAACTCCCGCAGGGCATATCCCGCCGGAAGCCGCGCAGTATATGCGGCAAGCGCCGCTTCATCCGCCGGCCCGGCCTGCATCTGAAAGCGCCGGGTGTGTACAAGCTGCGGATTCCATTGCTCCAGTTCCTGTTCCCATGCCTGCGTCAGGGGAATGAACATCCGGTTCCCCCACCGGCTGTACAGGGCTGTGCGGGCATCCGCATCCGGCGTCCCATCGAGATAAATAAATCCCGCGTCAAAAACAAGGGTGTCGGTAAACTGCACCCTCTGCCCATGCGCGCCGGCGCGTACCGCGCGCAAAAGCAGAGGCGGATTTTTAAATTCCATCTTTTATCTCCCTTTCTCATCCCGGCCTTCCATTACAAAGCATGCAGGCTGCAGGGAGGAAAACCGGGGCTTACTTTCCCATATCCACAGTTTTCTTGTAAGACGCGCATACCGCCCCGATTACAGCCGAGCGGAACGCCGCCGCCTCCAACGCTGCGACGCCCGCAATCGTGCTGCCGCCGGGGGAGCAGACCGCATCCTTCAGCGCACCCGGGTGAAGCCCGGTTTCCATTGCATGCGCCGCCGCGCCGCGCAACATCCCCGCGGCATACAGCTTCGCCTTTTCCCTCGGTACGCCACAGGCTACCGCACCGTCGGCCAACGCTTCCATCAGCATATATGCCCATGCGGGCCCACAGCCTGTCAGCGTCCCCGCCGCATCAAAAAGCGCCTCCGGGATTTCGTCGAACATCCCCGATGCGGCGAGCGCCGCGCAGAACGCTTCGACGCGCGCTGATCCAACGCCTTCCCCGGCGCATACAAGCGTCAGCCCCGCGCCGGACGCGGCCGGGGTATTGGGCATAATCCGCATCACCGGTACAGGCGAAAGTTCGGCAAGCCGCGAAAGGCTTACGCCCGCCGCCATGCTGACCAGTACGCATGCATGCGCAGCCAGGGCCGGTGCAATTTCTTCCACAAGCGCCGGAATCTGCGCAGGCTTGACGCCGAGTATGACAAAATCCGCTTCCCGCGCAACAGCCTGTGCATCGGGTGCAACACAGCATCCGCAGGAGGCAGACAGCGCTTCTGCCCGCGCGGCAGTGCGGTTGAAAATTACAACGTCCTTTCCCCCATTTTCCGTTTTGCAGGCCGCGCGTACCAGCGCGCCGCCCATATTTCCTGTCCCGATAAATCCAAGACGGTATTTACTCATCCTATCTTTCTCCTTTTATATTTTCTGTCCAAAGGTTTTCAGCAGGCAAGCCTCCGCCTCCGCCGACCACAGCCCGCCGTTTTCCGCAACAATTCCGGCAAGCGATGCAAACCGCGCGTCACGCGCCGCCAATGCATCCAGCTCTTCCAGCGCAGTCAGCGGCATACGGACGCCGGTATAGATCAGTTTTTTCCCGCCGCCGATGTGCGGCAGGCGCAGCGTGGTTTCCGCAACACAGTCAAGCCCGCCAATATGCGTAACAAGATACTGCGGATGGATGCGGCCCTGCGCCGCCAACGCAATCGCTTCCCGCATGTCTTCGACATTGCCGCCGGAGGTTCCGACGGTGTGCGTACCGTCATAATGTACGCGGTAGAAATTGGTCCGCGCGGAAAATTCCGGATCCGTCGGGCCCGCGAAAAAGTTCAGACAGCCGCCCGGCGCGAGAATGCTGTCACCCAGCTCCGCGACAGATGCTACCGGCGCGAACACGAATACATCGTCATACCCGTTCCCGCCTGACAGCCCGAAAAGCGCGGAGCGGGGATCGGAAAGCTGGGCCGTATTGCAATACGACAGCTCCACGCCTTCCCGCGCAGCTTCCTGTACGGAAAGCATGGCTTCGGCCCGGGCAAGCCGCGCCCCATCGATATCCGTTACGACAAGCTTCGCCGGCCGGCGCGGCCCATGAACAGCATAATCCACCGCCGCAAGGCCCATTGGCCCCGCGCCGGCCAAAATCGCCATAACCCCGCCCTGACGGATCCCCATTTCATGGACGTAGCTGCCGCGGGCGACATGATAGGATGCGTGAAACGCACCAATAACGCAGGAATACGGTTCGGCAAGGCTTGCGCCAAAATAATCCCCACCCGCATAGGGCAGCAGGCAGCCGCACTCCATAATCTCGTTTGGCAAAATGATATAAGTTGCATCGCCGCCAACATAGGGATAGGAGTATCCGGGGGTATAATACGAACCTTTATAATTGAGTGCGACCTGCACTGCAAAACGCTGCCCGGGATGGAATGACTGCGCCCATTTTGCGCCAACGGCAAGGATTTCACCGCAGAATTCATGCCCGATAATCGCCGGATGTTCCGCTACATCGTCCGGTACCCGCTTGTGTGCCGCGCCAGCGACAGCCGCCTTGTACGAGGACATACACAAGCTGTCGGAAACCACACGCGCCAGGATTTCCGATTCGGTATATGCCGGCAGTTCAAATTCGTCAAGCGACAGCGTTCCCGCTCCGTGCAGGCGCACAGCTTGTGTTTTCATAAAGCCTTCCCCTTTTCCAGGTTTTTCTTTGATTATAGCCCGGTTTTCCGGCTTCGTCAACGGAATCCGGACTTTTCAGCGTACTGTCCAGAGCAAAAATATAAAAAACGCCGCGCACGGATTTTATCCGTACGCGGCGCAGCATACCAATTTTACTTTAAATCAATGGTTTCAATGTTGTCCATATCATCGAAGGCCTGGTTTTCACCGCCCATAGCCCAAATAAAGGTATAATTCGAGGTCCCAGCGCCAGCATGGATTGACCAGCTCGGGCTGATCACCGCCTCCTCGCCATGCATAACGATGTGGCGGGTTTCGTTTCCCTCTCCCATCATATGGAAAACGACCTGATCCTGCGGTACTTCAAAATAGAAGTACACTTCCATACGGCGCTCATGCGTATGCGCAGGCATGGTGTTCCACACGCTGCCAGGAGCAAGCTCAGTCATCCCCATGGACAGCTGGCAGGTCGGAAGCACGGAGGGATGGATAAATTGGTTGATTACACGCTTGTTGCTCGTCTCCAGAGCACCGAGGGGACGTTTGGCCGCCGCTTCAATCGTTAGAAGCTTCGTCTCATAGGCGCGGTGCGCCGGAGCGGAAACCATGTAGAACTTCGCAGGCTTATCCGCATCCGCAGAGGAGAACAGCACTTCACGCGCCCCCATGGTTACATACAGGCAATCTTTATACTGCATATCATATTTTACGCCATCGACAACAACGCTTCCGGCGCCGCCGACGTTGAAAATACCCAGCTCGCGCCGCTCAAGGAAATACTCGACGCCGAAACAGGCCCACACATCCATGCCCTTTTCGATCGAAACGGTTTCCTTCACCGGCATGCAGCCCAGGGTAACCATGCGGTCGACATGGCTGTATACAAACGCAAGCGCATCGGCTTTAAATAAATCAGTAATCAGGAACTCGCGGCGCATTTCCTCGGTGGTCATGCGTTTAAAATGCTCAGGGTTGACGGAATAGCGCTTATCCATTTTCAAAATCCTCCCGCAAAATGATAGAACTCTATATTCCCTATTATACGCCAAAACCGTACCCGTGGCAATGCCCGGGAGGAAAGATTCTTTCAAAGCTCCCAGCCGTATAAACGCGTGCCTTAAAGATCCTCATCCGCCGGGCATCCATATTTGATATACATTTTCCAACCTGAGCATGGTTTCTTTTATTAGGCGGCTGCGAATCAGACGGGAAGCTTTTAATTATTTATCTGCCTTCTTTTGCATCATGTATTTCTCTGCTTTTAAAAGGCGTACCGCACTGACAGGATCCTGCCGGCGCGGTACGCCTTTTCAGATAAACTGTAAATTGCACATATAGACCGAAAGGACGATAACAGTCCGTTTCGCTGCTCTTCCTTTTTGTCCGAAACAGTCCGGGAACCCTGCCTGCCAAGCGCGCGCAATTTCTTCCATACAAGTTTACTGGCCCCAGCAGATCCAGTCCCCTCCATCAGGCCAACTTCCCTTTTGAAAAGGGCAGCGGGGCCAGTTAATAATTTTCCTTACGCACCTCGAAGTAACTGCGCGGATGAGCGCAGACCGGACAAACTTCCGGCGCTTTTTTGCCAATGACCAAATGTCCGCAGTTGCGGCATTCCCACATCGTCTCTTCGCTCTTTTCAAAGACCTTCTGCATTTCCACATTGCTCAAAAGCTTACGGTAGCGTTCCTCGTGCGCTTTTTCAATTTCGCCAACGGCGCGGAAGCGCGCGGCCAGCTCTGTGAAACCCTCTTCCTCCGCTTCTTTTGCAAAGGTAGCATACATACCCGTCCATTCGTAATTCTCACCCTGCGCCGCAGACAGCAGGTTCTGTGCCGTTGTGCCCAAGCCGCCCAGCGCTTTGAACCAGAGCTTTGCATGCTCTTTTTCGTTGTCAGCCGTTTCATTAAAAATGGCTGCAATCTGCTCATAGCCTTCCTTTTTCGCAACGCTTGCAAAATAGGTATATTTGCTTCTAGCCTGAGTTTCTCCCGCAAAAGCGGCTTTCAGGTTCTGTTCCGTCTTGGATCCTTTCAGTTCCATCGTCTTTTCTCCTTCTTCTTCAATTTTTTCAAAATCGGCTGCGCCATGTTTGCAGATCGGGCAGACAAAATCCTCCGGCAGCGTTTCGCCCTCATAGACATATCCGCAGATCAGGCAGCGATAGCCTTTTATTTTGACTTTTTCAATCACGGGACGCGGTTTGACAAACTCCTGATAATAGGTATAGGTCAGCCCCGGCTCCTCCGAAAGCGTTTCCGCCTGTGTTACATCTGCAAGAAACATCGTATGCGTGCCCAGATCAATCGAGGACACAACCGAGCCCGAAAGATAAGCCGAAACATTTTCCGTCAGCCGGAGCAGGCCGTTTTCCGTACGGGCAACACCGTCAAACCCGGCAAATTTATCCGCTGCGCGCCCAGACTGGAAGCCAAAGCGCTGCAACAGCGCAAAAGGAGCCGACTGGGCAAGCATAGATACGGAGAATATACCGGTGCGCGCAATGATGTCGTGGGTATAGTTCTGTTTGTTGACGGTGATCGTCACACGGTTGGGGTTGGACGTGACCTGCATGAGCGTATTGACAATACAGGCGTTGTCCTTTTCGCCTTCCCGCGCGGAAAGCACATAAAGGCCGTAACTGATTTTAAACATCGCTTTTGGATCCATGGGCATTGCCTCCTCCTTTTTCCCTGCATATGTTACATAAATCATGGACTGTAAGTTCAAAGCTGCGGATATCATACCCCTGCCGCCGTACTGGTTCCAAAAAATCCGGAAGCCGGATGTCCTCGACCCGGCCGCAGCCGTCGCAGATAAGATGCTGGTGCTCATCCCCGGCGCGGTCATAGCGGTCCGGCGCATTGCACATCCCAACGCGGCGGATCAGGCCGTGGCGCGTTAAGTAATTCAAATTGTTATAAACAGTCGCCATTGCAATAGCAGGCATAGCTTCCCTTGCCTGCAGGTATATCTGTTCAGCAGTGGGATGCTCCCGCGCTTGATTTACGATTTCCAGGATAAGCCTGCGTTGTCTGGTCATGAAAATTCCTTTTTTAAAATTAGAATAATTCTAAAATTATTATATTCTATATCTGCGTCTTGTCAAGATCTTAAAAAGGAATATTTTTATACTGCCGCGGTGCGCAAATAATTTACAAAAAGCAGTGTTGAGGGCAAAAATTTATTGTTGGATTTATAAAAAAAGCTTGCGCAATTTTCTGTTTTATACTATAGTAGTTGTATATAAAGCACAGGCATCCCGGTTCCATTCCCTTAGCGCAAACCGGCTGTACAATGCCAGCAAACAGAAAATGAGGAGGAAACAAATGATTAAAGTTGCAATGATCGGCTGCGGCGCAATCAGCGGCATTTATTTGAAAAACCTGACGCACACGTTTAAAGAGGTTGAGCTCTACGGCGTCTGCGACCTGATTCCGGAGCGCGCAGAAAAGGCCGCCGCTTACGTCAGGGAACAAATTGAAGCGGGGGCCAAGGTGCAGGCGCCTAAAATCTTCAAAGATTTAAACGAAGCGCTTGCAGATCCGCAGGTCGATGTAATCCTTAACATTACCCGCCCCTATGAGCACTATGACGTAACCAAGGCTGGGCTTCTCGCCGGAAAGCACGTGTATTCCGAAAAGCCGCTGGCCGTTGACATGGATGAAGCCGACGAGCTGGTCGAGCTTGCAAAAAAGACCGGACTGCACCTGGGCGGCGCGCCGGACACCTTCATGGGCGCAGGTATCCAGACCTGCCGCAAGCTCATCGACGACGGCTTTATCGGCGACGTTGTTGGCGCAAACGTTTCCATGATCTGCCATGGCCATGAAACCTGGCATCCGGATCCGGAATTTTATTATAAGCGCGGCGGAGGCCCGATGATGGACATGGGTCCGTATTATGTTACGGCGCTTGTCCAGCTGCTCGGCGAAGCCAAGGGCCTGGTCGGTATGACGAAAAAAAGCTTTGATAAGCGCATTATCACCTCCCAGCCGCATTATGGTGAGGAGATCGACGTCGATATCGACACCTATCTTGCCGGGAATATCCTGTTTTCTTCCGGTGCCATTGCTTCCATTTTCACCACCTTCGACGTGCATTATACCAATCAGTCTCGCTTCGAAGTTTACGGGACCAAAGGAACGCTGGTTGTGCCGGATCCCAACATCTTCGGCGGCCCGATCCTTTTGTACCGTCCCGAGGATTTCGTCCGCGGCCCGGCAGTCGATCCCGCACTGCGCAAGATCGACCTTAACCCCTATCCGCATTATAAGGAAATGCCGCTGATGTTCGACTACCGTGAAAACAGCCGTGCCCTCGGCCTTGCCGATATGTGCAAATCCATTGAGACGGGCCGCGGCTGGCGTGCCAATTACCAGCAGCAGCACCATGTCCTTGAGATCCTGACCGGTTTCTCCAAAGCAAGCGCAGCCGGGGCGTATCTGCCGCTGAAAACAAAGTATACCCGCACCGCGCCGATGCAGAACAACCCGATGCACGGCGTCCTGGATTAAGCGGCATACATTATCGGGCTTATCAAATTATTTTCCAACAACCAAATCTAATTTTAAATATGGAGGACAACACCATGATGAAAGTTGCATATACCGGTTGGACCTGGGTAAACTCCCGCGAACCCGAAATGGGCAAGCGTCAGCTTGAGGCTTCGTTCCGCGAGTGTAAGTTCTTAGGCTATGACTATGTTGAAAACTTCGCCTTTATCCGCGATTTCTTTGAAGATCCGCAGGAACTTGTTGAAATGATCAAAGCCAACAACGTCAATCTCGTCAATCTTTACGGCCATTTCAGTTTCGACGTCGAAAAGGAAATCGACACCGCGAAAAAGCAGGTCGAGTTCCTCGCTGCCGTCGGCGGCAAATGGTATAACTGCCAGAACGGCGGCTTCCCGGACCGCGAAGGCCCGACCGAGCGTCCGACTAATCCCGAATGGATCGACAAAATGTGCTATATCGCCAACACCGTCGGCGAATATGCCAAAAACCTGGGCGTAACGCTGTGTTTCCATCCGCATTACGGCACCTGCGTATTCTCCCAGTCCGATATCGATTATTTCGCCGCACATACCAATCCCAAATTCGTTTCCTTCTGCATCGATACGGCCCATACCACCCTGGCGGGCATGGATCCGGTTGCGCTCGTGCATCAGCTCGGCGGCCGCATCGCCTACATGCATCTCAAGGACGTCGATACATATGCCCTGTCCAAGGCAGAAGGCCGCGCGAAGATGGCTTCCTTCCGCGCCCTCGGCCACGGCACCGTCAACTTCCCGGCCGTTAAGGCTGCACTGGAAGAAGAGGGTTACGACGGCGTCCTGTGCGTCGAGCTCGACCGTCCGGAGGTCTGCAACTTTCATTCTGCGGAGGTTTCCCGCATCTATATCCGCGACGTACTCGGCCTGTAAGCTGCACTACAGCAAACGTGGGGATTCTCCAAGAGAGAATCCCCACGTTTTTATATCCCCATCTACCTTGCAGCGCCGAATTTTAAATACGCAAGAAAGACTATGCTTAATATGAAACCAAAACTTCGCCTCATCACAAGCGCCGCCGTGTTCACGCTGCTGCCCACGGGCATTTTGTTCTTCAACGACCTTTCGTTTTATTACAAAACCCGCCTGTCCACGATCTGGATGTATATATCCACCTACAGCAGGCTGATCCTCTTTCTGCTGTGCTTCTGCGCGGCGGCCTGCTTCCTGCTTTTTTCGGTTTTTACCGTGTATAAGACGCAAAACGGCGCGCGCCGTTTTGCTCTGCGCACTGCCCGGCCTCGCCACCGGTGCGCTCCTTGCGCATTTCGCGCCGCAGCGGCTTGCGCTCGCCGAACATGCGCTGCATATCTATCCATATGTGTGGAGCGTGCCGTGCATGTGGGGCGTTATCCTGCTTATCGCGCTTGTTTCTCTCCTCCGGCAAAGCCGCGCGCCAAAAGCATAAAGAAAGCCGCGTCCTCCCGCCTGATTTTCGCAGGCGCGGAGGATGCGGCTTTTTTACGGCTGCGTTTCCGGCGCCGGCTCCGCTGCACAGGCACAGCCCGCGGCGGCATCCCGGCACAGCAGGCCAAGGCAAATCCATAAAAACGGGGCGCTGACGCACATGCTAATGCCGAAGCAGGCCTGCACGGCGTAGCATACCGCAGCAGAGGTACAAACAGACGCATACGGTTCCCGTCCCGCGCGGCGCAGGGCGGGGATCAGCGTGCAGCCAAGGAGGGCAAGGTAAGCCGCAAGCGCAAAAACACCCTGATGGTACAGGATATTGAGATACTCGCTGTGGGCAGCGTCAATACCGGAAACCAGCCATTTGCCCAGGTTTCCATCCCAGCGGGTAAACGGTTCAATCCCGGCGGCGGCCATTGTATCCGGCCCCGCACCGAACAAAATATGGTGCGGCACAAGGCGGAGTACATTCTCCCAAATATACAGCCGTCCAGAACCGAACTGCGGCTGCGCACGGCCGCGCAGCAATTCATGAAGCTCATGGAAAAAGCCAGCGCCGGGATCAAAGAAAAACAATACAGCCAGCGTTGCAAACCCAGCGCAGGCAAGCGTAAGCAGCAGCGCCCAGCGCAACCTTGTCGTGCGCGCCAGCGCAAAGGGCAGCGACAGTGCAAGCCCGGTTCCCAGGCCAACGAAACACGCCAGCACATCCATACGCATCGCAACATATGCGCTTCCTGCCAGCGGAATCAGCAGCAGCAACCGTGATCTTCCAGAGCCTTTGCATATGGCAAGCAGGAAAACAGGAATTGCGATACAGTATACCGCGCCAAGCAGCCCGGTATTCCCGACCGTACCCAGATAGGCGCCCGAATACCGCACGCCCGCATCAAACCAGGTATACCCCTGCGGATAGAGCGCAAGCGGATTGGCGCCGGCCAGCTGCAGGATGCACAAGCCGTTTTGCAACGTCATACTGGCCGCAAATACCCACAAAAACCATTTCCCCGGTTGGGCCCAAGCGGAAACACAGAAAAACACCAGGCAATACAACGTAATTGTCAAAGCTCCTTCATAACGGCTCATCCCGATCAACGTGTCCGGAAAATTTTCCGATACAAGCGCGCTGACCCAGGTCAAAAGCAAATAGGCCGCGGCAAAACGCTGCGGCCAGCTTAGGCGCACAAGCCGGGCTCCCAAGCCGCGCACACGCAACTTCCCGGTTACGTCATGGCAAAAAAAGACAAGCGCCAGCGCACCCAGATACAAGCCGCACAACAGGCACAGCGCGGCGTATTTGGATTCGACAATATGCGCATACCCATCCGGGCCAGTATACAGGAGAAAAACGCTTGCCATTGCAGCAAGGAACACAGATGTGATTTTCCGGGGAAATGTACCTTCCAAATACATCCGCTTCATAAACAGACCTCTTTGTTTCGTTCTTATTTTTCCTTTATTTTATCCAATTCCAAGCACATCTGCAAGGGCATCTGCCCTGGAAAAGACGTTGCGCATCTTTAAGGTGGCCGGATCTATAAAAAATTCTCCCCACCTGAAAATTCAGGCAGGGGAGAATTTTTAGTCTCCGTTATTGACAGAGTTGTGGTTTTTCACGTAGAGCCGGGCGGCGGCACGGGCAATGGCGGCACGCGCCATTTCATATTCTTTCATGCTGTCGTGGCGAAGGACCCGTTCTTCCGCCTGGCGTTTGACCGCAAGGACGCGGTTTTCATCGATTTCCTCCGGCCATTCCGCCGTTTGGACAATTAAGCGCAGCATATCCCCGTTGACAACGGCAAATCCAAAGCTGACTGCGCAGACCCTATGTTCCCCATCGGCGGTATCAAAACCCACTTCGCCAGCGTCGAGGGCAATGGCTGCCGGCTCATGCCCGGGCAGGATCCCGCGGTAACCATCAGATGCGGGGATACGGGCGGACACAACGCGGCCGTCAAAAAACTGCCGCTCCGGCGTAACAATAAGCAGGCGGTAGTCCTTCATAAACTACATACCCTCCAGCTCATGCGCCTTGCGGCGCGCGTCATCCAAGTCGCCGACCATGAAAAACGCATTTTCCGGTAAATCGTCAACTTCCCCGTTGACAATCGCCTTAAACGAAGCAATTGTATCCTCTACTTTAACATACCTGCCGGGGATACCGGAAAACACCTCCGCTACATGCATCGGCTGGGAGAGGAAGCGTTGGATTTTGCGCGCGCGGGCGACAGTCAGACGGTCATCTGCGGACAGTTCCTCCATGCCAAGGATAGAGATAATATCCTGCAATTCCTTATAGCGCTGCAGCGCCTCCAGCACCGCCATTGCCACATCGTAATGCTCCTGTCCCACGATTTCCGGATCAAGGATACGCGAAGAGGAGTCCAGCGGGCTGACTGCTGGATATATTCCCATTTCGGCGATGGAACGGGAAAGCACGGTCGTTGCGTCAAGGTGGGTAAAAATAGCGGCAGGCGCCGGGTCGGTCAGGTCGTCGGCGGGCACATAAATTGCCTGGACGGAGGTAATAGAGCCGGTATCCGTTGATGCGATCCGCTCTTCCAGCGAACCGACCTCCGTTGCAAGTGTCGGCTGGTATCCGACGGCGGAGGGCATACGCCCCAAAAGCGCGGATACCTCGCTGCCAGCCTGGATATAACGGAAAATATTATCAATAAACAGCAATACATTCTGCTGCTTTTTATCACGGAAATATTCTGCAAGCGTTAAACCGGTCAGCGCCACGCGCATACGGGCTCCCGGCGGCTCATTCATCTGCCCGAACACCAGCGCGGTCTTATCAATTACGCCGCTTTGCGTCATTTCGGTCAGCAAATCGTTGCCTTCGCGGCTGCGCTCCCCAACGCCGGTAAAAACGCTGTAGCCCTGCTGCTCCATAGCGATATTGCGGATCAGCTCAAGGATCAGCACAGTCTTGCCGACGCCGGCGCCACCGAACAGGCCGATTTTTCCGCCGTGCGCATAAGGCGCCAGCAAGTCGATCACCTTGATGCCGGTTTCAAAGACCTGCGTAGCCGGATGCTGCGAGGTAAAAGGCGGGGCAGGACGATGGATCGACATCTGTTCCCCATCCGTGATATCTCCCTTACCGTCAATCGGCCGGCCAAGTACGTCGATGGCACGGCCAAGCATGCGCTCGCCGACCGGGACAGTGATGGGCTTTCCGGTAGATTCAACCTTCAGGCCACGGCGCAGGCCCTCCGTTGCTTCAATTGCAATGCAGCGTACCGCATCGGAGAGGTGATGGCTGACCTCCGCAGCAATGCGCCGCTGTCCGTCAAGGACATAGACAAGCGTGCGCACGGCGGGCGTCTCCCCAGCGGGGAAACGCACGTCGAGCACAGGCCCAATAATTCTGATAACGGTTCCGTAAGTCATAATCGTTTCTCCTTACAGGCCTTTAGCGTTCATACAGCATGCCGCCGGAGATAATCTCCGTAATCTCCTGCGTAATCATGCTCTGGCGCGCATGATTAAGCTCCAGCTCCAGCTTAGCCAGCATTTCATCGGCGTTTTTCATAGACGCTTCCATCGCCGTCATGCGGGAAAACTGCTCGCTGACGAAGCTTTCCACCATTGCCGAATACAATACGCCGATAAGATAAGACGGCACCATTCGGTCGAACACCTGTTCCTCCGACGGATAAAGGGCAAAGCCCATCTCATCTTTGATCCATGTATAGTCCGTCTCCGCAAAATCCTCCGGTTTCAGCGGCAGCAGATGCCGCGCCACCGGCTCCATCATTCCCAGTCGGATAAGGTTTGTATAAATTACGTGGACCTCGTCAATTTCATGCGTATGGTATTTCTCAAGCAGCTCAAAGGCCAATTCACGTGCATTTTGCAGGTTCGGTTCATGGATCAGATGCACGTAATCCAGTACAGGCTGCATTGTGCGCGAAAAATGCTCGGCAACCATGTGGCCGACGGCATAGACCAGGGGCTTTTCATCAGGGTGCTCTTCAATTACACGGTGCGCAAGCCGGATAACGTCGCTGTTGAAAGCGCCGCACAGGCCCTTGTCCCCGGCGATGACTACAAAAGCCGCAGTATGGCATTCTTCCGGGGCACGGCAATACCGGCATGCGGGAAAAAAATCGTCCGAATTATCGATAATATAACGAATCCCGCCGATAACGCGGTTGAGATAAAATGTATTGCGGTCATGCAGCGCCATTGCACGCTTCATCTTAGCCGAAGAAATCAGGTGCATTGCCCGGGTAATTTTCGCCGTTTCCCCGACAGCCTTGATATGCTGGCGGATTTCGGAAACTGAACTCATAACCCTGCCTCCTGCTTCCAAATTGCGTAGGCTTCCTCAAGTTCGGCACGCAGTGCGTCGTCCAATTCGCCGGAATGCGTCAGGCATTGGGCAAAGGTAGGGTCGCGCTGGGCAAGGAATTCCGGGAATTCCTTTTTAAAGCGCACAAGCGCGGGAAGGCCGTCCACAGGGGAAAGGAAACCACGGCTGACACAATACAAAAGCGCCACCTGGACCGGCATGGGATAGGGCGCATTATTGCGCTGCCGCAAAAGCTCGGTCAGCATCGCGCCATAGCGGAGCGTATCCTGCGTCGACGTGTCCAGATCAGAAGAAAACTGGGAAAACACCTGAAGTTCACGGTACTGGGCAAGTTCCAGGCGCAGCTGGGAGGAAATGGAACGCATCGCATGCGTCTGCGCGGATCCGCCGACACGCGACACCGACAGGCCGACATTTACCGCCGGACGCACATTTTCCCGGAACAGCTCCGTATCCAAAAAGATCTGTCCGTCGGTAATAGAAATGACGTTTGTTGGGATATAGGACGAAATATCGCCCGACTGCGTTTCGATAATCGGCAGCGCCGTCATGGAACCGGCGCCGCAGGCGTCGGAAAGCTTTGCCGCCCGCTCAAGCAGCCGGGAGTGCAAATAAAAGACATCGCCGGGGTAGGCTTCACGGCCCGGCGGACGTTTAAGCAGCAGGCTCATTGCACGGTAGGCAACCGCGTGTTTGGAAAGGTCGTCATAAACGATCAGCGCATCGCGGCCGGAATACATAAAGTACTCCGCCATTGCACAGCCGCAATAGGGCGCAATATACTGCATCGTCGCAGAATCAGAAGCCGTCGCACACACGACAGTCGTGTATGCCATCGCGCCGGCACGGTCCAGCTGTTCAATTACCTGTGCGACACTTGAGGCTTTCTGACCAATGGCGACATAAAAGCAGGCCACGTCCCGGCCCCGCTGATTTAAAATCGCGTCGATGGCAACCGAGGTTTTCCCGGTCTGCCGGTCGCCGATAATCAGCTCGCGCTGGCCGCGGCCGATGGGGATCATCGCATCAATGGAGATAATGCCGGTTTCCAACGGCTGGCAGACGCTCTGGCGCTGCAATACGCCCGGCGCAGGCGCCTCAATGGGACGGTACTCGGCGGGGACAATAGCACAGCCGCCGTCGAGCGGCTGCCCCAGAGGATTGACCACACGTCCAAGCAGCGAATTGCCGACGGGAACAGAAAGCACCTGGCCGGTACCATAGGCATGCATGCCCACAGCGACGTCTGCATCTGTCCCCAGAAGCACTGCGCCGACCTCGTCTTCTTCCAGATTCATGACAATCCCAAAGCCGCCGCACTCAAATTCCAGAAGCTCGCCGTTGCGGCAGGCGCCCAGCCCATCCAGGCGCACAATCCCGTCGCCGCAGCTGAGCACCTGGCCGGCGGAACGCACGTCGGCGGTTTTGTCGTATTCTTTTAACCGGCCGCGAAGCTCGCGGCCTATGCTTTTCCAGTCGAGATGATCCATAGGCTTACTCCTCCGAAGAAAGCATCGTCCGGCGCATGCCGGCAAGCCGCGTTTTCACGCTGCCGTCATACATCATGCCACCGCTTTCCACGCGTATGCCGCCGATCAGCGACGGATCCAGGAGCACGGTAAAATCCGGCGCATCGCCGAGGATTTCGGTAAAACGCGCCGTGATTTTCTCGAGTTCCCCCTCCGAAAGCGCACGGGCGGTGGTCAGGGTTGCTTTAATCACGGCTTATTCCACCTTTTTCAAAAATTCATCGACAAGCCGGCGCTGGTCGTCGTCGGAAATCTCACGTTTGAGGACAGACTGTGCCATCTCCACGGCAAGGTTTGCCGCTTCTTCAACCATGGCGCTGCGCGTTGCAGTAAGAATATGCTCTGCTTCCGTATGTGCACGCGCAATAATCTCTTTTGCCTGAGCATTTGCTTCCTCAAGCGCCGCCTGGCCACGCAGCTGCGCCTGTTGTGCAGTGACAGCAGCCTGCTGCAACGCTTCCTCGTTCGCCTTTGCCAGCGCCTCACGGCCCTGACACATCAATGCGTCGCAGCCGTCCTGCGCTTCCCGGCCCGCCTGAAGCTGCGCTTCGATTTTATCCTCGCGCGCTTTCATAAATTTGCGCACCGGCTTATACAAAAACAAATACAGCGCCGTAAAGAGGATTGCCGTGTTGAGCACATGCAGAAGGATTGAGTTTAGATTAAAAAGACCCTCCATCAGCAGTTACCTCCATTTTTGCGTTTTTGGCAGGCACCCTCCGCCCGCCCCAGGTATACAAGCGGCGCCTTTAAGCCTTGCCGCCGAGGATAAAAATAATCAGGATCGCGACAAGCAGCGCATAAACTGCGGTGGTTTCCATCATAATCAGGCCGAACATCAGTGAAGAGTTGATCTTTCCGGCCGCTTCCGGCTGGCGCGCAATAGATTCAACCGCTTTCTTCGTTGCAAGGCTCATCCCGATAGCGGCGAGGCCGCAGGCCAGCGCGGCAATAGCTGCGCCAATAGCAAGTATCCCTAAAGTCGTCATAGCAAAAGTTCCTCCTTAAATCTGCGTTACTGCAGTTGTTTATACTATATATCTTATTCCAAAGCCTCACCGGAATAGGTGAGGAATAACAGCCCGAAAACAAAAGTCTGAATCGCGATATGCAAAACATTAAAATACGCCGAAATCGGGACCGGGAGCAGGATCGGGCATACCGAATACAAAAGGGACATAATTACGCCGCCGACGAGGACATTGGAAAACAGGCGGATGCCCATGGAAAAAGGCGCTATGCAGTCTGTCAGGATTTTGATGGGCATAACAACCGGAGACGGATTGCACATGCCGCGGATCCGGCCGCGGACACCGCGGAATTTAATGCCAATGACATTAACCATAATAAAGGAGCAAAGTCCGAGCGCCAAGGTACAGTTGATATCTTCCGTTGCCGGACTGATGCCGAATATTTCCACAAAGGTCATCGCAAACACATACAGCATGAAAGTCATTGCAAACGGAGCTGCAAATTCCGCCGCTTCCCCAACCTTACCCTTTGCAAAGCCATAGACCCCATCCACCGCCAGCTCCAGAAGACTCTGAAGGCCGTGCGGCTTGTCTGTGAATTTCCGGATCCGCAGCCGCACAAGTACCAGCAGCACCAGCAATACGGCAAGTACCATCCAGGAAATTACCACAGATTTTCCCACATTTATGCCGAAAATATAAAATTCTTCCGGAAATATACTGATTTCCATATAATACAAACCTCCCCGCTTCAAATATCCCCATTTTCCGGACCGGGCTGTCCGGGTTATATGGACCCTGCTTCTGGTAACAGACACCGCCGAAAAAACGGCGGTGTCTGCTACTTTTATTATATTCATAAATTTTTATTTTTCAACTGAAAAAACACGGATATTCCAACAAAACAAACAAGTTTTATATGAAAAATTCGTGCAAAGTGTTGTAAAATTTAAAAATCCTTATATAGTCTCAATTTTACACCGGCAAGCCGAAAAATGCAGGATTATTTTTGTTTTCATGCAAATCTGTCCATATATCCACGTAAATTTCGGTGAAAACAAAAAAACCGACAGGAAAATACAATAGATGTAAATAAATTGTGAAAGGCAGGGTTTGTTTATATTCAGTTGATAATTGCCTTCTATAATAGGTTCCGGAAGACAGGAAAAAGGCATAGCACCGCATATCTTTTGTGCAAACTTTCCGTGAAATTGTAAACTTTTTGCTTTTTTTGATCCTTTTGAATAAGAATTGCCCTGTCCTCCGTCCATTGTATAGAACGCCGGTGCACAGCGGCTGGTTTTTCTCCTGCAGCCCGTGCACCCGCAGTTATGGATATATGAATAGAAAGAGCCGCCGCGTGGGAAATCACCTGGATTTTTTACAGCGCGGCAACGGAGCAAAGGAGTGAATTATGGTCATCACAAAACAGACAGTCCTGCATAAGCTTTTTGGCCGTGGAAGCGCGGAATGTATAGACGGCGCATACCTCAGCGTCCGGTTTGCCTGTGGGGAAAAGCGTTTTGTCTTCCCGGACGCATTTGCGCAGTTTCTTCGCTTCGAAGACGCACAGACACAGGCAGAAGTAGAAGAAATGATTGAAAGCCAGCGGCTTCAGCGTCAGGAGCGCAGTGCGGCGCTTGCTGGGGAAATTCTCGAGCAGGAACGCCGGCAGCAGCAGGTGCTGGCACAGGTGCAGGCAGAGGAAGCATTAATCCCCGAGGCCATCGCCGAAGCGGAGGCATACGAGGATACGGCCTATACCGACGAATACAGCACCATTTTTGACTGGCGTACGCTCAGCCTGAAGTCCCTGTCAAACCGCGATTAAAATCAGCATATCCGCTTGCCTTTTGCAGGCGGACATGTTAGACTGAAAATAAGCGGCGCAACCGGAAAAGGCGGCGGACAGCACGCCGCCTTTTACAATATACGCAACGCCACCCAAAAGACGCCGCCTGCGTTTTTTGGGTGTGTTCATGTCCGGATGCCGGCAGCTCCGCCTGGAAAGAGGATGAAAAAATGAGACAATGGTTTTCAAAGCTGATGTACGGCCGCTATGGCGGGGACAATTTGGGAAGGTTCCTATCCTTTGCTGCGCTGGTCCCGCTGATTGTATCGCTGTTTATCGGCGGTGCGGCTGGAATGGCGCTGTGGTTTGTAACCCTGGCGCTGCTGATATGGATGTACGTACGCATGTTTTCGCGTAATATTTCCGCCCGGACCCGGGAAAACCAGAAATACCTGCAATACAAAACGCGCCTGTTCAGCGCATTCCATGGCGCACGCAACCGTTTCCGGCAGCGTAAGCAATACCGCTTTTTCCGCTGCCCCAAATGCCGCGCCTGGCTGCGTGTCCCGCGTGGCCGCGGCAAAATCCGCATAAACTGCCGTCAGTGCGGCACAAGCTTCGACGCCAAAAGCTGAAGGCTTTGTTTGGATACGTTACGGCCGATTTCAACGCGCTGAACCCGGCGCAGCAGGCGCGTTACCGCGCGGTTTACTGCGGACTGTGCGCGCAGATCGGGCGCCGCTGCGGCAACATCGCCCGTGCCGGCGTCAGCTTTGATATGGTTTTTTTGATCCTTGTGCTCGAATCGATGTACGAACCTCCCGTTACCGCTTATGCAGCGCGCTGTCCGGCGCATCCGTTCCAAAAACAGGCGATGCAGATAAGCGAAATTTCCGCCTACGCGGCAGATCTGCAGGTCCTCCTATGGTACGAGAAAAAACGGGACGACTGGCATGACGAACACCGGCCCGGCGCGCTTGCCCAGCTTTTTTTCCTTCAGCATGCATACCGGCGTGCACAGCGGCGGCAGCCGGAAAAATGCGCGCTTATCCGCAGGCGTCTTGACGCGCTGTATGCGTTGGAGCGCGCTGGTATTCCCGATCCGGATCAGGCCTGCGCGCTTTTCGGCGCACTGATGGGCGAGCTTTTTGATTATGGCGGAGGGTATTTCCACAATCTGCTTCGCAGCTTTGGCAATGCGCTTGGCCGCCTGCTCTACAGCATGGACGCTGTGCTGGATTACGATACAGACCTGCGCCGCGGCCGTTATAACCCCCTGGCCGGCCTTTCCGCACCTTCGGAGGACGGTTTTGCCGATATACTTGGGATGCTTGCGGCACAGTGCGCCGCCGAATTTGAAAAACTGCCGCTGGAACAGGATCTCGCGCTGATGCGCAACGTGCTGTATTCCGGCATCTGGCAGAAATACAGGCTGAAAACAGCCAAGAAGAGGGAAAATGATTCAGGATCCATATAAGGTATTAGGCGTCTCCCCAACTGCCTCTGACGACGAAGTTAAAGCCGCATACCGCCGGCTTGCAAAGAAATATCACCCGGATCTGAACCCGGGAGATGAAGCTGCCGCGCAGAAAATGAACGAGATTAACGCGGCATACGAACAGATCAAAAACCCGCAGAAACACCAGGCTTCTTCCCCCGGCGCGCAGCAGGCATATGGCGCCTATGGATACAGCGGGCCCTATGGCAGTTCCGGTGGGGCTTCCTACGCCGCAGCAGAACGCTGTATCAACGCCGGCCTGTTTGCCCAGGCGCGCAGCGCGCTCGATGCAATACCGCAAGCCTCGCGCAGCGGCTACTGGTTTTTTCTCAGCGCTGTTGTTTATCAAAATCTTGGCAGCCATATCAATGCGCTTGACCACATCCAGCGCGCAATCACCCTGGAACCAGACAATTTGCAATACCGGCTGTTTTATCAGCAGATGCGCGCGGGCGCGGACGATTATCAGGCGCAAGCGCGCGCCTACGGGATGGGCGCAGGCAGTGCGCGCAGGCTGTGTTTCGGCATGTGTGCCGCCTGTATGATCTCCAATTTTGCCTGCAATCTTTGTTGGGGCTGGGGCGGTTATTCCCATGACGCACAGCCATACAGCACCCCTCCGTATCAGGACAATACGCAGGAAAACAACTGATCCAGCGCAGCTGTTGTGCCTTCCCACCTTATTTGATTAAAAAATCTGAATGTGAGAGGTTTTTATGTATCTGGATGATATGGAAATCGGAATGGAATTTTTAACCGGAGACGTACGCATTGAAAAGGAAAAAATGCTTGCATTTGCACGGGAATACGACCCCTTTCCACTGCACTATGACGAGGAATACGCAAAACATACACGTTTTGGGAAGCTGATTGCCCCAGGTGTGATGTCTTTTATGGCCGTTTGGGCACGCGTGATGGAACTCGGATTCCTTGGAGAGGAGTAGATTGCCGGTAAATCGACAAAAATCGAATGGTTCCATCCGGTATACGCAGACGACGTCCTGTCCGGAAGGGTGGAAATCACCCGCATTACCCGCCGAAATGCTTACAATGGAATTGCCGAGCTGACGCTTTGGGTGTACAACCAGGAAGGCGTGCTGGTTCTGACCAATATAACAGAAGCGATTATCCAATACCGTCCATAAAAAAGCCCTGCGCAGCAGATTTGCTGCGCAGGGCTTTTATGTAGCTTATTTATTGCGGATAAACAGGACGCCCAGCGTACCCGGCCCGCAATGGCAGGACACCGTGCAGCCAGCAGTTGTCTGATAAACCTGCTGGAAAGGCTCACACTCACCAACCGCACCCTTGACTGCCGAAAGCACCTCGTCGGAAACCGGCGTATAGGTAATAAAAAGCCGGTCGCGGATGATATCGTCACGATTTCCAAGCCGGTCATGAGTATATTCGGCAAGGCACTTGTCAAAGTTGCCGCGGTACTTCTTGCATACCCGCATTTTCCCATCCCGCACCTCGATGCAGGGTCTCAGCTTGAGGAGATTGGCGCCCAGCGCGGAAACCGCGGAGCAGCGCCCGCCTTTGACCATATAATCCAGACGGCTGAGCAGGAAGCTTGCCTCAACGCGGGTTGTCAGCTCCCGCAGCTGTTGACACATTGCTTCAATATCCGTACATTCCTCCGCCATCCGGCAAGCTTCAAGCACCACATGCCCCTGGCCCGTTGAAAGATTTTGCGAGTCGATAACATAAACATTATTGAAATTTTCAGCTGCAAGGCAGGCATTCTGGTAACAGGAGGAAAAGCCCGAGCCAATATTGATATGGACAACCGCATCATATTTTTCCGCATAGAGCGCAAAAATATCACGGTATTCCTCCATATTGACTGCCGCCGTAGAGCACAAACTGCCTCCGGCATCGACATGGGCGAAAATATCGCCAGGGACGATATCCACGCCGTCATGATAGTGTTTTCCATCCTTCACAACGATCAGCGGCGCGATGCCAATATCATATTGCCGGATCAACGCGGCAGATAGATCGCAGGTGCTGTCCGATGTGATTTTAATATTCATCTGGAATTCCTCTTCCTTTTTACTCAAAATAATCAGTTTCACAGTACTTTTTCCGTATTATTTTCAATCCTAGACTTAATCGCAGCGCTTCCCTCCCCAGAAAAATAACGCGACGGTACCCGGTCCAGTATGACTGCCGATAGTTGTCCCGATCGAATTGATCACGACCGGTTCCGCCAAATTTTTAAAGCGCGATTCAACCAGCTTGGCGACGGCGCGGGCGTCTTCCATGCAGGCCGATTCGGAAATATAGCATTTACCGCTGTAATCCAAGCCGCCAGCCGCATTTTCCGTCATCTTTTCAACAATTTCACGAATTACGCGCTCTTTTGTACGCACCTTCTGTCTCGGGATCAGCTTGCCCTCATAATTCATATTTAAAAGCGGGCAGATTTTAAGCATCGTACCGAACCATCCAGAAACTTTCGATACGCGTCCACCCTTAATATAGAAGGTCAGATCCGTGGAGAAGAACCAGTGATGCAGCTCAAGCTTATGGTCCTCCGCCCATACATAAAGCTCATCGATACCCATCCCGCCGTCACGCAGGTCGGCAAGCTTGTCCATCAAGAGGCCGAAGCCGGAGGATGCGCCGAGAGAATCCACAATTTTGATTTTGCGTTCCGGGAAGCGCTCCGCCAGCTCATCGCGCGCAATACAGGCGCTGTTAAACGAGCCGGACAGGCCGGAAGAAAGGCAGACATGCACAAGGTCGTGACCCTGCTCCAGAATCGGCGTGAAGTAGCGCAGGTATTCATCCACATTGACCTGTGAGGTCTTGGTTTCCGCGCCATCCTCCATTGCCTTATAAAACTGGTCATAAGGCATACTTTTGCCTAAATCATCGAAATAATGTTTTCCATTGACATAAAAATGGAAACAAATATAATGAATACCCCGTTTTTCAAGATGCTCCGCATCAAGATCCACAGTAGAATCACAGCTTAAGATATAATCTGCCATGGCCATGCTCCCCTTTCACCGGTCCCGATAAATTCCCATTGAAAGTTATTTATACGTATGCTATAATAACATTATATTTATTGTATCATGCCTAGAAAAAAGTTGCAACTACAATTCTCCGGAAAAGTGAAATAATCTAAACAGATTTACAGAAAGTGTATGAATAAATGGCAGAAGACAGACGAATCCGAAAAACGAAACGAAGCTTGAAGCAGGCGCTGCTTACCCTTTTAACCCAAAAGGCTTTCGAACAGATCACCGTCAAAGACATCTGCGAGGCTTCCGAAACCAGCCGCATTACCTTTTATACACACTATGACGACAAATTTGCGCTGCTCGATGAGCTGTTCCGCGACTTTTCCGAGCTTGCAGTCGCACGTTTCCAGCAGCTGCAGGAAGAAAACAACCCACAGCACCATGCGGTAGCAAGCTACTGCAACCTCCTCGACAGTGTCCTGGATTTTTACTTCCAATATGTGGAAACCTTTGAAACCGCAGAATCCGGGGAAAGCCCTTACCTGCGTTTCCTGATTTACAAATATATCCTGGAAAACGTGGAGCACCTGGTAGAAGCGGAAAGCGGGACGATCCGGCCCAGATACAGCTTAAAAAAGACCACCTGGTTTTTGTGCTATGGCCTGTGGGGCTTCATCAACGAGGCCCGTACAGAGGGCGACGACGTAGAACGCATCCGGCAGGAAACGCACGGAATCCTTCTGGCGCTCTTACAGTCGGAGGCCTTTATCAGCCATACGCCGCAGCATGGACCCGGGAACAAAGCTGAATAAACTGCACGTAAGACCTGGGGGAAAAACAGATCTCCCAGGCCTGGTTCTTATACGGTTATCCATGCGCGCAGTTCCAGAAATTTTGCCTGTCCAATCCCGGAAACAAGCTGAATATCCTCGATTTTCATAAACGGGCCATTATAGCTGCGGTATTCCACAATCCGCTGCGCCAACTGCTCCCCGATCCCGGGAAGGTTTTGCAGGGTTTGCACATCAGCCAGATTGATATTGACCTTGCCGGCCGCATCCTGCCCGCCGGTATCCTGCTGTGCGCCGTCAAGCCCAAGGACTGCCTGCAGTTTTTCCTCTGCGGAAAAACCGGACGCTTTTTCCAGCTGCGCACCGGAAAATGTGTAAGCTGTGCTGGTCAGCGCATACAGGAAAACAAAAAGCGCTGCAGCCGCTGCGCATGCTGTGATAGTTAACATCCATTTTATCGCTCTTGCGCGCGCGCCGGGCTTTTCGTCCATATGCGCCCCTCCTTTTTTACAAGGATACCATAAATCCAGAGAGATGCAAAGCGGCATTTACCGTTTTTTGCATTTCTGTATGAAAAAAGCCGGACGGCATATGCCGTCCGGCTTTTTGCTATTCAAGCATTGCTTCAATTTTGGCTTTCGGCACCAAGCCCACCGAAGTGGAAACCGGTTGTCCATCTTTAAAATAAACCAGCATCGGAATAGAGCTGACGCCATAACGCATGGCAAGATCCGGGCAGCGGTCGACGTCAATCTTGCCCACACGCAGCGCAGGACGCTGTGCCTCGAGCTCTTCAAGAACTGGCGCAAGCATCCGGCAGGGACCGCACCAGCTTGCCCAGAAATCCACAAGGATTGGCTCCTTTGCGTCCAATACTTCTGTCTGGAAATTTGCTTCCGTAATTCGAATGGCCATAAGCAAAGACCTCCTTTTGAGTTTATATACATCCGGCGGCAGCGCCCCGGGACGACCTTAGGATTCCGCAGGGCCGGCCGTTTATGTACGCCGTCTTATCTTTCCTCTAAATTCTACCATATTTGTATACAAAAGTCAAGCTGCAATAAAAATCCCCGGAAGCCGAAGCTTCCGGGGAAAACGACAAGCAAAAATCAGTCGGCACGGACGCCATGCAATTGTGCCATGGAATCAAGCAGGACAGTGCGCACAGAATCGTTCTCTTCGCGTCCCAGACGGTCATAGATAAAAGCCAATGCACGGGCGTCGCCCAAGTTCCCGAGGGCTTTGGCAGCAGCGGTACGGCATTCAACGTCATTATTGCGCAGCATCGGGACAAGGAGGTTAAACGCGCCTTCGCCGCCGACCTTCCCAAGGCCGTCGACAGCCTTAAGGCGGATGGATTTATCCTTGCTGACTGCAAAGTCGAGCAGCTCATGGACGTCTTTCTTGGCGATTGCTTTTTCAATGCTGCGGATTTTGGAAGTGGCGCGCGGGTCAGATTCAAAGGTTTCCTCGCGGTCATTATCGACACGTTTCGGCATTTTTATGTACATGATCAGACAGAACAACGAAACAGCCAACGCCACAACTAAAACTGCAACATGGACAATGAACATGCCCGGATTGCCAAGGCGGCAGAAGGGGCTAGTCACATAGATCAGCAGGCTGAAAAAGCTCCAGATTGTGGAATACAGAACCGGCGCCATTTTTCCTCTTTTACTTGCTACATAAATTGCGCCGATAAAAGCAAAAATCGGGACCAGCGTACCGGGGAGCATAACATAGCCCGTATTGAAATCCTCAATATAGGTTTCCATATAGTCGTCCATGGCGCGGTAGTTATAAGGCGTGACAACATAACCGAGGATCGAAACAGACTGCTCCTCCCCATTTTCATCTACACCATAGTGCACATACGGCACAAGCTGCAGCACGATCATAGCTACCATGAGCAACGCTATGACGAAGTTGAAATAACCGAGCGTTCTTCTTGTCATTTTTCATTCTCCTTTTTATCTTTCCGGCCTGACGCTGTGTCTTCCGGTTGGTCTACGGGGATCAGCAAAGGATAAAAAAGATTTTTTACAAGCACAGAAGTTATAAATATTCGTACATTTCCATTGATATTTATAACTTTTACTTCCGTGAACGTGCGGCGCCCCCGTATAACGGCAGCCCGCCAACGGTCAACATGTAAAAAATCATAGTCCTATCATAATACAAAATTGTGGATTTTTCAATATGGTATAACAAATTTTTTTCAATTCTTTTTTCTGGTTTGGTCAACTTGAGCACAATATCTCTCACCCGCAGCCGCATTCTCAGGGATTTTTAAACGGCGCTTTCCGCATCCCAATTTCAAAAAGGTCATATTTATAAACAAAAAATAACAAAATCCAGTTTTTCGTGAACAAATCAGGCAAAACAATACGGATTTAAGTACCAGGGTTCAAACGGCAGGTACACCGGTTTTTAAATTATACCGCATAAAAAATAAAAAAGGAAGGGGAAAACCGGGATTTATAAATTTCGGCATTGTGGACAGAAATCCTGTACTGGATTTTGATAAAGCTACAAAATCGCGGATAAGCATGCCGTTTTATGGGAATCCCGAAATTTTTTTCAGGGAAATTCCGGGAAATGCAGCTTCACCTTTTGCCGGGCGCCGCTTGCAGGTCGAGTATAACCCGTACAGCTTCACCCGGCCAGTGAACGGCAGGGCATAAGAGGATCTCCCAGCTAAACTCAGGATATAAAAACTATACAGGCAGGAGGATTCTGTTCGCATGATTCTGATATTTTCAGCGTACAGCCTGGCCGGGATCCTCTTTTTCCAGCTCCGCGGACGAATGCTTCTGTTGGAACTGCCGCACAGCACTTTTCCAACCGCCAAAATAATAATAAAACGCGATGGCGAGCGTACGCAGTGCGGAAGCAATGAGCAGGGAATAAAAAATACCCATGTAATCCCCGGTACGCACGGCAAGAAAATAGCCAAGCGGGATACGGGAAAATGCGCCGAACTGCGCCGTAATCATCGGCACGACACTTTTGCCCGCGCCGCGCATGGCGTTGACCAGGCAGCGGTCGATACCGTGAAAAGTTGCGACAAAGGCCAGCACCGTCAATCCCTTGGCCGCAATCTCTGCGACCGCAGGGTTTTGCGTAAACGCAAATGGCAGCACATCGCGCAAGGCGATTATAATCCCGCACATCGCGCAGCCAATCGCAACAAGCGTATAAATTGTGTAGTTGATACCTTTTTTAACGCGGTCCATCTCCAAAGCCGCAATATTCTGCCCCACAAAAGTACACACCGCCGTACTCAGAGCGGTAGTAGGGATATAAGAAAAATCGTCAATTTTGGTAACGATGGAGTTTGCCGCGATAAAATCCGAACCGAACCGGTTGTTGTAACTCATCATGCAGAATGCCGCAATGGAGTTGCCGATATTCTGGATCGCCGCAGGTAGGCCGATAGAAACGACTTTTTTTGTTTCCGCTGGATCGAAACGGATGCCGCGCAGGGTCAGGCGCACAGGGTAACCGCCATGGTTTAAACGCCAAACAATCCCTGCGCCGGAAATAAACTGCGAAATTGCCGTAGCAGCCGCTGCGCCAGTAACGCCCCAGCCAAACAGGACGACCGCAATAAAATCCAGGGCAAGATTTAACAGCGAGCAGAACGTTAAAAACAAAAACGGCCAAACCGAATCGCCCATCCCACGCAGCGCGCCGGATCCCATATTATAGATCAGATTGCCTGCCGCGCCGATAAAAATAATCGTAAGGTAGGCCGCGGAATCAGCAAAAATGTTTTCCGGCGTACCCATCAGCCGCAGCATCGGATCCGTCAGCAGCAGGCCCAGCACTGTTATAATCCCAGCCGCTGAAAGGGTCAGCGCTGCAACCGTGCCGATCGCCTTGCCCAGCGAATCATCGTCCCGGCGGCCGGCAGCCTGCGCAATGACGACGTTCGAGCCGGTGGACAAACCAATCAGGAACATGTTGATAATATTCTGCACCGGACCAGACGCAGAAACCGCCGCAAGCGCATCAGAACCAACAAATTGCCCGACAACGACGGAATCGGCCACATTATACAGCTGCGTCACAATGCAGCCTAACAGGATCGGCAGGGAAAAACGCAGAAGTGTCGAAAAAACCGGTCCCCGCGTCAAATCAATTCTTGTTTTTTTACCATTGAAAACTGCCATATTGCGCCTTACCCCTGATGGCCGAGCGAAAACTCGCGCAGCATTTCATACGTCAGCGCGGGGCTGTGATAATCCATTTCCAGCTCCCCGCGGGAAATCCAGCGGGCAACAGACAGTTCACCTTCATCCATGTGGATCTCGTCGCTGCCGTCAAGCGTACAGTAAAAGCCTGCAAGCAGCGTATCCGTCAGCGACCAGGGCTGGCTTTTGTAGTACCGGATATCCTTTACCTTCAGCCCGACCTCCTCCATCACCTCGCGGCGCACACAGTCTTCAAAAGTTTCGCCCGTTTCAACAAAACCCGCAATCAGCGCGTAATGCCGCGCGCCGGCGTTGCCTGCATATTTGGTCACGACAATGCGCCCCTGCCCATCGGTCAGTCCGATAATAACCGCCGGGCAGATTTTCGGATATACCGTGTTTGCGCAGGCAGAACATACGCGGGCGCGTTCTGTGCGGCTGTTTACCATAGGCTTTCCACATTTTCCGCAATAGACGTTTGCATTATACCAGCGAAAAAGCTGCCAGCCTGTAATCCCGGCAAAACCGAGCCACTCCGGTTCAAAATTCAAAAAATCGCGCGCCGGACGGTAACACATGCCCTCCGGTGCGGCAATGGTATCATACGCAACAAAAAAATGCATCTCATCAATGGAAAAAGCATAGTAAACCGGGCCGTCGTAGCTTGAAGCAAGCTCCATCGCCGTCGGGAGCCGGGGCGCCGCGCCGTCGACGAGCAGGGCATTTGCGCCATCATAACACAAAAGATAGTCCTGCGGGGCAATTTCACGCTTTTTCCAGGTAATATCGTATCGGTGCGGGGCAATATCCTGCAACATATGTAAAAAACCAGGGGGGAACCCCTTTCTTTCCTTCCTTATTTCGCTTTTTATCAGACAATGCAGCCGGAAAATCCGGAAATCCCCCCGCCGCGCAGGAAGGATTCCCTGCGCGGCGGGCCCGTTTTTATTTCAGCGATTCCTGCATTTTTACTAGCTCGACGCCGGCGAGCATAATGATGCCGGTGCCGTGGGTATCGTTGTAATTCCAGGAAAGGCCGCGGTAATAATGGCGGGAGAACGAAAAGCTGGAGCCGCGGCAGATCCCATAAATATTGCCGCCGCGATCAATGATATAACGGGCGAGTCCCTCCCACGCGCGCTGTACTGCTTCGATGGCTGCGCCGCGCAGGGATGGCGCGAGGTACCCGGCCACAATCCCGCGTGCAAAAGCGCAGATAAACATTGCGGTCGCGGAGCTTTCCAGATAAGACTCGGGGTCATCAAGGATCTGGTGCCAGAGCCCGCAGGCATCCTGCAGTGCAAGATACCCCTGCGTCAGTTCATTATAGAAATCGAGCAATGCACCGCGCTTTTCATGCGTGCGCGGCAGTTTTTCCAGAAGCTCGGAGAGGGAGAACATAACCCAGCCGTTTCCGCGGCACCAGGGAATTTCATTTTTCTTCCCATGGCGCAGGCTCTTCATATGCGCCATAATTTTCTTTTCCGGCATAAACAAGTGCTTTTTGAACAGCAGAAGCTGCTCGGCTGCTTCATCGAAGAAACGTTCATCGCCGGAAAGCACGGCGTAGCGCGTCAAAAACGGTACCGACATATACATATCATCCGCCCACATGCTTTCGTCGCGGCGCTTGAATGCGCCGTCATCCACACGCGGCTGCTCATTGCAGATATAAGCGGCAATGCGGTCGGCAACTTCACGCGCACGCGGATTGGGATAGGAAAGGCTGCATTCGAGCATCAGCGAGCCAAAAGAACCGCAGTCGTCGAGCGCATCAAGCCAGGCCGCCTGCTGGTTGACGCCCGGGAAGCCATACTTTTGCTTATCATAAAGGGCATAGCTGTGGATATCCACAACCTGCGCCACATGGCGGCGCACATATTCGCAGTATTCCCCGCGTCTAAGCCACTGCCCGGCGCGCAGCAAACCGTAAAGCGTCACACCGAGCGGATAGGTCCAGCGCCCAAACAGCGCGCTCTCTGCATAGGGCCGGATCACAAGGTTTTCATATGCGGTACGCCAATAGGTTTCGCCCTCGCTGCCGGCAAATGTCCGTGTAAAGTCGCAAAGCTCGTCCGGCGTATAGGCGCAGCCCGCGCCAAAAGGGCCAAGCAGCAGGTAAGCGCCAGTTTCGCCCTTAACCGGAAACGCGGGCACAAACCCGGCCCGGCCTGCACCGGGCAGCACCGCCTCCACCGCCTCGGCAGGAGGGACACAAGCCTCGATACGCGCAAGGATCTCATGCCGTCCCCGAGCAAGCTCCATAACCGGCTCCCCTGGGACACGGTCGACCCAAAAATTCCCAGCGCAGGTAAACTCCACCGTACCCGAAACCGGAAGCTCCAGGCCTGTAAGAAGATAATAAACACCCTCGGCCCCTGTGAAATCCGCATGCCGGCGCACAGCTTTTGGGAAAAACCCGGTGCCACAGGCCGTTTCGTTATCGCCCCAGATTTCCTCCCGTTCAGCAAGGGCGCCGTCGGCCAGCGGGGCGGTATAAAGCCAGCCCGCCTCGCCGCTGCGCGACGGGAAGGGCAGGACATAATTGCACGGCTCCCATTGGGGCATTGCGTTGGCCATCAGGCAGCCGAAGCCAATGGACGTACACTCACAGCGCACGACAAAGCGGTTAAAGCCCGCTTTCAATTCCGTATGGAAAACCACGCGCTGGGCGGGATTTCCCTCCATGGGGCCGCCGGAAGTAAAAACGCAGGCGCCATTTAAATAAATCCTGACTGGGCCCATACAGCCGACGGTAAAATTGGAGCCCTTTGCTTCAGGGCAGTACAGCTCGCCCGCAGCATAGGCATAGCTGCCCTCTGGCGCGTCAGGAAAGCGTTCACCAAAATTGAAAATGTACTGGCCTTGTTCATTTGCGGCGATGCCGGTTTCATCGAAAGCGCGCCAGACAAACGGCATCTCCGGATTCGCGCCCATATACCGCGCAGCAATGAGAGGGATTACGCTGCGTGGATCCGTCCCATAAACATAGGCAGCGCTTTCCGATTCTTTAAAATAAGGGTAATTCATCATTTCCTCCTCCAAATTCAGCGCAGCCCCTCCCCGCATTCCAGGGAAAGCCTGCGGCGCAGGCTGCGGGATCATGCCCCGGTACCCGCATTTTTTTCTAAACCCTTTTGCAGCAGAAAGGCAAGCTGTACACGCTTCCCCAGCCGTCCGCAAGGGTTTTATGCGTCGAGCGCTTCCGCCTGCGCCTGCATGAATGCACAATCCTGTGCGGAAAGCTTTATATCCAGCACCTGCACTGTATCGCGCAGCGTTTCAGCGCGGCGCGAGCCGACAAGCAGGTTGATGCACCCCGACTGCGCACGCAGCCAGGCCAGGGCAAGCACAGCTTTTGAACAGCCGTATTTTTCACAAAGGGGCTCAAACCGTTCGAGCATCCGGCATACGCGCGCATAGTGCTCCGGCCTGAACCATTTTACGCCGTTGCGCACATCACCGGGAGCAGGAACAAAATCCGCCGCAATTTTCCCAGTCAGCGCGCCTTCCTCCAACGCCTTATACGTCTGGAAAGTAACGCCGTTCTTTTCACACAAGGGCACATATCCGGTAAGACGGCCGCGTGTCAGAAGCGAAAGCTGCTCTTGTACCAGATCAACCTGCCCAACCTGCAGATATCCGGCCAGATGCTCGGGGCTGCCGTTGGAAATGCCAATGGCGCGGATTTTCCCCTCCTTTTTAAAGGAAAGCAGCGTATCCATAATACCTGCAACCTCTTCTACCGGAGGCTGACGGTGGCAGATATAAACGTCGATATAATCGGTGCCGAGCCGGCGAAGGCTGTCTTCCAGATCTGCGCGCAGCGACGCCGGTTCGAAACAGCGGCGCACATCATGCCCATCGCGCATATATTCATGCGTACCCTGCCCGCCACGCCAATGCAGCGAGCATTTTGTACCGATAACATAATCGGCGCGGCGGCCTGCAATCGCACGGCCAAGGATCTCCTCCCCATTTCCAGTACCATAAACCGGCGCCGTATCAAAAAAATCAATACCCATATCATGCGCAGCATGAATCAAATCGATATACCGCTTTTCATCTCCCGCAGTGTCTGCCCAAGCCGTCCCTCCGCCAATGCCAAAGGTTCCGAAGGACAAGCTCGAAGCAACAACACCGCTTTTCCCAATTTCCATTTTCTCCATAATTGCCTCCGAAGACTGATATCTGGTTTTTATTATACCATCGAAGCAGGCCAATTCAAAGCCTAAAACGAAATTTTAATCCTGCGAATTTCCAGCGGTGTCACATCCTCTGTGCCCTCCGGCGGATTCCGACGCAAACATACAATACCTCTGCTTAGGATAAAAAATATGTCCCGCGTGTACAGTCCATGAAAAGGACTTTACACAGGCGGCAATTTTGCTTATACTATAAGAAACGATGTTTCGGGGGATGAAATAATGGCTTTAACTTATACCGAACCGGCCCGGCAGATCCCAGTCTATGGGGAATACGACGTCGTCGTTGCAGGCGGAGGGCCCGCAGGTTTTGCCGCGGCGGTGAGCGCTGCACGGGCAGGCGCAAAAACCCTGCTTATCGAGCGTTTTGCTTCCCTTGGCGGGACAGTGACCGCTTCGCTGATGGCAAAAATCAACGGATTCCGCAATCAGGTCGAACCGAACACGCTCCAGACCTCGCGCGGCATTGCTGAAGAGGTCATGCTGAAGCTTTACATGGAAAACGGCGTTGGAGAGCGTTATTTAAGTGAAAACCGTGTCTATTACCATGATCCGGCGCCGGGGAAGATGGCGTTCGGCTATGTAATTGACCCGGAAAAATTCAAATATGTCACCCTCAGCATTGCCGCCGGGGCTGGCGTTGAGCTGCTGTTCCATACCTTCCTTGCCGATGCAATTGTCGAAGACGGCCAGGTCCGCGGCGTACTCATCGAAAACAAATCCGGGCGACAGGCGGTTTTTGCCCATACGGTCATCGACGCGACTGGCGACGGCGATGTTGCGTTCCGCGCCGGTGCAGCCTATTTCCATGGCGAAGAAGGCCACCGCATGAGCGACACGCTGCTTTACCGCGTCGCCGGGGTGCGGGGAAAAAGCGAGCGCGGCTGCCAGATGGCCGACAGCGTGCTTTTGTGGGGCCCGCAGCCGGGCGACCGGGAATACGACGGCAGAAGCGAAATGGAACAGTATCTGGAGGGTTCCCCGGAAAAGCTCGACCGCGAATACGACGCTACCGACGCGCGTGCGCTTTCCAGGGCAGAGCTTGAAACACGTTTAAATATCTACCGGCATTTCAAGGCGCAAAAAGAAAAGGAAGAAAGCTTTTCCGAAGCATATGTCGTGCAGACGCCGGATATGATCGGGATCCGCCAGACGCGCTTCATCCAGGGGAAATATACCCTGACCGGCGAAGACGTGCTGGAGGGCCGCCGCTTCGACGACACAGTTGCAATGGCTTCAAAGCCTGTGGTGCATTACTACGGCTACCGCCGGTTCTTAAAGCACACCGGTTATGAAATCCCCTTCCGCTGCCTGGTCCCGGAAACGCTGGAAGGCCTTTTAACCGCAGGACGCTGCATGTCCGCACTCCAACCGGCGTTCGAATCCTCGCGTTCAATCGCGCCAAGCATGTGCCTGGGCGAAGCTGCCGGCGCGGCTGCAGCGCTTGCCGCACAGGCGAAAATCCCGGTTTCCCAGGTTAATATCCGCACATTACAGAAACTGCTGATTGAAAAAGGCGCGGAAATTGGTCAATCCAACCGCAATGTATTAACCGGGGAAGGCCTTAACGTACAACAGTAAACCTTCTCCGGCAGGTCTTCCCTGCTGCATATAACCCCCATGCAGGCAAACAGAAAAGGCTGTTTGTCCGTATGGGGGTTAAATAATCTTTTACAGAGGTATACGTATGAAAATTAAAATCCTCCCGGCCTATACACAGCTTCCGGCCTATTTTTCAGCGCTTACAGATGGAGTGCCTATGGAACAGGCATGGCAGGAAACCATGCTTGCACCCTATTGGGATACGCTATGCCAGTATGCGCCAATGGATCTCCAGACCCGTAAGCCTCGCCCAATTCCAGATACGCCAGCTTTACGGGCGCAGGCAGCAATGCTGGATGCGCTTTCTCTGTCCAATTTACAGGAAGAATTTACAAATATTGTCCAGGCTCTGCCCAAAGATGACACAGATCCGGTCTACGTGGCGCTTTATCCCGGCAATGCAGAGGACGAATCGCTGCGTATCCGTCACAAGGGCGTCAACGGCGTCTCTCTGTTCGGCAATGTGCTACTGCGCATCAATCCGCTTGCGCCGGATTACATGCCGTGGCTTACTTATGTATTCGCACACGAATATCATCACAGCGCATGGGGGTATTACCATTATATACTGCATCCGGAACAGACAGATGCAGATTTTCTGACCGCGCTGCTGATTGACGGAGAAGCGGACAGCTTTGCACGTACGCTGTATCCACAGCTTCGCCCACAATGGCTTTTCAGCCTGCCGCAGGATGAAATCCGCGCGCTCTGGCATACGAAATACGCGGAGCTTGCGCAGCGCACCGATGTGGACTATGAAACCTATATGTTTGGAAGCACAGATGCCGGAATCCCCTGGTGTGCAGGCTATGCAGTCGGATATGCTCTTGTTCAGGATTTCCTGTACAAAAATCCGCAGGTGGATATGCCTGCACTGTTGAAACTCCCGCCGCAGCAGATCCTCGAACAGAGTGGTTGGAAAATTCTGTAAAAAATGCCCTGATATCCGTAGATACCGGGGCATTTTTATCAGCGCTCCAGGAAACGTGCAAGGAATTCGCGGGTTTTTGGATCTTTTGGATTTTCAAAAATCTGCTTCGGGTCGCCCTGCTCGCAGATAACGCCGTCGGCCATAAACACGGTCCGGTTAGAAACATCGCGGGCAAACGCCATTTCATGGGTAACGACGATCATCGTCTGGCCTTCCTTCGCCAGCGTACGCATCACAGCCAGTACCTCGCCGACCATCTGCGGATCCAGGGCGCTGGTCGGCTCATCGAAAAGGATCACCTCCGGATCCATTGCCAGTGTGCGCGCAATGGCGACACGCTGCTTCTGGCCGCCGGACAGCTGGGCCGGACGCGCGTTGATAAACTGGGTCATCCCGACCTTTTCCAGATACCGCATGGCAATTTCATGCGCCTGCGCCTTTTTCCGGTGCAGCACCGTAGTCTGCCCAACAATGCAGTTGTCCAATGCAGACATATTGGCAAACAGATTGAACTGCTGGAACACCATGCCCACGCGCGCGCGGTAGACAGAAAGCCGGTTCCCTGCGTCGGATATATCCTTGCCGTGGAAGAGGATCTGGCCGGCCGTCGGCGTTTCGAGCAGATTGATGCAGCGCAGCATGGTACTTTTCCCGGATCCGGAGGACCCGATTACACTGACAACCTCGCCCCGGCCGACGGTGAGGCTGATATCCTTCAGCACCTGATGTTCGCCAAACTGCTTCTGCAGGCCGCGCAATTCCAGGATCGTATTTTCGCTCATAACGACGTCCTCCCCTCCTCCTGTGAAATGCGGATCTCCGCCTGCAGGTCGCTCTGGGAGCCAAAGATTATGTAATTGCTCTTCCCATCAAGCTTTTTTTCCAGCCAGCGCAGCAGCCGGGTAACAGCGAAGGTAAGGATAAAATACAGCACGCAGATCACCAGATATGTCTGGAAAGTCTGGAAATTTTGACGCTTGATGATACCGGCGAAATAATACAGCTCGGTTACGCCGATAACATTGAGCACAGAGGTATCCTTTATATTGATAACAAATTCATTGCTCACCGACGGAAGGATATTACGCATGACCTGGGGGATCACCACCCGGAGCATGGTCTGGAAATGGTTCATTCCAATGCTCATCGCACCCTCGAACTGGCCGCGGTCAATGGAGATAATGCCGCCGCGCACAATTTCCGCCATATACGCGCCGGTATTGATCGAGACAATGAAAATACCGGAGGGGACCAGCGGCAATGTGCTGCCGCCGGAAGCAAACGCGTAGCCCCAATAGATCACCATGGCCTGCACCATCATCGGCGTACCGCGGAAGATTTCGACATAGACGGCGATGAGGCCGTTGGCAATTTTATGCAGGACGCGCAGAACCGCTTTTTTCGAATACGGCGCGGTGCGCACGACGCCTGTCAGCAGGCCGATGAAGAATCCCGCTATCGTACCGGTCAATGCAATGAGCATCGTGTTGCCGACGCCCCGCAGCAGGTAGGGATAATATTTTATGAAAATATCGGCGACGTCTTGTAAAAAACTCATAATTCACTCCAAAATAAAACTTTCAGCCGGTTTAAAAAATAAAGCGCAGCGCAGCGCGGATGTCGCGCTGCGCCGGAAAGCTTAACAGGGTTATGCGCCCTTCCTGGTAATCACAACAAGGTTGGACTCATAGTAAACATTGGTAAAATCAATTTCCTCTTCGCGTTCCGCCGTCGGGCTCATACCGGCGATGATCGCATCAACGGTGCCGGACTGGACGGCCGGGACCAGCGAATCCCACTCAAGGGCATAGATCTCCAGCGTCATGCCCAAGGAATTGGCGATATACTGCGCAACCTGGACGTCGTAGCCGTTGGCGTAAAGGCCTTCCTTGCCCTCGCCGGAAATCGCGACGGCGCCGGGGGTCAGCGCTTCGGTTTCGGTCCAGTTATACGGCGCATATGCGCACTCCATACCCACGCGCAGCACGCCCGCCGGGGAAGCCGGCGCTTCAGAGGAAAGCGCAAGCGAATCAACCGTTTCCCCAGCGCTGAGCTTGACCATCTGCTCCATCAGCGCAGCGCGCGTTTCCTCGGAAATGGTGGCAAGTACGTCGTTGATCTGCGCAACAAGCGCGGAGCCGGTCGCACAGCCGACCGCAATACCCACGTCGGCGTCGGTGGCGGTAAACCCGGTATCGTTATTTTTCAGGGCGATATAGGTCAGCGCTTCATCGTCCAGGCATACAGACAGCGCAGTTGGTTCCTCGGCCACATAGCCGTCAATTGCGCCGGATTTGAGCGCGGTCAAAAGATCGGCAAACTCCGGATAAGTACTCGACTGGACGTTTTCAATCTGCGTCAAGGCGTCGGCGTGGAAGGTACCGGTCTGGGCGGCAATTTTGGCGCCTTTGAGATCGGCAAGCGAAGTTGCAGCGCTGATGCCGGTCCCGGAATTGCCCGCATCATCCTTCGCAGCGCAGCCGGACAAAAGCACGGCGCAGGAAAGCAGCAGGAGAAGCGAAAGGGCAAGACAAATGGTTTTTTTCATGTTAGCTCCTTCTTTCTTAAGAAAATGGTGGGGTCGAAGAAAAAAAGCCGAAGCGGATGGCTTCGGCTTTTTGCTTATTTGCGGTCAAACCGGTAATAAACAAGGTCTTCGATAGCGCTCCACAAATCTGTGACAGTACGACGCATATTCTGCGGCGTCCCAGCAGGCAGCCGGGGGATATCCGGAAGACTGCTTCGGCGGCATACCCTTTCCCGCGCGCCATATCCGGCGTTTCCACCGCGGTACTGATGCATCCCGCACCTCTATCCCTTATGTTCAAAGCTGTTTGCTTTGAAGTTTAGCCCATTTTAACGCAGTAAAGCGGCGCTGTCAATATCCATGTTGGTTATATTTCTCCGGCAAAACGCACTGATTCTGACACTTTTCCACAAAACCTGGTATTTATATTGGGGTTATCTGACCTAAAAAGAAGTTTTTGAAAAATATACGCGTTTTTTCGGATCCTGTCTGTCCATCGCTCCGTTTCCCCGCTTAGAGGAATACACGCAAAAAGCGGCGCCTTTTTCAGTAGAGATATGTGCCAACGGGACTTTGGTTATACTGCTTGACGACACGGACCAGGACTGAGCCGTCCGGCTGTTCGCATTCCTCCAGGATCTTATAGCGAGTACGGCTTCTGGAAAGCGCAGCTTTATAATGCGCAATTTCCTCATGCACAAGCCGTACGGCGGCGTCATGGCTAAGATCTTCCTTCAGCGTGAAGTGCAGTGTCTGACAGATACAGGCGGATTGAATCCGTTTCATTTGGTTTTACCTCCTTAATGCTCCTGCTCCAAAATACAGCGTCCACACCTGGATTTTTAACGGACGCTTTATAAAAATAATACATCAAAACATCCAATAAAAGCAAATAAAAACGCTGAAATTCCATGGAATTTCAGCGTTTTTTACAAATTTTCGTATACATCCGTTTGTTCAAAATTTCTCTGTCCCGCTTCTTCAGAACCTTTCCCGGTCAGGCAATATCCCCGCTGCGCGGCGGAAGTTCCAGCTTCCTCAGCTCTTCGCCGCCTTCCAGTGCATAGACATGGAAACCGAGCGACTCATAAAGCTTTGCGGCCGCCGCATTGGCCGTGCGGTTTGAAATATCAAAGCGCGAAACGCCGTAGTTTTCCCGCATCCAGGCAATCATGCGAAGCAGCGCCGCCCTTCCATAACCCTTTCTCTGGTAATGCTGGTCGATCATCAGCGGATTGATCTGCCCGGCGCCGGTCCCTTTGTCATACCGTGCACCGATAAGCCCGACATACTCCCCGCCAGCCCGTACGGCAAAAAGCTCGCTGTGCTCCTCATACCGGCTGATGCCGATCCAGTATACGTTCGGAACTGTGAATACT
Organism: uncultured Eubacteriales bacterium; assembly: GCA_934546935.1. Taxonomy (GTDB): domain Bacteria; phylum Bacillota; class Clostridia; order Oscillospirales; family QAMX01; genus CALWJF01. The sequence goes on from CAKTEH010000003.1 coordinate 37,790, forward strand.
GCCTTCTGCTCTTCGCTGACCGACAGACGGCATACCTTCAGCCAGTTGTTCACATCCAACGGCTCCAAGCTAACGTCCGGATCCATACAATCCATATAATTTCCCCTCACTGCACAAACTGGGTCAAGCCCGCGCGCGGTGAACCGCTTTCAGCATCAGCGTATACAGCGGCACAAGCATCCGGTATCCCCGCTCGATCTGTGGAATAAACACTTCGTCATGCGCCAGCGCGTCAAAGCCTTCCTCCCGATGTCCGAAGTTCAGGTCGCGCCGGTCAAGCCAGGCGCGAAGGCGCGCATCCGCTTCCGGGAAGCGCGAGCGCTTATAAAGCGGGCCTTCGATCGCAAACACATCCTGCGCGTCATAGGCGTCCATCGCCCGGGATGCATCGGGGTCGCCTGAAAGGATCAGCGCCCGGAGCGCTTCCATTACCCGCGGCGGCGCCTCGTAAAATCCACATCCATAGCCCCATCCGTCGGGGCTGATGGAAAAATAAAAGCCCGGCGCTTCAGGGAATTCCTTATGGTCACGGTCGAACGCGATCCACATCCGGTCGCGGAAAATGCTCTTATCGCGGGCAAAACGCGTATCCCGGTAAATGCGCGAAATACAGCGCGAAGGCTTTGTCACCAGCATAGGATCCGTTTCCGCAATTACCGGCGCAAGCGCAAGGCACACCGCCTCCAGCGGCCTGCGTACCAGGCGCAGGTAATCCTCCCTGTGTTCTTCAAACCAGGCTTTGGAATCGTTTAAACGGTTTATAATTAAAAACTCTATGGTTTCTTCAGTAAAGGCCATACTCTCCCTCTCAAATCCACAGTCAATATGCGCCTGCGGCGGCACAGCGTCCCAGGCCCAAGTTTGATTATACCAGATCCCGGCCCGGAAGGAAAGCAGGATGCGGAAGGATTGTGCAGGAAGAGGGGGAGAAATTGTCGTAAATTCGCATTGCCAAGCCCTGCGGGGCTGTGATAAAATAGAGCGCATAGGGCCGCAGGCGCCTGGTTTCCCCCAGGTTCCCCGCCGTATAAGCCAATGGAGCCCGGCCCGGCGGATCCTGAAAATCCGCCGGGTTCCCCGCATTCCCGGGCCTCCCTGCGATCTACAGAAAAGAGGTTTCCCGTTATGAGAAAAGAAAATATAGCCGGCAGCGCAATGCTGGTGCTTACAGCGCTGATCTGGGGCGGCGCGTTTGTCGCGCAGAGCACCGCAATGGACCATATCGGCGCGCTGACTTTTAACGCCGTCCGCTTTTACATCGGCGCGCTCGTGCTTTTGCCGGTCATCGCGTTTATGGACGCGGGGAGAAAGCGCCGCGGCGTTTATGAAAAGCCAACGCGCACACAAAAGCGTTATTTATGGATTTCCGGCGTCCTGTGCGGGCTTGCACTGGGCTGCGCCACGCTTGTGCAGCAATATGCCATCGTTTACACGACCGTTGGCAAAGCGGGGTTTATTACGGCCCTGTATATCGTGCTGGTTCCGATATTTTCCATCTTTTTTGGCAAAAAGCCCGCGCCTGCACTTTGGCTGTGCGTCGCAGTCGCAGCCGCCGGCCTCTATTTCCTTTGCATGACCGAAAGCTTTACAATTTCTCTTGGAGACGGGCTGGCAATCGTCTGTTCGGCCCTGTTTGCGCTTCAGATCATGCTGGTTTCCCATTTCGGGCCGGGATGCGACAGCGTCCGGCTTTCCTGCATCCAGTTTTTCGTCGCCGGGACGCTTGCCGGCGTTTTGATGCTGCTCTTTGAAGAACCTACGGCGCAGGCTCTGTGGGACGGACGCTGGCCTATCCTGTATACCGGCGTACTTTCCAGCGGCGTCGCTTATACCCTGCAGGTCGTTGGGCAAAAGCGTACAAACCCGGTGCTTGCCTCGCTTCTGATGAGCTTGGAGTCGGTATTTGCCTCGCTGTTCGGTGCGCTGATCCTGCACCAGATCCCTTCAGGACGGGAGATTACCGGCTGCGTGCTGATGTTCGGCGCAATTATACTGGCACAGGTGCTGCCGGCAGAAAAAAATGCGCCGCAGCCGGCAAAGACGAAGGAGGAGTAGCATGGAAACTCTGCGCGGACAGGAAAACCACCGCCCGGTCCTGGCGGTACAGTTTGGAGAGGGCAATTTCCTGCGGGCGTTCTTCGACTGGATGGCGGACATTGCCGCTGAAGCGGGAACTTTTCCCGGAAGCGTTGCAGTGGTCAAGCCGCGCGCCGGTATCTTAAACCCTGCTTTTGCAGCCCAGAACAACACCTACACGGTGCTGCTGCGCGGGCTGAAGGATCATACGCGCGTTGACGAAGCGCGTATCGTGCGCTGCATTTCCCGGACGCTTTCGCCTTACACGGAATTTGAGGCATTCCTTGCCCTCGCCCGCGGACGGCAGCTGCGCTTTATCGTTTCCAATACAACCGAAGCAGGCATTGCCTATGACCCGGCTGACGCGGGGATCTTCCCGCCCGCACCCGGGGCGGAGGAGACCGTGCCGGCAAGCTTCCCGGCAAAACTGACGCGTTTTTTATACGAACGCTTCCGCGCTTTTTCCGGAGCGGCGGAGGCAGGGCTTACGGTCCTTCCGATGGAACTGAGCGAGGACCCCGGCGCTGCGCTTGCACGCCTTTGCCTGCGTTACGCACAGGCATGGGCGCTGGAGGAGGACTTCTGCACATGGATGCGCACAGCCTGCTGTTTCCGTTCGACGCTGGTCGACCGGATTGTAACCGGTTATCCCGCCGCAGAAATTGGCGTGCTGGAAGCGCGCCTGGGATATCATGACGCGCTGCTTGTCGCCGCCGAACCCTATGCGCAATGGGTTATCGAGGGAAAAGCAGAGGAATTCTCCGGCCTTGGCTTTGCAGAAGCGGGCCTTCCGGTCCTGTTTACGGATGACCTTTCCGCTTACAAAAACCGAAAAGTACGCATCCTAAACGGCGTACATACCGGTTTTGCGCTGCTTTCCTATCTGTGCGGACAGGATATTGTGCGCGAAGCAATCTCCGACCCGGCGCTGCGCGCGTTTGCCAAACGGATGCTTTTGCGGGAAATCCTCCCAACCATCGATATGCCGCGCGCCGGGCTGGAGGCATTTGCCGCTTCCGTATTTGAACGCTTTGAAAACCCCTATATCGACCATGAACTTTTATCCATTGCGCTCAACTCGGCCGCAAAGTTCCGTGCACGCTGCCTGCCAGCCCTGCTCGACTGCACCCGCCGGGATGGGCATGTCCCTTCCTGCCTGGCCTTCGCTTTTGCAGCGCTCCTTCAGTTTTATACTGGGGAAAAATCAGGAGACCATACCCTGCGTGCCCTGCGCGGCGGGCAAGCCTATACCGTTTCCGATGACGCGGCAGTCATTGACATATGTGCCGCCGAAAGCGGCCATGAATGCGCATCCTACGCCCGCGCATTCATGACACGCACGGATATCTGGGGCCAGGATCTGACGCAGATTGCAGATTTCTATGAAAAAACTGTGGAAAACCTGACGCGCCTGCGCACCCTCGGCGCGCGCGGCGCGTTGACAGCGTTTATGGAGGAGCAGGCATGAACCGCGCATTGCGCATCGATGCGCGCGACAATGCCGCCGTTGCCCTGGCCAGCCTGCAAAAGGGAACGCAGGTAAGGATAGAGGACGCCGGGGTCACGCTGCTTGAAGATATCGCCCCGGGCCATAAGTTTTCCCTTTTCCCCATACAGTGCGGAGAAACTGTATATAAATACGGCTTCCCGATCGGACGCGCCAGCGCGGATATTCCTGCCGGGGCCTGGGTGCACAGCCATAACCTGCGCTCCGCGCTGGACGGGGAAAGCAGCTACAGCTATACGCCTGTTACCGCGCCTGCCGTATCTGTACCGGCGGCCGGCGCCTTTTCCGGTTTTGACCGGCCATCCGGCGCGGCAGGCATCCGAAACGAAATCTGGATCATTCCTACTGTTGGCTGCGTCAACAAAATCGCCCAGCGCATTGCCCAAGCCGTGCGGCCCCGTCTGCGCGGAAGCGTGGAGGCGGTATACGCCTTCTCCCATCCTTATGGCTGCTCGCAGATGGGACGCGACCAGGATACAACCCGCGCGTTTTTGGCCAATCTTGCAAAAAACGGCAACGCAGGCGGCGTACTGTTCGTAAGCCTTGGCTGTGAAAACTGCGGTGCAGGTACAATCCTCCCTTATTTGGGCGATTATGACCCGCAGCGTATCCGTTTCCTTGTCTGCCAGGACGAAAACGATGAAATTGCGGCTGGCGTCAAAGCGGCGGACGCGCTGATCGGGCTTGCCGCAGACGACGTACGCACCACGCTTGCGCTTTCCCGTCTGTGCATTGGCCTGAATTGCGGCGGCAGCGACGGTTTTTCCGGGCTGACCGCCAACCCCCTGCTCGGCCAGGTCTGCGACCTGCTGACCGCGCAGGGCGCGGCGGCAATCCTGGCCGAGGTGCCGGAAATGTTCGGCGCGGAGCAGATCCTGATGAACCGTGCGCGCACGCAGACGGTTTTTGAAGATACCGTCCGTCTGATCCGGGATTTCAAGCAATATTTCCTGTCCCATGGGCAGGTAGTATACGAAAACCCTTCTCCAGGCAACCGCGCCGGCGGGATTACGACGCTCGAAGAAAAATCGCTGGGCTGCATCCGCAAGGGCGGGAACGCGCCGGTTGAAGGCGTGATCCCTTATACCGGACGCAACAGCCGCGGCGGGCTCTGGCTACAAAGCACACCCGGAAACGACCTGGTTTCCGCCTCGGCGCAAGCGGCGGCAGGCGCTGTGCTTATCGCCTTCACGACCGGCCGGGGTACGCCCTTCTGCGCACCGGTTCCGACGTTGAAAATCGCGTCCAATACCGTACTGTACAATAAGAAGCGGCATTGGATGGACTTCAATGCCGGCGCGCTGCTTGACGGGGTATCACTGCAGACGCATACGCAGGCGCTGTATGCGCATATATTGGAAATTGCATCGGGAAAAAAGGTCTGCGCAGAGGATAACCGGGATCTGGCAATCTTTAAAGACGGCGTGACACTGTAAAAGGAGGTTTTTATGGAAGCATTCTGGGATAAACTGGTTGAATTTGGAACAACGGCAGGATTGAAGCTGATTTACGCCGTCGTAATCCTTGTTATCGGCATGAAGCTTGTCAATTTCCTGTGCAAAAAGGTGCTGAAAAATCCAAAGATGCAGGCGCATGACGCCTCGCTTGCCAGCTTCCTCGGAAATTTTCTGAGTATCGGGCTGAAAACGTTGGTGATTGTCACCGCTGCGCTGGTGATCGGCATCCCTTCAGCTTCTTTTATTACCCTTCTAGGCTCCGCCGGCGTTGCCATCGGGCTTGCGCTGCAGGGTGCGCTTGGGAACCTGGCCGGCGGGCTGATGATCCTGTTCTTCAAGCTCTTCCGTGTCGGAGACTTTATCGAAACGGCCGCGGGTTCCGGAACGGTAAAAAGCATCAACGTTTTTTACACTGTCCTGACCACCCCGGATAACCGGCAGCTCAACGTACCCAATTCAACGCTGACTGGCGCTTCAATCACAAATTACTCCGTGGAAAAAACACGCCGGGCGGATTTTGCCTTTGAAGTTTCCTATGCTTCCGACTGCGCGCAGGTAAAGCAAACCCTGCTTGCCGTAGCCAAGGCCGACCCCCGCGTCTTGTTTGACCCGGCGCCGCAGGTCTGGATGAGCGCGCATAAGGCAAGCGCCCTGGAATTTACGCTGCGTGTCTGGTGTGAAAGCGCCAACTACTGGCCGATGAGCTTTGAAATGCGCGAAACGGTGAAGGCTGCCTTTGATGAAGCGGGTATTTCTATCCCCTACAACCAGCTTGACGTCCACATCCGCCGGGAAGGCGAGTAATCCAGAATACGCCGCCCAATCTTACTTTATAAGCAAGCCCCCGGCCTGAAAAAGCAGGCTGGGGGCTTTCCACATTTCCGGGCAGGCGTCCCCCGGCATGCCCATAGGGTGCACCGGGATTCGGGGAAGCCCCGCCCTGGGAGAACAAGAGCAACAGACGCATAGTGTCAAAAAACAGACGGCTGCGCGAAAAGACAGGCTTTGCTTGCGCTTTTGCGCTTTGTAGTATATAATTTAGGAAATGGAACCGGGAAACTGGAAAATCTGAAATTCTGGAGAATCTTATGGAAAGAGCGCTTTGCTTCCTGAAAAAATACGCGCCTGCCGTGCTGTTTATCGCATTGATCCTGCTCGTTGACCAGCTTGTGAAAAACTGGGCCGTCGCCTCGCTTCCGGGCAATCGCATCACGGTTATAGAAAACGTCTTCTATCTGACCTTTGCGACCAACTCCGGTGCGGCATGGAACCTTTTATCCGGCTCGCGCGGCGTATTGCTCCTTGTCTCCATTGCCGCGTTCGGCCTGATCTTTTACATTTTCAAGGCCGGTTGGATTACGACGGCGGTTCAGCGTTGGTGCATGTACGCTGTTATTGGCGGCGCGCTGGGCAATCTTTTCGACCGTATTTTCCGGCCAGATGGGCTGGTTATCGATTTATTCGACTTCCAGTTGATCCATTTCCCTATTTTTAACGTCGCGGATATTTTTATTTCCGTTGGCGGCGTACTGTTTATCCTGTGCTTCCTGCGTGCAAACCTTCACGGCGCGCCTTTGAAGCCGGACAGCGCAGGGGGAACGCTGGATATCCCTTCAAACCCCGGGGAGGACCGCCATGATCAGGCTTAATACAGGTCCGGAAGATGCGGGGCTGCGTATTGACGTATTCCTGGCGCAAAAGCTTGAAGGACAGACACGCTCATCGGTGCAAAAGCTGATCCTCGACGGCGCAGTATGCTGCGGCGGCGAAGCCGTAATGAAAAACCGGAAGGTCTGCGCACAGGAAAGCTATACGATACGGCTCCCGGATCCGCAGCCCGATACCGCCGCCGCTCAAAATATCCCGCTTGATATTGTCTATGAGGACGCAGACCTGATTGTAATCAACAAACCGCGGGGCCTCGTTGTGCATCCGGCAGCAGGCCATCCGGACGGGACGCTGGTCAACGCGCTTTTATACCATTGCGGCGACAGCCTTTCCGGCGTCAACGGCGTCCTGCGTCCGGGCATCGTCCATCGCATTGACCGCGATACCTCCGGACTGCTGGTTGCGGCAAAAAATGACGGCGCACACCGCGCCCTGGCCGCGCAGCTTTCCGACCATACTATGTACCGCATTTACCAGGCTGTGCTCATCGGTACGCCGAATCCGGAAGAGGGCACAATATCCGCCCCCATTGGCCGGGACACGCGTGACCGCAAGCGTATGGCGGTGACAATGAAAAACAGCCGGGAAGCGATAACGCACTACCGGGTTTTGGAGCGTTTTTCGGGTTACAGCCTTGTCCAGTGCCGCCTTGAAACCGGACGGACGCACCAAATCCGTGTCCATATGGCCTATATCGGCCATCCGGTTGCCGGGGATCCGGTTTATGGCCCGCGCCGGGACGCGCTTAACCTCGGCGGGCAATGCCTGCACGCGGCAGTATTAAGCTTCCTTCATCCGCGTACCGGCATGCGCGTAAGTTTTACTGCGCCGCTGCCGGCATATTTTACCCGGACATTGGAAATATTGCATGCGCAAAACTAAAATCAATTGTCCCGCAGGCCGAGGGGGGTCGATCCCCCAGCCTGCGGGACAATTCCGGCCTATCAGAAACTATGGTTTTCTTCCCCGCTGCGCCATCGCTTAAGTGCAGTTTCCCCGCATAGGCCGGCATAACATAAGGTGCCGGGAAACGCTTGCGGATACATTGCATAAGCTGTTGCCCGTTTGTGCCCTTCCACCAGATAAAACAGGCTGGAGGACTGACCCGTATATAAGAAAATTAACGGCGGGAAACGCACGCCTCGCGCAAGCGCCTGTGCCGCCGCATGGAACCCATCATTGGGTACGTCAAAAACGGTTAGCCCGCGGCGAATCTTCCTCGCCGCGTCGGCAGGACGGCTTGTTTCTCCGGACAGTTTGTCCCAATAATCGTAACGGATATACCGGAGCCGGGCCAGATCCCCTTGTGTAAAACACGCCTGCGACCATGTAATATCTTTTGGGAAATTTTCAAACAGTCCCTGGTTCTGCCCATATCCCCGGTAAACGCCCATAACTGTGCGCCGCCGCTTATTTTCCATCTCATTATCCAAACAGGCGTCGAACAGCAGCGCTTCTGTCTGGCCAAGGGCGGCAAGCACACCGGCAAGTTTCTGATGGAAGCGCTCGCTTTGATATTCCATTTTTAAAAATTCCAAAATCATCTGCGCTTCGCTGCTTTTCCGAAGTATCTGCATAAAGGTTTTCCCCATATCCAATCAAAATAAATACAGACATTGTAACCTGTCTCCTGACTCCTGTCAAGGAAATTCATAATATACGGTATTTATGCGCCTGCTATGCATATTCCGTATACCGCCTTGACACAAAGACCCGGCCGGCGTATAATTTAAGATGATAAATCTGACATGCCCCGGCGTTTACGGGGTGAAATTTTTTTGGAGGCTTTTTATGGCAAAGAATTATACGGATCTTTGGCTCAATTATTCGCCTGTCCAGTCGGATGACGCCGGTTTTTTCAAAAAGATCAGCATTCCATCCGGTGCGGACGCGGTTTTGTCTAATGCGGTCGAAGAACTTAAGCACGCCGCATCGGGTATGTTCGGCATTACACCGGAAACCGTGCTGGCAGATACAGACACAGGGATCGTATTGAAAACCGACCCCGGCCTGGATGTTAAAAAGGAAGGCTTTTCAATCCGTTCCGACGCAAAGAAGCTGACCATTACCGGCCGTGAACGTTCCGGTATGCTCTATGGCGTATTCACCGTGATCCGTATGGCCGCAATGAAACACAGCCTGAAAAACCTCGACCTCGTCCAAAGCCCGGCCTGCCGCTGGCGCCTTTTGAACCATTGGGACGTCTTTACCGGCACGCGCCGCTTTATCGCCGGCGATGCTTCCGGACTGGCGGTAATGCCCGACCGGTATTCCATTTTCTATCAGGGCGACGACATCATGTCCGACGGGCTGGTACGCGATTACTGCCGTGCGCTGGCAAGCGTGGGCATTAACGGCGTCGCAATTCACAATGTCAACGTCGTCGGCAATGCTATCGACATGATTACGCCGCGGTACTATAAACAGCTTTCCGATCTTTCCCGCCTGTTTGAAAGTTATGGCATCGGCCTTGTATTACCGCTTAATTTTGCTTCCCCGATTGTAGTCGGCAAGATGGAAACTGCCGACCCGGCTGAACCTGCCGTCGAAGCATGGTGGAAAAAGCAGCTCGCCGCACTGAATGAAAACGTACCAAATATTGCCGGCTTTGTTGTCAAGGCGGACAGCGAAGGCTTTCCCGGCCCCTTTGTCTACGGACGTACACAGGCCGAAGGCGCCAATATAATTGCCCGCGCGATCCAGCCGTTTGGCCAGAAGCTTTTCTGGCGCTGCTTCGTCTACAATTGCCAACAGGACTGGCGCGACACAACCATTGACCGCGCCCGTTCCGGCTTTGACAACTTCCAGCCGCTCGACGGGCAGTTCGAGGGCAATGTCGTCCTCCAGATCAAAAACGGCCCGCAGGATTTCCAGGTGCGCGAGCCGGTTCATCCGCTCTTCGGCGGGCTGGAGCATACGCATGAAATGCTTGAAGTGGAAATTTTCCAGGAATATACGGGCGGCCAGAATCATGTCTGCTATCTTGCGCCGCAGTGGCGTGAGGTGCTTGATTTCCGCACCCATTGCCGCGCCCAGAACGACACGGTTGCCGACATCATCGGCGGCCGCACTTTCGACGATTACGAATATTCCGGCTTCTGCGGCGTTGCGAATGCACATGCCCTTGTCAACTGGACTGGGCACGACCTTGCCGCCGCCAATCTCTATTGCTTCGGCCGTCTTGGGTTTGAAGCGGGCATTTCCCCCGAACAGATTGCGCAGGAATGGATTGTACAAACCTATTCCGACGACGAACTGGTCGTCAAAAATATCGGCCATATCTTGAATACCTCCTGGTTAACCTATGAAAAGTACAATACGCCGCTGGGTCTTGGCTGGCTGTGCACCAACGGCAACCATTACGGCCCGGGCCCGGATATCTATGAATACGACCGCTGGGGCACCTATCACCGTGCCAATTGGAAGGAAATCGGCGTTGACCGCACCAGCCGCGGCACAGGTTATACCAAACAGTACCGTCCTGCGCTGACTGCACTGTATGACAATATCGAAACCTGCCCGGAAAATCTGGTGCTGTTCTTTTATCGCCTGCCTTACTCCTATGTGCTTAAATCCGGAAAAACTTTAATCCAGCATATCTATGACACACATTTTGAGGGCGTCGAGGAAGTCGAGGTCTTCATCGACGAGTGGAATGCGTTGAAAGGGCATATCGATGACGATGCGTTTGCGCGTGTCGCCGCGAAATTCCAGGTCCAGCTTGCCCACGCGAAGGACTGGCGCGATGTAATCAACACTTACTTCTACCGCCGTACCGGCATCCCGGATGCACGCGGCCGCAAAATCTATGAATAAAGGCTTGCCGCCCTGTGCAAAATTTGCACAGGGCGGTTTTTTGCCGGCGCGTGCTGAAAAAATGGTTTTTCGAGTGCTTGACACCGGCATATTCGCGCGCTATAATAAGATCAGCCGCATAGTTGAAAGATCGGGGGCGCCGAAAGGCTGAGATGCGAAATCCTGGATGGAAAGGATTTCCGGTCCCTTATGACCTGATTTGGGTAATGCCAACGTAGGGAGATTGTTTTGGAACTTGTACGGGCATCCTTTTCCGCCTGTTCAAAAAACGCCTGCCGCACTGGTATTTCAGTTGCGGCGTATTTTTTTGACTGGGAGGTTCCTTATGTCCAAAAACACCAAACGCCTTGTTGAGAGCGCAATTTTAATTGCGCTGGGTACAGTTTTAAGCCTGTTTTCGTTCTCCGGCCCCTGGGCTCTTGGCGGCGGCATCACGATCTGCAGTATGCTGCCTCTGGTAATCCTTGCGCAGCGCTACGGTACAAAATGGGGTGTGTTTTCCGCGCTTGTCTACGCTGTACTGCAGATGATCCTCGGATTTTCCAATGTTCAGTACGCGCAGAATATCTGGCAGGCTATCGCGATTATCCTGCTTGACTATATTCTCGCATTCGGCGTGATCGGTTTTTCCGCTGCGTTTAACGGCATAATCAAAAACCGGCCGGTTTCCATCGCCGTCGGTACAGTCGTGACGCTGCTTGGCCGGCTTGCCTGCCATTTCCTGTCAGGCTGGCTGATTTGGGAAGTGATGTGGCCGAATGAGCTTGGATGGGCTGCCCCACTTTGGTCGATTGCCTATAATGCATCTTATATGATACCGGAAATCCTGATTACTACCATTGCAGCGGTTTTGCTTTATGTCCCGCTGAAGCGGTATTATCATGGAGAAGATCTGAGAGCCTGACCTGTTTGCTGCATAGCACCCTCTTTTGATTCTATCCTTTAAACGTCTGGGAAATTCAGATATGGATTTTCCAGACGTTTTTTCATGCAACGGTACTCTGCACAGCATATCCTAAGCTGAAAAAATTTTGTGCCAAGTATCAGATTCCATTTTTCCGAAAAATCAGAAACACCCAGCCGGGATTACCCGGTTGGGTATATATTTTTATATAAAGGCCATACGTGTTTTTAACGGCATGCGCGTCAAAAACACACGATCCTCCATTCGTTTTCCCGCAGAAAACGAATGGAGGATCGTGGCCCGGTTTCCGGACGGGAACCGGGTGTATATAGAGAGTACGGGGTTGCCCTATAAACCCTCATGCCCGTACTGCACCTACATCTACTACGCCAATTACCCGTTTAAGCGCATCTGCAGAAGCGGAAAGCATAGCGTTCTCCTGTTGGGAAAGCGGGATCTCCAATATACTTTCCACACCATCTTTACCTAAAATTGCCGGAATACTTAGCGCAAGTCCGGAAAGTCCATATGCGCCGTTGAGCATAACCGAGACCGGAAGCACTCCGCGCTCGTCATGGACAATACACTGTGCGATACGCGCCACAGCCATAGCAATTCCATAATACGTTGCACCCTTGCGCTCAATAATTGCATAAGCGCTGGTACGTACTTCTTCAAAAATTTCATGCAGGATACTCTGATAAGTCAACTGCCCCCGCAGCTTAAAAAACTGGTCGAGATCAATTCCGGAAATATTCGCACCGCTGAAAACCGGCAGTTCGCTGTCCCCATGCTCTCCTATGATGAACGCATGCACGTTGCGGCTATCCACACCCAGACGGCGCCCAAGCTCATATTTCAACCGCGCCGTATCCAGCACTGTTCCTGACCCGATGACGCGCCCGGCTGGATAACCGGAAATACGCTGCGCTTCATACGTCAGGATATCTACCGGATTGGAAACGATCAGCAAAATCCCCTCAAAAGCCGTCGCTGTAATCTCACCCAGCACTGCACGCAGAATCGAAAGATTCTTTGTAATCAGATCAAGCCTTGTTTCCCCAGGCTTCTGATTCGCGCCGGCGGTGACGACGATGAGTGCGCAGTCGGAAACCTGCGCATAGGATCCTGCATAAATATCCATAGAAGCCGTATAAGGAAGCCCATGGCTCAGATCCATCGCCTCCCCTTCTGCCTTGGGGATATTACTGTCTATCAGCACGAGTTCGGAAAACAGTGTGCGCTGCATCAGCGCAAATGCGATGGATGCGCCGACATTTCCGCAGCCAATTACCGCTGCTTTTCTGGGATTGATCATAAAAAATCCATCCTTTCGGGTTAAAACCGGGAATTGTATATCTTTATTTTATCCAGACAAGATGAAACTATGTATACGGATAAAAAAACATGCCGGGAATCCCCGGCATGTAAAAAACTGCCGGATTTTAAGGATTTATGCCTTTTTACAGCCTATATAATAACCTAAAACTGAATGCGCGCCTGTCTGTGTGACAGTCTGCGCAGTATAAACCTCAGCGGCAACCGCCCAGGTAGCCGTATATTCTGCCTGACGTGAAATCGCATCCATCATCAGCTTTTCTGCATTTTCAATCATGTCGTCAAATTCCCCACGGACAATCCCCTTCGCAACATATATAGCAGGGACATCAAAGGAATCCAGCCCATCCGGAACCGGCGTATCTGCCCGCATAAAACGGCCAATTGTATAGCCAAGCAGTTTTTTCTTTTCTTCGTACAGATCCCCGCTTATCAACGCTACATTTTCTGTTTCCTGTGTGGCATATTCCTGCATCTGGTCAAGCGTTTGAAATACACTTTTACTATAATACTCCCAGAGAGCGCCGAATAATACGCCGGAATATTGCCCGCCTATACGCGCATATACAGATTTTCCAATAAAGCGGTAGGGTCCAAAAGGCACAAACTCCAATTTTTCCAAGACTGCCATAAGATATTCTGTCCTCCCTTTATTTATGCAGCTGACCTTATTATACAAGAATGCGAATAGGGCTTTTTCAGTTCTCAAGAATCCATATCTTATCTTTTCGCTGATAAACCTTTCTTATACAGAAATATCAGCCTGCCACGCTATATAGGTAGTCTGTTTTTTATCCCGGCTGCCGTTTGTAAATTTAAAAATCCCTGTCAGGCAATTGCCTGACAGGGATTTTTTTACCGGCCTTCCGCTTCGTCTTTAAGAAGGCAGCAGTTTTTATATTTTTTCCCGCTTCCGCAGGGGCAGGGGTCATTGCGGCCGACTTTTTTCGCCGTACGCATGACCGGACGGCGTTTTACCGTCCCATCCCCATGGGAGGCCGTGGTTGGTTTGGCAACTGCAACACGCTTGGGCTCCTCCTTCGTACGCAGGCGCAGGGTATAAATACCGCGTACAGTATCGGCATAAATAGATTCAATCATTGCATCAAACATGTCGTGCCCGTCGCGTTTATATTCCACGACCGGGTCATGCTGCGCGTAAGCGCGCAGACGTACATCCTGTCGAAGCTCCGTCATCGCATCGATATGATCCATCCATTTCTGATCGACATTGCGCAGCAAAACGACACGCTCCGCTTCGCGCATAATCGGCGTTCCCAACTCCATTTCCTTTTCAGCGTAGCGCTGTTCGGAAGATTCCAACAGCCGTGCCAGAAAATCCTCTTTCTTAAGTGTAGAAAGTTCCTTTTCGGCAATCTCGAAAACTTCAGGCGCAACCTCGAATCCTGCAAATTTTACCTTTACCGCTTCAAATTCACCGCGCTGCATGGTTTCCTGCTCGCCGTAAGCGGCATTTACCGCATTCTCCAGCAGACGCACGGTCATCTTGCGGATCTGTGGGGCAAGGTCTTCCCCATCGAGCACCTGCGCGCGCTGCTTATAAATAATACCGCGCTGCATATTCAGCACATCGTCATACTCAAGGACGTTTTTGCGTACTTCAAAGTTACGGCTTTCCACACGCTTTTGCGCGTTTTCGATCGCGCTGGATAGGATTTTTGCATCAATCGGCATATCCTCTTCGATTTTCAGCGCTTCCATCATACCCTGGATACGCTCTGAACCAAACAGACGCAGGATATCGTCCTCCATCGAGATAATGAAGGTACTTTCACCCGGGTCACCCTGACGGCCGGAACGGCCGCGCAGCTGATTGTCAATACGTCGCGATTCATGACGCTCGGTGCCGATAATGCAAAGGCCGCCGGCAGCAATTACCTTTTCCGCATCTTCCCGGATCCCGGCGCTGTACTGTTCAACTAAAGATTTATAGGTCTCACGGGCAGAGAGGATTTCCGGATCCTCCGTTTCCGCGTAGCCGACTGCCTCGGCAATGACTTTATCAGGAATCTCCCGACGGATAAGTTCCTTCCGGGCCATAAAATCCGCGTTGCCGCCGAGCTTGATATCCGTACCGCGGCCCGCCATATTCGTTGCGATTGTGACTGCGCCGAAGCGGCCCGCCTGTGCGACGATTTCCGCTTCCCGGTCGTGATATTTCGCGTTGAGTACCTGATGTTCGATACCTTTGGCTTTCAGCAATTTGGAAATATGCTCGCTGACCTCAATGGAAACTGTACCAACCATAACCGGCTGACCTTTTGCGTGGCATGCGGCAACCTTATCCACAACCGCGCGGTATTTTGCGGCCTTGGTACGATAGACAATGTCGGGATGATCTATACGGATAACCGGTTTATTTGTTGGGATCTCAATGACGTCAAGGTTATAAATCTGACGGAATTCTTCTTCCTCTGTCAGCGCTGTACCGGTCATGCCGGAAAGCTTGTCATAAAGGCGGAAATAATTCTGGAAGGTAATTGTCGCCAGCGTCTTGCTTTCCCGGGCAACCTCTACATGCTCCTTGGCTTCAATAGCCTGGTGCAGACCCTCGTTATACCGGCGGCCATACATAAGGCGTCCGGTAAACTCGTCGACAATAATAACTTTTCCATCTTTGACAACGTAATCGATATCACGCTGCATAACGCCGCGCGCTTTGATCGCCTGGTTAATATGATGCACAAGCGTCGTATGCTCCGGATCCATCAGGTTTTCTACATTGAAAGCACGTTCAGCTTTCGCAACGCCCTGCGGCGTTAACACAGCCGTGCGGGCCTTTTCATCAACGATATAATCGGCATCGATTTCATCCTGCTCCTGTTTGGCATCAATTTCCTTGACGCGCAGACAGCGTGCCCGTGCGGCGAAATCATCAGCAAGGCGGTAAAGCTCACTGGATTCCTCCCCCTGACCGGAAATAATCAGCGGGGTGCGTGCTTCATCGATTAAAATCGAGTCCACTTCATCGACAATGACAAAAGCATGGCCGCGCTGCACCATATCGCGTTTGTAAATCGCCATATTGTCGCGCAGATAGTCAAATCCCAGTTCGTTATTGGTGGCATAGGTAATATCACAGGCATAGGCCGCGCGGCGCTGGGCATTGTTCATATCGTGCAGAATCATACCACAGCTCAAACCCAGAAAACGGTAAACCTTTCCCATCATATCTGCGCCGACTTTGGCAAGGTAGTCGTTGACGGTAACAATATGCACACCGCGCCCAGCAATGGCGTTCAGATAAGCTGGCATAGTTGCAACCTCTGTCTTGCCTTCGCCGGTTTTCATTTCGGCGATACGGCCCTGGTGCAGGACAATGCCGCCAATAATCTGCACATGGAAGAATTTTTCACCGATTACACGCCAGGCTGCTTCGCGTACGGTAGCAAAAGCTTCAGGTAATAAATCGTCCAACGTTTCCCCTGCAGCAAAGCGGGCACGGAAACTGTCGGTCTTTGCGCGCAGCTCCTCATCCGTCAAACGCTGGTAAGGCTCGTCAAGTGCTTCAACTTTTGCGACCAGCGGCGCAATTTTTTTGATTTCCCGTTCGGAATGCGTACCGAAAAGTTTGGAAAAAAGAGAATTAGCCATGAATTATACTCTCCTGAAGATAATGGCAGGTTATAAACAGAAAAAATGCATACGCCGGCTGTAAAATGCCGTGCTATCTTTTTCTTAAACCTGTTTTTTGCTTAAATCCGATCAAAATACCGGCGGATTTCATTATAAAGCGCCGCAGGGTCTGCACATAGTACATCCGCGCCTGCGGATACAAGTTCTTCACGAGTGCGGAAGCCCCACAGTACGCCTGCGCAGTACACGCCTGCATTGTGTGCAGTATGCACATCTGTCGCTGTATCGCCTGCATAAAAGGCCGCCTGCACATCTGTGCCGAGCATTGTCAATGCTTCCCAAACAATCTTTGGATCCGGTTTAACCGGCATACCTTCGCGGTGGCCAAGCACTACATCAAAAATACCAGGGAAAAAATGCCGGATTACCTCCTGCGTACGCGCATGCGGCTTATTCGACGCAACACATAGAGCAAAGCCATCTGCCCTCAGCTGGGAAAGCAGCGCCTCAATTCCATCATAAGGCTGTGTACGATCCAGGGCATGACGTGCATACAATGCAAGATATTCTTCATATACCTTCCGGATTTCTGCTTCCGGCGTACCAAGAGGCATAGCGCGTAAAACCTGGTTCCACGCGCCGTCTCCAACAAACCAGCGGTATTCTTCTTCTGCATGCACAGGGTAACCATATCTTTCCAATACGGAATTGGTACAAAAGGCCAAATCGCCAAGCGTGTACAGCAGTGTTCCGTCAAGATCAAAAATTACCGCTTTTTTCAAATTTTGTTCTCCGTTTCACCAGAAAGTTCTGGACTTTCCGGCGTTTCTTCCCCGTTTTCGCCGCCATCTTCCTGATCGCGGGAAACGCTGGCGACATCGATGATCCCGCCGCTTGTGCGCATCAGAATTACACCCTGGCTTGCACGCCCGCAGATCCGGATTGCATCGGCGCCGGTACGGATGATCTGTCCGTCAGAAGTAATCAACAGCAGGTCTTCATCTTCCCGCGCCACACGGATTGCCGCAACAGGACCGGTTTTCTCTGTAACATCATGACTGATTACACCAAGGCCCGCGCGGTGCTTGACAGGATAATCAGAAACACGAGTGCGCTTTCCATATCCCTTTTCACTGACGGAAAGCAACAATTCATCTCCAGAAACCGCCGCTGCTCCAACGACATAATCGCCTTCATTCAGATCAATCCCACGGACGCCGGCGGCCGTCCGGCCCATAACGCGTACTTCTTCCTCATTAAAGCGAATTGCCCGGCCATTATGTGAAGCCAGAATAATCGTGCTTGCACCTTCGGTATGGAAAACAGAAATCAGGCTGTCGTCTTCGCGCAGACTGATTACACGCAAGCCTGACTTACGAATCTTCCCAATAGAGTCCACATTAACGCGTTTTACCGTACCGAGCCGGGTAACAAAGAACAGATAATGCCCGCTTTCCGACAAATCTTCAGATTCATCCGTTTCAATATTGTCTACATTTTCAGCCGATGCAGTATATTCGTCAATATCCACCTCAACCGGCAGGATCGCCGTAACCTTTTCATCCGGATCCAGGGAAAGTAGATTGACCATATTTGTTCCCTTGGCATTACGTCCGGCCAAAGGAATCTGATATCCCTTAAGCCGGTAAACGCGGCCCATATTGGTAAAAAACAGAATGAAATTATGCGTCATTGTCGCAAATACGGAACTTACAACATCTTCTTCGCGTGTCGTCATGCCGGAGACACCGCGGCCTCCACGGTTCTGAACCCGGTAGGTCTGAGCAGGAATGCGTTTAATATAACCCATACGGGTGCAGGTAAACACACATTCCTCATTTTCAATCAGATCCTCGAAGTCAATTTCATCGTCGAGTTCCTGGATTTCCGTGCGCCGGTCATCCCCATATTTATTGCGGATTGCGGTCAATTCTTCTTTAAGGACGCCGCGCATTAACGCAGGATCGGCAAGGAGAGACTGATAATATTTAATTTTTTCTTCAATCTCATTGTATTCCTGCTGCAGTTTTTCCCGGTCAAGCCCCTGCAGCGCACGCAGGCGCATTTCCAGAATTGCCTGCGCCTGAACCTCGTCAAGTCCAAATCGATCCATCAGGTTCTGCTTTGCATTATCATAAGAAGAACGGATAATACGGATGACTTCGTCAATGTTATCCTGTGCGATTAGCAGGCCTTCGAGTAAATGCGCGCGTTCCTGGCTTTTACGCAGATCGTAACGCGTGCGGCGGGTAATAACTTCCTCCTGGAAACGCAAATACTCGTCTAAGATGTGGCGCAGTGAAAGAATACGCGGCTGTGACTGGTTTTCCACCAGTGCAAGCATGATAATAGAAAAGCTTGACTGCAGCTGCGTCTGCATAAACAGGCGGTTAAGCACGATTTGGGCATTTGCTTCGCGCTTGAGTTCAATTACAATGCGCATGCCGTTGCGGTCAGACTCATCACGCAGATCGGAAATCCCGTCAAGGCGCTTTTCTTTTACCTGTTCCGCTATATTGCGGATCAATTGGCGTTTATTGACCTGATACGGCAGTTCCGTCACAATAATACGCGTGCGGTGATCGCGGCCATATTCTTCAAATTCCGTGCGGGCACGTACCAGAACACGTCCGCGTCCGGTGGCATAGGCCTGACGAATTCCGGCGCGGCCAATGATAATTCCCTTCGTGGGAAAATCCGGACCTTTGATATACCGCATCAGATCGTTGAGGGTCGATTCCGGATCGTCAAGCAGGCAGATACATGCGTCGATAACTTCCCGCAAATTGTGCGGCGGGATATTTGTTGCCATACCGACTGCAATACCGGAAGAGCCGTTGACCAGTAGATTTGGAAAACGGGATGGAAGTACCCGCGGTTCTTTACGGGTTTCATCAAAGTTTGGATCCCAATCTACAGTTTCCTTGTCGATATCACGCAGCATTTCTTCAGAAATGCGCGACATGCGCGCCTCTGTATACCGGTAGGCGGCAGGCGGGTCGCCATCGATGGAACCAAAGTTGCCATGCCCATCGATCAGCGGCACGCGCAGGGAGAAATCCTGCGCAAGCCGGACAAGAGCATCATACACCGCTACATCGCCATGCGGATGATAATGGCCAAGCACGTCGCCGACCGCCGTTGCACATTTTTTATAGGGGTTGGAATGGGTCAGCCCGCCTTCATACATCGAATAGAGGATCCGCCTGTGTACAGGCTTAAGGCCATCGCGGACGTCGGGCAGCGCACGTCCTACAATAACAGACATGGCGTAGTCGATGTAGCTGGTTTGCATCTCCCGGACAAGCTCGCTTTCCGTAATTACCTGATCAGGGAAAGCAATATCCTCCGGCTTATAATCTCTGTTGTGTGCCATTACAGTTTACTCCTATATATCGAGGTTGACGACATAACGGGCGTTTGTTTCAATCCATTCGCGGCGCGGCTCCACATCTTCGCCCATCAATATGGAAAAGATCTCATCTGCGGACACGGCGTCGTCTAAAGTAATGCGCCGTAAGGTACGGGTTTCCGGATCCATTGTCGTTTCCCATAGCTCATGCGGATCCATTTCACCCAGGCCTTTATAACGGGAAATATCTACCTTTGCATTCGGGTTATCCCCACGCAGTTCAGCACTGACACGGTCACGCTGCTCATCAGAATAAGCGACGCGGGTCGTACGCCCGCGCGTGAGTTTATAAAGCGGCGGGACGGCAGAATATACATAACCTTTTTCAATCAAGGGGCGCATATAGCGGAAAAAGAAGGTTAAAAGAAGCGTACGGATATGGCTTCCGTCTACATCCGCATCAGCCATAATGATAATCTTATGATATCGGAGCTTTTCCAGATTAAATTCTTCCCCGATCCCTGCACCAAGGGCGACAATTAACGGATAAAGCTTATCGTTTCCATAAATCTTATCTGCACGTGCCTTTTCAACATTAAGCATTTTTCCCCACATTGCAAGGATTGCCTGGAAACGGCTGTCACGGCCCTGGATTGCCGACCCGGCTGCCGAATCACCTTCGACAATATAAATTTCACAAAGGCTGGGGTCGCGCTCATTGCAGTCCTGCAGCTTATCTGGCATCTGTCCGGATTCCAGGCCTGTCTTGCGCCGTACGCTTTCCCGCGCTTTGCGCGCGGCTTCCCTGGCCCGGGAAGCGGTCAGCGCTTTATCAATAATAGCGCGGGCGACGGACGGATTTTCTTCAAAGAAAGTTTCCAGCTTATCAGAGACAACATTGTCGACAAGCGTACGCATTTCGGAATTTCCAAGCTTGGTCTTTGTCTGTCCCTCAAACTGTGCTTCCATCAATTTGACGCTAATAACTGCGGAAAGCCCTTCGCGGGTATCTTCGCCGGAAAAATTCGGGTCGTCTTCCTTAATGATTTTAAATTTGCGTGCATATTCGTTAATTACCTTTGTCAATGCCGTTTTAAACCCGGTTTCATGCATACCACCCTCTGTTGTGCGGATATCGTTGGCAAAGGAATAAATATTGGAATCAAATCCATCGTTATATTGCAGCGCAATCTCCGCAGCGGAATCATTCCGATCCCCGCGGATATAAATAACTTCCTTATGCAGGACATTTTTAGCGCGGTTCATACGCTCGACAAACTGCCGGATGCCGCCCTCGTAACAGAGGACATTCTTTGCTTCCCTGCCCTTGCGTTTGTCTTCAAGCGTAATGGAAAGCCCCGCATTTAAAAACGCCTGTTCCCGCAGGCGCGTCAGCAGAGTATTATAATCAAATTCTGTAGTGTCAAAAATTTCATCATCCGGCAAAAAACGTACTGTCGTACCAGTCCGGTCTGTTGCACCAATGGTAGCGATATCCCCCGTCTTTTTTCCATGCTCAAAGCGCATATATTTGATGCTCTCGCCATTATATACGCGCACCTCAAGCCAGCGCGACAGTGCATTGACAACACTGGCGCCGACGCCGTGCAGGCCGCCGGAAACTTTATAACCGCCGTTTCCAAACTTTCCTCCGGCATGAAGCATCGTATAAACGACTTCCAGCGTGCTTGTACCGGTCTGATGGTGCTTCTCTGTTGGGATACCGCGGCCATCGTCGACGACCTGGATAGAATTGCCTTCCTCAATTGTAACTTCGATATGCGTACAATAGCCGGCGAGTGCTTCGTCGATGGCATTGTCTACAATTTCATAAACCAGATGGTGCAAACCGGAAACGGAAGTCGAACCGATATACATACCTGGACGTTTGCGCACTGCTTCCAGCCCTTCCAGGATCTGGATCTGCGATTCGTCGTAGGTATTGGTAACTTTCAGATCAAATTTATTCTCGTCCAAAATTAAACCTCCGATACAGCATCGGCGCCGGATATACTCCCGCGCAATATGCGTTTTAAAAGCGTTGCAGCGGAAATTGGGGAAAGATATACGTTTTCATCCCGGAATTTCCCGCATACAATAAAAGATTTTGGTATATTATCGCCAACCGTATGCAGCCGGCCCTGTCTTTCCGCATTTTGCAGATAACGCCGTCCAACAGAACTGCTGGTCACGGCATCAATATCAAAGATTCCGATCAGATCTTTGGTTGGGATAACAAACTCATCTCCCAGATGAAGATACATTGCTTCGTTCCTTTCTACAGCAGACAGCCATGTTTCACGTGAAACAATTTTGCGCCGTTTTTATTGTTCCGGATCATAGCATCCAGTGCAAAACAGGATTTGCTTTCACAGGCTGTGATAAACACCTGGCCCCGTCCGGTTCCGGAAAGTACATACTCCTGCCGCAGTGTGTCAAGTTCACTGAGTACATCGTCGAACAGCAGGATCGGATATTCGCCGCAAATTTCTGCGTAAAGCTCCCGCTGGGCAAGTTTAAGCGAAAGCACAGCTGTGCGCGTCTGGCCCTGTGAAGCAAAAGTTTTTGCTGGAAGGCCGTCAATGGTGATTTCCAAATCATCCTTATGAGGGCCAGTCAAACAAGAACCAGAGGCGATTTCCGCATCACGGTGTGTACTGTAATGCTGCCAAAGCAGCTCATAAATTTCCTTTTGAGAAAGGCCGGGCTGCTGGATTGTGGAAACAGTTTTATAATGCAGGCCGAGTTCTTCTCTTCCCGCACTGATCTTTTCATGTTCTGCACTTGCAAAAACGGAAAGCTTTTCACAAAACGATTCCCTGTATGGAATCAGATATGCTCCATACCGGCATAGCTGTGTGGAAAAGTCATCAAGCGTATCCAGCAGGCGCGGATTTTCATGGAAATCCTTTAAAATCCGCATCTTGCTTGCAAGTATACGGTTATACTCTGCCAGATAAGAAATATAATTGGGTTTTAGCTGTGAGATTGCGTCGTCCAGGAAACGCCGTCTTCCGGATGGAGATTGCCGTATTAGGCCCAGGTCTTCCGGGCAAAAGAGAACGCATCGTATAATTCCCGCCGCATCTGCTTTTTTTGCGATACGTACGCCGTTGACTTGGATGCTGCGGCGGCCGGAAGAGGGGATTGTAATCTTTATCTTGCGGCTGCGTTCCTCACTGGAAGCTTGTGCTTCAATACAGGCGCTGTTTGCGCCGAAGCGGATCAGTTCAGCGTCTTTTGCGCCGCGAAAGGAAGAAATCAGGCTTAAATAGCAGATAGATTCCAGTGTGTTTGTTTTTCCCTGGGCATTTTCACCTGTAATAACATTCAGTCCTGGAGAAGGTTCCAAATAAAGGGAACGGATATTGCGGAAATCAGAAAGAGACAATGCTTCAATCAGCATGGTGCTTCAATTTCAATATCGGCGCCGTGGAAAGAGAGGCTGTCGCCTGCATGCAGTTTTTTTCCGCGCATGGTGCAGACTTTTCCGTTGACCTGAACTTGTCCATCGGCAATAGCAAGTTTAGCTTCGCCGCCTGTTGCGCACAGGCCTGCAAATTTAAGCAGCGCATCGAGTTTTATATATTCAGTTTGAATCAGGATTTTCATCAGCCTTTTAACCTCACAGGCAGAATCAGGTAGAGATATGCTTCACCTTCCAGCGGTTTGATAATGCATGGAGAATTTGGCGTATTGAGTTCAATACGGACTTCTTCATCCCGGCAGGCGCGCAGGGAGTCGAGCAGGTAGCGGGAGTTAAAGCCGATGGTTAAGTCTGTGCCGGTTATATTTTTAATCTTGCATTCATCGTATGCCTGTCCGAGTGCAGTGGTGCAGGTTAAAATAAGTTTGTCATCTGAAAAGTCGCATTTTACAAAGTTTTTCAATTTTTCATTGGTAATCAAAGAGACGCGTTCAAGTGCAGTAATCAAGTCGGAAGTTTTTGCCTGGAGGATTTTGGTAGAGCTTTCTGGGATAGCATTTTGATAGTTTAGGAATTCGCCTTCCAGCAGTCTGGAAGTTAAAACGGTGTTGCCGAATTCGAAACAGATGTTGCGGCGGCTGATAGAAATATTTATGTTGTCATCGCTGTCGGACAGGAAACGGTCGACCTCGCGTAAGGCTTTGGCAGGGACGACAAAATTTAGATTTTTGGTGGAGTCCCCGCGTTCTACATGTTCTGTGCGCATGGCCAGGCGGAAACTGTCGAGTGCGACGACAACCAGTTCTTCTCCAGTAATTTTAAACAGGCAGCCGGTGATGATTGGACGGCTGTCGTTTTCGGATGCGGAAAAGATTGTGCCTTGAATAATCTTTTTCAGGGTGTTTTGTGGAAGGGTTGTGTAGCGTTCTTTTTGTACTGCAGGAAGTTCGGGGTAGTCGGATGGGGACATACCAACAAGGTTGAAGACGGAAACGCCGCAAGAGATTGTAACATAGAGTTTTTCGTCACAGGAAATTGTAACGATGTCGTCAGGGAGTTTACGGATGATGTCGGAAAGCAGGCGTCCATTGATGACGACAGTCCCGCGTTCGAGAATTTCTGCGCAGTTTTTGCAGCGGATGCCGACTTCCAGGTCAAATCCGGTTAAGATGAGTTGTTCGTTTGCTTCGATTAAAATGCCTTCCAAAGCGGGGATGGTACTCTTGGCGGTGATTGCGTGCAGTGTGGCGTTAACCATTTCTACGATGACGGATTTTTCGCATCGGAATTTCATGCTGTATCCCCTTTCTGTAATAAACAATAGTATTTTTTAGTATTCGTAGTAGTAGGTACCTGCGTTTTGTTGAAAAGCAGGAAAAATTTAGATTTTATGGGATTTTTTTCTGTGGACAGGCCTGTTGAAAAAAATCCGGTTTTCAACATGGTTCTACAGCCGTGGACGGCTTGTGGAAAAGTTTTTGGGATTGTGTTGTTTTCTGTTGAAAACTTATTCCTGCCGTATGGCTTTTAAAAGCAAGTCGATGTTGTTTTTTAGAGCTTCGTCGCGCCGCATCCCATCCTCGATTTTTTTGACGGAATGCATGATGGTGGTGTGGTCGCGACCGCCGAAAGCGGCTCCGATTTCTGGAAAGGAGTATTTTGTGAGCGTGCGTGTCAAATAGATAGCGGCCTGGCGCGCCAGCACGACGTCCTGCCCGCGGCGGGATCCGGTAAGGTCGGATGGAGACATGCCGAAAAATTTAGCGACAACATCGATTATGTAGGCAGGGGTTGGATTAATGCCTGGGTTTTCCTTATATATGTCGTCGATTGCCGCACTTGCGGTTTCCACGGTCAACGGCATCCCCATGAAATTATTCAGTGCCTTGATTTTTTTTACGGCGCCTTCAAGCTGCCGGACATTGCTTTTGATTTTTTCTGCAAGGAAGTTAACAACAGGCGTTGGCAATGCAAAACCCAGCACCTCTGATTTTTTGTATACGATTGCACAGCGCAATTCATAGTCTGGCGGGTTAATATCAGCGAGCAAGCCATATTCCAGGCGGTTGCGGATGCGGTCTTCAATACGTTTAATTTCCTTTGGCGGTCGGTCGGAAGTTAGTACGATCTGGTGCTTTGTTTCAACAAGGGCGTTAAAGGTGTGAAAAAATTCTTCTTGGATGCTGTCTTTTCCGGCGATAAACTGAATATCGTCGAGCAGAAGGAAATGGGACTGCCGGTATAAGTTGCGAAACTCCTGCATTTTTCCGTTTCGCAGTGCCAAGACCATTTCATTTGTAAAATCTTCGGTAGATTTATAGGTAATTTTCCAGTCTGGATGTTCTTTTTTAACTTTGTTGGAGATTGCAAGCAGCAGGTGCGTTTTTCCGACGCCGGATGGGCCGTGAATTAACAAGGGGTTGTAGACTGTACCAGGGTTATTAGCTACGGCAAGCGCGGCGGCGTGGGCGAACCGATTGGAGTTTCCAACGACAAAATGGTCGAAGGTAAATTCATTATCCAGTCCATCGCTTTCCATTTCACGGTTTTCAAGGTAAATTTTATATTCCTGCTCAGTCAGAACCAGAACTTCCATATCTGAAGAGAAAATTTCCCGCCAGATTTCACGTAAAAGCTCAAGATATTTATTTTGGATCAGATTTTGTTTGATCTGGTTGGGCGTAGTAAGAATAACACGGTCGGCTGAAAATTCTACCAGCGCGGCGTCGCCGAACCAGGTTTCAATTGTCGTCGGGGTGAGCTTCGCGGCCATCAGGTTAAGCGCCGCTTTCCAAAGGTCACCGGTGTTGTTCATCAGAAAGTACCTCTTTCCGGCACGCAGGTGCCGCTTTTGCAAGGGGAATAATTAACTATAAGATTATAACACATTTGCAGGTAAATAACAAGGAAAATGCGAAAAAAACGTGCAGAAAACATTTTGTTTTGCAGCAAAAAACCGACGAAAAAGCTCGTCGGTTTTTCTCTCCGTTTTTTTGCGCTTCCGGTTTAAAATGCCATACGGGAACATACGCCGTAAAGGTCTTCACGGAAGCTTTTCTTTTTTTCTAATGCTTCATTAATATCGATATCTGTATAGGCAAGACCGGTGTTAATGATGACGCGGTTGATGCGTCCGGCCTTGAGGGCATCGATCGCCGCACAGCCCATCCGGGCCGCTGCGACGCGGTCGCGCGCTGATGGGGAACCACCGCGCTGAACATGGCCAAGAATGGTTTCACGGGTATCAATCCCGGTATTTTCTTTAATTGCATGGGCGATATCCACTTGTTCCCGGATACCCTCGGCAACAATGATGATGTGATGATTACGGCCGCGGATCCGTCCGTCACGGATAATATCATATACTTCTTCGAGGTTGATTTCCCGCTCCGGGATCAGGGTTGCGGTTGCGCCGGCAGCGATGCCGACATACATTGCAAGATTGCCGGATTCATGGCCCATAACCTCGACGATGGAACAGCGTTCATGGGACTGCATGGTATCGCGCAGCTTATCGATTGCTTCAATGGCAGTATTGCAGGCCGTATCAAAGCCGATCGTATAATGTGTACAGGCAATGTCGTTATCGATGGTTGCGGGGATGCCAATAGTCGGGATCCCTGTTGCAGCCAGGTCCTTTGCCCCACGGAAGGTGCCGTCGCCGCCGATGGCGATAACGGCATCAATCCCCATATATTTGCATACATCCGCGCCGCGCTGGATGCCGGCTTGGGTGCGGAACTCATCGCAGCGCGCAGTATAAAGCATGGTCCCGCCGCGTACCTGGATTCCATCGACACTGCGTGCGTCAAGCTCGATAATATCGTTATTAATCAGGCCGCTGTAGCCGCGGTGGATACCGAGGCAGGATATATTTTCAACAACCGCGCTGCGGACAATAGCGCGGATTGCGGCGTTCATGCCTGGAGCGTCGCCGCCGCTGGTTAAGATGCCGATTCTTCTGATTTCGCTCATAAACAAGTACCTCCCGTACTTTATGTATGTATTTATTATAGCACGGAAGCGAAGGGATGAAAAGCAGATATTTTTACGGCTTTTTCAACACCGGCGCTGGTTTTTCTTCCTGTTTTGACGAAAAAATTTTTTCATAAGGGCAGAAGAAAAGGAGGGGAAAAGCGATCCGCTTTTCCCCTCCTTCTGCTGGCATATAAGCTCCTGTTTTTTAAGATAATATTTTTCCCACACAGTTGTGGAAAATCGTGCTGCGTGGGAATGAGGGCGTTTCAGCGTACGATGGTATAGAAGTCTGCTTTCCTTGGCTTTGCTTCTGGATACGGGCCTTCCGGATAACCCAGAATGCAGGAACCGACGCCGATAAGCTGTTTTTCTACACCCCATTTTTTCAGCAGTGCAAGACCCTCTGGGGTTTCGAACATCTGACGCGTGCGGTGGATCCAGCAGGAACCAAGTCCAAGCGCATAAGCGGCATTGAACATATTGCCAAGCCCCAGGCAGGCGTCTTCAAAAGCAGTATTGTTCCCCGCTTCTGCAAAAGCAAGGATTACAGTCGGCGCGCCGTAATATGGATCGCCGCTGCGGCCCATGACTGCGGCGTTCATCTGCGCGATTTGGGCGCGGTCATCCGGATTCTGTACGGCAATATAATATGCCCCCTGTTCATTGCGTCCGGACGGGGCGTACATCCCGGCTTTGAGTACGGCTTCCAGCTCAGAATCGGTGATTTGCTCAGGGCGGAACGTGCGGATACTGCGGCGGGAAAGCAGCATTTCCATAGCTTCCATGTTGTACCTCCAAAATAAAACTTAAAAAACGGCGGGATTTTGGGCCTGTGCCTTCTATTCCGCCGTTTTATCTGCATCCACAGTTACAAATGAACTGCTTCTGCGATATATGTGTTTCGGATTTTATTAAAGTAAAGCTGCGGCGGAGAAAAAGGGGGTTATTGCCGTCGTATTACTGCATCCAATGGGCATTTACCCGGGAGAAAAGGCGGAGAACTTCCCGACGCGGCGCCATGCCCGTACCGGCAACTGTGACGCTTGCGCTTGCAGCTGCGACGGAGTATTTGGCCAGGCTTTCAAAATCCATCCCGTTTTGCAGGGCATGGCAGATCCCTGCAACCAGGACTGCGCCGGCGCCAACCGGGCCCACAACCGGTACTTCGGGCGCCTCTATGTATAAAGTTCCCTGCGCGCTGACAAAAATTGCGCCGCGGCCCCCCATGCCGACGGCTACATTTTGTGCGCCGCGTGCCATCAGTTCCCGTGCGCCCTCGGAAATTTCCTGCGGCGTTTTGATTTCGCTGCCCAATACCTGCGATAGCTCATATAAATCCGGTTTAATGAATACCGGCTTGGATTTTAAGCTTTCCAGCAAGTATTCCGGCAGGGTATCGACAATCAGCCGCGCGCCGCGCGCGGTTACACGCCGGCACATATACCCGTATTTATCCGCCTCAAAATTCGGCGTCGGCGCGCCACATAAAGCGATAATGTTTTCATGGCTTATGTATTGCCCCATCCGTTCGCTCAGCCGGGCGAAGTCGTTGTCGTTAATTTCAAATCCGGCTTCATTGATATCTGTATGCCGACCGTCTTCTTCGACAATTTTTATATTGATGCGTGTCTCTCCAGGCACCTCCACAAAATCGTAAGAAATAGCGGAGGAAGTCAGGAAGTCCTTAATCATGCGTCCGTTCTGGCCGCCGATAAAGCCGCAGGCAATTGCCTCCGTGCCCATGACTTTGAGTGCGCGGCATACGTTAATGCCATGGCCGCCGGCGTCGGAATGGGTGGATACGACGCGGTTAACGCCGCCTGCGGTAAATTTGGGGATAAAGAGCGTACGGTCGATTGCCGGGTTCAGGGTAAAAGTTACGATCATAGTTTTCTCCGGTTTTGGATGCGCTGCCACATATGGTTTTGTTGGCGCCAATGCACCATATAAATCTTAACAAAGAAATCTGTATTTTTCAATAGAAAAAATACAGATGGTTTTCGGTAAAAAATCAAAAAACAGATTTATACTGTATCATAAACCAGTCATAAGCGTATTTTTTGTCGGAATCTACCTGGCTTTTCAATTCTTCCAGTCCGGAGAACTTCCGCATCGGACGGACGAATTCTATAAGCTCCACGTTGACCTGGACGCCATAGGCGTCCTCATTGTGGGCAAGCATAAACGCTTCGCACAGACGCGCTGCAGAAATATTGCACACTGCTGCATGCCAGGCTCCGCGCAGGCAGGTACGGCAGATATACACGCCGGGCGCCGGGCATACAAGGTTTTCCGGCAGCGGGATATTCATGGTTGGAAAACCAAGCGTTCGGCCGAGCGCTTTGCCATGGCATACCGTCCCGGAAAAGGAAAAAGGACGTCCTAACATCTTTTGTGCGCCTTCTACATTCCCCAGTATAATTTGACTGCGGATCGCGCTGGAGCTGATTTTCTCACCGCCAAGGCGGTATTCTCCGGCGATGCTGCATCCGACGCCTTGCGCCGCACACAGGCTGCGCAGCAAATGCGCGTCCCCCGCCCCGTTTTTGCCGAAACGGTAGTCAAAGCCTGCGCAGAGAAAACGCGCGCCCAATTCGGAAAACAGTGTCCGCCGGACGAAATCCTCAGGCGGCGTATTCATCATTTCCTGGGTGAAGGGCAGGACAAGCACCTCGTCCATTTGCCCTTCCTGTTTCAGCAGGCGGATGCGGTCGTCAAGCGTACAGATCAGTTCCTCCTGCATACCGTGGATGCGCGCGGCGGGCTGATGGTCAAAGGTAACTGCGGCGGCAGAGATTCCAAGCGCATCTGCCTGCGCGCGCGCGAGCGCGAGCACACGGCGGTGCGCCGGATGGACGCCGTCAAAAAATCCAAGCGCTAAAGCGCGCTGTAGCTGCATAGTATTTCACCTGTCAATAAAAGGATTTTTCGAGTTTCATTATACCGTGCTGCACCTGGGCGATACCGAGGAAACCTTCCGGTCCATAGATGCGCACCATGCCCTCGGGCGCAGGAAGGGGGATATGCTGCCCGTTTTTCAACCGCGCGCAGGCCGCACTGTCCGCATGGAATTGCGGAAACGCTGAAAAAAGCCGGTCGGCGCATAGGAACCGGGCGGAAAGCGTCCCGGCGGCATGCATTTGCTCGATTTCATCAAGCGTAAGCGCTTCGTCGAATGTAAAGATACCGGCCCGGGTCCGGCACAGCGCACTCATTGCCGCACCGCAGCCGAGGGCACGTCCAAGGCTGTCGATTAAAGTACGTACATAAAGCCCTTTAGAGCAGTCGATTTTCAAGATATAGTCGCCATTTTCCCGCACCCCTGCAAGTTCCAGTCTGTAAACATGCACTGTGCGCGGCATGCGCTCCACCTCTACGCCCTGTCGTGCAAGCCTGTACAGCCGGACGCCGCCGACGGAAACGGCAGAATACATCGGGGGAAGCTGGGAAATTTCCCCGCGGAAGGCAGCAAGCGCCGCTTCGACGTCTTCGCGGGTGCACAGCGCGGCATGTTCTTCAAGTATGGTTCCGGAAGTATCCTGCGTATCGGTTACCAGCCCCAGGCGCATATCGGCAGTATAGCTTTTTCCGCCCTCCTGCACGCAGCCGGCCGCACGGGTGGCGCGCCCGGCAAATACCGGAAGCACGCCGCAGGCCATGGGGTCGAGTGTCCCGCCGTGGCCGATCTTTTTTTCGCCCAGGATCCGGCGAAGGCGCGCAACGACGCCGTGGGAACTGATACCGGAAGGTTTATTGACAACTAAGATGCCGTTATACACGTGCTGCCTCCTCGCCGCAGACACTGACAAGCGGGCAAGCTGTACAGGACGGGTTTCTGGCGGTACAGATATCCCGGCCGAAAATTACAAAACGGTGGCACAGGCTGCTGCCCTCTTCCGGCGGTACGATCTGGCGCAGCGCACATTCAACCTTGTATGGGTCTTTTGTGGAAACAAGGCCAAGACGGTTTGCAATGCGGATGCAATGCGTGTCTGTGACGATAGCAGGCTTGCCAAATACGTCGCCGACGATTAAATTGGCGGTCTTGCGCCCGACGCCGGGCAGTTTAATCAGCTCTTCAACCGTATCGGGAACAATGCCGTCATATTTTTCCACAAGCATCTGTGCGCAGGCGACAATATCGCGCGCTTTGGTATGGTAAAGTCCACAGGAGGAAATGATTTCTTCAATATCCTCTACCCGCGCTGCGGCGATCGACTCTAACGTAGGATAACGCGAATAAAGCGCCGGGGTAACAAGGTTCACCCGCGCGTCGGTGCACTGTGCAGCTAGACGGGTAGCAAAGAGCAGCTCATATGCTTTCTCATAGGAAAGGGAGCATTCGGCGAGCGGATAACGGGACTTCAGGGTTTCTATAATAAAATTGATTTTTTCTTCTGTTTTTTCTGGCATCGTATCGCCCCCTTTATTCTTTTATTTTAGCATATTTTTATTTTGAGTTCAACTTTCTCTTTTTCACAGCTTTCCTCCCAATTTTCAGAAAAACTGTCCGCAGAGAAGAAAGTGTTGAAAAAGTGCATAAAAGCGGGACGGGGTTGCGCTTTCCAGCATCCCGTTCGGTCTTTTTTGTATAAAAATATTTTTTTGAGAATCATATTCTCTT
Source organism: uncultured Eubacteriales bacterium (assembly GCA_934546935.1). Lineage (GTDB taxonomy): Bacteria > Bacillota > Clostridia > Oscillospirales > QAMX01 > CALWJF01. The sequence continues at coordinate 69,534 of CAKTEH010000003.1, forward strand.
TCGAAAAAAATGCATGTCGAAAAATAATACTTCTGATCTTTATACAAACTAAAAAATTCCTGCCGGGTTAAATTCCCGGCAGGAATTGGTGTTTTTATAAAAATCCCGTGTGTTTTTGACGGTATGTGCGTCAAAAACATACCATAACCCTTTGTTTTTTCACAGAAAAACGAAGGACAGGGGCAATACGTCCGGTTCCCATCCGGAAACCGGACGCGTGTATGGGGAGACTCCGATCCCCCTGCAGGTTCAAAAGGCTGTTTTATCTGACTTCAAATTTTCCGCCGACGCAGGCGCAACCCGTCAGCCTCTGCGTATACGCATCAGGCTGACCGCCGCCGATGTAGATCTCGAATGCGCCGGGTTCGAGAACCTTATCCCCGTTTTCATTAATCAGCTCCATTGCGCTGCGCCCGATTTCAAACGAAACACGGCGGCTTTCCCCTGCGGCGAGCTTGACACGCGTGAATGCGCAAAGCTTATGCCGCGGTACACGGGTGGAGGCTTCCAGGTCGCGGATATAGACTTCAACAACCTCTTCGCCATCTACTGCGCCGGTATTGGCAACAGTGGCGCTGATATGGATGCTTTCGCCTGCGGAAATGGTATCCCGGTCGATGGTAAAATCGCAATAGGCAAATTTCGTATAGCTCAGGCCGTAGCCGAAAGGATACAGCGGGTCTTCCTTAAAGAATTTATAGGTACGGTTGTCCATTGTGTAATCGACAAACGCTGGGATGGTATTGGTTTCCTTATAGAAGGTAACCGGAAGCTTCCCGGAGAAGTTTGCCTTGCCGGTAATCAGGCGGGCAAACGCGCGGCCGCCAAAGGCGCCCGGATACCAGCAGTGGACGATGGCGTTTGCTTTTTCGTTGGCAACGCCGAGGTCAATTGAGCTGCCGGCAAGGCACGCGACAAGCAGCGGCTTTTCCAATGCGCACAAGGTCTCCAAAAGATCCCTCTGCGGCTCCGGCAGATACAGGCTGTTTTTGTCGCCGCCGGAGAAAGCGTTGCCCTGGTCGCCCTCTTCCCCCTCGATAAAGCAGTTTAAACCCATTGCAGCGATAACGAGATCGGCGCGCTCCGCGACGATTTTTGCCTCAATTGCACGGAATTCCTGGAAGTCGCCGCGACGCTTCGGCGTGACATAAGCGCTGCCCTCGACGCTGAAGATCCGTGCGTCCGGGAATGCTTCGCGCACGCCTTCGAGGATGGTGACATATTCATTGGCGCGGCCGTTGTAGTTGCCTTCCAGCGCAAGCTGGCTGTCTGCGTTGGGGCCGACAACGGCAATGGTTTTGATTTTTGCAGGGTCAAGCGGCAGCAGGCCGTCGTTTTTCAAAAGAACCATGGATTCTTCCGCGGCGCGCATATTCAGCGCCTGGTGCGCCGGGCAGTCAACAACTTCATAGGGGATATCATCCCATTTGGTCTTGTCAAACAGGCCCAGCTCGATGCGGATGGCCAGAAGCACGGTCACCGAATCGGCCAGCGTTTCGCGGGTAATCAGGCCGTCGTTATAGGCCGTCATCAGGTGGAGATAAGCGTTGCCGCAGTTTAAATGTGTGCCGGCGTTGAGCGCCATAGCGGCGGATTCTGCCGGGGTATCGGTAACATGATGATGCAGATGGAAATCATTGATCGCCCAGCAGTCGGAGGTAATGTAGCCGTCGTAGCCCCATTTATCATGCAGGATATCCTGAAGCAGATAGGTCGAGCCGGCGGCCGGCATCCCAAAGACGCGGTTATAACAGGGCATTACGCCAAGAACGCCCGCGCCGACCAGGCATTCAAAGGCGGGAAGATAAGTTTCAAATAAATCCTGTTTGGATACGACGGCGTCGAACTCATGGCGCAGCTCCTCCGGGCCGGAGTGTACGGCGTAATGCTTGGCACAGCCGGCGGCCTTGTAATAGCCGTTTTCGTCCTTTTCCTGTAATGCCTCGACAAATGCGCGTCCAAGCGTGGAGGTCAGGAAGGGATCTTCGCCATAGGTTTCCTGGCCGCGGCCCCAGTGCGGGTCACGGAAAATATTTACGTTCGGGCTCCAGAAAGTTAACCCCTGATAAATGTTGCGCAGGCCGTTTTTGACCCATTCGTTGTATTTTGCACGGCCTTCTTCAGCGATTGCCGAACCGACTTCGCTTAGAAGCTCCTCGTCAAAAGCGGCGGCCAGGCCGATAGCCTGTGGAAACACAGTGGCAAGTCCTGCGCGCGCAACGCCGTGCAGCCCCTCGTTCCACCAGTTGTAAGCCGGGATCCCCAGGCGTTCAACCGGGGGGGAATTGAACAAAAGCTGGGTCGTCATTTCTTCCACCGTCATCTGCTCGACGATGGCGCGCGCCCTTTGTCTGGCTTCCTGTCTGTTCATGTGCTTCTCCTTTCAAAAACCGTAGTTTTAATCGTCTAAAATGCCTATAAGGCGGGTGTACTGCATAGGTTTGCTGCGCTGGAAGGTAGTTTCCAGGAAAATTGTGCGGTTTTCAGCCGAGCTGCGCTCGATACCGGTCATGATTTCCAATACATGGCAGGTCTGGTCGCCGCAGGCGCGGTGCGCGCGACCCGTGCGAATGGAATGCGCCATATCGGCAAGGCCAAGCCCGCGGAAATTGTCCTGATACGGCAGTGCCATGGGGATTTCCCTCCATTCCGTTTCGCCCGCGCGCAGGAGCCGGATCGCGCCGCCGAAATCGTTCGGGTCCGGGACGCGCAGCGTACCCTCTGAACCCAGGATTTCAATATAACGGCCAAAACGAGCGTATTGCACGTCAAAAGAAGTCACGATTTGTGCAGTGGCGCCGTTTTTAAAATCGATAATGCCGCAATAATGCGTCGGCACCTCGACGTCGATGATTTTTCCATAGTTGGGCTGACTGGTGATGACGCGCTGGGGATAGCTTGCCTTTGCGCGGCCCATGACGGAAACAGCCGGACCAAGGAGGTTGACCAGTGCGGTAATATAATACGGCCCCATATCCAGCATTGGGCCGCCGCCCTTTTCATAGTAAAACTCCGGGCCGGGATGCCAGACCTCATGCCCGCAGCCGAGCAGAACGGCCGTTGCGCCGACAGGCGTCCCAATAAACCCGCTGTCGATCAGCCTTCTGCAGGTCTGGATGCCGCCGCCGAGGAAGGTGTCCGGCGCGCCGCCCAGACGGAGTCCTTTTTCCTTCGCCAACGCCAGAAGCTCGCGCCCGTTTTCAAAATTGGTGGCCAGCGGCTTTTCGGAATACACATGCTTTCCGGCAAGCAGCCCCTTTTTGGTGATTTCATAGTGCTCGTTTGGACGGGTAAGGTTTAAAACGATTTCCACCGACTCGTCGGCAAGGAGCTGGTCGTAGCTTGGATAGATCTTCGGGATATTGTACTCGCGCGCCGCGGTTTCCGCGCGCTCGGCGATCAGGTCGCAGACGCCGGCGATTTCTACCTCATGAGAGAAAGTGGACGTCAGGTTCTTCAGATAAATGCCGGAAATATTGCCTACGCCGACAAACGCAATTTTTACTCGATTTTCCATAATGACCTCGAAATTTTGTGCGCAATGCACCAAATTTTGCAGAATATACCATTCGTATTTTAACAAGACTGTTGTGCAATGTCAAGGGATAATGCGCCGGGTATAATTCGTTTTCTTTATAGACGCCAGGCATATGCCGGCTGCGACGCTTTCCATGGGTTTTCCCCTGCTTAAAGCGGTACTTTGGGCAAGCGCATGCACTGGAAAAATCTCACCTTGTATTGGCGGCGTTGCCTTTTTAGACAGAATTCACATAACTCTGCCGCAAAATCACAGCGCATCCAAAAAAGTTAACCAGACCTGCATCTGCAATTACAAGGTCTGGTTAGCATTTTATGATGTATAAAATGTAATTTTTATTATGCTGATTGGACACAGGCCAGCGGCCTGTTTGCGGTAGATATGAGCGGCCGAAAGAAAGAGGATAGATATAAGCGGGAACGAAAACGCAGTTGCTTCCTTAAAATGTTACAGGGCATTTTTCGGACAGTTCTTAACGCACTCAAGACAAAGAATACATTCAGTTCCATTTTTTCTTTTTCTTGAATTATCCGTAACATCGACGTTCATTGGGCACACACGCTTACACTTTCCGCAGGACACGCACTTGCTTTTATCACATTTAATTCTTATCAAAGAAAAATAACTCATTGGCTTCAGGAATACTGTAATGGGGCATATATATTTGCAAAATGCCCTGTTGTCTTTGAAAAGGAACGCTAAGCAGACCCCAACAGCATAATAAAGCAAATTTCCGGTTATAAACGCCCAGAACATGATTTGTTCTATATTGCTTATATGTATCAGGAAAAGAGCTGTGACGAAACCAAGGGATAGCCCGAAAGCAATGTATCTGATCCAACCTATTTTCTGACGAGGCTTCTGCGGCGTCTTATAAGGTAAAAAATCCAATAGCATTGCGGTCCAACAGGCATATCCGCACCAGCCCCTTCCGAAAATCAAGGGGCCAAAAATTTTGGCAACTGCATAATGGATAGTTGCAGCTTCAAAGACCCCGCAAAACAAATAATACCAGAATCCCTCTATCTGCATATTTTCGTTGCAGATAATGCCTAAGTAAAACAGCATGTACATCCCGACAAGCAATTGCGTAACGCGCCGGGCGTGCGCATATTTTCTAATATAGAGGAAGAGCCCTAACGCTATTGAAATTCCGATATAACTGAAATTAAACAGATAAAATATGTTGTTTTTTGTTAACCACAGTGAGACTGCCACTGTTTCAAATATAGCTAATATAGTCGTTGGCAACAAATATTTTTTCATTATCCGATTATCCTCTCTTTTTTAGCGGAAATAATGGATAAAAGGTTTATCATTCGAAAACAGGACGTATATATAGGAGGATTCCGGGGATGTCAGATAAGTGAAAGCCCGGTTAACAATGCAACACAGTGTGCGCAGATCCCTTCTCCACGCCCGGTGAACCCCATATGCTCCTGTGTTGTTGCTTTAACGCTGACAGCATCGGCTGCAATATCCAATGTCTGTGCAATTGCCTGGCGCATCTGTGGGATATATGGGGCGAGCTTCGGCGCCTGTGCGATCACGGTTGCATCCAGGTTCCCCACGCGGTAACCCGCCTGTGCAATTGCCTGCCCAACACGCGCCAGCAGCGTAAGGCTCGAAATCCCTTTGTACTGTGCGTCGTTGTCCGGGAATCGTTTCCCGATATCCCCTAAAGCCGCCGCGCCCAGCAGCGCGTCCATAACCGCGTGTACCAGTACGTCGGCGTCGCTGTGGCCATCGAGTCCCAGCGCAAAGGGGATTTCCACGCCGCCGAGAATCAGCGCGCGGTTTTCCACAAGCCTGTGTGCGTCATAGCCATGCCCGATCCGAAACATTTCCATCCAATTCCTCCAATAGCCGCGCAGCGACGGCAAGGTCATACGGTTCGGTGATTTTCAGGTTCGAGGCCTCCCCTTCACACAAAAACACATGCTTGCCCAACGCCTCGACTGCGGCGCTGTCATCGGTGTAGCTCTTCCCTTCCTGCTGCGCTTTTTCATAAGCGGCTTTTAAGAGCGCCGCGTCAAAAACCTGCGGTGTCTGCGCCGCGTAAAGGGTCTCCCGTTCCGGCGTCGCGGCGACGATGCCGTCACGCGCCTGTTTGATCGTATCCTTGACCGGAAGCGCTGCAACGCAGGCACGCGTACGTGCGCCCATGCGGACACACCGTTCAATCAGCGCCGTGCTCGCCAGAGGCCGCGCACCGTCATGCACGGCGATGAGTTCCACTTCGCGCGAGCATTCTCGCAGGGCGATGCGCACAGATTCTCCGCGTGATGCGCCGCCGGGGATAATACGCGAAATTTTGTCGATGCCGTAAGCCGTCATCATTGCGGCAATGCGCCCGATATCATCGCGGCGCGCGGGAATAACGATTTCGTCGACAAGCGCGCAGGCATTGACCTGCAGCAGCGTGCGCGCCAACACCGGGGTCTCGTCAAGCGGCTCGAACAGCTTATCCCGCCCGCCCATCCGGCTTGACGTGCCGGCCGCGGGCACAATAACCGAACAGAACGGGTGGTCTTTCATCCTTTGGGTATCCACGGCTTTTATAACGTCTTTTAGGGTATCTAAAAAAGACATGTGCATGCTCCTTTGCCTGATTTGCTTTTATTCTATGCGGCCAAACGGCAGAATAAGCCGGAAGAAAGGCCCTCCGGGGAAAAAATTCCAGGCCTGACGCGACGCCGCAGGGCATGCATGCGCCGGCGCTTATTCCTGCATAAGCTGCGTAAGCTCTTCCTCAAGCGTTTCCACGCTTTCCTGCGTCGCAATGGAAAGCTCGGAAAACAAGATCTGTTTGGCTGTTGCAAGCAGCCTGCGTTCCCCCGCGGACAAGCCATGCTCCCGTTCGCGCAGCATCAGACTTTTAACAACCCGGCAGACTTCGTCGAGCCGTCCGCTGCGCAGCCGCAGCATGTTTTCCCGGTAACGGCGGTTCCAGCTTGCATCGCTTTGCGCGTCAAGCGTGGGAAATGCGGCGAGGACCTCCCTTGCGCGCGCGCAGCTTACCACCGGACGTACGCCGATGCTGTCGCAGCCGTCGACGGGGATCAGAATCTGAACGTTTCCCGAATCAAGCCTGAGTACAAAATAGCTTTTTTCTTTTCCATCCACACGTTGCCGGATAACCTGCGTGATTGTGCCTGCCCCGTGCAGCGGATGGACGACATGATCGCCTGGACGATACATAGCGGGCCTCCATTTGCAGAATATACAAGCTTCCTATCTATATCATACAGGATTTTCGTAAAATTGACAAGTACTATTTCGCTTTGCGCCTTTTCTGGATGCGCCGGCTTCTGCCGTACCGGGAGCTGTCCCGATCGCTTCCCATGGCGGAGGGGATTCCCCATGCGCAGATGGTCATATGTCGGGGGGAAAGCGCGCATTCCTGCGCGCATTTATTCCTGTTGCGCCGGGCACCAGCAGATGCGCCCGCGGGTTTCCCGGAAACAGGGGTTTTTCAAAAAATCGTCGGGCCAGGGACCGGTCATCATCGGATGACGGCTTTCCCAGCGCCGTCCATGCGTGATTTGGGGGGCGTAGCTGCGCGCATCGGAACCCCAGAGGAAGAAGTCTGTCCCAGGACGGAATTGGTCGATATAACCCAGTGTCCGCCGTGCAAATTCCTGCCACAGCGCCCGGTGCGCGCCCGGTTTCCCGGGCGCAACCGTAAGATAGGCGTTTAAAAACAGCACACCCTGTGCTTCCAGGTTGTCCCATAGCCGGTCGGGCGGCAGGATTCTGAAGCGTCCGTCTGCAATGCGGGCCCGGACGTCCTGCCAGGGCAGCAGCTCACCGGTTTCGGCAGCATACACAGCGCGTAGGATATTGCGCAGGGAACTTTGCCGGAACGGCTCGGCCCAGCTATGCAAACCGGCAACTTCAAAGCTGCGCCCAGTCGCCGCACCCGGCTGGGGATATGGATCCTGGCCGAGGATTACGACGCGCACCCGGTCAAGCGGCGTCTGCGCAAACCGGAATACAAGCGGTGCGGCGGGAAGGAAAGGTTTTTTCTCTACCTGAGTGCAGATGTCCTCCAGCAGCATACGGTTGTCTTCAAACAGCCCGGCCCAGCCCGGATCCAGGTTTTCCAATGGGAACATAACGTTTCTTCCTTATGTATAGAATTGGTTTTTATACAGCGAAAGGATTTATGTCAACGCGGCCAAGCCAGAAAAAAAGTGTCAGATTCGCAGCCGATCCACAAAAATCACAGAGCTTTTCCACATTGTCCACAGACTTATCCACAGAATAAAGCCCGTCATCCCTGTATAAGCCGCGCAGGTTTGCGTCAGCTGAAGCGGTAACGCTCGAGCACGCGGTATTGCAGCGCTTCGGCCAGATGCTCCCGCCGGATTTGCGCGCTTTGGGCCATATCGGCAATGGTGCGCGCCACGCGCAGCACTTTGTCATAGGAGCGTGCGGTCAGGCCGAGCCGTTGGAAGGCAAGCTTCATAAATGCGCCCTCTTCTTCCCCGAGCCGGCAAACTTCGCCCATCCGCGCCGCGGGGATATGGGCGTTACAGGAGATACCGGAGCCGGAAAACCGTTTGGTCTGGATATCGCGCGCCGCCTGGACGCGCGCGCGCATTGCCTGTGAGCTTTCGCCGGGCGTACGACGGGCAAGATCGTCATAGTGTACCGCCGGTACTTCGATATGCAGGTCAATGCGGTCCAGCAGAGGTCCGGAAACGCGGCTTTGGTAGGTTTCCACTGCCTTTGGCGTACAGGTACAGCGCCCGGATGGGTCGCCGTACCAGCCGCAGCGGCAGGGATTCATCGCGCATACCAGCATAAAGCGCGCCGGATACGATACCGTGCCCGCTACGCGCGAGATGGTCACGCTGCCGTTTTCCATCGGCTGGCGCAGCGTTTCCAGCACATCGGATGCAAATTGCGGAAGTTCATCCAAAAACAGCACGCCGTTATGCGCAAGCGAAATCTCGCCCGGCTTCGGGCGTGTGCCGCCTCCGGCCAGGCCTGAGGCGGAAATGGAATGGTGCGGTGCGCGGAAAGGACGGGAAAGCACCATCGGCTGCGCCTGTGAGGTCAGCCCGGCAACAGAATGCACCATTGTCGTTTCCAACGCTTCCGGGAGCGTCAACGCCGGGAGAATCGAAGGCAGGCGTGCGGTAAGCATGCTTTTGCCCGCGCCGGGCGGCCCGATCAGCAGGATATTATGCCCGCCGGAAGCTGCGACTTCAAGTGCGCGGCGCGCCTGGGCCTGTCCGCAGACGTCGGCATAATCCAGCAGCGTATCAGCCTGCGGCGTATAGCGCCATTCCGGCGCGGGGGAAAGCGGCGCAGCTCCGGAAAGATGGGCAAGCAGCGTTTCCACGCTTTCGACCGGATAAACGGAAAGCCCCTGCGCCATGGTGGCTTCCGGCGCGTTAGCAGACGGGCAGAACAGGCGTGTAATCCCCAATGCCTTGGCCGCCGTCGCCATTGGCAGCACGCCGGCGCAGGGCCGCAGTTGGCCGTAAAGCGACAATTCGCCGATAAAGGCGGCGTCATCCGGAACCGGGGCGATCAGCCCTGCGCTGGAGAGAATGGCCAGAAGGATCGGAAGATCATATAGAGAACCGGATTTTTTTGTGTTGGCGGGAGCAAGGTTAATGGTGATGCGGCGCGCAGGAAAGGCAAAGCCTGCGTATTTCATCGCCGCGCGTACGCGTTCGCGCGATTCCCGCACAGCGGCGTCGGGAAGCCCGACGATATCAAAGGCCGGAAGGCCGCCGGAAATGTCGCATTCGACGCGAACTTCATAGCCTTCAATGCCCTCAAGCGCCAGGGAACGGATGACATTGGGCATAAGCGCCCTCCTTTCTGGATCAGCCCGCAGCCGGGCGCAATGGGAATCCGGCTGCGTTGCGCGGGCCCATGGCGGATGGTATCAGCCCTAAAACGCAGGCGGCCGGGAAACCGGCGCGAAGGTTTACAGGTGTGCAAGGCAATGGTTTAAATGGGAAAGCGCTTCGGCGGCGGTCTGTTCGCGGATTTCGGTACGGGAGCCTTTGAAATGGTATTCGCGGCAGACATAACGCCCGCCCGGAAGGGCCAGGGCGATATAGACAAGGCCCACCGGTTTTTCGGTATTGTCGGAAGCGGGACCCGCGATCCCGGTCGTACCGACGCCAATGTCTGCATCCATCAGCCGCCGCACGCCGCGGGCCATGCACAGCGCTACTGGCTCGCTGACTGCGCCGCAGCGCCGCAGCAGGCCGGCGCCGACACCCAGGACCCGGTTTTTGACTTCATTGGAGTAAGAGCATACGCCGCCGGGCAGCACAGCCGACGCGCCGGAAATATCGGTTATAAGCTTTGTCAGCAGCCCGCCGGTGCAGGATTCGGCAAAAGCGGCGGTTAAGCCGCGCATGGCGAGCAATTTAACGGCCTGTTCGGCCTGTTCATAGGCTGGATTCATCGGATTGTCACCTCCTGTGCCGTGCGCACCGCCTGTTCAACCAGTTCCCCGACGTTGAGGCTGCACTCGGCTTTTTCGATTTCGGAAAGCACTGGATGCACCTTCGGATGCTTTGGAGTGAAGACGGTGCAGCAATCCTCATAGGGCAGGATGGAGGTATCGAAAGTCCCAATCTGGCGTGCATAAACGATGATATCTTTCTTATCCATACCGATCAGGGGACGGAAAATTGGAATTCCCGCAACGTCTTCGGTTGCGGTCAGCGCTTCCATCGTCTGGCTTGCAACCTGCCCCAGGCTTTCGCCGGTAATCATACAGCCGCAATTGCGGGCAAGGGCGAGCTGCTGCGCCACGCGCACCATAAACCGGCGGGTCAGGACCGTGAAATATTCCGCCGGGCAGTTATCGCGGATCTGTTCCTGGATCTCTGTAAAAGAGGCGATGTGCAGGCGTATCGGGCCTGTATATTGTGCGACGATGGATAAAAGCGTTTTCACTTTCTCCAACGCTTCCTCAGAGGTGTAGGGATAGGACTGGAAATGCACCGCTTCAAGCGCAAGACCGCGCCGGGCCATCAGCCAACCCGCAACCGGGCTGTCGATGCCGCCGGAAATCATGAGCATACCGCGGCCGTTTATGCCGCCCGGCAGGCCGCCCGCGCCGGGGGCCGGCAGGGCATGGATATACGCGCCCGCTTCGCGGATCTCAATATATACGGTAAGCTCCGGGTTGTGTACATCGACCCGCAGATTTTCAAAATCGTCGTCAATGCGCCCGCCAATGTCCTGCATAATCTGGATAGAGGTCAGCGCAAAGCGCTTATCGGCGCGCTTTGCCTCAACTTTAAAGCTCTCTGCCTGTGCAAGCGCGCCGGAAAGATAAGTTTTCACCGTTTCATAAACGGCGTCCATATCCTTTTCACACACAGCCGCACGGCTGATGGCGACGATGCCAAAAATTTTTTCACAGCGTTTAAGCGCAAGCGGCATATCAAAATCCGCGGTTTCCGGTTCAATATAGATCGTACTTTGGCGAGAATCGATGCGGCACAGGCCGCAGGGCTTTAAGCGGCGGCGGATATCGGCAACCAGCTTTTCTTCAAATTTGTAGCGGTTCAGGCCCTTGAGCACGAGCTCGCCGAGCTTTAACAAAATGACTTCTTTCATGGTTTCTCCTGCTCACTTTCTGTGAAAACGCGCGTATGCCTCGCCCAATGCGGAGACAAGCGCGTCAAGATCGGTTTTCTCCGTCAGTTCAGACATGCTGACGCGGATGGTGCAGTCGATTTTTTCCGGTGCAAGGCCGCAGGCGGAAAGCACATGGCTGCGCCTGCCTTTTGCACAGGCCGAACCGGCCGAAACATAGACGCCGCGGTCGGAGAGGATACGCAGCACAACCTCGCTGCGGCAGCCGGGCAGGCAGAGGCTTGCGATATGGGGCACCCCTTTAAACTGGATCTGCGCCGGGAACGGCGCTTGCGCCAGGCACTGTTCCAGATATGTGCGCAGCCCCACCAGATGCGCGGCGTTTTCTGAGAATTTTTCGCGCCCAAGCCTTGCAGCAACGCCGAAAGCTGCGATGGAAGCGAGGTTTTCCGTGCCGGAGCGGGCGCCGTGCTCCTGCCCCCCGCCGCGGATGAGCGGGGTAACGCGCATGCCGGAGCGGATATACAGCGCGCCGACGCCCTTGGGCGCGTGGATTTTATGACCGGACAGGCTCATATAATCGACGCCGAGCGCGGGCGCGTCTATGGGTACTTTAAAAAGGCCCTGCACTGCGTCGGTATGCAGAAGCGCGGGATGCCGGCGTTCGTTCAGCAGCTGGCGCACGGCATGAATGGGGTTGACCGCTCCGGTTTCGTTGTTGACCAGCATAAGCGTAATCAGCGCAGTATCCTCGCGCAGCGCCGCGGCGACGTCTTCAATGCGCACAGCGCCGTCGGGGCCGGGCTTTAAGTAGCTGACTTCCACGCCGTTTGCTTCCAGCGGGCGCAGCGTTTCCAGTACGCTTGGATGTTCAGCGGCGCTGGTGATGATATGGCGGCCGACACGGCGGTTGGAAAAAGCGGCGGAGAGGATCGCCTGGTTGTTAGACTCGCTGCCGCAGGAGGTAAAAAGGATTGCGCCGGGCGGCGCACCGACTGCGGCGGCGACTTCGCGGCGGGCCTCGGACAGCTCGTGCGCGGCAAGCTTGCCCATGGCGTGCAGGCTGGACGGGTTGGCATAATTTTCACTCATCAGAGCCACAGCACGCAGTACGGCCTCAGGGCAGACGCGGGTTGTGGCGGCGTTATCCAGATAATGCATGGTTTTTTCCTTTCCGCTGGGCACAGTATGTTGTGCGCAGACAGGCCGGGATATTCTTTTCCGGTATTTTGAGAGGATACTCCTATCCAAGCATAGTATAGCAGATATTTGCGAAAAGCGCAAAGCGATTCGCGGCGCATTCTTCCTTTTCTTTTGATTTTTCCACCTGTGCGTTCGGTTTTTTATTTCTTGGATGTATAGGGTATGTTTATCTTTTTTGACTTTTGCCTCTTGCTTCTCCTTTCCGTGTTGCAGGGGAAAGGGTATGCGGAGAAAAACGCTTTAAAAAATATGCAAGGGCGGGACGGGGCTGCGCTTCCCGGAGTCCTGTGTGTTTTTGACGGCATGCGCATTAAAAACACACCATATCTCCTTCTTTTTTCCGCAGAAAAACGAGGGCCGGGGATAACGTGCCCGGTTTCTGAACGGGGAACGGGCGTTTCCCGATAGGTAGAGATACCGCACGCAAAACCCACGCTTATATTACTTCCAAACAATACAATTTTGGAGGTAAACTATATGAAAAAACTGATTTTCTGTGAATACAACTTTGATAATTACTGTGTGGAACTGAAATTCACCGGTGGCAGTATCGTTGCGATTGATGCCATTGCTGTCGAGAACGAAATTGCCTGTAATATATATATATGAACGGTCAGAGCTTGACTGCCTGATTTACAACGCTCCCTGGAGTATGCTGACCTTATTTTGAACGGGGACCCCGAAACGTTCTGGAAAACCGTAGCTGAATATAAACCTTCAGACAGCTGATCGGCATACCGCCTGTGGGAAAATCCTACAGACGGCATTTTCATGCGGCTGCAAACTTGCTGAATCCTGCATAAAAAGATTTGAATTATCACGTCGAAAATTTATCAAGAAAAATTCACACTTACCTATTGACAAGATAGGTTTTATATACTACAATAATACCAACCAGAAAGATAGGTAGAATGATGAAAGGAGACTACGGATATGAAACAACGCGCTACTATCGTCGCTGCTATGATGATGGAGATGTGCATGTGGACTTGCCGCATGTGCGTGGCTTGTTGCGCTTATCTCTCCGATGTGCTCTCCGTATCAAGAGTAAACCCTTGTGCCGCCTAAACTTTGGCGGAATCACAATCGCTTACAACCGAGAGACTTCGCCGGAGTCTCTCGGTTTATTTTTTTTATAAGGCAGGTAATCACCTATGGAAAACTATTATGAAAAGCTCGTCAGGGAGAATTTCCGGTTTGGACGAATGTGCCCTTGTAATCGTCATTTATAAATCCGATAACAAATACATTCAATAACGAAAGGAAATCAAGATTATGCCTAATTACAAATTTGAAACCTTACAGCTCCATGTCGGTCAGGAAAATCCCGACCCCGCAACCGATGCCCGTGCAGTGCCGATTTATGCAACCGCTTCTTATGTGTTCCATAACTGCGAACACGCCGCCGCACGCTTCGGTCTTGCCGATGCAGGTAACATATACGGCAGACTTACCAACTCCACACAGGACGTTCTTGAACAGCGTGTAGCGGCCCTCGAAGGCGGCGTTGCGGCTTTGGCTCTTGCATCAGGGGCAGCTGCAATTACATATACGCTTGAGGCACTCGGGCAGAACGGCGGTCACTTCGTTGCACAAAAGACAATCTACGGCGGCAGTTATAATCTGCTGGCGCATACGCTTCCGAACTTTGGTATCACGGCAAGTTTTGTAAACATTCACGATCTTGCAGAGGTCGAGACGGCTATTCAGGATAGCACAAGAGCCATCTATATCGAGACGCTTGGCAATCCGAACAGCGATATTCCGGATATTGATGCTCTTGCGGAACTTGCCCACAGGCACGGTATTCCGCTTGTGGTCGATAATACTTTCGGCACACCGTATCTTATCCGCCCGATTGAACACGGTGCAGATATAGTTGTGCATTCCGCAACAAAATTCCTCGGGGGCCACGGCACAACGCTCGGCGGTATTATTGTGGACTCCGGCAAATTTGATTGGCCGGCCAGCGGCAAATACCCCGCCATTGCAGAACCCAATCCGAGTTATCACGGCGTATCCTTTGTCAAGGCGGCCGGCGCGGCTGCGTTTGTAACATACATCCGTGCGGTGCTGCTGCGCGATACGGGCGCTACGATCTCTCCCTTTGCGGCGTTTCTGCTTTTGCAGGGCATTGAAACCCTGTCGCTTCGTCTGGAACGCCATGCGGAGAACACGAAAAAGGTTGTGGAATTTCTTGCAAACCATCCGCAGGTGGAGAAAGTCAATCACCCGTCCTTACCCGATCATCCCGACCATGCACTGTATCAAAAGTATTTCCCAAACGGCGGCGGTTCTATCTTTACCTTTGAGATTAAAGGCGGTCAGGCAGAAGCCCATAAGTTTATTGACAGCCTTAAAATATTCTCTCTGCTGGCCAACGTTGCCGATGTAAAGAGTCTTGTTATCCATCCCGCAACGACAACGCACAGCCAGCTTTCCGCAGAAGAGCTTGCGGACCAGGGAATTAAGCCGAACACAATCCGCCTTTCTATTGGTACGGAACATATTGATGACATCATTGCCGACCTGCAAAACGGCTTTGATGCAGTAAAATGATTTGGAGGTTACAACTATGTCTAAAATATATACGTCTGCCGATGGGCTTATCGGCAAAACGCCGCTTTTGGAACTCACCCATATTGAAAAGAAATTCGGACTGAAAGCAAAGATTATCGCGAAACTGGAATATTTCAATCCGGCGGGATCTGTAAAGGACAGAATTGCAAAGGCGATTTTAGATGATGCAGAAGCTTCGGGCAAACTGAAACCCGGCTCCGTCATAATCGAGCCTACTTCAGGCAATACTGGCATCGGACTGGCATCGGTTGCGGCGGCACGGGGGTACAGGATCATCCTTACAATGCCCGAAACCATGTCCGTAGAACGCAGGCAACTGATGAAAGCCTATGGCGCCGAGCTTGTGCTGACAGAAGGCGCAAAAGGGATGAAAGGCGCTATTGCAAAAGCCGAGGAACTTGCAAAGGAAATCCCGAACAGCTTTATCCCCGGACAGTTTGTAAACCCTGCCAATCCCAAAGCACACAGGGAAAACACAGGCCCCGAAATCTATGAGGATACCGACGGAAAGGTGGATATTTTCGTGGCAGGAGTCGGAACCGGCGGTACGATCACGGGGGTTGGCGAATATCTCAAATCTCAAAATCCGAATATCAAGGTTGTAGCAGTGGAGCCTGCTTCTTCTGCGGTACTCTCTACAGGGGTCGCCGGACCGCATAAAATCCAGGGTATCGGCGCAGGATTTGTTCCCAACGTGCTGAACACAGGGATTTACGATGAGATCATTCCTGTATCCAACGAGGATGCCTTTGCAACCGGAAAGCTGATCGGCAAGAGCGAAGGCGTGCTGGTCGGAATTTCATCGGGTGCGGCGGCATTCGCGGCAGTGGAACTTGCCAAGCGCCCCGAAAACGAGGGGAAAACCATCGTTGTTTTACTTCCTGATACAGGCGACAGATATCTTTCGACACCGCTTTTTGCAGAATAATGAAAAGCGCCGGCGCCTTTGTTTTAGGCGCCGGCGCTTTTTAAGAAAAGGAGTATTCAAATGTCCAATATTAAAAATCAGAACATAAAGCGTACAACCTATTGGCTGTGTACTACCGCCGTTTTTATGGCGTTGAATATAGCGATGAGCTCATTTGGTGTGCCTGTTCCAGGAGGTCACCTGTATATGAACGATATAATCATCTGTACAGCGGCGATCATACTGGATCCGTTTGCAGCGTTTATGGTCGGCGGTGTTGGTGCTTTTTTAGGCGACCTGTTCTTTTATCCGCTGCCTATGTTTGTCTCCCTCGTAACGCATGGTTTGCAAGCGGTAGTTATATCTTTGTTTTCACACTGTGTCCTTAAAAAGCACCCTGTACTGTCTTCGGGAATCGGAGTGACGCTTGGTGCTATCATCATGGTAATCGGATATTCTCTCGGCAGAGCGTTCATTTACAGTACACCTGAATATGCGATTCTTAAACTTCCTTATCAGATTTTGCAGGCTGGTGTCGGTGCTATTGCCGGTATGTTTTTTTGCTGGAAGTGTAAATTTGTGGAACTGTTTAATAGACATATTTTTAGTGTTCAGTGAGGAGACGTAAAATGATACCTGCACCAGCGGAAGCATATGCGCTTTTGAAAGAATATAATAGCGGAGAATTTCACCTAAAGCATGGCAGAATTGTCGGCTCTGTTATGCGATGGTATGCCGAAAGACTCGGGTTTGCTGAAGAAGCTGATTTTTGGGAAACGGTTGGTATTCTTCATGACCTTGATTTTGAACAATTCCCCGAGGAACATTGCAAGAAAGAACAGGAACTGCTCCGCCAGCATGGAGTGGATGAAAGCGTTGTCCATGCAACGGCGAGTCATGGCTACGCTTTGACGGTGGATATTAAACCGGAGCATCAGATGGAAAAAGTTCTTTATGCTGTGGATGAGCTTACCGGCCTTATTGGTGCGGCAGCGATTATGCGCCCATCAAAAAGTGTTTCGGATTTGGAGCTAAAATCAGTTAAGAAAAAATACAAAAACCCCAACTTTGCTGCAGGGTGTTCCAGAGAAGTGATTGAACGTGGTGCCGAAATGCTGGGGTGGACATTGGACGATCTGATTTCTGAAACGATCTTTGCCATGCGAGCATCCGACGATGTTGGTTAAGGAGAAAGATCATGCAGATATATTTCAGATAATGCCGCAACAATAAAAATGGACAGACAAGCAATCACCGCAATACGGCCGTATATGGATACCGTTTACGGAAATCCTTCCAGCCTGCACTCTGTAGAGTATTATCCCTATGGCGTGACCTCATAAACGGAAAGAAAGATTTTATTATAAAGCGAGGTTGTTCATATGGCTTTATCGTACAAAAAAGTAATGGATCATTTCCGAATCCCCGTAATGTGGGTGCGATTGAAAATGCTGACGGCATTGGTGAAGCCGGTAATGCCAAATGCGGAGATATTATGAAAATATATCTTAAGATTGAGAATAATATTATCGTCGATGTAAAATTTGAAACCTTCGGCTGCGGTTTTGCAATCGCATCAAGTTCCATGGCAACCGAGCTTATTAAGGGAAAGCCTGTTTCGCAAGCGCTTGCCCCCGACAATAAGGCAGTTGTTGAAGCACTTGACGGTCTGCCTGCTCATAAAATTCATTGCTCTGTTCTGGCGGAAGAATCGATAAAAAAGACGCTGCAGGATTGTTTTGAAAAGAACGGTACCGCCTGCGATAAAAATAAATTTCCTGGCCGCGGAGACTGTAGCCGCTGCTGCGAAGTATGAAAGCACTGATTGCAATGAGCGGCGGTGTTGATTCCTCGCTTGCCGCAAAAATAATGCGTGACCAGGGATATGAATGTATCGGATGCACGATGAAGCTGTATCAGAACGAGGATGCAGGAATCAGCAATGCCAAGACCTGCTGTTCGCTTGACGATGCGGAGGATGCCAGAGCCGTAGCTTATAAACTCGGGATGAAATTCTATGTTTTCAATTTTACAGATGCCTTCCGTGATACAGTCGTCCGAAAATTTATCGAAAGCTATGAAAAAGGAATTACGCCGAATCCATGTATTGACTGTAACCGCTATATGAAATTTGACAGGCTATATGAAAGAGCGAAAATCCTCGGATGCGATTATATTGTAACGGGACATTATGCGAGGATAGAAGAACTGAATGGTAAATTTGTCTTAAAGAAGGCTCTGGATGAAGCGAAAGATCAAAGCTACGTTCTTTATTCACTCACACAACAACAGCTTGCTCATACCTTGTTTCCGCTTGGGAATATGAAAAAGACAGAGGTTCGGATCGCTGCTGAAGAAGCCGGTTTTGTAAATGCCGCCAAACCGGACAGCCAGGATATTTGCTTTGTGCCAAACGGTGATTATGCAGGTGTGATTGAAATGCAAACTGGCAGAAAATCTGTTGCCGGTAACTTTATTGACAAAGATGGGCATATCCTTGGCAGGCATAAAGGTATTATTCATTATACGGTGGGTCAGCGGAAAGGGCTCGGCATTTCAAGTAACATTCCGCTGTATGTATGCAAAATTCAACCGCAAAACGGCAATATTGTTCTTGGCGGTAACGATGCTTTATTTTCGCAGGAGACAACTGCAGTTGATTTTAATTGGATAAGCGAAGAAGCACCTAAAGATGAATTCCGTTGTAAGGTAAAGATACGCTATCGCCAAACTGAACAATGGGCAACAGTTTTGCCACTTGGTGAGGACGCTGTGCATATCCTGTTCGACACTCCGCAGAGAGCAATTTCCCCCGGGCAGGCAGCAGTACTGTATGATGGTGATACCGTTCTCGGCGGCGGTACATTAAAATAAGGGGGCTACTTGATTTACCTACCAGTATTATGGTAGAATTATATAAAAGGGAGGTGCCCATAATGCTGATTTCTACGAGAGGGCGATATGCGCTTCGTGTTTTAATAGATCTTGCAGAACATACAGACGGTGGCTATATTCCAATGAAAGATATTGCTGAAAGGCAGGGAATATCCTTAAAGTACTTGGAACGGATTATCCCCGTACTCTCTAAAAACGGGATCATCGAAGGGCTGCAAGGTAAAGGCGGCGGATATCGACTTCTAAAATTGCCTGAAGAATGTAAAATCGGAGATATTCTTCGATTGACGGAAGGAGATCTCGCTCCGGTTGCCTGTCTTGAATGTGGAGCAAAACCCTGCGAAAGAGTATCGGAATGCCGCACCTATCCTCTTTGGGTTGAATTCTACAGGTATGTAAATGCGTTTTTTGACGGCAAAACGCTTGCGGATGTTGTAAAACCAGATATGTCCGGCCAGTATTCGATATAGATACAAGGAAACCGCCGCAATTTTCATCCCCATGTAGGATGGAATTGCGGCGGTTTTGTATTTTCGGAGGAATGGTGTCAAATGAATGGTTTGCCAGGAATACCAGCCGCAAGGCAAAAACTGCACTTCAAGCCAGGTTTGCCGCAGGAGAACGCACCTTTGCCTATGCGCCCTTGGGTATATCCGGCATCCCGAAGTAAAGAACGCCATTGTGATGGATTCGGAAACCCGCTGGATTATCCAGAAAATCTTTGACCTTGCCTGTTATGGAGCCGGTGCTGCCAAAAATCGCAGAAGTTTTGGTGGAAGAACAGGTTCCGACTGCCGGATGGCTGAACTGTCAGCGATATGGGATATTTGCTCATATCTATGATGGCGCACCGGAAGAAAAGTTCTATGTATGAACTGTGGCACAGATTAAAAACATCTTAAAAGACGAAACCTAAGGCTGTCCGCCGGGCTTGCATCTGAAAAGCAGACAACTGCCGATGCGGAGACTTGGATTTTTCTTATCAAGAAATTTGCAAATCCTGCCGAACTGACAGCGGAACTTCTGAATACGCTGATTGAGGATATTGTTATTCACGAAGCAGCCGCCATGGACGGTATGCATAAGCAGGATACTGGCATCTATTACCGTTTTACGGTAAAATTGAGGAAAAACAAAGATATGATGCCTATGCAAGTAGGCGTGGGCACTCGTACATAACCAATAGCTTTAAGCACGGGAATCCGGGCACTATATAGGGAAACTCCGGTTTTCCTATAGGCCGCCTGAAAATATTTGCATAAGCGCCTGGGCAACGCCGTCTTCCTCGTTTGAGAGGCAAATACGGCCGGCTGCCGCTTTGCATAGCGGCGTTGCATTTGCAACCGCAATTCCCAGGGCGGCGTGCGTTAGCATTTCGGTATCATTGTCGTTATCGCCGAAAGCAACCAATCCTGCCAAACTGGCGCCGAGGAAGGCGCAGGCTTTTTCAACGCCCCGGTGTTTGCCGCTGCCGGTATGGGAAATTTCCAGACGGCCGGGTTCGCTTGCGGTAATATAAACAAGCGGACATTCGGCTTGAATCCTTGCGCGCAGCAAATCCTGCCGTTGCGGGTCGAGACGCAGGTCAACGGCTTCCAGGTGCTGCGCGTGGGTGCGCATGAATGTTTCCAAATCTTCCACGGGCGTTCGGGTATTACGGAAATACCGTGCCACTGCTTCGTCGGGATGGCGTTGTGCAAGCTGGGCATAAACTTCTGCGGCGATGTAAGCGCGCCCTGCATACATACACTCGTATGCAACGTTTTCCCCTTTCATTGCCTCCAACAGGCTTGGAACGAATGCGGCTGGCAGATACAGGGCGTAAACCGGTTTTTGCGCGGCTACATCATAAACGGCTACCCCATTGGATACTACAGCATAGCGTACACCGGGCAATGTCAGCACGTCGTTCCCGATTGCGTAAAAAGGACGGCCCGTGGCAGGGATAAAGGGAATTCCGGCTGCTGCGAGGGATGCCAAGACGCGCTTCGTTTTATCGGAAACTTTCTTGCCGGAATCAAGCAGTGTGCCGTCCAGATCCGCGGCAACGCAGGTATACTTCATAAAAACTCCTTAACTGGCGCTGTGGGGCAGTTTAAAAAAGCAAGGCCGCATTAGCGGCCCGCGGCTGCCGCCCGCTTTTTCAGCGGCAGGTAAATCTGCCGGGCGATCCCCAGCGCATTGTCAAAGGCCCCGTCCGCGTTTGGCATATTGCACATCCCGCTTGCCGGGAAATCACCATATTTAAAGACCGGGCTTTCTTCGATCCAGCGCATCATGGCGCTTACCGTTTCCTCCAGACACGCAGGAACGTTTTCATCGGCCGCGGAGGAACAGCCCGCCAGGGAAATCGATTATCTCATAAGGCGCGGCGTCGCCGGCCGCGACACCGTCGCGCAGGGTGGCAACAAAAGGACATTCAGCCCATGGCCCCAGGTTTCCTTTGGCCCTTCATGCCATAGAAAACCGGAGGGTTCAGAGGGATGGCGCTGAAGCAGCGCGCGGTGTGCTTCCGGCTATTGGGAAATCTGTTTTTACCAAACAGTTCTGAAAATGACAGGGGCCGGAACTTACTGCACGAAAAGGCAAGATCTCAGCGCCCTGCATATTCTGGAGTCCGGACGCAGTATCCCCTCTTATTATAAGTGTAAAGTTTGTTACAGTAGTTCAACGCCTGCTTCCTGGCAGATACGCAGGGTTTCTTCATCCCAGATGGACGCCTGCACCTCGCCGATGTGCGCCTTGCCCAGAAGCAGCATACACAGCCGGCTCTGGCCAATGCCGCCGCCGATGGTCAGCGGGAGCTTTCCGGCCAGCAGCATTTTGTGATAGGGCAGCGCGCGCCGGTCGTCACAGCCGGACGCGGTCAGCTGCCGGTCAAGGGAAGTCTCGTCAACGCGGATCCCCATGCTGGAAATTTCAATTGCACAGCCGAGTACCTCGCTCCAGATCAGCAGGTCGCCGTTTAGGTTCCAGTCGTCATAGTCGGGCGCACGGCCGTCGTGCTTCTGGCCGGAACGCAGGGTTTTTCCGACCTGGGTGATGAAGGCGCTGCGGTGCTCGTGTACATAGGCGTTTTCCCGCTGCTTTGGCGTCAGGGAGGGATAAAGATCCTCCAGCTCCTGTGTTGAAATCACGCTCAGCTTGCGGTCGATTTTTGTATGGATCTCCCGATAGCGGCAGGAAACGGTATCCAAAGTCAGGCATAATGCATCAAGGATGCGCTGGACGGTATCGAGCAGGAAAGCCTCGCAGCGGTCTTTTCGGGAAATGACTTTTTCCCAGTCCCATTGATCAACGTAAATGGAGTGCAGGTTATCCATTTCCTCGTCCCGGCGGATTGCGTTCATGTCGGTATACAGGCCGCGGCCCTCATGAAACCCATAACGGTACAGTGCCATACGCTTCCATTTCGCCAGGCTGTGGACAACGACCGCGTCCCGCCCGGTTTCCAGGATATCAAAGCGGACAGGGCGCTCGTAGCCGTTAAGGTCGTCGTTTAAGCCGGAATCGGGGTCTAAAAACAGGGGGGCGGAGACACGCTTTAAGTCCAGCGCCATGGCCAGCGTATCCTGGAAAGTACGTTTGATCAGCGCGATGGCGTCTTGTGTGCAATAAAGGTCGAGATTTGCGTGATATCCCGCTGGAATGACGGTTTTGCTCATAAAAAGTCCCCAATCTATATTAAAATAAGAACACGCTACCGTTATTATAAGGCGCGTATAGTGCTTTGTCAATTCTGGTTGTGTTGACATTTGCAGAACGAAATGTTAAAATAAAACAGTAAAAATATGCGGGCATGATGGAATTGGCAGACATGCGAGATTTAGGTTCTCGTGCAGCAATGCGTTGGGGTTCAAATCCCCATGCCCGCACCAGATAAAAAACCCAGCCGGGAGCACGATTTTTAGAAAATCGTCTTCGCAGCGCTGGGTTTTTTATATCCGCGAAACAAAAACGCTGATTTTTACAAAAACTGCGGCATTTCATAATAGTGAAGCTTATATCGGTGTTTTTTATAATTTGCAATAAGGGATTTTTAAAAGCGGTTCGCGGCACGGCCGGCTCGGCGGCGTGTTGCCGTACCCGCGCAAAACCGGGATTTTTTCCGTCTATTGCAGCGGAGATTGCATGAGGGCTTTGCATACCATTTTCATCTCGGGCGCGCCGATATCGTCCGCGATAACTTTGCATTTCGTCATTAATAAAAAATATATGTTCTTATTTTCTGTACTGAGGCATTCATAATTTGCCTGACCTTTTGAAATGACAAGGTCCGCGGATTGATAAACGGACTGAAACCTGGGTGAAGTTCTGTATAAAACGGTTCCCAGTGAATTGTCTGCGTTGCTGATTATGGCGGCGTAGTCCTGTATTCCGACGGCGTAGGCGTCGGCTTCGACGGAATCGTTTACAACCGGCGCGCCCCTGACGGCAAACAGGATTTCACAGCCGGGATGGATCTGTTTTATTTTTTTGATAAGCAGTTTGTCAAGAACGATTTCTCCGCAGTTATCCCCTAAATAAAGAATGCGCTTTGCCTTCCGGATATCGTCTTTTAAACGATTTGTATCATCAATTGCCAACGCCTCGGTTTTGTATTTTTCAAAATACCGCCATATTTCTGATAAGGAGAGACTGTGTATTGGATTGAAGTCAATAATATTCCCAATGATCGAGTATTTGACCGCCGCAGCAAAATCATCGTCCGCTTCATCAATCTCGGCTTCCAGCTCCCTGCTGTGGTTCATGAACATGGTGTTGTACAGCTCTCTTGTCTTTTTATATGGATCGCTGCTTTGAAGCGCCTGCTTCATGATTGCATATGTCTCTCCGATCAATTCGGGTGTCAGGACGTTTTCGTAATCTGCTTTTGCCAGATAGGAAAAGACAAGCTTAAACAGCTCCCCTTTTTCCTTTATGCCAAGCAGATTCGCTGTCTTTATAACCTGGTTTACGACACAGGGCAGGCATTTTTCCTGTATTTTCATTATATTCCTCATTTCTGCGATGAATTACGGCTTGTAGCGCTGCCATGCGATGCAAAACGGCGTTTGAAAAGCGCGCGCAGGCCCGGCTTTTAGATCATTTTCATAATACCATATTTCTACAAACCGCACCATAGCACGCAATGGGGATATTTGCTGAAAACAGACGTCTGTGCAGGAGAAAAGCTGTGCACCGGCTTGTCCGGCGAATTGGGAAAAAAACAGCCGCGGCGGCATGCCACGGGATATCTGGTTTTGAAAAATCGGATTAAAAATCTTCCCTGCGGAACATGCCGGGGATCCCTGCCTACAGAGCAACTCCGGCCGCCGTTAAAAATACGGCGGGGATACGGGAATGTATAGTTTATAGTCGCAGACGCAGGGCCGTATGTACTACCGCCGTTTGGCGGTGGCGTTTGGGGAAAAGTTACAGGGTAAGAATGGATTCGCAGCAGCGGAAATCCGTATCGATATTATGCGCAATGAAGCGGGCTTTAAAGTTGCGGGTATTGCACATAGCCTGTGTCGGCCCGCCGGATACGTCCAGGTCTTCCGGCACAACAAACTTGATGCACTTGACCAGTACGTCGCGGCAAGTGGGGAAGCTGTGCGCAGGGATCGTTATCGCTTTCATACCCCGCTGGTATTCCATGCCGTTTTCGTCAACCTCGGTAAGGATTGCGGCAAGGGCGACCCGCCTGCCGGGGCAGATGTTTTTCACGGTAACGTCCATTTGGATGATCCGGCCAAGGGATTCCAGGTATGTGTCTCCCATATCCACAAGCACGGAATCGGAGCACCCTTCAACTGCCAGATCTACCGGAGTGGGGCATGCTTCAGGATTGACAACGACGTCGCATTCCACCGAGACGGTCGGATCCGGGAAGATTGCAAGGTTCCCCTCGGCGTCGGTATACTGGATGGATTCGTTTACAAGCTTAGTACCGGGGTTTGCGCCGACATGACGGATAAAAAATTCCAATGCAGCGCTTTCCGAAGCGGTGACGCCCAGCGCGGGGATCGATCAGCGCAGCGAAGTGGAACTGAGCATAGACGCGGTACCGGCGTTGGGGTTGAGAATGCTGGTGATAACAAAATCGGAGTTTACAACTTCGTTGATAACAATATTTGTCGCGCCGGTTTTGGAAATATTGGCGGCAAGCTCGGCAAATAGCGCTTCCAATTCGGCGGCGTCCGGGGTAACGGCGACATGGGAGGCGCTCGGGTCCGAGGCCCAATCGTTGAGCGCGTTCACATCGACCCCATCCGAACCGATCAGTCCGATGCAATAGATGATAATACCCCGGGCGCGGGCGGCTGCGGCTACCGGAGCGGGCGGCGCACCGGCGGTAGTATTTCCGTCTGTAAACATAACGATGACTTTGGCGTTGCTGGATGTGGGATCAAAAAGCTGAATTGCCTTTGTAAAGGCGTCGGCACGGTTGGTGCTGCCGCCTGCGTTCAGCGCGTCGACGGCATTTTTCAGCGCATCCACTGACGTGATCATCTGCGTGTTTTGAATCGCGCTGTCTGCGAAGCTGACAATGCCGATATGGCTGCCGGATCCGATTTCATTTGCCGGCTGGCCGCCGGTGGATTCGGAGATGATATCGATAAAGGTTTTCGCACCGGTTTTCATATTGGCCAGCGGAGTGCCGGTCATACTGCCGGATCGGTCAAGGACCAGCGCAATATCCGTAGGATTGGTAACAATATCCGGCGCAGCGGTAAGCGCCAGTGTAACTTTTAAAGAACCGTCGCAGTCAATACGGTCTGCACTGATCAATTTATTTGAATTTGTAATACCCATTTGTATTACCTCCTTCCGGGATGAAACCCTGCTACAGTCTATGCACTTTGTTCCCGCTGTGTTTCTGCAGCCCCGGTCTCAGGCCAGGGGCCTTGCCGTTTTTGTCCTTCCGGGTGCGGCAGGGTGTAAAAAAATGCCCCGGCCATTAGACGGGTGCCTGTAAAACAGTTAAAGCCAAGCGGTAAAATGCCGCTTGGCTTTTATCATTGTCTGCACTACATGGCTGGATTCTGCGTATAGGAGTGCGCCCTTGATCTGCTCGACAGATCCTAATCTGTCGTTTTATGTCATCACGGGAAATCAGGGCACCAAAACATCAACAAGCACTTCTGTTCTGAGTACCTTAATTTCTAAAAAAGTCAGTATTTACAAAGCTTTTCACAGTTCAAGACTTTATATTGCTACAAAATCAAATACTATTTTTTATCAATAGCAGATAAAAATTCTAGCATCATGGCATTTATTTCTTCTATCTGCTCTCCCACAAAATGAGGATGATGCCCTCCATTCCTTACTTCATAAACTTGTGCATTAGGCACTTTTTCTTGTAATTCTGCACAAGTTCCAAAGGGGTCATTTTTTCCATTAATAAAAAAAGCAGGACACTTTATCCCAACCCATTCTTCCTCTGTAAGGCTCGGATGCGACTGCCAATCAGAAACTGTTTTTCTTAGATAAGTTTTCCAGTCACCTTTATGTGCTTCATAGTGCCGAAGTTTCATATCTTCAATAAAATCGGTATCATTCCTGGTTATAAGACTTTCCGGCAAGAAATTCTCTGCTCCATCGGCCCTGGGATATGCACATCCACCAATCGTTATAAGACTTTCCACTTTTTCCGGATATTTTGCTGCCATATAACAACCTACGTATGCTCCGCAACTATAACCAATCAAATGAGCGCTTTTTATTTCCAATGCGTCAAGAAAATTTGCCATATCATCTGCTATCATACGACTATTCCAGTCTAAATTTTCACACATGGTACGCCCGTGACCGCGAAAATCGGGGTAAAGACAACGGTAATGGCCCGCAAAAGGAAGAATTTGTCCGGAAAATGCTAATAAACCTCTGCTAAAATGACTGTGTAAAAACAAAACAGCCTCTCCTTTTCCAAATTCTTCATAAAACATATTTAAATCATTTAATTTAATGTAAGGCATTTTCTCGTCTCTCCTTAATATATAAAATTGAATATTACCTGAAATTGTGAATTTTCAAATAAAAAAAGCAAAATAACACCATCCAAATGCCTTTTCATAAACTCCTGATTTATCAATCTATCTTTATCTTACTACGCGGAATCAGATTATGCAAGAACAGACACAGCAGTTCAATCCGCTATGCCTGTTAACTGTCTTATGATGCCTGCTGCTTAGGCCAGGGCGCCGATCCGGGCAGGCGCAATGCCTGCCGGAAGCGGCCTTTCTGCAAAGGGGTTGCCCTGTGTCCGCATTGGGGGCTTACTGCCCGCTGCCGCCATAGTTTGAAAGCACGCGCGCGGAGGGGTCGTCTACACGGCAGCCTTCCCATTCCGGGTTCGGCATCCAGAAGCCGGCGATCATATGCGCCTGGCCTGGATAGTATTTTTCAAAAAGTTCCCGGTACAAAAGGCTCTCTTTTGTAAATGGCTGGGCAAAGCGGTATTGCAGGCGTTTTTGTGTAAATTCCGCATCCGTATAAGTTTCTTCAGCGTAAGCTTTTAGGTCGTCGACCATGGAATGCCCGACTGCGTCGGAAAATGCGGCCTTTTCGCGCATCAGGATGCTCTCCGGCAGATAATCCCCGGCAAAGGCGCGGCGCAGCAGGTATTTGCCTTTGCCATAAACGTTGACTTTCTTTTCCGGGTCAATAGCCATGACATAACGCACGAAGTCCAGATCGCCGAAGGGGACGCGCGCTTCTAAGGAGTTGACGCTGATGCAGCGGTCGGCGCGCAGCACATCGTACATGTGCAGCTCCCGGATGCGCTTGACCGCTTCTGTCTGGAACGCTTCAGGGGATGGAGCAAAATCTGTATATTTGTAGCCAAACAGCTCGTCGGAGATTTCCCCAGTCATCA
Source organism: uncultured Eubacteriales bacterium (assembly GCA_934546935.1). Lineage (GTDB taxonomy): Bacteria > Bacillota > Clostridia > Oscillospirales > QAMX01 > CALWJF01. The sequence goes on from CAKTEH010000003.1 coordinate 97,101, forward strand.
GCACGCGGATGTCGGTGCGTTCATGGATCGCTTTGCAGACCAGATACATGCCGATGCTGGCGCGGATTGTGGTAATATCGTAGGTGCCCAAAAGTGCGACGACCGGCTCCAGCGCGGCGATGACGTCGCTGCGGGAAATAATTACCTCGGTGTGCTCGCTGCCGATGTAGCCGGCGACCTGGCGGGCATATTTAAGATCAATTGCATCGGTATCCATACCGATGGCAAAGGTACGGACCGGCTTTCCCAAAAGCTTGGTGGAAACGGCGCAGACAAGGCTGGAATCGAGACCGCCGGAAAGCAAAAATCCAAGCGGCGCATCGGAATCAAGCCGCTTTTCAATACCGGCGATGAGTTTTTCCCGAATGTTTCTGCAAATCTCGTCAAGACTGCCGCTTACGCGGCGCCCCACAGCGGTAATATCGCAGTAGCAAGTAAACTTGCCGTCGGCGTAATAATGTCCCGGAGGGAAAGGCTCTATACGCGCACAGGCGCCGGTCAGGTTTTTTGCTTCGCTGGCAAAGACAATGCTTCCGTCAGGGAGATAGCCGTAATACAGTGGCCGGATGCCGATGGGGTCGCGTGCGGCGACCAGACTGCCGCGCTGGGCGTCATATAGGATCAGCGCATATTCTGCGTCAAGCAGGGAAAACATGGAAAGGCCGTATTCCTGATACAGGGGTAAAAGAAGTTCGCAGTCAGAACCGCTTTGAAAATGGTAACCGCGCTGCTCCAGCTCCTTACGCAGTTTGCGGAAGCCGTAGATTTCCCCATTGCAGACCACCATATTCCCATTAAGGGAAAACGGCTGCATGCCCGCTTCTTCAAGTCCCATTATGCTTAAACGCTGGAAGCCGAGCCAGCCCTCCCCCGCTTCGGTAAAGCGTTCCATATCCGGCCCGCGTGAGGCGGTACGGCGCTGCATGGCGAGCGCCTGCTGCTTTTCGATGCTGCGCTTTGAAAATCCAATAATTGCGCACATAATCCTGCATCCTCCAATACAAAAAATAAAGGCAGCTATTCATCCTTTTTTAGGACGAATAGCTGCCCATCCGCGGTGCCACCTAAATTGCCGGAAATGGGAATCTCCCGCGCCCGGCCGCTTTGACAAGGGTTCAGTCAAACCCCGGCGGCGTAACGTACCGCATACGGCTTGCCTACTGGCACCGGGAAATTCATCCCCGTGTGTTCAGCGCGCTGCTCCCGGGTGTTCTTTCTGAAGGGGCCTGTACGGCGATCCCACCATCCGCCGCTCTCTGTCCCGGGCTTCCCAACGTACTTTTCCCGATCTGTGCATTTGGCAATATTGAAAGTATGGCGGAATTATAGCATCACATTTTATGGCGTGTCAAGAGGAAAAATCGGGAAATATCAGAAATTTTATGATGTTTGTGATTTTTGTCAATATATTTTTGAAAGATTTTCACATGATTAATGCATTTTTACAAAATTCGTCTGTCTGCAAATTTTCTTTGCATTTGGTGTTGACAACCAGGGCACAGAAGGATATAATCACAGCATCAAGAGCAAAGGTGCTTCGGATGAAAGCAGCTTTGCTCTGTTTTTTTTCAAATATAAACCGACTTTGCAGCGAAAGCCGAAAGGAGAAATTATAATGAGCAAGTATTCCAAGGAAGATATCATCCGGATGGTAGCGGATGAGGACGTGGAGTTTATCCGCATGCAGTTTACCGATATTTTCGGCCAGCTGAAAAACGTCGCCATCACCTGCTCGCAGATTGAAAAAGCCGTCAACAATCAGATTATGATCGATGGCAGCTCCATTGAAGGTTTTACCCGGATCCATGAATCCGACCAGTATCTGCATCCGGATCTTGATTCGTTTGCAATCCTGCCCTGGCGTCCGCAGCACGGCCGTGTCGCCCGCCTGATCTGTGATGTTTACAATCCGGACGGCACGCCTTTTGTCGGCGATCCGCGCGGGGTGCTGAAACGGGTGCTGAAACGGGCTGCCGATATGGGATATTCCTTCAATGTCGGCCCGGAATGCGAATTTTTCCTTTTTGAGACGGATGAAAATGGAAGGCCGACGACAAAAACGGGCGATGAGGCAGGATATTTTGACCTCGGCCCGCTTGATCACGGCGAAGGGACCCGCCGCGAAATCTGCTTTGCGTTGGAAGCGCTCGGTTATGAAATTGAGGCTTCGCATCACGAGGTTGCCGCCGGGCAGCACGAAATCGACTTTAAATATGGCGAGGCGCTGAAAACGGCGGATAACATCATGACCTTTAAGCTTGCAGTCAAGACCCTGGCGCAGAAGAACGGCCTGCACGCGACGTTCATGCCCAAGCCGATTTTCGGTATCAACGGCTCCGGCATGCATACGAATATGTCGCTGTTTAAAGACGGCAGAAATATCTTCTTTGATCCGGATGGAGAACGCGGCCTTTCAAAGGATGCATACAGCTTTATTGCCGGTATCCTTGCCCATGTCAAGGGAATGGCTGCGGTGACCAACCCGCTGGTCAACTCGTATAAACGTCTCGTCCCGGGCTATGAAGCGCCCTGCTATCTGGCCTGGTCGGCTTCGAACCGTTCCGCGCTGATCCGCATCCCGGCTGCGCGCGGACAGAGCACCCGTGTTGAGCTGCGCTGCCCGGATCCAGCCTGTAACCCCTACCTTACTTTGGCGTTGTGCCTGGCTGCCGGCCTTGATGGGATTGAAAAGGGTATGACCCCGCCGCCGGAGGTTACGGAGAACATTTTCGCTATGGATGAGGCGACCCGCCTTGCGCATGGCATCAGCAGCCTGCCTGCTTCCCTGGAAGAGGCGATCGCCGCGCTGAAAGCCGACCCGCTGATGCGTGAGACCCTCGGCGAGCATGTGTTTACCCAGTATGTCGCAGGCAAAGAACGCGAATGGGACGAATACCGTACCCGCGTATCAAGCTGGGAAATCGCAAAGTATATGATCGCCTATTGATGGGCCCTGTTGCCCTGCTGTGAAACGATGAAAAGGAGATGCGGCCATGACCAGGACCGTTGTTGCGTTTGAAAGCGAAGCCTCGCGGACGGGGATCTGCGCAATGCTGGAGAAAAACGGCATAACGGTGCGCTATACTTGCCGTACCGGGCTCGAGGCCATCCGCGCGGTCCGGAAGATGGGAGGCGGCGTGGTTATCTGCGGCTACAAGCTGGCAGATATGACCGCTGGGGAACTTGCGGAAGACCTGCGTGAGCTTGCGGCTCTTTTAGTCATCGCAAAACCGCATAATTTTGAATTTTACGATGAGGATGAGGATATTTTCCGGCTTCCCCTGCCGGTGCGGGCTGCTGAGCTGGCTGGCTGTGTCAATATGCTGCTTCAGCTCGATGAGAAAAAACTGCGGCGCGCGCGTCCGCGGCGCAGTGCCGGGGATGAACAGCTGATCCTGGAAGCAAAAACCCTTTTGATGTCTAAAAATGGCATGAGCGAGGAGCAGGCCTACCGATTTATCCAGAAAAAGAGTATGGAAACGTCCTCGAAGATGGGCGAAACGGCGCGTCTGATTCTGCAGGCGCTGGATTAGGAGCTTTTCTCTTTCTCTTTTCCACCCTGGGGCCGGAGACGGTTTCCGGCCTCGGGGCTTTTTTTAAAACCGGAATCACAGGAGTGTCCCTTTATGAACGAACAAAGAAAACAGGCGCAGCTTTATGAGTCTAGCTTCGAACACGACGCCTGCGGTATCGGTGCTGTCGTCAACATTGACGGCCATGCCGACCATACCGCCGTTGACCAGGCGCTGAGGATTGTAGAAAAGCTGGAGCACCGTGCCGGACGCGACGCGTCCGGGGAAACGGGCGATGGCGTTGGGATTATGACACAAATCCCGCATGCTTTTTTGAAACGGGAAGCGCAGGCGCTTGGCATCCAATTGGGCGAGGCGCGTGATTATGGCGTCGGCATGTTCTTCTTTCCCCAGGATAAGCTGGAAAGAAGTCATGCCATGAAGCTGTTTGAGGTGGTCTGCGCGAAGGAAAATCTTGCAGTGCTGGGCTGGCGCGAGGTCCCGATTTGTCCTGAAATCCTTGGGGCCCGGGCGCGCGGCTGTATGCCGTATATCAGCCAGTGCTTTGTTGCACGGCCGGAAACGAGCGCGCGGGGGCTGGACTTTGACCGGAAGCTGTATGTCGCCCGGCGCGAATTCGAGCAGTCGGTCCCGGATACCTACGTCGTTTCCTTCTCGAGCCGCACGATCGTTTATAAAGGGATGTTCCTGGTCCATCAGCTGCGGCGCTTCTATCCGGACCTTCAGGACGAAGGTTATGCGTCGGCGCTTGCGATGGTGCATTCCCGCTTTTCCACCAATACCAACCCAAGCTGGGAGCGCGCCCATCCTAACCGCCTTCTGCTGCACAACGGCGAGATCAATACCATCCGCGGCAATATCGACCGGATGCTTGCCCGTGAGGAGACGATGTCCTGCGCGCTGTTTGAAAACGATATGGAAAAGGTATACCCGGTTGTTAACCCGGCGGGATCCGATTCAGCGATGCTTGACAATACCTTGGAATTCCTTATGTTCTCCGGAGTGGAACTTCCGAAGGCCGTAATGATGACAATCCCCGAGCCGTGGAGCAAAAACCAGGATATGCCGCGCGCGCTGCGCGATATGTACCACTATTATGCTACAATGATGGAGCCCTGGGATGGGCCGGCTGCGCTGTTGTTTTCTGACGGGGATATTGTGGGCGCGGCGCTTGACCGGAACGGCCTGCGTCCGCTGCGCTATTACCTGGTCGACGGCGGACGGCTTGTGCTGTCCAGCGAGGTCGGCGTACTGGAAATTGCACCGGAGCAAATTTTGAAAAAGGGCCGCCTAAGCCCGGGCCACATGCTGTTGGCCGATACCGTTTCAGGGCGGCTTATGGATAACGCGCAGATTAAAAGCCGCTATGCCGGCGAACATCCCTACGGCGAATGGCTTGACCGGGGCATTGTCCATCTTTCCGATTTGCCGCTTCCCAACCACCGCAGCCAGACCCATACCCAAGCGATGCGCGACAAACTGTATAAAGCTTTCGGCTATACCTATGAAGATCTGAAATATGCGCTGATCCCCATGGCCGCGGCAGGCGCGGAGCCGACGACTTCGATGGGTGTGGATATCCCGCTTGCGGTGCTTTCGGAAAAATATCAGCCTCTGTTTAACTATTTCAAACAGATCTTTGCCCAGGTGACCAACCCGCCAATCGATTCCATCCGGGAATCCATTGTCACCGATACCACGGTCTATGTCGGATCCGACGGCAATGTCCTGGCTGACCAGGCGGAGAACTGCCGGGTGCTGCAAATTGAAAATCCGGTTTTAACCGGAGAGGAAATGATGAAGATCCGCGCGCTTGATATGCCCGGCTTTAAGTCCGAGCTTATTTCCCTCCTTTATTATAAGAACACATCCCTGGAGCGGGCGCTCGACCGTCTGTTTGTCCAGTGCGATAAAGCCTACCGCGGCGGCGCGAATATTTTAATCCTGTCTGACCGCGGCGTCGATGAAAACCATACGGCAATCCCGTCGCTGCTTGCCGTGTCGGCACTGGAGCAATACCTGGTGCGCACAAAGAAGCGCACAGCTGTTTCTGTAATACTCGAAAGCGCGGAGCCGCGCGACGTTCACCACTTTGCAACGCTGCTGGGTTATGGCGCGCGCGCCGTCTACCCTTATCTGGCCCATGAATGCATTGGCGAACTGATTGACAAGGGGCTTCTTGACAAAGATTTCCATGCGGCCGTCCAGGACTACAACCGCGCCGCATGCGAGGGTGTGGTCAAGGTCGCTTCAAAGATGGGCGTTTCGACGCTTCAATCCTATCAAAGCGCGCAGATTTTTGAGATTATCGGCATCCGCAGGGAGGTTGTAGAAAAATACTTTACCAATACCGTTTCCCGCGCAGGCGGCATCGGATTGGAGGAAATCAATGAAGGCGTTAATTTCCTGCACAACAAAGCCTTTGACCGGCTTGGACTGCCTGTAGATACAACGCTTGACAGCTATGGCTTCCACCAGCTCCGTTCAGGCGAAGGCAAGGAGGAGCATCTGTACACGCCGCTGACCATCTACACCTTGCAGCGCGCCGTGCAGGAAGGAAGTTATGCGCTCTTCCGCCAATATACCGATTTAATTGACGGCAGTGAAAACCCGCATACGCTGCGGCAGCTATTGGAATTCGACACGGACAGGGCCCGCGCTGTTGCGCTCGACGAGGTCGAGAGCGAGGACGCCATTGTACGTCGCTTTAAAACCGGCGCGATGAGCTACGGCTCGATTTCGCAGGAAGCGCATGAATGCATGGCCATTGCCATGAACCGGCTTGGCGGGAAATCCAATACCGGGGAGGGCGGCGAGGACCCGGCCCGCTTCGGTACCGACCGCAACAGCGCGATCAAACAGGTCGCCTCTGCGCGCTTCGGCGTCACCAGTGCCTATCTTGTCAGCGCAAAGGAAATCCAGATTAAGATGGCGCAGGGGGCAAAACCAGGCGAAGGCGGGCATCTTCCCGGGAAAAAGGTATATCCCTGGGTTGCCCGCACCCGGCATGCAACGCCGGGCGTCAGCTTGATCTCCCCGCCTCCACATCACGATATCTATTCCATAGAGGATCTGGCTCAACTGATTTTTGACCTGAAAAATGCCAATACGCAGGCGGATATTTCCGTTAAGCTTGTATCTGAAGCAGGCGTAGGGACTATTGCGGCGGGCGTCGCAAAAGCCGGGGCACAATCGATCCTGATTTCCGGCTACGATGGCGGTACCGGTGCGGCGCCGCGCACTTCCATCCATAATGCGGGGCTTCCCTGGGAGCTGGGGCTGAGCGAGGCACATCAGACGCTGGTGCAAAACGGTCTGCGCTCGCGCGTGCGGCTGGAAACCGATGGGAAGCTGATGACCGGACGCGACGTTGCCGTTGCCTGTGCGCTGGGCGCAGAGGAGTTTGGCTTTGCAACTGCGCCGCTGGTTACGATGGGCTGCGTGATGATGCGCGTGTGCAATCTTGATACCTGCCCGATGGGCATTGCAACCCAAAACGAGAAGCTGCGCCGCCGGTTCTGTGGGAAACCGGAATATGTTGAAAATTTTATGCGCTTCATTGCCCGACAGCTGCGTGAGATCCTGGCTTCCCTCGGGCTGCGCAGCGTCGACGAGTTGGTCGGGCGCAGTGATCTTTTAAAAGTGCGCGGCGATATTGCCAACGCCCGTGCCGCGGCTGTCGACATGTCCCGAATTTTAAATGGAGGCGTGCCGCTTCCCGAGCGCTTTGACCCGGCGCATGCATTTAACTTTGCGCTGGAAAAGACGGTTGACCGGCGTGTTTTACTGGCAAAAATGGGCGCAAAGCTGAAAAAAGGCGAGCCATGTTCCATTGCGGTCAATGTTTCCAGCACCGACCGCGCGCTGGGCACGATCTTTGGTTCAGAAATCACGCGCCGCTTTGGCGATTCGCTTCCGGACGATACATATACGGTGCGATGCACAGGCTCCGGCGGCCAGAGCTTCGGCGCATTTATCCCAAAGGGCCTGACTCTTTCCCTGTGCGGGGATGCAAACGATTATTTTGGCAAAGGCCTGTCGGGCGGACGGCTTGCAGTTTACCCGGACGCGAAAAGCCCCTTTAAGCCCGAGGAAAATATAATTGTCGGAAACGTGGCTCTCTACGGCGCGACCAGCGGGCAGGCATATATCCGCGGCATGGTCGGCGAACGCTTCTGCGTGCGCAATTCCGGCGCAACGGCGGTTGTCGAAGGCGTAGGCGACCACGGCTGTGAATATATGACCGGGGGCTGCGTTGCGGTGCTTGGGCCGACAGGACGCAACTTTGCCGCCGGGATGAGCGGGGGCGTCGCTTATGTACTGGATCAGCAGCATGACCTTTACCGGCGCACCAACAAGGAGCTGGTTTCCATTGAGCAGATCCACGACGAGGAAGACGTTGCCCGGCTGAAAGCAATGCTGCAGGCGCATTATGCCGCGACCGGTTCGTGCAAGGCACGGGAAATCCTCGATAATTTTGCAGTATATATCCCGCAGTTTAAGAAAATCATTCCGTTGGATTATGCGCGGATGATAGAGGCAATCCACCTTTATCAAAAAGCTGGGCCGGATCCGGAAAAAGCGGAGACACTGGCCTTTGAGGCCCTTATGCAGGCCGGACGCTGAGAAAGGAGGCGCGGAAAAATGGGAAAACCTACTGGGTTTATGGAGTATGACCGGCAGAATGACCAGATTGTGCCGCCGCAACAGCGTATTGAAAATTTTGAGGAGTTCCATCGCCTGCTTCCGGAATCCGTACGCAGGAATCAGGCGGCGCGCTGTATGGAGTGCGGCGTGCCCTTCTGCCAGGCCGGCGTCAACTACGGCTCCGGGTTCTCCGGCTGCCCGCTGCACAACCTGATCCCTGAGTGGAATGATATCCTGTATAAAGGCAATTACGATTATGCATTAGCCAGGCTTTTAAAAACCAATAATTTCCCGGAATTCACCGGGCGCGTGTGCCCGGCGCTGTGCGAGGCAGGCTGTACCTGCGGGCTGCATGGCGAGCCGGTAACGGTGCGCGACAATGAACTTGCGATTATTGAGCATGGCTTCGCCTCCGGCGCGATGCACCCCCGTCCGCCCGCAGTGCGCACAGGCCTTCGCGTCGCGGTCATCGGTTCGGGCCCTTCAGGCTTGGCCTGTGCGGATACGCTTAACCGGCGCGGGCACAGCGTCGAGGTTTTTGAACGGGACGACCGCCCCGGCGGGCTGCTTATGTACGGTATCCCGAATATGAAGCTTGACAAGTCCGTTGTATCCCGGCGCATCAGTCTGATGGAAGAAGAGGGCGTTGAGTTCCACACGGGCGTCGACGCCGGGCGGGATATTGCCAAGGATGCGCTTTTACAACAATTTGACGCGGTGGTTTTGTGCTGCGGCGCCAAGCGTGCCCGTGACCTCAAGGCCCCGGGCCGGGACGCGAAGGGCATATATTTCGCCGTCGATTTCTTGAAATCCACCACAAAAAGCCTGCTGGACAACGGGCTTAAAGATGGCGGTTTCATCAGCGCAAAGGATAAGGATGTTGTTATCGTAGGCGGTGGAGATACCGGAAACGACTGCGTTGCCACGGCGATCCGCCATGGCTGCCACAGTGTCGTCCAGTTGGAAATGATGCCTAAGCCCCCCGCGCAGCGTCTTCCCTCCAACCCCTGGCCAGAATGGCCGCGGGTGGAAAAGACAGACTACGGGCAGGCGGAGGCGATCTATAAATTTGGTTCCGACCCGCGTATCTACCAGACGACGGTGAAGGAGTTTGTCTGCGATGAATCCGGGATGCTGTCCGGCGTGCGCACCGTTGCGCTTGCGCCGGCAACAGATCCCGCAACCGGCCGGACGGCTATGCAGCCGGTCGAGGGCAGCGAGCAGCTGCTTCCTGCGCAGCTTCTTCTCATTGCGGCGGGCTTCACCGGCGCAGAGGATTATATCCCTGCGGCATTCGGCCTTCCCACCGATGTGCGCGGTAATATTGCCACATGCGCGCCCTACCGGACGCAGGAGGAGAAAATCTTTGTTGCCGGGGATGTACGGCGCGGGCAAAGCCTGGTGGTCTGGGCGATTTGTGAAGGACGAGGTGCAGCCCGGGCCGTTGACGAATATCTTATGGGCTACAGCGGGCTTGAATAGCCCGGGCAGCAGAAAGAAGGATAAGCAGAGGCAAAGGTGCCGCCGCAGGAACTGCGTGTGCCTTTGCCTCTTTTATATACAAGCTGTAAAATGGAAAGGAAAGTGAAACAGAATGACACTCGATTTTGTCAGCAGTGAAAGTATTGGATTTTGGACTTTGATTTGTCTGTGCCTGGTCTTTTTCATGCAGGGCGGCTTTGCCATGGTGGAAACCGGCATGACGCGTGCAAAAAATGCGGGCAACATCATTATGAAGAACCTTATGGATTTCTGTATCGGCACCGTCGCCTTCTGGATACTTGGCTATGGGCTGCTGTGCGGGACGGATGTAGGGGGCTTCGTGGGGAAACTTGTAAATCCGTTTGGAGACTTCTTTGCGGAAAATTGGAACCTCTTTTTCTTCAACCTTGTTTTCTGCGCGACTGCGGCAACCATTGTCTCCGGTGCGATGGCAGAACGTACGAAATTCTCCGCATACTGTCTGTACAGCCTGATGATTTCTTTGGTTATCTACCCGATTGAAGCGCACTGGATCTGGGGCGGCGGCTGGCTTTCCCAGCTTGGATTTGTCGACTTTGCGGGCAGCACGGCCGTGCATATGACCGGCGGCGTCTGCGCGCTGATCGGCGCAAAGTTCGTCGGGCCGCGTATCGGAAAATATACGAAAACCCCCGAAGGGAAAACCAGGGTCAACGCCATCCCCGGCCACTCCCTGACGCTGGCGGCGCTCGGCGTGTTCATCCTCTGGTTTTGCTGGTATGGCTTTAACGGCGCGGCTGCAACCGATACCTACTGGGCTGCACAGTGCCTGGTTACCACGACGATTGCTGCGGCAGTTGCGACCTGCGCTACGATGATCTTCACCTGGGTGAAAAACGGAAAACCCGATGTTTCCATGTCCTTAAACGGTTCGCTTGCCGGACTTGTTGCCATTACTGCCGGCTGTGCGGAAGTTACGGCGGTCGGGGCCGCTGTAATTGGGCTGGTAGCTGGTATTCTGGTAGTTATTGCCGTTGAATTCTTTGATATCAGGGCAAAGATCGACGACCCGGTCGGCGCAATTTCTGTACACGGCGTCTGCGGCGCAACCGGTACGCTGCTGGTGGGCTTGTTCAGCTATAAAAACGGCTTGTTCTACGGCGGCGGCTTTAAGCTTTTGGGTGTTCAGGCACTTGGTGTTGTCAGTGTTATTGCCTGGGTTGCGGTCACCATCACCATTGTTTTCCTTGTAATTAAAAAGACGATCGGCCTGCGTGTATCCGAGCATGAAGAAATTGAAGGCCTTGACGCTTCTGAACATAACCTTGCGTCTTCCTATGCGGATTTTGTATCCACATCTGCGCTGACCTCCGGCGTATATGTACATGCGCCCGTATCGGCTGACAGCAAAAATGCGGGCATCCCGGTTGACGAGGCGGTCCCCGTCTACCTGCGCGGGACCGATTCCCATCCGGAAGCCAAGCTTTCCAAGGTGGAGATTATCATGAATCAGGGCCGCTTTGAGACGCTGAAGGACGCGATGGAGGAAATCGGCGTCACCGGCATTACTGTGACGCAGGTGCTGGGCTGCGGTACACAGAAGGGTGCAACCAAGAGTTACCGCGGCGTTCCGGTCGGCATGCAGCTTTTGCCGAAGATGAAGGCGGAGATTGTGGTCTCCAAGGTACCGGCGGCGGAGGTGATCCGTGCGGCACGGCGCGCACTGTACACCGGCAATATCGGCGACGGAAAAATCTTTGTCTACGGTGTGGAAAATGTTGTGCGCGTGCGTACCGGCGAAGAGGGCTACGACGCGCTTCAGGGCGAATAAACACTCCTCCGCGAGCTTTGTCTTTAACAGAGGGGGTTTTAAAAACGGAGGCTGTGTCCAAAAGGACGCAGCCTCCGTTTTTTGCCCCGCCGTGTCAAACAGGCCTGCAAATTAAAATATGTTCCATAATTTGATCTGATATTTATACATAAAAAGAAACAGGGAGAGTTATTTTCAAAATTAATGTATAATTCGGATAATCTTTGATTTTAACATCAATCCCCTTTTTAGACTTTTTTAGACTGCAAAATTTTGGTATAATCACTTATGAGCTGATGAGAATTTATACGTTTATATTCGGGAATCCCGGACTCCGTTTGCAATTCTGCGGCATGGGCAGAGAGATATACGGTACTATGCTGCTGGAATAAAAAATATGATCAGGAGGACAAAACAGGCATGTGTATGAAGAAACTCTTTGCGCTTTTGACTGCGGTGTTACTGTTAGCCGCGCTTTTCAGCGGTTGTGCAGGCGATGCGGGCAAAGATCCGTCGGGCCAGGATCCCAGCGGCGTGGGTGATGTGCCGGATGATGGCGGCGCACCGGACAAAAGCAGCGGTGATGTGCCGGATGAAAACGCCGGGCTTTTCCGCATCTCCTGGCTTGGCCGTGAAAACAGCCCGGAAAACGTAAAAATGGCCCGCGAAGGGAACTACGCAAATTATAATGCCCTCATCGATATTTTTGCGCAGTATGGCTTTACCCTTGATTCTTCCGTCGTTTCGTTTGAGGTCTATACTTCTACCGTCAACTCACTTGCCGCTTCCGGTACGCTCCCGGACACCTATCTGTGCTACGGCGCGATTGACAACAATACCATTGTCAACTGGATTGAAAACGGCCAGCTGCTGTCCTGCTCCGAAATTATGGAGTATTCTTCGGGTAATATGGCAAAGTTTTTTGCCGAAGACGGCCAGCTCAGCTGGGCCCGCGCAGCCGCTACCTACACTGACGGCGACTGGTACTATGTCTTCGTCACCAACAACCCCGCCCGCAGCATCCAGATTCAGGAAGCTGATGGTCCGCTGCGCGTGGTAACGCAGATTCACGGCGCCTATTCGGTCTCAATCCGGCAGGACTGGCTGGATGCGCTCGGCCTGGCCATGCCGCAGACGGCTGAAGAGTACTACGACGCCTGCCTGGCCATGAACAAAAACGACGTCAACGGCAACGGCGCAAACGACGAACGCATCATTATGGGCCTTGGCACCGAATATCAGTATCAGGGCGTCGGCCAGTGGTTCGGCCTGCCGTATATGGATTTCATGGAAGACCCCTCCACCGGCGAGGTGGAAGTCGGCATTTTAAAAGAGGGTTTTGCCGACTGGGCAAGCTATCTCCACCAGTTCCATGCAAACGGCATCATCTATAATAATGAAGGCGGGCATCCATGGATTAATACCGCTACCTATCTGGCGGAGAATAACGTCATCTCCTGGACCATTATGCAGGATACGGTCTGGTCCAGCGGCCGGACGAATACGGGCCTGGACAGCTGCAATTACCAGCCCATGCCCATTATCGCCGCAGTTGAAGGCGTCGCGCCGCGCCTGATCCTTCAGGAGGCTACCGCAGGCGAATGGGGCATCGCCTATAATGCAAACTCCATTACCCCCGAAGCTGCCGCAGCTTATGTTGACTGCATGTACAGTGAAGAACTCTATCTGCTGCGTTATTTCGGCATCGAAGGCAAGTCCTGGGAGCGCATGGACGACGGTATGATTGATGACTTCACCCAGCGCGCCGGTTATGAAAAGGGCGATATCGAAAATCAGTACATGGCTTTGGGCAAGATGGAAAACAGCTTTACCGGCATGCACAACTTCTTCCCGACCCCGTCTGACGCCAACCTCTGGGCGCCGAACGCCAGGGTCTATTCCTCCTATCAGGAAGCGCTTGACAACGGCGAACCTTATGCACAGAATAATTATGACCAGGAGCGGTGGATGGATCTGAATGACTGGGACGAGGAAAGCCCCTGCCACAAGTTCCTTAAACAGATCGCCGCGTATGGTGAGGAAAACATCAACTGGTGCGCATATTATACCTTTATCACCCTGCCGACCCTTGAGGAGTCCGACACGCAGAATATGTATGCGACCGACCTGAAAACCTATCTGCTGGAAACCGCGACAAAAATGGTCACCGGGGAATATTCGGTTGACAGCATCCAGCAGCATATCGATTACTGCTATGATACCCTTGGCCTTCAGGAATACCTCGACGTCCAGCAGGCGCGCATAGACCGCTTTATGGATGCGATGGGACTGTAAGACGTAAGACGGACTTTTCCCTTTCCGGCTGCGCAGAACTTGCGCAGCCGTCTTTTTTTTGCCTGCCGGGGGATATGACGGATTGTGAATTTAGTCATTTATTTTCCGGTTCCGAAGAATCGTAAATTTACACATAAAAGATATGTGTTAGAATACTGATGGATTTTTTACATTTTCTTAAAATCTGAAGAAAGGAAAGGGAGAAAAGAAAATGAACGCAAAACGAATCCTTGCCCTGATGGCGGCGCTTTTGATGATTATCGCATTATTCAGCGCCTGTGCAAATGATTCGGGCAAGAAAGACAACACCGGCGATGTTGGCAAAACGGGCGATGGGAAAACCAACGACGATAAGTCCAACGACAATACCGGAGACGATACCCCCGACGAACTGGAAATCGAAAAAATCGATTACATGGCTTTCGACCTTGCCCCGGCTAAGGACAACTACAATGCTGCCCTTGAAAGAGGCGATGCGAACCTTCTCCAGTGCGTGGAAAACCAGCATAAGTATGGTATTGAGGTTGAAGCGAGCTTTGTCTCCAGCGAAACCTACTCCAGCGTAATCAGCTCCTCCGCCGCGTCCGGCGCCCTGCCGGAGGTTTTCTTTGCCGGCGGCAACGTGCTCGACGCTGCAACCTATCGCAGCTGGATCGATGCAGGGATGTTCCTGTCCCTTAACGAGGTTATGGAGCACTCCTCCGGCAACATGATTAAAGCTTTTGGTGACGATGGGATTTATGCTTGGGGCCGCGCGATGGAGACCGTCGACGGCGACTGGTATGGCGTAACCATGACCAATGCGACCTGCCCGTCCATCCAGATCACGGAATCCGACGGCCCGCTGCGCATGAAGACGCAGGTTCACGGCGCCTATGACCTGATGATCCGCCAGGACTGGCTGGATGACCTTGGCCTTGGTATGCCGCAGACGGTAGAGGAATATTATGAAGCCTGCTTGAAGATGAATACCGAAGACGTCAACGGCAATGGTATGAACGACGAGCGTATTATTACCGCACTCGGCGGCGCATGGCAGTACATGGGTATTGGCCAGTGGTACGGCCTGTCGCTCAATGACTTCATTGAAGACCCGTCTTCCGGCGAAGTCGAAGTCAATATCTTAAAGGAAGGCTTTGCCCCGTGGGTTGAATACATGAACCGCCTGTATTCCAACCAGCTGATCTACAACAACGAAGGCAGACATCCGTGGGTGCAGTATGCTACCTACATTGCAGAAGATAACGTGATTTCCTGGTTTCTGATGGTTGATACCCTTTGGTCTTCCGCACGTTCCGCGTGCCCGGATGCCGACTGCAACTACCAGCCGCTGCCGATTTACCAGGCTGTGGAAGGTATTGCGCCGCGTGTCGTTGTCCAGGAAGCGCATGCCGGCAACTGGCCGATGAACTTCAATGCGGACACCTGCTCCCCGGAGAAGGCTGCAAAGATGATCGACTGCATCTACTCTTATGAGCAGTGGCTGCTGAAGTACTACGGCGTCGAAGGCTATGCTTGGGAATATGCCGAGGATGGAAAGACGATCGTTGACTATACCGCTGCTGAAGGCTATGTCAAGGGCGATATCGACAACCAGTATCTGGCCCTTCAGGACATGTCCGACAACTGGTCTGACTTTATGACCTATTTCCCGAGCCCCTTTATGAAGGATCTTTGGGCGTCCGACGCCCTGGTTTACTCCAGCCATGCGGAAGCTCTGGAAGCCGGTGAGCCTTATGCAGAAAACGGCCTGACCGAAGAATCCTGGATGGCGCAGTACAGCTGGGACGAGGAAAGCCCGCTGCACAAGTTCTTAGGCTATATTGCTGAAATCGGCGATGAAAACATCAACTGGGCTGCTTATTACTCATTCCCGGCACTGGCAACGGAAGATGAGCTGCTGATCCAGAACGACTACGGCAACGAGCTGAAGACCTATCTCCAGGAAACCACCACCAAGCTGATCATCGGCGACTACAATATTGCGGATCTGCAGTCCTATATTGACTACGCTTATGAAAACCTCTATTTCCAGGAGTACATTGATGCCCAGCAGGGCCGTGTCGACCGCTTCCTTGAGGCGATTGGCCGCTAAGCCGGAAAATTAATAGAAAAATAATAATTCGGGATTTTATCTCCCCCGGCATTTCTGGGCCGCATCCTGCAACAGGATGCGGCCATTTTTTGTCTTTTATAACCGGAATAGGCGTTTTATAATATAAATTGTATATAGAATTGGGAATGCGCGCGGTTTTGACGGGGGATTGGAACATATGGCCGGAAAAGATGGGTAAATATGGGAATATGATAAATCATATATAGTTATAGAAGAAATATCCTGCTTATCCTGAAAAAAAAAGAAAAATTTTGAATTTATGCGGGATGGTTTTGTAGTAAGTTACAAATTCTGCAATGAAATCTTGTTTGATTTGGATATTGTTTTTTTGTTTTGCTTTGTTTATAATCTGTATATAAATTATTAATTTGATTTAACAACTCTTCTGCTTCCCCGCGTACCCGGGGAAAATAGCTGCGAGGGATTTCTTCTGAGTCTTTTGCGTGTTCTTAAGGTTAAATATAGAGAAAGAAAGGAGAAACACGATGAACACGAAACGCATTCTTGCTTTGCTTGCCGCATTGCTGATGCTGGTCTGCCTGTTCGCCGGGTGCTCGAACGATTCGGGCAAAACCAACGACGGCAAGAACCAGGGCCAAAGCGATGATAAGGGCAAGACCGACGACAAACAGGGCGACGATACGCCGAACACGGATGAGCTTGAGACGATTACGTATCTTGCTTATGCCAGAAGCGACAACTACACGACCTGGGTGAATGCAGAAAGCCATGCAAACCTCGACAAGTGCGTGGAAAACCAGCACCAGTACGGTTTTGAGGTTGAGACCAGCTTCTGCGATCCGGAAGTTTATACCTCTACGGTAACTTCCCTTGCCGCAGCAGGCAACCTGCCGCAGGTGTTCGGTACCTACGGCGCGATCGACTCCACAACGCTCGTTGACTGGACCGACCGCGGCATGCTGCTCTCCTGCTCGGAAGTCCTTGAGTATTCTTCGGGCAACATGATCAAGGCGTTTGGCGACGACGGCCTGTATGACTGGGCCCGTGCAAAAGCTACACACCATGACGGCGACTGGTATATCGTCATGATCACCAATGACCCGGCGCGCGGCCTGCGCATCACCGAGGAAGACGGCGAGTATCGCGTCAACGTCCAGCTCCACGGCATTTACTCCTGGCCGATCCGTCAGGACTGGCTGGATGACCTCGGCCTGGATATGCCGACGACTCCGCAGGAGTATTTTGATGCCTGCCTGATGATGCACGAACAGGATGTCAACGGGAACGGCCAGAAGGATGAGCGTATCATTGTCGGTCTGGGCACCGCATACCAGCAGCAGGGCCCGGGCTTCTGGTACGGCCTGCCGTATCAGGACTTCTTCTCTGACCCGACCTCCGGACAGGTTGAAGTTGGTATGCTTTATGAAGGCTATGCCGACTGGACTACCTATATGGCGCAGTTCTATGATAACGGCATGCTGTACGCCAACGAAGGCGGCCATCCGTGGAGCAACACGTCGACCTTTATCGCAGAAAACAACTGCATTTCCTGGGAGATGCAGGCAAACGCAATCTGGAGCCAGGGCCGCAATAATACCGGCGACGAAGATGCCTATTATAAGCCGATGCCCATCATCGCTGCGGTTGACGGCGTAAAGGCCCGTATCCTTGCGCAGGATGCTACCGCTGCTGAGTGGGGCATGAGCTTCAACGCGAATACCTGCTCCCCGCAAACTGCCGCGAAGTTCACCGACTGCGTCTATTCCTACGAGCAGTTCCTGCTCCGTTACTACGGCATTGAAGGCGTTGCATGGGAATATGAAGAAGACGGCAAACATATCGACCAGTTCAGCACCCATGAAGGCTATGTAAAGGGCGACATCCCGTCCGACTACATGTCTGTCGACCAGATTGACACTTCCTGGGCTGGCTTCCTCGGCTACTTCCCGATCCCCTACTTCAAGGATCTGTGGGACCCGACAGCTGTGACCTACTACTCCGCGCAGGAAGCCATTGACGCAGGCGAGCCCTACGCCGAAGGCAGCACGACGCGCGAAATCTGGATTGGCAACCAAATCCCGGCGATTGACTACGACCAGCCCAACTGGCAGACCCTGAACGCAGTTGCAGAATACGGCGAGAAGAACATCAACTTCGCCTGCTACTACGATTTCGAGACGCTTCCGACCGCTGAAGAAGCCGCCCTTCAGGCTGAACTTGGTTCCGACCTGAAGACCTATATCATCGAAGTCGGTACCAAGCTGATCATCGGCGACTACAATGTTGCAGACCTGCAGAGCTATATCGATTATGCGTACGACAACCTCGGGCTCCAGGAGTATCTGGACGTCCAGCAGGCGCGTGTCGACCGCTTCTTCGCGGCTATGGGCCGGTAAGGCATTACAGGCTTAAGGCAAATAAATTAGATAGAGAGAGTATCTTTTCATCTTTCCTTTCATGTTTGGGGAGGCCGCGCTCTGCTTTAGGGCGCGGTTTCTTTTTTGGCCGTGCGATTGTGTATGTCGTTTTTATATCGCCGGTTTCCCGCTTTTTGCCGCCTGCTGCGTATAGGGCCGTTGCCGTACATGCGTTTTGATTGGATTTTCAATATACGGATTAAAAATGCGGGATTATTGAAAATTTCCGGCTTTATGCTTCTGGAAATTGCATCTTTCCCTGCTGTGCTTTATAATGGAAAAAAGGAGGGTTTTTGCCTATGACAAAGCTTCATATTCATACGAAGAATAAGCATTTCCCGGTTTCTGAAGACCTGTACGGCCTGTTTTTTGAGGATATCAACCGCGCCGGGGACGGCGGGCTGTATCCGGAGATGATCCGCAACCGCGCTTTTGAGGATTCCATCCTTCCAGATGAATGCACGCCTGACGGGGATGGCTATTCCTTTACCTCCGACTTCGGCTGGCGGGCAATTTTCAACCATGGCGAAGGGTTGAGCAAATGGGTCGAAAACAATGCGACGGAATATACCCCGATCCCGGCCTGGTATGCCTGCGGCGGGGCGGAGATCACCTTAAACCGCAGCGACACGCTCAACACAAAGCGGCTGGCCGCGCTTGATATCGATTTCGGCGGCGGCTGCGTTTACAATATCGGATATGCCGGTATTGCGCAGGCGCAGGGCGAGGCATATCATTTCTACATGTTTGCCAAAGCGGTCGAAGGCGGCGGGACGGTTCGCGTTTCGATTGAAAGCGCCGGAGGCGAGGTATATGGAAGACAGGAATTTACACTCCGTACCGGCGGCTATGCCCGCTATGACGCCGTTTTTACCGGCGGTATAGACGCTGGGGACTGCCGCCTCTGCCTGCGCGGCGAAGGGAAAATCCGCCTTGGCTTTATTTCCCTCATGCCTGCCGATACCTATAACGGCCACGGCCTGCGGCGGGATATTGTGGAGCTTTACAAAGGTATCCGCCCGCGTTTTGTGCGTTTTCCCGGCGGCTGCATTGTCGAGGGTTTTACCTTTGGCACGATGAATTATTTCCGCAACAGTATCGGCCCAGTTTGGGAGCGGCCGAGCCAGTATCTTTTGTGGCATTACCGGACGACCAACGGCCTTGGCTTTCATGAGTTCCTTCAGCTATGCGAAGACCTTGGCGCAGAGGCGCTGTATGTGTGCAACTGCGGCATTGTCTGCCAGGGGCGCAGCTCCGGGAACAATTATCTCGAGGGCAACGCGCTGCGTGATATGCTCGACGATGCGATCCATGCCATAGAATATGCCACCGCGCCTGCCGATACGCAATATGGCGCCATGCGCGCCGCCGCCGGGCATCCGGAGCCTTTCCGCCTGCACTATATCGAAATCGGCAATGAAAACCATGGCCCGGTGTATAATGAACGGTATGCGTATTTCTATAATGAGCTGCACCGGCGCTATCCGGATATGGTTTTTGTAGCCAATACTCATGTAGAAGACGACGGGCTTGCTGTGGATATTGTCGACGAGCATTTCTACAGCGACGCTACCTTTTTCGCTGAGCAGCTGCATCACTATGACGGTTATGACCGTTCCGGTCCCGGCGTCTTTGTCGGAGAGCTGGCTGTGAATGTTGCAGATACCGGAAACCTGCGCGCTGCGATCAGCGAAGCGATGTTCTTTATCGGGATGGAGCGCAACCAGGACGTTGTTCGTCTTGCCTCCTACGCGCCGCTGATGGAAAATATCCATTTTGCGGCCTGGGCGCCGAACCTGATCGCCTTTGACAACCGCGCAAGCTATGGGATTCCGTCTTATTACATCTGGAAGCTGTTTGGAAACCACCGCGGCAGGGATGTGGTGGAAATTGAGGAAGAAACGCCAAAACTTTTCCGCAGCGCGAAGGGTATGCCTGCAATTCTGGGCAGCGTTGGCGTACGGTTCCGGAATGCACGCTGCAATGGCGCGCCCGTTGCGCCGGCGCACAACGTATTGGGTTATGCCGAACCCTGTGCAGATGGGTTTACGACCCGGCCAGGCGACGATGCGCAGGCCAATATGCGCATGATGCAGCGCTTTGGGCTTGACCGGCAGTGCCTGATTGTAATGGATGGCGATGAGGAAACCCGCAGCAGTATATTTGAAGTGGAAATCCTTGCGCAGGAAGGAAAAACCATAGGCGTCGGCGCTTTTGCCGGACGCTGGCAGCGCTCCTGGTACGATATGAGCGAAGAGCAGGAGAAGCGGGAATGGGATTTCCGTTTTGTACATCCGTATCAGTGGATTATCGAAAACGGCGTCAGCCGTATTGTAGATACCGGATACCGTCCGCACCGCGACCTGTGTGCGCCTGCCCCGGTACGGCTGCGCGAGGGGGAATATAACGATTTGCGCATGGAAGCTGATGAAGAAAGGCTGCGCGTATGGCTCAACGGCGAATTTGTACAGGAAGCTGCGCTGCCGTCGCGGCAGAAAACCGCGGCTGTGGTTACATCCGACGGGGATGCGCTTATTGTCAAACTGGTCAATTTCTCAGATAGCGCTGAGAATGTGGAGATTTCCCTTGACTGTGCAGTGGAGCCGGAGTATATGCTTGCATATCTGTCTGGTGAGGGCGGGACGGTCAACAGCATTGAAAATCCCACAGCGGTGCATGACCGCGAAGAACGCTGTACTGGTGCTGCGCAGACATTTACCTTTGCTGCCAAGCCTTATTCGGCAAATGTCCTGACGCTTCGGAAGAAATAGGAAAATTCTTCCTGGGCAGAACGATATGCATAAAAGTACCGACGCCGCTCTATAGAGCGGCGCCGGTTTTTAGATTGGGATCTGCGTAGTCCATATGTTTATTTAGCGGCCTATTGCCTCCAGGAATCGGTCGACACGGCCCTGCTGGGCATCGATATACTCCTGAAGATAAAGATTTTCAAAGGCATAATCGATATAGGATTGCAGGTCGGCAATTTCATAATCGCCGATGATGAGTTTGGTGGTAGTTTCCTGAAGATAGGTTTTCAGTTCATTGCCATATTCGCTTTGGATTAACAGTTCGTCTTCGGTTGCCAAGGCAGGGTAGGAGTAATAACATGCCCAGTTGATATTTTCATCGCCGATTTCGGCCACGTTCTTCATCAACTTGTTCAGCGGGCTCTCCTCATTCCAGTTATTCTGTGCCATCCAGCCGTCCATGTCCAAATTCCTCGCTGCATAGGGTTCGCCGTGTTCGAGCGCATCTGTGTGACTGGTATAGACCGCTGCGTTTACCTCCCACATATCCTTTGTGGCCGGACAGGGGAAATACGTCATAAAGTCAGACCACTGCTCCTTGAGCGAACTAAGTGCACGGTATTGGTACTCAATATCACCGCTGACATATCCCGGGAGGGTAGTATAATCAATAATGGAACCATCTTCCCCATACTCCCAGCTTTCGTTCTCGATCCCGTAATGCTTCAAAAGATACTGTTCATAGGAATAGATGCAGTCAGCAAATTTTGCGGCTTTTTTCGGATCCATGGAAGCGTTAAAAGTCAGGGACCATTCTGTTCCGTTTGATTCCTGTGCAACAACGCGGGGCGCAACGCCTTCCACGGCCTGATAGATCGGCAGCGGCTGATAGTTACAGTTTGTGTCCGGACAGGAAGAACGCCCTGTCGACCAGAGGGTATCCGGCTTTAAAAACCAGGAGATGACATTGTTTTCTGCAACAAAGGGTCCGTATTGCACCCAGGGGTGACCGCCTTCATTATTATAAATCAACCGGTCTTTGTACAAAAGACGCATATACTCTGCCCATGGGGCAAAGCCTTCTTTTAAAATATTGACTTCGATTTTACCGCTGGAGGGATCTTCAAGAAAATCGCGCATTGACAGGCCGTACCACTGGCCAATACCCTGATACTGGAATGGTGTACCAAGCCCGATAATAATCCGTTCATCGTTGAGGCCGTTGCCGTTAACGTCTTCGGTATTCATCTTCAGGCATGCGTCATAGTATTCTTCTGCATTTTGTGGCATTTCAAGGCCAAGCGTATCCAGCCAATCCTGGCGGATCATGAGCGCATAGGCGGCATTCATCTGGACAAGCATGCGCAGCGGGCCGTCAGATTCCTGAATCTGAATGGCAGGAACGGAACCGTTGGTCATGATCAGGCCAAACCAGTCGTCATTGATGGTTTCTACCGCGCGGCCCCAGGCGTAGCAGCCGTCTTCACCAAAAGCTTTGACCATATTGCCGGAGGAATGTTCCATAACCTCGTTGAGGGACAGGAACATCCCGCGGTTAATCCAATCGTTGTAGGTCGCATCGTCGAGGACGCTTCCAAAATATGCC
Source organism: uncultured Eubacteriales bacterium (assembly GCA_934546935.1). Taxonomy (GTDB): domain Bacteria; phylum Bacillota; class Clostridia; order Oscillospirales; family QAMX01; genus CALWJF01. The sequence continues at coordinate 119,697 of CAKTEH010000003.1, forward strand.
TCCGGAAGTGTGCCGGCAGCTGCAGAGGAGCTGATTACGCTGGAATAGGTCTCGTTGGATACGAAATTGACTTCCACTTCAATTCCGTAAAGATGCTGGTTTTCCACGCATTTGAGCAGGTTTGCATCCTGACGTTCCAGTGCGAGCTTGTAGTTGTCGGAAGACGGCAGCAGGTCAAAGGCCATATAGTCGATTTTCTCGATCTCCAGCTCTTCTGGTGTGTCGCCGTCATCGGGCTGCCCTGCATTGCCTTTGGGGTCTTCCACCGATTCATTGTTGTCGCCGGCATTGCGTTCATTGCCCGTGTTATTTGCACAGGCGCTGAATAATGCCAGAAGCATCAGCAGTGCGATAAACAGGGAAAATATGCGTTTTGATTTCATCTGGTTTCATCCCTTCTTTATATAAATTTATATCGCGTAAGTTATATGCAGGAATCTGTGCTTATCTTTTGAAAAAACAGGCGGCAGAGGGGCGCGGCATACAGCTTCTATACTGAATTTATATGAAAAATGACGAAAAATCCAGTTAAAATCGAGAAAGTTTATATTTAAATTTATAACATATAGGGGTTTTATTGTCAATCAATTTTTGGGAAGCATTTGGGTAGGAAAAAGGAAAATTTTTAAATTAAAATTAACAATTATTTGAAAATATATGAACTAAAAATTTAAAAAATTGGCCAGGTACATAGATAATTTCAAAAAATTTTAAAATATGAAGTTGAACTCATCATATCAGATTTGCCATGACGGTATACGATTTATACATAGCTGGAAACAGTGGTTTCAATCCTGGTTTGTATTCAGAATACAGATTTGCTGGCCGCGTTTTTCCTTTTCCTATATAAGCCGCACAAAAAAACGGAATATTTAGCAAGCGAAATCTTGCAAATTTATATATTTTGTTGATGCATTTCTTTCGGCTTTACAAAAATGGGAGAATAAAGAAAAATACCCGAAAGGCAGTTTGCCTTCCGGGTATGCATGTTTTTTGGATTTCATTTCAGGAGGCCCAGGATCCAGTCAAGTAAATTGAAGCGGCTGAATACGGTAACGGTAACCAGGGAAATCGTGGACATGATTTTAATCAGAATGTCCAGGGACGGACCAACGGTATCCTTCAGCGGGTCGCCGACAGTATCGCCGACAACGGCCGCGTCGTGGGCAGGGGAACCCTTGCCGTGGCCTTCAATCGCGCCGGTTTCGATATACTTTTTCGCGTTGTCCCATGCGCCGCCGGCATTACCGGTGAAAATGGCAAGCATAATCGCAGAAATAGTTGCGCCGACAAGGATACCGCCGACGAACTCTGCGCCGAACAGGAATCCGCATACGACCGGGAACAGGATTGCCATAATGGCCGGGACACGCATTTCATGAAGCGCACCCTGGGAAGAAATCGCGATACAGGTCTTATAGTCCGGCATGACCTCGCCGGTCAGCAGGCCTTTGATTTCGCGGAACTGGCGGCGTACTTCCTCTACCATTTTGCGCGCAGCTTTGGCTACGGCGTCGATAAGCATGCCGGAGAACAGGAACGGAAGCGCTGCGCCGACAAGCGCGCCGGCCAGGGTCAGCGGGTCAATGAGGTTGAGCAGGATGCTTTGGTCAGCCGGCGTATAAGCATAGAGGTAGGAGGTCATCATGGAAAGGGTGGCCAGTGCTGCGGACCCGATTGCAAATCCCTTCCCGATAGCGGCCGTGGTGTTTCCGACAGAATCCAGCTTATCTGTGATGTCGCGTACACCTTTGTCAAGCTTGCTCATCTCGGAAATACCGCCGGCGTTGTCGGAAATCGGGCCGTAGGTATCAACAGAAACGGTTGCAGAGACGAAGGAAAGCATACCCACGGCGGCGATCGCGACGCCGTACATGCCGCACAGGGCATAGGATGCGTAAATTGCCAAGCCAAGTACAACAACCGGCGCCATGCAGGAACGCATGCCGAGCGCAAGGCCCTGGGTGATGGTCAGCGCGGGCCCCTCCACAGAAGCGGAAGAAATGTTGCGGGTGGGCTTATAGTCATAGCTTGTATAGTACTCGGCAATAATGCCGATAACGATACCGGCGATTACGCCGATTGCGGAGGATACCCACGGGGAGAAGGCGCCAAGTGCAAAACCTGCATTTTTCAGGCTTTCGCGCTCGATCGGGTTAAAGAAGACATAGGTGATAATCAAGCCAAAAACAAGTGTTAATCCGGCGCTGACCCAAGTGGCCATATTCAGCTCCCGGTGCGGGTCGTTGGAAAGCTTACGTTTGACAAGCATGGATGCAATGCCAAGCACGCAGGCGATCAGGCCGACGGCGGCGAATACGATCGGGTATAGGATCATATTGGGCAAAAGGTTTGCGGCAATGTCCGTGCCGTGGCTGCGGAACAGCTCGACAGACAGGATCGCGCCGGACATAATTGCGCCTACATAGCTTTCCAGCAGGTCGGCGCCAAGTCCGGCAACGTCGCCCACGTTATCGCCGACGTTGTCTGCAATGGTTGCAGGGTTACGCGGGTCGTCTTCCGGGATATGCGCTTCCGTCTTGCCGACAAGGTCGGCGCCCATATCCGCGGCTTTGGTGTAGATACCGCCGCCGACGCGGTTGAACATCGCGATGATGGAACAACCCAGCGCATAACCCGACAGGGTCATGGTAAAGGAAACCTCCAGGCCAAGCCAGTTGAGCACTTCCGCGCCGGAAGCAACCTCGCGTACCTGGCCAAGCAGCTCGCCGAAGACAAGGTAAACAACAAAGATGCCCAAAAGCGCGAAACCGCCGACGCACAGGCCCATAACGGAACCGCCGCGGAAAGCGACCTTCAGCGTTTCCCCAAGATTGCCGGTCAGACGGGCCTTATTGGAGACGCGGACATTGGCATAGGTGGCAATTTTCATGCCGACCCAACCGGCCGAGGCGGACATCACGGCGCCGATGACAAAGGCAATTGCCGCCTGCCAGGAAATTAGGACGACCAGCAGTACTGCAATTACCGCGACAATAATGGCAACCATTTTGTACTCATAGCGGATAAAGGTGTCCGCGCCGACACGGATAGCCGACGCAATTTCTTTCATTCGGTCTGTACCCTCGTCCATGCGCTTGACTACGAAAAAGTTAAACATTGCGTAGCCAAGCGCGCACAGGGCGGCGATAATAACCAGACCCAGCAACAGAGACATAGTGCTTTCCTCCTCATTGCATTATGCAATAATATAAGTATATATTCAGATTCGGGGAAATACCCCGAAATTCCACATAATACATTATATCGAAAGAATCGGATTTTGCAAGGGGGAATTCTTTTGAAAAATCGAAAATTTCCAGGGCTTGCCATATTTTTTGAAAAAAATCCTCATTTTTTTCGATTTTTATTTTAACAGATAAAATTGGCTTATTCCAATATTTTGCAAAATTTTCTTTAATATCGTGTTCTTTATAAAGGAAACCTCGATTTATTTGCATTAAAAAATGAAATTTATAAAATCGTTCGGTTTTTTAAATCTGAAGGATTTATATTTTGAAATTTCAGCTGTGGCGGCAGTTTTTTCCGGTATGTAAAGGGCGGTCTTTCTTATTTTTTGTTTTATGTGAAAAATCTGGAAAAGCCTTAACGATTTTTTTCGTATTTTCTGCAAATCTGGACGCCGTCTTTATCTTTCTTAGCATATATTTTTATTTTTATTCATAATCTTTGTATGCTGCAGCCATATGTACATCTATGGTCTTGCGTTTTATGCGCCGCCGGCTTATACTGGGTATATAATGGGTGCAGCTGCATGGCAGCTTCGCCTGAACGACTTGCCGCCGGTGCGCGCGGCATCGAAAGTAAGCCGCGGAAAACCTGCGGCAGTATGGAGGGAAAGCAATGAAAATCCTTTTAACTGCTTTTGAAGCGTTTGGCGGGGAAACCGCCAATGCGGCTTTGGAAGCGGTACGGCGCGTACGGGCGCCGCGGGGGGTTGCGCTGGATGTTTTGGAGCTGCCTACTGTATTCGCTTCATGTGCCCGGATTGCGGCCGCCGCTATGCAGGCGCAGCATCCAGACATAGTTTTGTGTACGGGGCAGGCGTCAGGAAGACCGCAGCTTACGCTGGAGCGCATTGCGATCAATCTTGACGACGCCAGGATCCCGGATAATGCGGGCATGCAGCCTGTAGAACAACCGATCTGTCCGGGTGGTCCTGCGGCCTATTTTACGACGCTTCCGCTGCAATCGCTTTGCCAGGCTGTGCATGCAGCGGGGTTCCCCTGTGCAGTTTCCAACACTGCTGGGACCTTTGTCTGCAATCATCTTCTCTATAATGTGCTTGATTTCGCTGCACGCGAAATGCCGGGTGTGCGCGCCGGTTTTATCCATATCCCCTGTACGCCGGTACAGGCGGCCCATATGCATCCGCCGGCGCCCAGCATGGCAAGTGCGGATGCTGCCCAGGCTTTAGAGGTTATTTTGGCGGCGCTGTGCTGAAGCGGGCTTTTGCCGGTAAGGCGGCAGAGTGCACGTTGACGTTGCGGCACGTTTTTTTGAGGACCTGGAGTCAGAAAAAGAGCGGGGAGTAGTGGAATGACAATTGCGGTAAACCGGCAGAAATGCCCGCAGAATCATAGATGTTTGTCGATCGCAGCCTGCAATTATTGACGCTTTGCCGGTCGTGGATACGGAAAAATGCATGATCTGCGGGAGCTGTATGCGTTTTTGCCCAAAGGGCGATTTTGGGATGGCAAAATAAAAAACATCACCGCGGAGGGCTGCATTTGCATTGACTCCAGGGTGATGCTTGACTTATTCAAAAAGACGGCAAAAAGATTGGACAGGGATATAAAAATTCCCGGAATCTGTTAGACTCCGGGAATTTTTCTGGTTGCGGGGGGAGGATTTGAACCTACCGACCTCCGGGTTATGAGCCCGACGAGCTACCGGACTGCTCTACCCCGCGATATAGATGGATTTCGGATCGCCTGCCCTTGTGGAAAATTGGTGCCGGAAACCGGGCTCGAACCGGTACGGGTTATTCACCCACGGGATTTTAAGTCCCGGGCGTCTGCCAATTCCGCCACTCCGGCACGCTGCGTCCGACCATGTCCTTATAATAGCACTTTTTTAAGGCCCTGTCAACTCTTTTTCTGTCGAATTTTCCAGCTCGCGGATTTTTTCAATCACCGGGGCCAGCGCAGCCGCATCGACAAAGTCTGCGCCCTCGCACATAAGCCGGTACATTTCACCGCTTTCCGGCGTTTCGTTGTCCTCGTAGTCCATTTCCATGGAAATTCGGAAAGACTTTGCCATAAGTTTTTTAAAACCACGGATTTTGCGCATATCAAATCCGCCGCGCAGATAATACAGCGCGATCTCGTCGGGGATCATATTGCGGCTATGCAGGGTTTCCAAAACCTGCCCGCCGGGAGGCATCAGCCCGACCGGGCACAGCACACGCACATTATACAGGCTGTACATTTTCATATAATTGTCGATAACGCCGGCCATGACCCAACCCATGAAAACGATATCGTCGCCCCGGTAAAGCTTTCGGCGCACTTTACGTACATCCACAGCGGGAAGTCCGGTGGCTTCGGAAAGCAGCTTTGCGTAACGTGCGGTAAAACCGGAATTTGAACTGTAAACGATCGCTTCCATTTTTTTCGCCTTCTTTTTCCGTCCCTACGCCTGCGGCGCGGACAAATCTTATTAAAAGTATACCATATTTTCCGGCGCAGTGCAAGGCAGGGGCAAGTCGTCGGATTCTGCGCTCCCCTGCTGAAAATGTACAAGCGCCCGCCCGGAACATGTCCAGGCGGGCTGGTATGCCGCGAAAACCCCGCGGCGGGTGTGCAAACTTGTGCGGCGCTGTGCCCCGGCCGGGCCTGCACAAACACAGGGAAGCACGTGGATAACGGGTTATTCTTCCTCGCGGAAAGTCCCGCAGCAGGTCGAATCCATACGGTGGGCGAACTCACCCTCCATTTTGACGCGGTCTGCTTCGCAGATCCCATCCAGATTGAACACACAGGATCCGGCTTCACAGCCGATATGCGTATCCTCGGAAGCTGAGACGTCGGCAAAAGAGCTGATATACTCATTTTCCCCGTCTACAAAGCTTCCGCAGCAGGTGCCTTCACAGGTACATGCGTCACAGCCGCAGACCTCGATCTCATCCAGGCAGCACAGCCTGTCATGGTTATTGCCGCAATTTACTGCGTCACATACAAGACGACTCATTTTCTTCCTCCTATGCGCGGATCTTTCCGCGCAGGAGTATTTTCTGTTTCAATGCATGCAAATATACGGGGTATTTTTTGCCTTGCGTTATAGAGCTTCGAAAAAAATTGGAAAATCCGTCCGGACACGGAAATACGTGTCCGGACGGATCTGGTTTATTCTTTTTTCTTTTTGCGGCGGTGCGGTTTCTTCTTTGATGTATCCGGCGCGCCGCCATCCCCCGGCACATCTGCGCCGGCAGTTGGCGCGGCGGCCGCGTCCGGGGTTTCTGATGTAGCGCTTTCCGGGACAGATTGTACACCGGCGGCTTCCGCTTGTGTGGGTTCCGGAGCCGCTGGCCCCTGAGGTGATGCAGGGACGTCCGCCTGCGTTTGGCAATCCTTTTCTGCAACGTTTTCTGTGCTGCCGGCTGTGATGCCGGCAGCCGCTGGATCATCTGGCAGCGGCTGGCTCTCGCCCGGGACGGCATTTTGCTGGGCATTGCCCGTACCGGGCTCCGGCGCCCCGTCCGGCTGCGCTTCAGATATGCCGGTCTGCTGTGCCAGGGCTGTGTCTGTTTCGGACACGGCTTCGACCGGGAGTTCAATCGGTTCCGCCTGCCCGGCGGCAGGCGTCAGGCCAGATGCGAGAATCTCTTTCGGCAGCGCGGCGAACAAGTCTCCGTAAATCTTTAATTCATCCGGAACGCCCGAAAGGAAACCATCCGCTGGGGTTTCAGGTTCCTGCGTTGCTTCATCCTGTACGGACGGATGCACAGGGACGTTTTCCGGTTCCTGTGCCGCTTCGGAAGCTTCTGAAGCAGACGGCATGTTCGTCGGGGCATTCGCTGGGATGTCCGCCTGGGCAGATATATCCGGAGCGGACGCGTTTGCCTGCAGTATCTGCGGGTCTTCCGGTTCACCAAACTCTTCAAGGATCTGCTGCTCGTCGAGCGGCGCAGGCTCCTCCATGTCCTGCTGCTGTACCGGCGTTTCGGAAATTCCCTCCCGGCGGATGGGCTCCTCTTCCTCCTGCGTCGGATCAGCGTTTTCAAACTTGGAGAAGAAGCCTTCGCCGAAATCTATACGGCGGGCGCGGCGATGTGTTTTCTTCGGGGTGATTTTAATCAGGCGGTCGGCAAGCGGACGCAGTACACGTTTAAAAACTTCTCCCCAGGCCAACGTTACCGCCATAAAGGCCAACGCGATCAGCCATTCGATCCATCCGATTGCCGCGGTATCAAACGCGCCCTGCAAAAATGGGACATACACGGACAGGATCAGCATAATGAGCACGCCGCCGGACAGGAACAGCAGCCCATGATTGGAGGCAAAGCCCAGCCGGATCAGGCTGGTGGTTTCCGAACGGGAAGGGAACAATAGGCCAAGCATGCACAGCATCAGGCAGACAAAGCTTGCTGTACGCGCATAAACAGCCAGTTGAGTATCTGCCAATCCAGCGGCGGTACCGCGGGCAGAGGCAATGAAATACGACGCGATTACGAGGCCTGCTGGGATCAGCGCCTGTACAAGGGCGCACAGGATGCTTTTGCGGTTAATCGCTGTTTCCCCTTCCATCCGCGGCCGCGTGCGCATTGTACTGCGTTCATTGCGTTCGTCGCCAAGTACAAAAGCTGGGATCAGCGCCATAACCGCATGCAGCCAGGCAAAATGCACGGCGGAAAAAGCAACGGAAACGCCGGAAAGATAACATACCAATACGGCAAACAGGGCCGTAAAGCCGATACCCATCGCAAAGACGCTATATGCGCGCAAGCTGGAGAAAACGGTCCGGCTTTCCTCAATTACACGGGTGATTTCGGAGAAAGAGCTTTCGTCCAGGATAACGCCGGCGGCCTGGCGGGTGCTTTCGGCGCAGGCTGCACCCAGTGCGATTCCGATATCTGCGCTGCGCAGCGCCTGCGCATCGGCGGCCTGGCTTCCGGCTGCGGCGACAAAAGAACCGCCCATCTTCTGCGCGCCGATAATGGCGCGCCGCCCCTGCGGGGTTACGCGGGCACATGCCCGTGTAAGGCGCAGGCGGTTGGACAATTCCTGAGGGCTGATTGAATCGATTTCGTCGCCGTCGAATACGGCCTCATGGATTCCCAGCGACAGCGCCGTATCCGAGGTGGTGCCAAGCTCATCGCCGGTAACCATGAGGGTCTTGATATCTGCGGACTCGCAGAGGTTGAATGCCGCGACAGAACCGTGTGCAACGCGGTTTTCGATGCCGGCAAGCCCGAGGAAGGTCATACCGTGCTCGACGCCGGCGTCAAAATCCGGATTTTCCGGCAGCGGGCCGAGTTCATGGTAGGCAACGGCGACAACACGCAGGCCCTGTTCAGCCATACGGCTGAAGATGCGGGCGATTTGTGCGCGATTGTTATCTGTCAGACGCAGCGCCCGCCCGGAAACGTTGATGGTGTCGCAGCAAGCGAGAACAAGCTCCGGCGCGCCTTTTGAATAGGCCACGGCCTGCCGCCCGCGGCGGTGGATTGAGGTCATCATGCGCCGCGCCGGTTCAAAGGGCAGCTCGGCGATTTTCGGGAACATTTCGTTCATATCAGCGCGGAAAAGGCCGGCTTTTGCCGCCATTGTAACCAGCGCGCATTCGGTCGGGTCACCGCGGCGCACCCATTGCCCGGCGCTGACTTCTTCAATATCAGAATTTGCGCACAGCGCTGCGGCGATAAGCGTCATTGCCGCGTCCCGGCGGCGGCTGATGTCTACCTCGCGGCCGTCGGAATCGGTAAATTTTCCTTCGGGCGTCCAGCCGCGCCCGGAAATATCATAATATTTTCCACCTGACCACAGCACGGTTGCCGTCATTTCGTCGGAGGTAATCACGCCGGTTTTGGGAAGGACAAGCGTATCGACACGGTTGATTTCTTCCATTGCGTGCATGGATTTGACGACCGAGCCGCGGCGTGCAAGCTTTTCCATTCCGGAAGTAAGGAGCGCCGTCTGTGCCAGGCCCAGTCCTGCGGGAATGGCGGCTGCGGCCAGGGTGCAGCAAATTAGGATTGTAGAAACCAGCGTATCCCGGCTCAGCTCCTGGTTTAAAAGCCCGATAATAAGCGTCAGCGTGCACAGGATGATCCCGGCCGCGCAAAGGCGGCGGTTGACGCGCAGGAACTGCCGGGTTTCGGCCTGCATGCCGTATTCGTATTTCGGCAGGGCGGCTTGTGTCTGCGGGTATGCTACTTTCTCTCCGGTTTCAACGACAATAGCCCGGCCGTAACCGGAAGCAACGGTACAGCCGCAATAGCACATGTTGCTGCGCGCGCCCAACTCCGTGTCCTCGTCGAGGATATCTGCGGCATTTTTGCGTGAGGAAATGAAGCCGCCGGGCAACGGGCTTTCATCGATTTTCAGCTCGACCGATTCTGCAACGCGCATATCCGCGCCAATTTCGTCGCCGGGCTTTAGCACAACCACGTCTCCCGGCACCAGCAGCGAAGTGTCGATAACGCGCCGCGTCCCGTCACGGACAACCGTGCTGACCGGCGTGGTGATACGGCGGATTGAATCGAGCAGCCGGCCGGCGCGCACGAGGATTCGCGCCTGTGCTCCGGCGGCAACGGCGGCCGCAAGGAAAATGGAAACTGCCGCGGCGTAATTCTTCGTCAGGATATAGAGTACTGCGGCGGCGGCAAATACCACTGCCGGCAGAAGCATTGCACTGCGCCAAACAGCGGGGTCTATCTTTTTGGGATGGCGTCCTGGACGGCTGTTTTGCCCGTATTTTTCCGCGCGCGTTTTTGCGGATGCTTCCGGGATGCCCGTTTTAATGTCTGTATTAAGCTCTTTGGCGACTTCCTGTGCTGACTTTGTATACCAGGCCATAACCATCTTCCCCTCATTAAGTGTCCGCGCCGCGGATCTCCCTTCCGGCGCGCATATAGACATACGGCGCAGGCAAGGTAAAACCCGCCGGCCGCTTTTATTTTTTGTTTTTACGCTGCGTTTGGCCTGCTGCCGCACGCAGATAATACAACATTTTCATTCTACCATAGAAAAAAATTGATTTCAAACTTTTTTGTGATATAATTTGAGGGGAATCCGGAAAATTTTTATCTGTAGCCTCTCAGCGTGCCTGCGCATCTTTTTTTTGCAGGAGCTGGGTTCCGCAAATGCGTTTCCCATCGGGCCGGCGGCCTTTACGCCTTTTTGCGGCTTCATTTGCACCTGTGCCCATTTTATTGTCCCGATATCCGGGAAAGGAGTAGATTTATGGAAAAGAATATCCTTACCACCCCGCTTTCCGAGCTGACGAACGTCGATATTGACTGTACCTGCGGCAAACGTCATTCCATCCATATCGGCACGATCGAAATTTCCCGTGGGGCTTCCGGCCGCGTTGCCGAAATCGCCGCGCCCTATTTTGCAAAGGGTCCGGTGTTGGTTGTGTGCGATGTCAACACATATGCGGTGCTTGGAAAAAAGATACACGAGCAGTTGAAAGCCGCCGGTGCGGACGCCGATTGCTACGTATTCCCGGAGAAGCACCTGCATCCAGACGCTTTTGCCGTCGGGCGCCTGCTGATCGAAGCAACGGACGAGCGCAGGAATTACAGCCTGCTGATCGCCGTCGGTTCCGGGACTTTGAATGATATCACCCGCCTGGTCAGCGGCCGCGCCGGGCTTCCGTATTTCATTGTGGGCACTGCGCCGAGCATGGACGGCTATGCAGGCAACTCCTCGCCTATTGTCTGCCGTGGTACGAAAATGAGCTTTTATTCCCATTATGCCGACGCCATCATTGCCGATACGGAAATCATGGCGCAGGCGCCGGCCTGGATGCTCGCCGCAGGGTTGGGCGATGTGATGGGCAAATATGTCGCGCTGGCCGACTGGAAGATGGATGAAGACCTCTGCGGCGCCTATCGCTGTGAGATGATTTCGCAGTTTATGGCCAATGCCGTCGAAAAATGTGCTGCAACGGCCGCGGACGTTGCACGCCGTGACCCGGACGCCGTCGGCACGATGATGGAAGCGCTTACGCTTGCCGGAATGGCGATGGGCCTTGCCACTGTCACCCGTCCGGCTTCCGGCTGCGAACACCATATGGCGCATTATATCGACATTGATCTCATTTCCCGCGGGCTTGACTACCCGCTGCACGGCAACACTGTCGGCATTACAGCCATGGCAATGCTGCGTTTCTATGAAATGGCCCGCCGCGACGGCCTGACCGCGCTTGAAACCCCGACGGCGGACGTCGTGCGTGAAATGATCGAGCGCATTGGAGGTCCGACCCGCCCGGCCGAAATCGGCGTGGAGCCGGAGCTGTTCCGCCGCGCCATGTTGGAAGCGAAGAACCTGCGCCCGCAGTATTCAATGCTCAAGCATGTGGATAAATACGGGAAACTGGAAGAATATACTGAAGTTGTAATGAAGGAAATGTGCAATTGAGTAAGTTTACGTTTTGCGCCCCCTGCCTGATGGGTGTAGAGAGTATTGCGTCGGGCGAGTTTACCCGGCTCGGATTTGAAAACGTGCACAACGAGGACGGGCGCGTCTATTTTGACGGGGACGAGCGTACCCTCGCCCGTGCAAACCTTAATTCCCGCTATACCGAACGTATTTTAATCCGGCTTGCCTCGTTCCCGGCTCCAGATTTCGATGCGTTGTACGACGGCGTGCGCGCTGTCGAATGGGAAAACTATATTGCGCCTGCCGCGCAGTTTCCGGTGCGTGGGCACAGCATCCGCTCGAAGCTCAGTTCGGTGCCGGCCTGCCAGTCAATTGTGAAAAAAGCCATTGCCGACCGGCTTATGGCCAAACGCCATGTTTCCTGGCTTGATGAAAGCGGCGTGCGTATGCAGGTGCAGTTCGAACTGCTGCGTGACCGCGCTGAAATTTATCTCGATACTACCGGACCTTCGCTGCACAAACGAGGCTGGCGGCCAGAGGGAGGCACCGCGCCGCTGCGTGAAACGTTGGCTGCGGCGATGGTTGACTTATCACGCTTCCGCGGCGACATGACGTTTTATGACCCTTTCTGCGGCTCCGGCACGATTGCCATAGAAGCGGCAACGAAAGCGCTGCGCCGCGCCCCGGGTGTTTTGCGCCGGTTCGATGCGATCAGTTTCCCGTTTATTGCCAAATCCGTCTGGCGTGACGCTTATGAAGAAGCGCAGGGTTTACCGCAGCCGTCCCCGGCAACGGTTTTTGCCAGCGATATTGATCCGAAAATGGTGGCGTTGGCAAGAGCGAACGCCCGGCGCGCCGGTGTAGAGGACTTTATCCATTTTTCGGTTGCCGACGCGGCGGCGCGCGGCTATTCTGCCGGACGCGGCGTGATCGTCACCAACCCGCCCTATGGCGAACGGCTCGGCGACGTGGAGCAGGCGCGTGCAATTTACAAAAACCTCGGCCGTGCGCTTAACCCGCTTGGAGAGCGGAGCCTGTACCTGATTACGCCTGACGAAACCTTCGAGCGCTGTTTCGGTGCGCGTGCGGCGCGCAAACGTTGGCTGTACAACGGCATGATTAAGTGCAGCCTGTACATGTATTTCCCCCAGCGTCAAAAGAAGCAGCGTATAGAGTAAGCACGCATATAGATTATCCTGTATGATCCCCCGCCTTCTGGCGGGGGATTTCTTGTAAAAAAATCCCGGTGGTTCTGAAGGCGTGCGCGTCAGGACGCAGTATATCCCTTTGTCTTTCCACAGGAAAAGACGAAGGCCGGGGGCGCCGTACTCAGTTTCCATCCGGGAACCGGGGTATGCATAATAAGGGGCCTGTTCCCCTACTGACCGTCAGGCTAATTTGGGGAAAAATTGCTGAAATTTTTGGGGACTTGCGAAAAATTGACATTTACGGTATAATAACTTGCTGCAACTGGATTTAAAATAAAACTTTTTTCATAAGAAAGGTTCATCCAATGTCTTACTCATTCCAAGGCGGCGTGTATTTGGAGGCAAACCGGGAAAAGACCCTGCATAAACTCAGCTTTGCCTTTGACCGCGTCGCGTCCGTCAAAATCCCGCTCGGCGGCAGTGGCATTGCGTTTACCCCGTCCGTCGCGCCAGGGGATTTCGTACGGCTTGGCCAGGTGATCGGCGTCAGCACGCTTTTGCCCGGCTTCAGCCTGCGCGCCTCCGTTTCCGGGATGGTTACGGAAATCAGTGACAGCGTATTGCCCGACGGACGCTTTGTCCCCTGCGTGGGAATCGAAAATGATCTGCGCGACGAACCGGAACTGCTTGGCCGTCCAATGGACTGGCAGCAGATGGAGCCGGAGCAGATCAATGGGCTTATCTGTGCGGCCGGGGTTGTCGGCCGCGGCGCCTACCCCAGCTTTGCAAAGATCGGGCGTATGCTGGGCCGTGCAGACACGCTTATTGTAGATGGGCTCGACGGCGAGCCCTGGGCGAGCGCCGTCTACCGCGCGCTGTGCGAGGATGCGGACGATATTATTGAGGGTGTGCATGTATTGATGCGTCTGTTCGGCCGGCTGCGCTGTGTCGTTGCCATGCCGGAGGAACGTGGGGAGGCCGCGCAGGCAATGCGCCATGCTGTGGGGGGAGATAACCGGATCCGGCTTATAAAGTTGCGGGACAAATATCCGCAAAATGATGAAAGGCTGCTGATCCGCACGATTACCGGGCGGGATGGATGCGCCGGGGAGCGGGACACGCGCTGCCTGGTGATGGAAGCGCAGGAAGTGGCGGCGATCGGCCGTGCGCTGCGCGACGGGACGCCGGACGTCAGCCGGATTGTAACGGTTTCGGGAGATGCGGTGGCCAACCCGAAAAATATCCGCGCGCGTATTGGCACTGCCTGGTATGAGCTGGTGCGCGTGTGCGGTGGATACACCCAGACGCCCAGCCAGCTGCTGGTCGGAGGGGCAATGCGCGGCGAGGCGGCGTTTACGGACAATATTGCGCTTGCTCCGGGCGCACAGGCGTTTACGGCTCTGTGTGCCGATACAACGGGGACGCCGGGCCCGTGCATACGCTGCGGGCGCTGTGCCCAGGCATGTCCTTATGGGCTGCTGCCCAATTACATACAGCTTTTCCTGGAAAATGGGAATTTTGAAAAACTGCGCACCCTTGGCGTGGAGCGCTGCACGGCCTGCGGCGCATGCGCCTGCGTCTGCCCGGCGCATATCCGGCTGGTTCAAACCATGCAGCGTGCGCGGCAGGCCCTGCCCGCGCAGGAAGAAAGGCAGGCGTAAGCGATATGGATACGGGTAAAACTTCGATTCTTCTTTCTTCACCCCCGCATCTGGGGACGCCGGAACAGCCGCGCGGGGTCTTCTGTGACCTGCTGCTTGCCCTTGCGCCTGCGGCGCTGATCGGGATTATCAGCTATGGCGTCCGTGCGCTGCTGGCGATGGCGCTTTGCACAGCCTGCGGCGTGGGCGTATGCATCGCGCTCGGTATACTGACGCGGCGCGGCGCAGGGCTGGATGCCTGCCTGTATACGGCATATGCCTGTCTGCTGTGTGTGTTTGGTTTTGGTGCAGGCTGCACGTTGTGGGTCTGTGCATTGGCCGGTGTGCTGTGTGCCCTGTTTATCCCTGCGTTGGGCGCAGTGTCCGCCCGGGGCATATTCCATCCGGCTTTGGCGGCTTTTTTACTGTGTGCGCTCCTGTTTCCGTCCCAGACCGGCGCATATATCGCACCGCTTGACGGTTTTGATGGGTTCTTCTCCCTTTCGCTTAAAAATATACCGCTTGACGCCGCGCCTGCGGCCCTGCTTGCACAGGGGGAAACGCTCTCCCCTGCTGCGTTGGCGGTCGGGGGTACGGCCAGTACTATTGGTGCGTCAGGAGCGCTTGCGCTGGTGGTCGGCGGCGCTTATTTGATTCTGCGGCGCATTGGGAATCTGCGGGCTCCTGTAACGGCATGCGCCGTATTGTTTGTGCTGGCGCTGATTTTCCCGGCGGGCCAACCGCGGCTTACCTATGCGGCGGCGCAGCTTTTGTGCGGCGGATTTTTGACCGGCGCATTGTTTTTCCTTTTCCCCATCGCCGGTGCGCCGGTTTCCCGGCGCGGACAGGTTTTATATGCGGCTGGATATGGCGCGGTGTGCTTTGCTGTCCGGCGGCTTTCCGGCGCGGACGGCGCTTTCCCGGCGCTGGTGCTGATGCAGGCGTTTGCCTGGAGTTTTGATTTCAGCCGTATCCTTGCCCGCTTCAGTGCTGCCCGCCTTGGCGCATATATCGAGGCGCTGCTGTTGCGCGGGACAAAGGGCCGCCGCGAGGCGGCGCGCGAGCCTGCGGGTTCGCGGCCGGAGCCCTCGCCGGTGCAGCAGCCTGCGGCGCCGGACCAGACGCCGGAAGAAGGCCTAATGCAGGAGGAATTGCCGGAGACGGATATGGGGATGCCGGAAGCGGCGCAGCCGGAAGCTCCGGTGCAGCCGTATGCTTTGGATCCGGACCAGGCGGCGCTGGATGGCATGACTCCCGAAACGGATGGTGCAGATGATGGAAACGAAAGAATCTAAGCTCCCTGTCGAAGGGGAAACGCAGTTGACGGCACAGGCGGAGGATTTTGCAGTGGAAAATCCAACGGCCGCGGTGCGTGCGCCGCGTATGTCCGGTGCGCGGAGCCGCGCACGCCAGCAGGCGCTGCTTGATGCGGCTGCCGCGCTCGCGCAGCAAATACTTCTGTGTCCGGCGCTTGCGGCCTGTATATGCGTACGGGGACGGCTGACGATGAGCCTTGAATTTATAGCGGCCGCTGTGTTGGCCGCTGCCGTTGATTTCTTTTTCGGCGGTTTTTTCTCACGAAGATCCCGTCCGGTTTGGATCGGCGGACTTCGTGCGGCGCTGTGCTGCGTACTTGCTTTTTTCCAGGCGGGCATAGCCAGCGCAGGTATAACGCTGTTTCTCGGCGCACTGGTGTATGCGGCATTGTATGCGGCGAATGCGCGGTTGGCGCTAAGCACAGTGCGGACTTCGTACAGGGCATTTTTTGCTGTGCGGGCCCTCACAGCGGCCGTATTGGCACTGGCACTGTGCGGGATGGGAACGCTGGCGTAGCCTTTTCCGGGCACGCCGGGGAAACCAGCTGTGCCGGCGCCGGATTTGTGTGTGAAGCAGGCGGCAGATCTGTGTTAACCGGCTGCGTATATGGCATTGTTTGACGTTCCCGGCAGGTTTGGAAGGAATTTTTTTGTGCGGAAAGCAGGTGGGTAATTGCCAAAGGCAGAAGGGGGGACGGGCGCGGTGGCCCAGCGGCACAACAGGCGCGACTATGTGCGCCGAAGGCAGCGAAAGAAAAAACGGCGCAAGCGTGCTGTTCTGCTTATGCTCGCGGCGTTCCTTATTTGCGCAGCGGTTTTCTATACGGTGCTTCAGGATCATCTGATTTTTACTGCCGACGGGATGCAGTTTGTTTTTTCCCAGGCGGACGGCCGGGATACCGGCACAAACCTGTCCGGAGCCCCGGGTCTGCCGCAGGAGGAACGGGATGGCTTTTATCCCCGCACGACCGCTTCAGTCAGCGTGGAGTCCAATGATTTTCCGCCCTATGGCGCAGGCTATATCGACGCGCTGTATCTTGACCTTGACCGCTTTACTGCGGACGAGATAGATGCGCTGGCGGCGCAGCTTGTGATTGATGAAATTGATTCGGTCGTTGTCGACATAAAATGCGATGATGGCAGGTTAAACTATGATTCAGATACCGTTTTTTCCCGCACGGCTGCGTTGGATGCGCGCGATGGAAAGCTTGAAGCTTTCCTTGCACAGTGCAGCACGCGCGCGATTCGTGTCTGCGGCCGTATTGCCTGCTTCCGTGACAACGCCCTGCCGCGCAAAACGCATGGCGTAGGCGTACTTACAAAGGATGGCCAGTTGTTTGAGGATGCACAGGGCTACACGTGGCTGGATCCCTATGAAGCCGATGTGCGCGCTTATCTGGCTGAGGTCTGTGCAGAGGCCGCACAGCTTGGTTTCCGGGAAATTATCCTTGATCACTACAGTTTCCCTGGGGAAAATCCGGATGATACGATCGGATTCAGCGATGATGCGGATAAAAGCGAGGTGCTTTCCGGGCTGCTGGATCAGTTGCGCGAAGCTGCCGGGGAAAACATGTATATATCGGCGGTAATTTATCCGGATGTACTCGGGGAAGGCGGAAGCGAGAGCAAGGGCCAGGATCTGGACGGTTTTGCCGCAGTCTGTGACCGGCTTTGGATCCGGTGCAGTACGACGGCGCAGGCCGAAAGCTTTCGGCTTCAGGCGCGTGCCCATTCGCCGCAGACGGAGGATATGCTTGGCGTGATCTTTGGTGAGCGCTATGTAAGTGCGGCGCTTATCGAAGAATAAATGCGCGAAAATCCGCGCGGACGGAGGGAAAACTTATTAAGACAATTACGATTTATACAGACGGGGCCTGTTCGGGGAATCCGGGCCCAGGCGGCTGGGGCGTAGTGCTGTTGTACAACACCGCGCGAAGGGAACTTTCCGGCGGCGAGGCGCATACGACCAATAACCGTATGGAGCTGACAGCGGCGATCCGTGCATTGGAGGTGCTGCGCGAGCCGTGTATGGTGGAGCTTTATTCTGACTCCAAATACCTGATCGACGCGATGACAAAGGGCTGGGCGGAATCCTGGCGTGCACGCGGGTGGCGCAAAGCAGATAAAAGCCCGGCGCTTAACCCGGATTTGTTTGAAAAGCTTTTGTCGCTGTGCCAGCTGCATACTGTGCATTTTCATTGGGTTAAAGGCCATGCCGACAATGTGGAAAATGAACGCTGCGATACGCTGGCGCGTGCGCAGATCGCAAAATACCGCTGAGAAAGGACGTGCGAAGGGCTGCTTTGCGCGGCGTCAAAGGTATCTGGCGCGGTTTTCCAAAAAGGAAGCAGGACGGGTTACAAGATAAGTTAAATTATGGAAAAAGCGTGCGGGACTGTCAGATCCCACACGCTTTTTTTATTTCAGAAATTCCTGCGGCGCTTATACGATATATTCACTGGGATTGACATATTTGCCATCGACAGTCAACTCCATATGCAGGTGCACCGGTTCAAGGGATTCAAAGTGGCAGCCTGTGCCCACAGAACCAATCGTATCGCCTGCTTTAACTGAATCGCCCGCCGCGACGGTCGCCTGTTCCGCCAGGCCGTAATAGGTGCTTTCCATGCCGCCGGCATGGGTGATGACAACACAGGTTCCGTAGAAGTCATTGCGGTAGACTTCCCGGACCGTCCCGTCAGCAACAGCCATGACCGCTTCCCCCGTTGTTGCGGAAAAATCTGCGCCGTTATGGGTGCGCCAGTCCCCCATAGTCCGGTCATAGAGCAGTTCGGTTACGCAGAAGTCCCGGATAATATCGCCGGCAACTGGCTTGACGAAGAAGCCCGGCGCGCTGTCATTGGCGGTATCTTCTGTTTTCTGCGGCTGCTGGGTGTCCTTAGCTTCCTTGTTTTCTTCACTTTCTGTCTGCTTTTTGCCGTCTGAGGTTTTCACGCTTTCCACAGCGTCTTCGTTTACCTTATCCGTAACCGCCAGAGCCGCGTCGTCTTCCGGTCCCGCTGTTTCAACGGAATCCCCATTATCCGGCGTTTCCGGATCGTCCAGAACGGAAGGAATAATTGTGCCGTCGGGAACTGTGTTTCCGGGGTTGGAGACAGAGGGTACCGAATCCCCGCCGCCATTTGGATAAATATCCGGCAGGGCGTCCAGGACATTATCCGGCGTGTCCGCTGTGTCGTCGGCTGCAGCCGGCGCAATGAAGAGTACATAACCCGCAATTCCTATTGCCGCTACGCAAAGGAAAAGGATTATGTAGAATCCTTTCTCCTCAAAGAAGCGGGAAAGCTTGCCCGTTTTCTTTTCTTTTTCGTTCATTGTGTTTCTAGCACCTCCGCGCCTATTATGTCCGTCGCCCGGGTAAATATACACACAGCTTCCATTTTTTCTTTCCGTTTCCGATTTTTGTCGTTATCCCTGGAAACGTATCTTTAAAAGGGCACGGTATGCAGGCGGCGCATACGCCAGGCGCAATGCGTATGTAAATCGGGACGGCGCTGTTTGGTGCGGGGCGGATGTTTTTCCCCGTCCCGCTGCAGTTGGGATCCGGCAGCCGGGAGTATTGCGGAAGTTTTTTGTCCGGGAAGCTTCAGGCAAACAGTGCGGCCAGCTTTTGATACAGCTCGACCAGCCGGAAACGTATCTCTATGCGTCCATCTGAACGGATCCAGCGTACCTGTTGCGGCGTCATACCGGCTGCCTCGGCGGCAGGTTCAATGTCCTGGGCGCCGCACAGCGCCGGAAATATGACGCACCACCAGTTTTTACCTTCGGCTTCACCAAGCCGAAGCGTCAGCGAAGCATATTCCCCGGCCGGCAGGGAAAAGCTGTCATATTCCCGCGTCGGGAATTGCTCTGTCCCAAATGAAGCCTGCACTGGGTAGTCAAAGCCCTCCGCCTGCAAAATATCCCCCGCAGTGCGTTCAAGCAAAGGAAGGTTTTCCTGGATTCGCTGCGCAGCTTCCTCAACGTCCGCCGTATTTGAACAAAGCGCTTCAACCTGCGCAAGCACCGCGTCACGTACGGCAAGCTTAACGGCCTGGTCGGCTTCTCCGTCTGAATTTGCGACGACGTGCAGACGGATCAGTTTTTCCGCAATGCTGCGCTGCTGCCATACGCCTGCGGCGCACAAAAGCAGCGCGGCGCACAGCAGGCAGGCAAGGGCTGCTTCAAATTTTCCAAAGAGTTTTGATTTTTCCATATAAAAACGCCTCCTGTATGTATGCAGACATTGTGCACATACAAAAGGCGTTTTAAACACAAACTGTTTCTATGAAGAAAATTTTTTATAAGCTTTCCGCCTGCGCCCGCAGACGCTCGGCCTGGTCGGCGGTGACAAGCGCGTCAATCAGCTCGTCAAGGTCGCCGGAGAGGATCTGTTCCAGCTTGTGCAGCGTCAGGCCAATGCGGTGATCGCTGACACGTCCCTGCGGGAAATTATAAGTACGGATGCGCTCACTGCGGTCTCCGGAGCCGACCTGGCTGCGGCGTTGGGCAGCAATGGCGCTGTCTTGTTCCTGACGCTTTTTTTCCAGAAGTTTCGAGGCCAGGATTTTCATTGCCCGGTCGCGGTTTTTATACTGGCTGCGTTCATCCTGACATTCAACAACAATGCCTGTTGGAAGATGGGTAATGCGGATGGCGGATTCGGTTTTGTTGATATGCTGCCCGCCTGCGCCGGAGGAACGGTAGGTATCGATTTGCAGCTCCTTCGGGTCAATTTCTACAGTAACCTCATCGGCTTCCGGCAGGACGGCTACCGACGCCGCGGAGGTCTGGATGCGGCCGGAGGATTCCGTTTCAGGCACACGCTGAACGCGGTGTACGCCCGATTCGAATTTTAACCGCGAATATGCCCCGGCCCCTTCGATTGTAAAGCTCAATTCCTTATATCCGCCAATACCCGTTTCGTTTGCGTATACAAGCTCCGTTTTCCAGCCGCGTCGCGCCGCATACATCGAGTACATACGGTACAAATCAGCCGCAAACAATGCCGCTTCCTCCCCGCCGACGCCCGCGCGGATTTCCATGATCACGCTGCGCTCGTCATTGGGGTCACCCGGAAGCAGCAGAATGCGCAGCTGTTCCTCGCATGCGTGCATACGCGCCGCAGCAGCGCGCATTTCCTCTTCCGCCAGCGCGCGCATATCCGCGTCGGTTTCACCGTCAAGAAGCTCCCGGCAGTCTGCTGCATCGCTCTGTGCCTGGCGGTAGGCACGGTAACACTCGACGACAGGCGTCAGTTCCTTTTGCTCCTTTAAAAGCCGTGCCGCCGACTCCGGGTTGGAAAAGACATCCGGGGATGCAAGCTTTTGCTCCAGATCAATATAATTGCGTTCGATTTGGGCCAGTTTTTCCAGCATAATTTTCCTTAATTATCGACGTTGAAATATTGGAGCGCCTTGGCGGCAACCGGGAGCAGAACCATATAAATTACGACGCCTGCAGCCGACTGGATGGCGTTGCTGCCCAAAGCGGCGGCGGCACCGGCGACTCCGTACATAATGCATTCAGCAACAAAGTAGCCAAAGACGTTGACCGCGCCGCCGGCTACAGCCGCGAGCACCGGCGTCCAGGCGTTCCCGCGCCCTTCGCTGCGCCCGCGCAGGCGGTTGACAAAGCGGTTGTTTTTCATAATCAGCCCGACGGCCAGCGCCATCAGCCCCTTGATAATCGCTGTGGCCGGTACATATACTGCATAACCTGCCAGCAGGTCGGAAAGCGCGCCGCCGACTGCTGCCGCCGCAATGGCGTATGGCAGGGAAATCAGGGACGCTGCGACGTAAATCAGGCCGTCGCCAAAATGTACATAGCCGTTCAAGGTCGGGATTTTTATAATGTAAATTCCCAAAAAGATCAGTGCCGAAAAAAAAGCGGCAAGTATCAGTTTGCGCAGTTTTTTTCTGTCCATACTTCAAGCCTTCTTTTCTCTTTGCCGAAAAAATGCCGTTTGCAAATGGCGCTTGGCCAGAGGAGTGCGGCGGATCTTCGGCATTTTATTTTCCGCTCTTGGAAGCCATACCGGCGCGTTTCCGGCTTCCGGACAGATATTGCCGCTGTGCTGCGGCATAACGTCCATTTTGCCGCCGGGGAACGCTTCCCTAAAGCTTTTTTGATTATACCATGCAGAATATAGGAAAGCAATGGATGAAATTGCACTAAAATTTGGAGGCATAGATTTGCAAACTGTGCGGATACTATCCATAGTCAATGTGCTTTGTATGCAGGCAGGCTGGAAGCCTGCCATACTGCGGCAAAGCCGGGGCAGTTCAATGTGTTTTTGTAACGATGCGGCAGCGGGGCTGTGAGGCTTCGGCCGCAACAGAAAACAAAAAAGGAGTAAACAAAATGAAATTCACTGCATTCCTTATGGCCCTGCTTCTTGTCTTCTCGCTGGCCGCATGTACTCCGGAAGACAATAACGGGACAGATGACAACAACAATAATTCAAATCTTAACGGCGACTCCAGCGACGCCAACGGCAACAACAACGGCGAAAACGGTGCGAATAATGATACGCCGGATGCGCCCGATAACGGCACAAATGGCAATACCAATGGAAATGGCGATATTATGGATAATGGCAAGCCTGACGGCACCCCGGATTTCGGCGATGACTATAAGGGCGACCGCCGGTTCTACTATGCGGGCCGCCTGTACCAGATCACGGATCAGACGGTTGACCCGGATGAGGTTGGTGCGGAA
Source organism: uncultured Eubacteriales bacterium (assembly GCA_934546935.1). GTDB lineage: Bacteria > Bacillota > Clostridia > Oscillospirales > QAMX01 > CALWJF01. The sequence continues at coordinate 142,094 of CAKTEH010000003.1, forward strand.
CTGTTCAGTATTACCGATATTGTCGAGGATGACCCGGCAGCAGAAGGCGAGGGCCTTGGATTGGATATGGACACCAACATCTATAAATTCAAGGAAGAAAACGAATATAATGAACTGATCGTTAAAATCGGGGAACGGTATTATAAAGCGACTGTCCGCGAAGATGACCTGATCCCGGATCCGGATGAGGATAAAAACACCTCAAATAACGGCGGCAACTCCAATGAAGGCAATAAAAACGGCGGTTCTACGGGTGGTTCAACTGGCAGCACGAACTAAATATACAAACTGTGAAATAAGCTTCCGGAAAAGCAACGCTTTTCCGGAAGCTTGTTATATCCCGGTTTTGTTTTGGTTCAGGGCAGCGTATCCGGCGCCGGATGCGCGAGGGCGGCATAGTCCCGGTCAATGGTGATTACACACCGGTAGTCGGGATAGCTTTTTTTAACCAGCGCGCTGATTGCCGCTTTGAGCTCTGCATCCGTCATAGCAAGGCTGCGGGGCGCCGCGGCGTCGAAGATAAGATTGGAATGCGTCGGGCCGGACACGAGACGAAGATCGTGTACGCTCAGCGAAGGGTCCAGGATTTTCACTTCTTCAGACAGCCAGGCCCGCAGGTCCTGCACCTGGCTGTCGGCTGTAACGATGGGGTCGAAGTGCAGCACAATATGAAGCCCCTCCTGTTCGAGAAAATCGTGCTCGATATTGTCGATCATGTCGTGGCTTTTACATACGTCCGCTTCGGCGGCCATTTCCACATGCGCGCTGGCAAACATCCTCCCGGGGCCGTAATCATGCACCATTAAATCATGTGTGCCGAGCACACCCGGATAGCTGAGGATTTTCTTTTGAATATGCCCCACAAACGCCGCATCCGGGGCCCGCCCCAGGAGCGGGTCGAGCGTATCGCGGATCAGGGCGAAGCTGGAGTAAAGGATAAAGCCGGCGACGGCAAACCCCATCCAGCCGTCGAGGTCGACGGCTGCAAAATGGGAGATAAGCGCAGCCGCGGCGACCGCAAAGCTTGTAATGACGTCGTTGCGGCTGTCACAGGCGGCGGCAAGCAGGGTTTCTGAAGAAATGCGCTGCCCAAGCCGGCGGTTGAGCAGCATCATCCAGGTTTTGACGAGCATGGATGCAGCCAGTACCGCAATGGTCAGCCAGGAAAACTCCGCCGGGGATGGGCGCAGGATTTTTTCAAAGCTTGCACGCAGCAGTTCCACGCCGATGACCATAATCAGGAAGGAAACCGTCAGCCCGGCAAGGTATTCATAGCGGCCGTGGCCGTAGGGATGTTCTTCGTCGGCCGGTTTTTCCGCGAGCTTAAAACCTAAAAGGCTGATAATGCTGGAGGATGCGTCGGAGAGGTTGTTGATGGCGTCAGCGGCGACGGAAACGGAGCCGCACGCAAGCCCGGCCGTTACTTTTCCGGCAAAAAGCAGGAAGTTGAGCGCGATGCCGATGGCGCCGGAAAGCTTGCCGTAGGCCGCGCGCACGGCGGGGGATGCGGTATCCTCCGGATTTTTGATGAATCTGCGTATAATCAAGTCGAACATATATGTGCGCACACTTCCTTTTCTAATCTGGATTCCGGCATGAAGCGGCCGCATGGGGTGCGCGCTTTCCGGTTAGAAGAAGCATCCGCGGTATAAGGCCGCGGATGCTTTGGTAAAAATGTATGTATTTTCCCGGAAGTCGGTTTTTCTTTACAGGATCATAAGTTGTTTCGGGCATCTGGTAATATTGCGGCAGCCGTTTTCTTCAAAAACAACAAAATCCTCAATACGCACGCCGAAACGGCCCGGGATATAGATGCCCGGCTCGATCGTAATCACCGCGCCGGCGGGGATCGGGTTGGGGTTGGAGGGGCTGGCGCCGGGACCGTCATGCACTTCGATACCGAGGCTGTGGCCAAGGCCATGGCCAAAATACCCGCCGTAACCTGCACCGGCTATGACCTGTGCAGCAACGTTATGCAGCTCGGCGCCGGCGATGCCTGCATGTGCGGCGGCAATGGATTCGGCCTGTGCCTGTAAGACCGTTTCGTAGACGCGGCGCATTTCCTCGCTGACATGCCCAAGTGCAACCGTGCGGGTCATATCAGAGCAATAGCCGTTCAGGATTGCACCGAAGTCAAGGGTTAAGAAATCCCCCGTCTCCAGTTTACGCGCGCCCGGCACGCCGTGACACAAAGAACCATTGGGTCCGGAAACTGCAATCGTATCAAAGGAATTGCCCGTACCGCCGCAAAGGCGGATCTGGTAGTCCAGTTCGGCGGCAATTTCACATTCACGTACACCCGGACGGATAGAAGGGAGGAGCTTTTCAAACGCGGCTTCTGCTACGCGCTGGGCAGCGGTGATGCGCGCAATTTCAAAATCGCGCTTAACCATGCGCAGGGAAGCCATAAGCCCTGCTTCCGGGATCATGGCGACGGGGAGCGCATCACGCATAGCCTGATATTCGGCAACGCTCATGGACGCGTCTTCAAAGCCGAGAGACTGTATGCCCTCTTCCTGGCAGAAGTTGGAAATAATCTTGGCGTAGGGAAGGTCTTTTGTGGTCATAACCAGCTCGAATCCGGAAACCTTTGCGCCTGCGTCCTCAAAATAACGGAAATCAGTGGAAAAAAGCGCGCGGTTTTTTGTAACCAGTACAATTCCGGCCGATGAATGAAAGCCGGTAGCGTAAAAACGGTTTTCCGGGGAGGTTAAAAGCAGCGCGTCATAGCTGCGGCCTGTCAGCGCTGCGACAATGCCCTTTAAATTTTCCTCGAACATTTCATGTTCCTCCTTTTATGGTCGATTAACGATTCAAAATCCCGCTTGATGCGGAAAAAGAAGCCGGTCTCCAGGACAATTGGCTCAGTCAGGATACAGCGGATATGGTTAAAGGACGCGGCGAGCACGTCCGTGATAAGCTGATCCCCGACCAGCGCGACGCTCTCGCGTGCAAGCCCTGTCTTGGCGATTGCACGGCGGATCCCGCGGCCGAAGGGTTTTCCACTTTTATAAACATAATCCAGGGAAAGTTTTTTGCAGAAACCGGACACACGGGCCTGCCGGTTATTGGAAACAACGACGACGGGGATCCCGGCGGCTTTCATACGCGCGGCGAAAAGCCTTGCCTCGCCGGTCGGCTCCATATCGTCGGGAAGTGCAAGCGTATTATCCAGATCCACGATCAAGCCGCAGATCCCGTTTCTCTGTAAAAAGGCTTCGTCGAGCTCGCCGACGGAAGCCACCCTGTGGTCGGGAACAAAACCTTTTGCCAATTCTTCGGGCCCTCCTGTCATGAAACACGGTATATGCGCATATTATTATAGCACTGCCAAAACTGTTTTTAAAGGGGTATTTGATGACAAACGATCAATTTATCCTTGCCTGTGACGTATCCGAGCGCGAGGAGTGCTATGCGCTGGGCTGTACGCTTGCGCATTTCGGCTACCGTATTTCCGCTTCCGGGAGGCTTCTGCGCGTTTCCCGCGGCCCGGCTGCCCGCGGCGGGGTTTTAGTTTTGTCCGACGACGGTACGGGAGTCCCGGATCTGCCGGTCTTCCTGCGCATGCTTGAAGGGGAGCTTACGCGGCAGGGCTTTTGCGGGGTATTTGCTGATTTCGACTCTTTTTCGCCGAAGCTTTCAGCCCTTGTGGAATCAATGGACGGCTTGGCCGCGCGCCGGGGGATTGCGCTGTATGTGCCGGAGTTGTATGCACCGCAGGCGCCGGGCGCATTTGTCCTGACCGGTTCCGACGTTGTGGCCGGTTCCTACCGGCTCCGGCTGGAAGAGCAGCGGCAGCGCTATGAAGACCGCATGGCGCTGGAGCTTGTACCGGTGCGCGAGGATTTTGCGCTTCCTTCCTCAGGCCAGGGACGGCGTATGCGCGAGGGGGAGCTGGACGCATTGCTTGCACGAGGGATGACGCCGTATTATTCCGATGAGCTCTGCCTGCACTATTTTACATATGTCGATCGCGCACATGTGACACATTTTGTCGTTTATGACGACGCGCAGAGCCTGCGGCGCAAGGTAGGCATCGCACGTGAGGCGGGGATTGGGAAAATCTTTGCGCTGTATGCCGAGCTGCGGGTGTTGGCGCCGGATATTTTGATTCCCGAGGAGGCATACTAAAGCAAAAGCCGTGCCTTTAACCGGTGCTTCAGCGGGAAGCGGACTGCGCCGGGAAAGCTGCGCGGGCTGTTTTTCGATTTACGAAAGCGCGTATGGAGGCAGAAAAATGAACGAAGAAAATAAAAACCCGCAGAAGGATTTTAAAGACGGCGCGGTTTCCGTCGGCCATGAACAGGGGGTAATCCACTGTATGGCGATTATCGGCCAGATTGAGGGCCATACGACGCTGCCAAGCCAGTCAAAATCGACGCGCTATGAGCATGTACTCCCAGAGCTTGCAGCGGTGGAGGAAAGCCGGGAAATCCAGGGCCTGCTGCTGATCCTGAATACCATCGGAGGCGATGTTGAAGCGGGGCTTGCAATTGCAGAGATGATTGCGGGCATGCGGACGCCGACGGTGTCGCTGGTGCTCGGCGGCGGGCACTCTATCGGCGTACCGCTGGCGGTTGCAGCACGGCGCTCTTTTATCGTTCCCAGCGCGACGATGACCATACATCCGGTTCGCTTTTCCGGGGTATTGGTCGGCGTACCGCAATCGTTTGATTACCTTTCCCGCATCCAGGAGCGGATTATCCGGTTCATCACCGCCAATTCCCGCCTTTCCGACGCGCGCCTGCGGCAGTTTTTAATGGCTACCGGGGAACTTGCCTGTGACGTGGGGACCAGCCTTGAAGGACCGGACGCTGTTGAGTGCGGTTTGATTGACCAGCTCGGCGGCCTTTCCGACGCACTTTCATGGCTGCATGAGGAGATTGAAAAAAACAAGGGTTAAGCGGGCTGAAAAGGCTTCCCTTTTCCGACGGAATCCGATATAATAAGACATGCGGTGAAAGCCTGCAAATCGAAGTTCGGAGGGAATATTATGAATCAGTCCAGCAGTAATGCGAAGCTTTTTGCCGTGTTGGCATATTTCCCACTTTTGTGGATTGTCGGTATGTTTGTCGAGCCGGATAAAAATGACCCGTTTGTCCGCTTCCATATTAATCAGGGGATCATTCTGACCATACTTTATGCTATTGTGTCGGTACTGACAAAGATTTTTTTCCTTTTTGGGATCCTTCATGCGCTGACGCTGGTGCTGTTTATCCTTGGCGTTGTGAATGCGGCGTCCGGCCAGATGAAGCCTTTGCCGGTTGTCGGCAATTTTGTCCTTTACCGCTGACTGCGGAAAAAACTGCATCGTATACAAAAGAACGTCTGAAAACGGAAGCTTTCAGACGTTCTTTTTCTTTTGCACCAAGCAGGCTGGCCTGGCATATACTGTGGCGAAGGCGAAGGTTTTCTCTTCAAAGCCTTCATCCCGAATTATGAAAGGCATGCTTATGAACAATACCTGCCTGATTTTATACCTGTCTTCTACTTCCGCGCAGGCCGCGGCAGTCCAGCTGCGCGCTTGGCATATCCCCTGTGAGGTGGCAAAGCCGCCGGCGAGCCTGACCGGCGGTTCCTGTTCCTATGCCCTGAGCTTCCCTGCACGCTACCTGCAACGTGTGCGTACGCTGCTGGACACGGCCGGCGGGCTGTACTGTTCTTCCGGCAACGGCTGGCGCCGGGCCTAGCGTGCCGGGGAGGCCGGCAAATTTGATAAACCGGAGTGCGTATATGGTTTTTTTAGATAATGCAGCAACATCCTATCTTAAACCGCCGGCTGTACGGCGGGCGGTTATGGAGGCGCTTGCGGAGTGCGCCTCTTCCGGCCGCGGCGGATATGCCGCGACCCGCGCCGCCGAAACACGGGTTTTCCAGACCCGGCATGCCCTGGCGGAACTTTATGGCCTTGCCCGGCCTGAGCAGGTCAGTTTTGCCTTTAACGCCACACTTGCGCTGAATATGGCGATAAAAGGGCTTGCAGGGTCCGGGCATGTTGTGATTTCCGGCTTTGAGCATAACGCCGTTGCACGTCCGGTGCGTGCGCTGTGCGGGGAGGGCGGCTTCACAGTTGCACAAAGTCCGTTGTTTGACCCGGAGGCGATGCTGCGCGCGTTTGACGCGGCGCTGGCGCCCGGCACGACGCTCGCCGTGTGCTGCCATGTCTCCAACGTATTCGGATTTATCGCACCGGTCGAAGAGCTCGACGCGCTGTGTTATACCCGCGGCGTACCGCTTGTTATCGACGCTTCACAGTCTGCGGGGCTGGTAATCCCTGATACGGCGCGGCTGCGCGCGACGCAGTTTTTGTGTATGCCTGGTCATAAGGGCCTTTATGGCCCCCAGGGTACGGGCGTTGCGCTGCATACGGGTTCCCTGCCCTGCGCAACGCTGATCGAGGGCGGCACAGGCTCGAGCTCAGCGGAGCTTACCCAGCCGGAGTTTGAACCGGACCGTTTTGAGAGCGGGACGCTGAATATCCCCGGTATCGCAGGATTATATGAGGGCGTGCGCTTTGTGCAGAAACGCACGCCAGGCCGTCTGCTTGCAAAAGAGCGCATGCTCTCGTTCGACGCGATAGCCGAGCTGCGCCGGATGCCGGGGGTGCGGGTATTTGCCCCGCCGGAGGCGGGGCTGGCAACCGGCGTTTTTTCCTTCACCATCGAAGGATGGGAATGTGAGGATGTTGCCGCGGCGTTTGCCAGTGCCGGGATCGCAGTGCGCGCAGGGCTGCACTGCGCCCCGCTTGCCCATCAAAGTGCGGGCAGTTTTCCCGGCGGGACGGTGCGCGTCTCGCCCGGCGCATTCACAACGCCCGGCGATATGGAAAATCTGTGCCGCGCGGTGCGCGCGCTTACACGGCGCAGGCCGTGAGCGGGCGGGACGCACAGGATAAGAAAGAACGAACCCCGGCAAAGTACGTAAAACCGTCTTTTGCCGGGGCCTTATGTTTGAATTGGGGAAAAGCTTATGGTTATATCGGGCCGGTGTCTGGAACTGGGCCGGGCCTTCTCCGGGAGGAGCAGGCCCGGGATCAGGCGGGGATTGGATCATTTTTATTGTGTCTGCCGGGGGATATCCAGAACTGTGGGGATATGTCCGGTCCCGGGCAGGAATTTTCTGAATATATCGTCGGTGCGAAGTTTCAACGTCGAGGTGTTGACGCATGGATGGCAGCCTATATACGCTTCATCTGCAACCTCACGGTCGATTAAAAGACGGACGGTATGGCCGGCGTCATAGATCAGTCCCAAGATGCTGACAGAGCCGGGCGTTACGCCGAGATAGCGCGCCAGGTATTCCGGCTCGGCAAAACTTAAGCGCGCCGTCCCCAAAAGCTTTGACACAACGGCAGTACGGAAAGGTTTATCGCCGGGCATGAGCAGAAGATAGAATGCGTCTGCCTGACGGGAGCGCAGGAAAAGGTTTTTACAGACCTTTGCACCCAGGATTTTTTCAATATCGCCGCATTGGGCAATGGTATCCGCCTGCGCGTGATCCGCGCGTAAATACGAAATTTCCAATCGATCCAGAAAATCGTAAACCATGCCCTGTTTTGACCCGGGCGCGCTTTTATCCCCATCACGTCCTGTATAAAGCACCGGTTCCACAAAAAAGCCTTCCATAAATCGCCTCCGAAAAAACAGCCTGCGCTGCAAATTTCCGCGGCTTGCGCCATTGTCCTGCAGGATTTCGGCACGCCACCCCTCTATCATACCGCAACGGCGCGCGCCTGGCAATCCCTGTGCGAAAAGGCGTATGAATATGCCGGAAAAGAGGAAAAAACCAATGCTGCGGGGAATATATCGCTGTCGGACGGTTCTAAAAGCCGACGGCGCGCTTTGGCAAAAAAACGGCTGCGACAAGATTAAAATGTAGGCACATTGAATTTGCGGAGGAAGTACGATGAAGCGTTTGGGAAGGCATGAAAATGGAAAAACAGGTTCCTTCAGCGTATCTGCTGTCAGTGCAGTGCTGCCTGGGCTGTATTCGCTGGCCGGGCCGTATTTGCGCACGGTACTGATTTGCATAGGCTATTTCCTGATGGGGATGCTGCTTGCCAGAGGCGCGTTGGCAGGGATGCTTGCGCCGCTCGGGGTTAGCTTTGTCGCGGCGGTTTCCTGCCGGCGGACAAGCTCCCGGCTTTATGGGGCCGCGGCGTTGTGCGGGAGCCTTTTGGGCTATATGCTTTCCTCCGGCGCTGTGGATGGGCTGAAATACTGCGCGGCTGCGGCGCTGTGCTTTGCCGTTGGACTGGTGCTGCGCGGCCTTCCGGTTTTGCGGAGGATATGGCTCCCATCGCTTGCCGCGGGGGTCTCGTTGCTTCTGACCAGCGCCGTTTATTTGCTCTCCTATGGCGCCGGGCTGCGGGAAGCGGCGCTTTATGGCTGCGAGGTGCTGCTGGCGATGGGCGCGGCGTATTGCTACCGCCCGCTTACCGTTATTGTCGAGGACGCCCGGGAAGCAAAATCGGAAAGACCGCCGAACAGGGCTGCACAGCCGGACCGGGCACAGCGGCTTGCCTGCCTGGTCGCTTCCGGGTTGAGCGTTGTATTGATTTTGTGCGGCTTCCCGCTTTTCGCAGGGATGTCCGCCGGACGCCTGGCCGCGGTTTATCTGTGCCTGTGCGTTGCGGCAATCGATCCGGTATACGGCTGTGCATGCGGCGTCTGTGTAGGGGTTGCGGTTGGAGTTTCCCTTGGAACCGGAGCACAGACAGCTATAATTTACGCGCTCTCCGCGCTGATTGCAGGGCTTTTTGCAAAATTCGGGCTGTTTTGGCTGATCCTTGCCTTTACTGCCTGCCATGCCGCTCTTTTGCCGTGGCTGTGGCCTTCGCCGCCTATGGCCCCGGTGTATGAATGCTTTGCTTCCGGCATAATCTTTTACTTAAGCGGGCAGAGTGTCCGTACGCATACCCAGAAGCTGGTCCGTGCCTGCGCACGGGCGGAAAACGATGCGCAGGAAAGAAACTTTACCGTTTCCATCCGGGGGAAGCTTGCCGCAACAGCGCGCGCTTTCAGCGTAGTTGCCGGGGATGTTGTACCGCCGGAGACGTCTGCGGAGGATCCGGGCCGCGACTTTTACCGTCTTGCGCTTGACCGTGTCTGCCGAAGCTGCCCGCTTTCGGGCAATTGCCATAAAATTTCGGGTGAATTGACACGTGCGGCGCTGGAGGAAGCCCGTATGCGGATCCTGGCTGCCGGACATGCTGTTCCAGAGGATTTCCCACCCTTTTTCAGCGCGCGCTGCCAGAAGCTTTCAGAATTTATCGGCGCAGTCAATGAATCCATTGCCCTGCGGGAAAGCCGTGCGCGCTATGCCCGGCGCGCACGGGACGATGCGCTGCTTTTGGGTGCGCAGTACGGCGCAATTGGCGAACTGCTTGAGCAAATGGCAGTCCAGCTTGCGCCGAAGCCGGAGGCATGTGAAGAGGAAAATCGAGCGCTGCGCCGTGCGCTGGCGCAAAACGATATTGCACTGGGTGTGGAAGTGGCGCGCGCCGGAGGCCGTTATATCTGTACGGTAAAGTCGGTCGCGCATATGCGGGCGTCGCTTCAGCGGGAGCTTATCCATATTGCCGGGCAGGTGCTCGGCCGGACGATGCGGCTGGATGATTCCGGGCTTCCGGAGACGCCTGTGCTTCTGCGCGAGAGCATCTGCTACAGCGCAGCTGTGGCCGTATCTGCCCAGCCCAAAGGCGGAGAAGAAGCCTCGGGCGATAACTGCGCATATTTTAAAACGGCCGACGGCATTGTCTACCTGGTGCTGTCGGACGGGATGGGCAGCGGCGTGTCCGCAGCCCGGGAAAGTGAAGGCTTTTTAAAGATGCTGGAGCATTTCCTGCGCAGCGGCGTGCAGCCGGATACGGCCCTTCGGCTCATCCATCCGGCTTTTGCAATCAAATGCGGCGGGGACAGCTTCACCACCTGCGATATTTTACGCATTGACTTGTATACAGGCGCAGCTCAGAGCTACAAATGCGGTGCGGCACCGACTTATATTTGCCCTGTTGGGGCAATACCGAGGAAAATCAGCTCGGTCTCCATGCCGGTCGGCCTGCCCACTGCGGAGCCTGCAGTAGACTGTACAAGCCTTGCCCTGCACACGGGCGATGTCGCGGTGATGCTGTCCGACGGCCTTGCGGAAGAAGACGACCGGTGGATGCTGGAGCTTTTACAGGAAAACCGGGGCGCTTCCCCGGAAGAACTGACCGCACAGATCCTGGAACAAGGGCGCGCACGCTGCGGAACACGCGACGATATGACCGTTTTGGCAGTGAAACTTTCGTCCTATCATCCATAAGAACGTATGAAGGAAAGAAAACCCGTCCATACTAACCAAAAACCACCAGCAAGGAGGATGTGTGTATGGTAAAAGGGTTGGCGAAGCGGGTTGTCGTTGTAAAATCACCGGATAAACGGCTGTTTGAAGAAGCAATTTTCATCTTAAAGGAGGACGCGGCTGCAGGCGTCAGCGCGCAGGATGTCGTAAGCCAGGCGCAGCGGATCGCTGCAAACTATATGGGCGCGTCCTCCCGGCTGCGGCGTTTCCTGCGTCCGGCATTGTATGTCTTGTGCGGCGCCGCGCTGTGCATAGCCGGCGTCCTTATTGGACGGATGATATAAAGCCGGCGTTTTGCATTGATCTTTCCTGCATCTTTCCCGGGAACCAGCCCCTGTGTGCCGTTTTCCATCTGGAACGCCGGAGTTTTTTCTGCCCACAGAGGCGGATTCTGTTTTACAGGTATAAAAAACGCCCACCGGGACAGTGTCCCGAGGGCATTTTCATAAGCTGCACGTGTTTTTGACAGCATGTGCGTCAAAAACACACCATATTTCCTTCGTTTTTCTGTACAGGAACGAAGGCCGGGGTAACGCGACTGGTTTCTGAATGGGAACCGGAGGCACGTCTACAGGGGGATTCCAGTCCCCCTGTAGGTCTGAAGAATCCAAGGACCGGTCAATCCAACTGCGAGGTGTACAGGCTATAGTAAAGCCCATGTTTTGCAAGCAGTTCATCGTGCGTGCCGGACTCTGCGATCCCCTTATCTGCGACATAGAGGATGCGGCAGTTTTTAATCGTGGAAAGCCGGTGCGCAATGATAAAGCTTGTGCGCCCGACCAAAAGCGCCTGCAGGCCCTGCTGCACCAGCCGTTCGGTACGGGTGTCAATGGCGCTGGTCGCTTCGTCAAGGATCAGGATGCGCGGGTCGGCCAGAAGCGTACGCGCAAAGCTGATCAGCTGCCGCTGCCCTCCCGAAAGCGAGGAACCGCGCTCGTTGACGGCAGTATTATAGCCGTCAGGCAGCTCGCGGATGAAGTCGTCGGCATGCACGGCGCGCGCCGCAGCATAAACTTCCTCGTCTGTTGCATCCAGGCGCCCATAGCGGATATTGTCCATAATCGTGCCGGTGAACAGGAAAGAATCCTGGAGCATCATTCCCATCTGGGAACGCAGCGAGGAAATCGTTACGTCGTAGATCGAATGCCCGTCAATGGTGATCGAACCATCCTGGATGTCGTAGAAGCGCGCGAGCAGGCTGACAATGGTGCTTTTCCCGGCGCCGGTTGGGCCGACAAGCGCGATACTCTCGCCAGGCTCGGCGGTGATATCCATATGTTCGAGGATGTTGTTTCCCTTTTCATAGGCAAAGGTGACGTCACGAAATTCGACGCGGCCTTTGATTTCCGGCAGCGCATAAGCCCCTTCGTGGTCGTCGATGGAAATCGGCTCATCCATGACCTCGAAGATGCGTTCAAGATAGGCGGTGGTATTGATGAGCTGATTGTACAGGTTACCAAGCACCTGCATCGGCGCCCAGAAACGGAATACATAGCCGATGAAGGTCAGAATGGTGCCCAGGGTGATATCTGAGAAGATATTGGCTGCGGCGGAATAATAGACGCCGAGCTTGACGGCATTGGAAAGGATGGAGATCACCGGCCACATCAGCCCGCCCAGCATTACCGCGCGCATCCAGGCATTACGCACGTCGGTGGCAAGCCCGGAGTAGATGCCCGCGTTGACCGTTTCCCGGTCAAAGCTCTGCGTGACTTTCAGGCCGTTGATCGATTCATGCAGATACGCATTGATGTTCGAATTTTTATTGGAGAGTTTACGCCTTGCCCGGCGTTGCGGGCCTTTGATTAAGAACAAAAACCCAATAAAAAGCGGCATCGTTGCAAGGGTCAGCAGCGTCAGCCGGATGCTGGTTGCGAACATGAAGCAGATGATGGCAATGAGGCTGAACAGCTCGAGGAAGATGTTGATAATCCCGTTTGAAAGGAAATCGGCGACGGAGTTGACATAGTTGACCACGCGCGTCAGGATTTTGCCGTGCGGCCGCGAATCGTAATAATCAAACGGAAGCTTCTGCAGATGGATAAACAGGTCGGAGCGGATCTCGGCGATAATGGTCTGCCCGACGCGGTTTGTAATGATCGCGCGGCGGCGATTGATCAGCACGACGGCTACGACGATGGCGACAAAGAGCACAAACATGATGACAAGGCCTTTATAATCGCCGTTGGGGATCAGGTCGTCGATAACCCATTCGGAGAACTGCGGCGTAATCAAGCTTAAAAGCGTGGAGATGACGCTGAGCGTCAGCGCAAAGATGAGGCTTTTTGCATGACGCTTGATATAAACCAGTGCGCGCCGCAGATGCCGGATATTAAACGGGGACTCAAGCTCTTCATCGACGTCAAACTTGTTGCGTTTTTTACGTACATCCATTATGCCTCGCCCCCTTCCTCCATGCCGTTTTGCAGGCAGTAAATGTTGTAATAGTACCCGCGTTTTGCAAGCAGCTCAGCATGGGTGCCGGACTCGGTTACGCAGCCGTTTTCAATGATATAAATGCAGTCGGCTTCCTTAACCGAAGAAATGCGCTGGGCAACAATGAAGGTGGTTGCGCGGTTCTTGCGCGCGCGCAGGCGCTGCTGGATATAGGCTTCGGTATCCATATCGACGGCGCTGGTTGTATCGTCAAGCACGAGCACCGGCGATTCATATGCAAGCGCGCGGGCCAGCGCGATACGCTGCTTCTGGCCGCCGGACAGCCCTACGCCGCGTTCACCAATAATGGTTTCATAGCCCTCGGGCATACGGCGGATAAAGCTGTCGGCGTCGGCATCGACGGCGCAGTCTATAACGATCTGCTCGTCGAGTTCGGGGTTGCCGTAGGCAATATTGGCGTCAATGGTTTCCGAAAACAGGAAAACGTCCTGCATACTCACGCCGATCATTTTGCGCAGCGCGGTCAGGTCGTAGTCGCGTACGTCTACGCCGTCAACGAACACCCCGCCGGAGGAAACGTCCATAAAGCGGGACATCAGGCTGACTACGGTGCTTTTGCCGCATCCAGTTGGGCCCATGATCCCGATGGTCTGTCCTGCTTTTGCCTGGATATTGATATCGCGCAATACGTCGGCCTTTGCGTCCGGATAGCGGTAGCTGACGTGGCGGAATTCCACGTCGCCGCGCGGGGACTGCGGCGTAAAGGCGTTGGGCTTGGAATCAATATTGGTACGGGCAAAGTAAATGGTCATGATCTTGTCGGCGGAGGCCAGGAAGCGCTGGTAATCGTTAATGACTGTGCCGATCAGATTCATCGGACCGTTTAAACCCCAGGCAAGCGACATAAACAGCGAAAGCTGCCCAAGGGTAAGCAAACCCTGGATGCAGAAGATGCCGCCGAACAGGAGGATCACCGCCGACAGCGACTGGGAAAAGCTGTCGAGAAAGGGCGCGAAGCGCTGCCAGGTAACGGTCGTATTGATGGCGGCGTCGCGATAGGCAATATTCTGCTGCTGGAAGCGCCCAAGCTCATAGTCTTCGCGCACGAAGGCCTTTACAACGCGGTTGCCGGAAATGTCCTCCTGCACAAGGGTGTTGAGCTTCGACACCTGTTCGCGCACACGGTCATGCGCCGGGCGCATATGGCGGCGGACTTTAATGGTAACAAAGATTGTCAGCGGCGTGAAGAGCATGGACAAAAGCGCCAGGCGCCAGTTATAGGACAGGAATACAATTAAGGTAGTGATAAAGAGAATTATATTGGAGATTGCCTGCGGGATGAGGTAATTGGTAAAATGGCGCACCCAGTCTAGATCGCCGGTCAGCTTCATCATCAGGTCGCCAGTACGGTTGCGGTTGTAAAAGCCCTGATCTAAAATTTGAAGCTTGGCGTAGAGCTGGTTGCGCAGGTCGCGTTCCGTATTCTGTGACGCCGACTCCAGACAGTACTGGGACAGATAGGTAAAAATGGAAAAGAGAACCGCTACCGCCAGCGCGGCATAACAAAGCGGTGCAAGCAGCTGCGTCTGCCCTCCCTTGATAACATCGTCGATGATGCTGGCATAAATCATCGGGCCGACAACATTGAATCCGACGCAGATCAGGTTCAAAACCATGCCGAGAATGACCCGGCATCGGTTTTTGCGCATGGTGCTAAGCACCCATTTGACAGCGCTCAATAGACACTCCTCCTTTGGATAGGGCTGCCCGCATGCCGCCGCGTGCAGCGTATGCAGAAGCCCTCCGTCCACACCCCCGCCGTTTCAGGACGGCTTTTTTGGACACTTGGCCATAAGCGGACGGGTATTTTATTATTCATTTTGATTATACTGTCTAATGCAGACTTAGTCAACGCTTATCCATGGTATATTTTTTGAAAATATGCGCATAATCCGGCGGAGGATGCGCAGGCTGGCTCTTTACTTTTTGATTTTAGTGTGGTAAACTATTGTCGGAAAGAAGGTGTCGGCTTGAACGATAAATTGAAAAATGAACAGATGGAAAATTTACTGCGCGCGGTGCTTTCGCTGCGCACGATGGAGGAGTGTTACGCATTCTTCGAGGACCTGTGCACGGTCACGGAGCTGAAATCGATGGCGCAGCGCTTTGAGGTTGCGCGCCTTCTCTCCGAAGGTCATGTTTACGGTGACGTCGTCAAAACCACCGGCGCATCTACGGCGACGATCAGCCGCGTCAACCGCGCGCTTAACTATGGCAATGATGCCTACCGCATGGCGCTGGGCCGGATTCGCGATGAAAGCGTATGACGCGCTTGCGGGGCATTATGACGCATTTTGCCGGGATGTGCCCTATGACGGGTTTTTAATGTTTTATCAGACACTGTTTTCCCGCGCGGGGATCGCGCCGCGTCTGGTGCTTGACCTGGCCTGCGGAACCGGAGAGATGACGCTGCGGCTGGCGAAGGCTGGATATGAGGTCATCGGCGCGGATATATCCCCGGAGATGCTCTCCGTCGCCGTGTCAAAGCCCTGCCCGCGCGGCGCGGCGCAGCCTGTGTATATCTGTCAGCCGATGGAAAAGCTCGACTTATACGGGACGGTGGACGCGGCTGTCTGCTGCCTTGACGGCGTCGGGTATGTGACGGATAAAGCGAAGCTTGCCCGTGCGTTTTCGCGTGTGCGGCTGTTTCTTAATCCCGGCGGCGTATTTATTTTCGATATCAACAGCGCTTTCCTTCTGCGCAGCCTGGACGGCGCGGCATTTACGCGGGAGTCAGAGGATGCGTTTTGCGTCTATCAGGGCGACTATGACGGGGGATCCGGGATTTTTACATATACGCTTGACCTGTTTGAAAAGGCCGGCCGTCTCTACCGCCGGACAACAGAATATCACCGCGAACGTGCGTATGAGGCGGAAACGCTGAAGCAGATGCTGATGGACGCGGGCTTTTGTGCTGTGGAAATTTTTGCGGACCGTATGCTTTGCCCTCCGGCGGCGGAGGAAGAACGGATTTTCTTTATGGCGCACGCATAGCGCGCCTGTCCCCTGCTTCTTTTGGATTTTCGTTTTTCTACCTTGGCTTTTTGCCCGGCACGCCGGAAGGCGCACCGGTTTTTTGGCTTTTTCAGCGGCAGTAGCCATTGTTGCCGTCCGGCTCAAAATGGACGGCGCGGAGGGGGCTTTTCAAGCTTCCGAAAAGGGGAACTGCGTTTTTGCCTGTGTTGGTTTTTTAAATTTTAAGGAGTTCTTCATGTCCCTCTCTATCTTCAATATGTCGGAGGTGGAGGGGGTATTTTTCTCCTGTTTTGCAGGTGTCTGTATGTTATCCGCATGTTGGAAAGCATAGAAGAAATGTGCAAAAAAATCCTGCCTGGGCGCCGTCCTGCTTTTGGGAGCTGCACTTTGGGAAATGACAATTTCAATTTTGCATGGAAAAAATTCCCGTCGGGCGAAGCCACGACGGGAATACATGTTTAATCTGAAAATCCCGCGTATTTTTGACGGCATGTGCGTCAAAAACATACCGTATCCCCTTCGTTTTTCTGCAGAAAAACGAAGGCCGGGGGTAACGCGCCCGGTTTCCGAATGGGAACCGGGCGCGCGTATACAGGGGGACCCAGTCCGCCTGTGGGCCGTAAGGTCAAATCCGGGGGCATGTATATAGGGGAGCCCCGGTCCCCTTATAGGCTGTAAGGGCCAGTCCACCTTATAAGCCGTCGGACCGGCTTGCCCGCACGGCTCTCTGCCATCCGGCAAGCAGCGTAATCCGCGCCTGCGTATCCATGTGCGGCATAAACCGTCGCGGCGCCCGGTAAAGCGCAGCAATTTCCTCTCGTCCGCTGTACACGCCGCAGGCAAGTCCCGCTAAAAATGCCGCGCCCTGCGCCGTCGTTTCTACGCTTGCCGGACGCAGTACGGGGATATCCGAAATATCCGCCTGGAACTGCATTAGGAAATTGTTCGCGCTTGCGCCGCCATCCACACGCAGGGCAGGGATTTCCACGCCTGCTTCCCGGCGCATTAGGGCAAGCACATCCTGAGTCTGGTAGGCAATTGACTCCAGCGCGGCCCGGATGATGTGCTCCCGGCGCGCCCCGCGCGTCAGGCCGGTGATCGTACCGCGCGCGTTGCTGTCCCAGTATGGCGCGCCAAGCCCGGTAAAGGCAGGCACGACATAGACGCCCGCGCTGTCAGAGGCCTTGCGCGCCCAGGATTCGCTTTCCGAAGCGCTGGAGATCAGCCCAAGCTCGTCACGCAGCCACTGCACGACGGCCCCGGCGATGAATACCGAACCCTCCAGTGCGTAATCGACCTGGCTGCCTTCGCCCCAGGCTATGGTAGTCAGCAGACCGTTGCTGCTGTCTACAGGGCGCGCACCGGTCTGCATCAGCATGAACGCACCGGTTCCATAGGTGTTTTTCACCTCACCCGGTGCAAAGCAGGTCTGGCCGAACAGTGCCGCATGCTGGTCGCCCGCCGCTGCACAGATTGGGATGGCGCGGCCAAAAAGCTCCGGTTCGCTGTTGGCAAAAAAGCCGGATGATGGCCGCACTTCGGGCAGCAGGGCGCGCGGAATATCAAACAGGGCCAAAAGCTCGTCATCCCAGCTAAGCGTATGGATGTTAAACAGCATCGTGCGCGCGGCATTGGTGTAATCGGTCAGATGCGCCGACCCTCCGGACAGCCGCCAGATCAGATAGCTGTCGACCGTGCCGAACGCAAGCTCCCCGCGCTCGGCACGCGCCTGTGCGCCGGGCACGTGGTCGAGGATCCATCGGATTTTTGTTGCGCTGAAATAAGGGTCGATTACCAGCCCTGTGCGCTTGCGGATCAGATCCTCCAGCCCGCGCGCTTTCAGCGCTTCGCAGGCGTCTGCCGTGCGGCGGCACTGCCAGACAATGGCGGGATGAATGCATTCGCCGGTTTTCCGGTCCCAGATAATGGCGGTTTCGCGCTGGTTGGAAATGCCGATGGCGGCGATTTCCACACCGCGCGCACCAATATTCTGCATAGCCTGACAGGCAACTTCATATTGCGAGTGGAAAATTTCTTCCGGGTCATGTTCTACCCAGCCTGGCTGCGGGTAATACTGGGAAAATTCCATCTGCGCCCGTGCAGCAATATTGCCCTGCAGGTCAAAAAGCATACAGCGCGAACTGGTCGTGCCCTGATCAAGCGCCATGATATACTGCATAGATTTTATCCCACCTGAATTGCAATGCGCTCCAGCTTTTCCACGTCCAGCGGCGCGCCCAGCCCCGGCAGCTCCGGAACCCGGAATTTGCCGTTTGTCAGCTTATACTGCTCGGTCAGGAACTGCTCTTGCAGCGGCCGCGGCTCGATATTGAATTCCTGGTAATAGCTGTACTCCGGCGTGCAGGCGGCAAGCTGCATATTGGCGGCAAAGCCGATGGCGCGGGAGGTGTTGTGCGGGGCATAGACTACATTATAGGCGCGGCATAGCGCGGCGACGCGCTTGGCGTTGGTCAGGCCGCCGGATTTAACCGGGTCCGCCGCGACGATATGGCAGGCACGGTTTTCCAGAAACTCACGAAACACCATCAGGTCCCAGTCCTGCTCGCCGATATTCATCGGCACCGGCAGTTTTTCTGCCAGTGTCTTATATGCGCGCATATCCCAGTAGGGACAGGGCTCTTCGAAATGATAGATATCATAGGGCGCGACTTTTTCCCACAAAAGCAGCGCCTGCCCGACGGTATAGGAGCTGTTGCAGTCAAGGATCAGGCGACAGTCCGGGCCGATGGCTTCGCGCACTGCACGAACCTTCGCCACGTCGTTTTCCAGATCGGGAATGTCCTTCGTCGAACCGATGCGTCCGCCAACCTTGATCTTGCAGCAGGACACGCCCATTTCCTTGACCATTCGGGCCACGTCCTCGCCCACTTTTTCCGGCGGGGAGCTGCGGTCCATGCTCGAAGCGTAGAACTCCACTTCGTCGCGGAAGCGCCCGCCAAGCAGCATGTACACCGGCATGCCGAGCGCCTTGCCCTGGATGTCGCGCAGCGCAAGCTCGATGCCTGACCAGGACATGGCCAGAAGCTGCCCGCGGATTTTATAGTTGTTAGTCATTGCATATTTTTCCGCGGTTTCGATGTCAAAGGGATTAAGTCCGATCAGTTTCGGCGCGATATTGTCGTGGATGATCTGCGCGGTGACATGTACGGACATGGGCGAGCATTCGCCATATCCGGTGATGCCTTCATCTGTTTCCACGCGGACGATGTGCGTCAGATATTCGGGATAGATATAGCTGGTGATTTTCGTGATTTTCATCCGTGGACTCTCCTTATCCTTAGTAAATAAAGTATACAGGACTTTTACGCCTTTTACAATGCGTAATTTGATTTTTATAGCAAAAACAAGAAAGCTGCGCATGTACATATTACATGCGCAGCTGAAAAAACCTGTTTAGAAATCGATTTTCTCTGCAATATAATTGTGCAGCCCATCAATCGGGATGCGTACCTGCTGCATTGTATCACGGTCGCGAACGGTGACACAGCCGTCGGTTTCCGTATCAAAATCGACAGTAATACAAAGCGGGGTACCAATTTCATCCTGGCGGCGGTAACGTTTGCCGATGGAACCGGCTTCGTCGTAATCGACCATGAAGTTGTGGGCAAGCCGGGCATAGACCGCATTGGCTTTTTCGCTCAGCTTTTTTGACAGCGGGAGTACCGCGGCCTTAAACGGGGCAAGCGCCGGATGCAGGTGCAGCACAACACGGGTATCGTTTTTCGCTTCGTCGAGCAGTTCTTCGTCATAGGCTTCGACAAGGAAGGCAAGCGTTACACGGTCGGCGCCCAGAGACGGTTCAATGACATAGGGCACATAATGCTCGTTTGCCTCCTGATCAAAGAAGTCGAGATCCTGGCCGGAAGTTTTGATATGCTGGGTCAGGTCGTAGTCGGTGCGGTCGGCGACGCCCCAAAGTTCGCCCCAGCCAAAGGGGAACATAAACTCGAAATCAGTGGTCGCTTTGGAATAGAAGGCAAGCTCCTCCGGTTCATGATCGCGCAGGCGCAGGTTTTCGGCTTTGATGCCGAGATTGAGCAGCCAGTCATTGCAGAACTTGCGCCAATAGGCGAACCATTCAAGATCGGTCCCGGGCTTGCAGAAAAATTCCAGTTCCATCTGCTCGAATTCACGGATTCGGAAGATGAAATTGCCGGGGGTAATCTCATTGCGGAAGCTTTTGCCGACCTGGGCCACGCCGAAGGGAATTTTGCGTCGGGTGGTACGCTGGATATTTTTAAAATTGACAAAAATGCCCTGTGCAGTCTCTGGGCGCAGGTAAACTTCGGTGGAGTTGTCCTCGGTTACGCCCTGATGGGTCTTGAACATGAGGTTGAATTTGCGGATATCGGTAAAATCGCTTTTGCCGCAGCCGGGGCAGGGAATGGATTTTTCCCGGATGAACGCGACCATTTCCTCATTGGTCATTGCTTCAACATTGGTTTCTGTATCGCCGGTTTCATGGCAGAAATCTTCAATCAGCTTGTCTGCGCGATGGCGCATTTTACAGGATTTACAGTCAATAAGCGGGTCGTTGAAGGTTGTGACATGTCCGGATGCGACCCAGACCTGCGGGTTCATCAGGATAGCGGAATCAAGCCCGACATTATAGGGGTTTTCCTGGACAAACTTACGCCACCAGGCGCGCTTGATATTATTTTTCAGTTCCACGCCGAGGGGGCCGTAATCCCAGGAATTTGCCAGGCCGCCGTAGATTTCAGAGCCGGGGTATACGAAGCCGCGCCCTTTGCATAGCGCGACGATTTTTTCCATGGTTTTATCTGTGTTTTTCATATTTCCATACCTTTCAAAGTCGATTCGGGTACATATGCATCTATTATATAAGAAAAATTCCTCTTGTCAAGCTGGTTTAAATATGCTATACTATATAAATACAGGGGGTTCTTGTTTCGCGCGCAATTCGAGTGCTTTTAGCGAGGGCACGGATGCCGGCCTATGCGCCCGGTTGTATGGGAAGCCGGCGAAGCGCACAGTTACGGACATAGGGAAAGCAATATTGCGCTTGATTTCGAGAGAATATGCTTGGCTGGATAATTTAACTTCATAACGGGGTGCTGCGCAGCTGGTAGCGCGCCTGCTTTGGGAGTGCCGTGGTTGTATCCGGGATAGGGTGAGGCGAAACGCCGCAAAGCCTTGCGACACCTGTGTTTGCGGGATTTCCCCCAGTCGTTGAAAACGGCATAAAAGCGGCTTTGACCACATAAATGACCACAGACAGAAAAATCTTTGATTTTCCCCTCCGCCGTGGTATAATGGCAGAAATTGAATATCCGGGTATAGCGAAGTTGGTATCGCGCCTGGTTTGGGACCAGGAGACCGTGCGTTCGAGCCGCACTACTCGGACCAAAATCCCTCTGAAATCGTAGATTTCAGAGGGATTTTTCTTATTCTTTGTCTATTGCGGCGCAAGAGGTGATGCAATGCGTAAATATCTAAAACAGTTGCTTTTCAAACACTAAAGTATACTTTCACACCACCAGCTTATGTTAATGTGCAAATATCTGCTCCTTCGTTGACAAAATGTGTTGTTTTGTGTTTTTCGTCATGATTGTCGAAAAATCCGATTTAAGCATTGACATTTGGAATGCTATGTGATAGATTATACTTGGAAAGGAGCGAAAGAGATGGAAAACCTCATTTTGAAGTCGATCTCTGTCGAGAACTTCGCTTCATTTGCTGAACCGATTATCTTCACAACAGAATCGGATCTCAGTAAAAAAGAGCACCTTGACAACACATTCGCCTGCGGAGGCAGTCGATTTAATAAGGTTTCATTCCTGTATGGAGCCAACGGGTCAGGCAAAACATTTTTCTGTAAAATCCTCCGGGAGATTCAGCGCCTTCTCCTCGTTTCTCCGTTAGCTGCGACTGATGCTGCACAGTTGCTTTCCATTCCTCAACTAAAAGAAATGGACACTCCTGTGAAAACTTTTGCATTTGATACCAGCTTTCAAGAAAAACCGACAAAATTTGCAATCGAGCTTATCATAGATGGTACAACCTATCGGTATGCTTTCTCTGTCAAAGGAAAAGAGGTCGTTTACGAACTTCTCACAAAAAAACATCGAAGGACAGAAAAGTTGCTTGAACGCACCTCGTCTTCTTTTAAGGACATTACACTTCGTTCAGATTTAAAAGGATTTGATGCTGCAAAACATACCGTTAAGGCAGAAGCGCTATGTCTTCCGGTTGCTGGGATGTTAAACACCCCACTTGCATCTAAGATCGTTGCTGCGATAAGCGGAATCAATGTTGCCAATATGGCGGCTGGCAGGTTGGATCCTGTTAATCCCAAGGAGACCTTTTCGGAAGAACGGCTCAGAAAGTACATCAGCATAATAAAAAAAGCCGATCCGACCCTTCGTGATATTAAAGTTTCTTTTGAAGAAGAGGAGGTTGCCCGCCAAAGGGTTTCTTCGGACGATTTCGAAAACCGAGAACTTATCGCCAAGAGGACAAAGGTCGGCGTAGATTCACGGCACGCAGTGTATGAAAACGGCGAAGAGACAACCAGCGCACCACTTTCTTTTTTTGCAGATGAATCTTTAGGAACTGTAAAACTTTTTACAGCGTTGCCCTATCTCTTTGATGTTTTGGAGAAGGGTGGTATCCTTATCATTGATGAACTTGAAAACGGCCTTCACCTCTCGTTAGCTAAAGAGATTATCGAACTGTTCACCAGTGAAGTCAGCAACCCGCATCATGCACAACTAATCTGCACTTCACATCAGCCACTTTTAGTCGATGGAAACTATCGTCGAGATCAAGTGTGGATAACTGCAAAAGATAGCTGCGGGAAAAGCGTTTTACATAGGATGAGTGACCTTAAAACTTCTCGGGCAAAAGTTAATCTGGCTAATCGCATACTGGAAGGCGCCTTCGGGTGCAATCCAGACCTGTTCTTTGACAACAACACATAAAAGAGAAAAGAAAAAGACACCGAGCGGCAACTCGGTGTCCTGCGGGACGACAGAAGCACGGAACATGGTACTTTGTCATAATGCGTTGCTATTGTACCATGTTTGGTTTCCGATTGCAATACGAAATCTGTGTCTGGAAAGGTAAAAAAACGCAGTCTTTTCCCAATAGTGTGATTATATAGATGAAATTCACTTTTTGGGAGGTCATAAACAATGACTATCAAGTATAAGTATTACATTTGCCGCTGTGGCAAGCGCATTATCCCTATTACGAATCCATCCAAGTGTCCTCATTGTGGACGCGTGACCCGTTTGAAATGAGGTGAGCGGCTATGGGTAAAAATCAACATGTGACACCTCATCCCAATGGCGGTTGGCAGGTCAAAGGCGAGGGTAATATCCGTGCTACCGTGCGTACCACAACGCAAAAAGATGCGATTGATATCGCACGCGAAATTTCGCGTAACCAAGGTTCTGAACTGGTCATTCATCGACCTGACGGACGGATTAGAGATAAGGATTCTCACGGAAAGGATCCCTTTCCTCCAAGAGGATAACACCAGGGGGTATGTCCGCAGGACATACCCCTTTTCCATCGATATTATGAGAAACTGGAGGCACCTATGTCAATCGAACAATACCAAAGAACTGTGAATGCGCTTGATAAAGATATTGCGGATTTAGAAAAAAAGAAAGTTGCTCTGGATAAGAAAGCTGCTGAGGAGCAAAGAAAAGCCGCGAACATTACTATTAATAAAAATGCATCTACTGCAACGGTAAGAAGTAAATTGCAGCAGCGAGACAATTACCTGGCCGCAGCAAATAAGGCCTCTGGCGAGAGCGCAACCTTAGCTAATAAGATTGCAGATAAACGAAAAAAGCGCAACGATGCGGCAGTCCATCTGCAAAAAGAAGAAGCTAAAGCTCAGAAAAAGCAGGATATGGCAGCTAAACAGATGCAACAGTCCTACGAACGAAGGATTGAAGAACTACAGGCGCTCTCAGTGCCCTCTGTCATGCCAGCAAGTAGAATGGAGGAAAGCACTTTGCCAGAGTATGACGTGTTTGTTTCCCACGCATGGGAGGATAAAGAGGAATTCGTTGATGAGTTTGTAGACGAGCTTCGCAAGTTAGGAGTCAAGGTATGGTATGATACCAGCGAAATCAAATGGGGAGATTCGATGAGAGCCAGAATTGATGACGGCCTCAAGAAGTCCAGATTTGGTGTCGCTGTTCTTTCACCTGACTACATCAAAGACGGTAAGTACTGGACGAAAGCTGAACTGGACGGGCTTTTTCAGCTGGAAAGCATCAATGGAAAAATGCTTTTACCCGTGTGGCACAACTTAACTAAAAAGGATGTTATGGCGTATAGTCCTATTATCGGGAGCAAGTTAGCAATGACCACTGCAACGATGACCGCAGCTGAAATCGCTGCAGAGCTATTGCCACTGCTGCCGCAGTCAGAAGACGACCGATAACCATTGTTTTTCAAAGCGCCAGCATTAATAAGCCACTGGTATCGGTATGCACAATTGGCACCGATACCAGCGCTTTTTTATTTACTTTTCTGTGCCTTCTGCTATTTTCTTCTGGACTTTCTTCCTTTCCGGAATCTGAGGCGGAAGTGGCCCTTCCGCTTTCAGCCGCTGCGTCTCCGCAATCTCTGCCTTCATCTCTACGATTAGCACTTTCAATTTTGCCTCGCACTCCTCGCGGGTATGGGCGTAGACATTGCGGGCGTGCTTTTTGCCGTCGGGCCACTTGGGGGAGTAGCGGCCTTCGAAGAGATGGTCGTTGATCTCACTGACGCAGCCGGTACCGGATCTGCGCTTGTGGCCCACATAGGGCTTGAAATCGGTCATCCTCGGCTTTTCCGCCTGGGCCGGGGCAGTTTCCTGCCCCGGCTCTGAAGCGTCCTCCTGTGGCGCTGCCTTGCCGATGCCGCGGTCAATATTTTCGGCGGCTGCCCGCTGCATATCATCGGTAATGTGGGTGTAGATGTCCAGCGTGGTGGCCGCCGACACATGTCCCAGCATGGCGGAAAGAGTCTTGACATCCATGCCGTTCTCCAGTGCCAGCGTTGCGAATGTATGACGCAGATCATGAAATCGAACATGCTTGCATCCTGCGTGCTCCAAGATGAGCTGCAGTCTGCGCCGCACCACGCCGGGTGTAATGGGACAGTCCTCCTTTACTGGCGAAGGGAACACCCAGCGGGAGTCCACTGTTTTCTTATACTCCCGCAGCACCTCAACCACAGTAGGCGGCAGGACGATCTTGCGGATGGAGTTCTTTGTCTTGGGCGTGCTGATCTGAAGCTGGCCCCGCACATCGTAGACCTGTTTGTTCACATTCAGCACACCGGTTTTGAAGTTCAGATCGTCCCACTGCAGCGCCATGAGCTCGCCACGGCGCAGGCCGGTGGCCAAGTCCAAAAGGAAGACTTCGTAGTAGCCTTCGAACTTTGCCTGGATAAGAAACCGTTGCAGCTCCTCCCGCGTCAGCACCTGCATCTCCCGTGCCTTTTTCGGCGGCAGCTTGCAGCCGATGGCAGGGTTCACACGGATCAATCCGTCCTGCACCGCCTTTTCCAATGCGGAGCGGCAGGTGGCGTGACACATACGAACCATCCGGTCGGACAGACCTTCGCCGTACTTGTCGGTGAACCGCTTCCGGCCGCATTTCTTGAGCCGACCGTAGAACTGCTGCAGGTCGTTCTGTGTCAGCTTATTCAGCGGGATGTCCCCGATTTCCGGGATGATGTGCAGGCGGATGCGGCTCTCATAGGTCTCCTGCGTAGTTGGGCGGATCTTAGGCTTGGAGTGATTCTCGTACCAGTATGTCAGCCAGTCCCCGAAGGGCATCTCGGGCCGCACCTTCTCCGGCTTCCGTCCGCCGCATTCCTCCTTGAGCTTTTGGAGCTTCTTGACGCATTCCTTCTTCGTTTTAGCGAGAACATTTTTCGTCTTGGGATAGCCGTTATCATCGTAGCCGATGACGATGCGCCCCTCCCAACGCCCGTCCTTGCGCTGCCTTACAGTTCCGTCTCCGGCTTTTCGCTTTCTTGCCACGGTTTCAACTCCTTTCCGAAGATGTCCTCCATGAAGCCGCCCACGATGCCGCAAGCCTGCTTTTGCATATCTGAGGTAACATGGGTGTAGGTGTCCAGCGTGAAGCTGGCATTGGTATGTCCCAGAATCCCCGACAGGGTTTTGGCATCCACTCCGCTGGTAAGGGCGTGGGTGGCGAAGGTGTGACGCAGATCGTGGAAGCGGATGCTGGGCAGCCCCGCCCGCTGGAGGAGCGTTTTCATGTGGCGATACGCCGCATTGGGGTCGACGGGATCCTCCGGCTTCACCGGGTCCGGGAATATCCATTGGCTGATGGCATCCTCTTTGCGCCGCCGCAGGATTTCAGTCACGCTGTGCGGCAGAATGATGGTACGCATACCTTGATTGGTCTTTGTCTCACCAACGGTGTACTCGCCCTTCCGCTGGCTGTGGAGGGTGCGGCACACCTTCAGCGTCCCGGCGTCCCCGTCGAAGTCGCTCCATTGCAGACCACAGATCTCGCCGCGGCGCAGGCCGGTCATCAGTTCCGTTTGGAAGAAGTCCCGCCACACCTCGTCCTGCTCCACCACTGCGAGAAAGGCGTCCAGCTCCGCACGGGTGAGGATGCGCTTTGGTTTATAGTTGGGCTTGGGAGCCGTTGTCCCCTCGGTAGGATTCCTGGGAATGACATGCGCCTGCACCGCGTCTTTCAGTGCGGCGTGGAGGGTGGAATGGATGTGGCGGACCATGGAGTCCGAGAGCTGGTGATCCATCTCGGGATGCTCGTGGATGCGCCCTTCCGTTTTCAGGCGGCGGTACATCCTCTGGATGTCCTGTTGGGAGATGAGGGAGATTTGCTTGTCGCCCAGCTGCGGCTTAATGTAGTATTCGATGTAGCAGCGATAGCTTTTGAGCGTGCCAGGACGCACCGTGCCCGCCTTGTACTCCGTGAGCCAGCGATCCAGCCACTCGCCCAGCGTCATGCGGCTGTCCTCTGTCAGCTCCACATCGCGGTAGCACTCAATGTTCTGGTGCAGCTTGTCCAGCAGCGCCTTTTGCGTCTTGGCATAGACATGGCGGAACAGCGGCTCGCCGTTTTCCTTGTGGCCGATAACGATGCGGCCCTCCCAGCGCCCGTCCTCCCGCTTGCGCACCATGCCGTCACCGGCCGGTCTTCGTTTTGCCATGCATTTCACTTCCTTTGATTGAGATTTCTTTTTTGCAACACAAACAACTACCACACTTCTCGTGAAATAGCTATCAGAACTTTGAAATGGTTTGCCATTACATCCGCATAGAAAACCCGTGGTACTGCTCGTACTC
>CAKTEH010000004.1 GCA_934546935.1 uncultured Eubacteriales bacterium
GAAAATATCGGCGTGAAGAGCGCCTACGACATCGACACGAACAGCTACAAATATAGCGGTATCGCGATCTTCGATTGTGCGCCCGCTATCGGCGAAGCCATCGTGAAGCTGGTCAAGGCGACCGCCTAAAGCGGGAGGGCTGACAAATATTACGGACGCTATATGGACGACTTCTTCTTGATCCATCACGACAAAGCATATTTGCAGGAGTGCCGGAAGCAGATTGAAGCGTTCGTACAGGCGCGCGGGCTTTCGCTGAATGCGAAAACAAATATCTTTCCCTTGAAACACGGCGTTGATTTCTTGGGCTTTCATACATACTTGACCGAAAGCGGCGCGGTGATCCGCAAGGTGCGCCGCAGGAGCAAGAACAATATGAAGCGGAAGTTGAAGAAATTAGCCGCCCTTCACGCGGCGGGACGGATCGACGCAAAGACCGTTGAACAAATGTCAAAAGTCACGGCATCAATGGAAAAATGAGAAAACGGTACAGCCGAAGCTATACCGTTCTCTCTTTCCTCACGATGTTTTCTTATCGGGAGCATCCTTCTCCACATCGCTTTTTTATTTCTTTATTCTGCGCCGTTTCTTTTCCCCAGCGTTTTCCATAACGGAAACCGCTTTATCTGGGAAAAAGGGTTTGCTCTAGTCAGTTTTGTACGGCGGCGCCGGAAAGCTTTGCATCAATCGCCTGCGCAGCGGTTTTGCCTGCGCCCATGGCAAGAATAACGGTTGCCGCGCCGGTAACCGCATCCCCGCCTGCATATACGCCTGCTTTTGTCGTGGCGCCGGTCGACTCTTCGACAATAATCCCGCCGCGCCGGTTGACCTCCAGACCCTGGGTCGTCGATTTGATCAGCGGGTTGGGAGAGGTGCCGATGGCCATGATTACGCAATCGGCTTCGATCGTCAGTTCGCTGCCTTCGATGGGTACCGGCCGCGCACGCCCAGACGCATCCGGCTCCGACAGGCGCATGCGCTGGCAGCGTACAGCGCTGACCCAACCATCTTTGCCTTTGATTTCCAAAGGATTTGTCAGCATCTGGAAATCAATACCCTCTTCACGCGCATGCTCCACCTCTTCTGCACGGGCAGGAAGCTCTTTTTCCGTGCGGCGGTAAACAATGGTGACCTGTGCGCCAAGCCGTTTGGCCGTACGCGCCGCATCCATTGCAACATTGCCGCCCCCGACTACTACCGTTTTTTTTGCATGCATAACTGGCGTATCGCTGCCGCCGCGATATGCTTTCATTAAATTGTTACGGGTCAGGAACTCATTTGCGGAATAAACGCCCATGAGACTTTCTCCCGGGATATTCATAAAATTTGGCAGCCCTGCACCGGATCCAATAAATACAGCTTCGTAGCCGTCTTCAAACAGTTCGTCAACGGTCAGGGTTTTCCCAATGACAACGTTGGTCTGAATATCTACGCCGAGCGCCTTAAGCGTATCCACTTCCTTTTGCACAATTGCTTTGGGCAGACGGAACTCCGGGATACCATAGACAAGCACGCCGCCTGCGGTGTGAAGCGCTTCAAAAACAGTAACGGCGTATCCTTTTTTTGCCAAATCTCCGGCGCAGGTAAGGCCAGAGGGGCCGGAACCGATAATTGCAACGCGGTGGCCGTTGGGCATGGGTTTTTGCGTGGCACTTTCGCTGTGCGCATTGTGCCAGTCCGCAACAAAACGCTCCAGCCGGCCGATCCCGACCGGTTCTCCCTTGATACCGCGCACGCAGCGCGCTTCACATTGGGATTCCTGCGGGCAGACGCGCCCACACACGGCGGGAAGGCTGGATGCCTGGGTAATCACCTGATAGGCCCCTTCAAAATCCAGCTCGCGCATGCGGGCAATGAAAGCAGGGATATGGATGCCGACTGGGCAACCGGCCACACAGGGCATATTTTTACAGTTCAAACAGCGGGCTGCTTCGTCCAATGCTGCCGCCTCGCCGTATCCCAATGCGACTTCATTGAAATTGTGGGCCCGGATAGCGGGGTCCTGCGTCGGCATAGGATTTTTTTTCGGGTTCATATTGGGTTTGGAAGCCATTTTACTCTGCCTCCTTTGCGAATAAATTACAGGTTTCTTCATATGCATGACGTTCAAACTCGCGATACATCGTACCGCGGCGCATTGCTTCGTCGAAATCCACTTCAAAACCGTCGAAGTCCGGGCCGTCCACGCAGGCAAATTTTGTCTGGCCGCCAACGCTTAAACGGCACCCGCCGCACATCCCTGTTCCATCAATCATGATCGGGTTCATGGAAACTGTGGTTTTGACGCCGAAGGGCTTGGTTGTCGCCACGACGAACTTCATCATAATCAGCGGGCCGATAGCGATGACTTCATCATAAGCTTCACCGGCCTCAATTGCAGCTTTCAACGGTGCTGTGACAACGCCTTTTTCGCCATAAGACCCGTCGTCAGTCATCACGGTCAGCCGGTCGGAGCAGGCAGAGAATTCATCTTCAAGGATTAAAAGATCCCGGTTCCGGAATCCGACGATGGTATGGACTTCACAGCCGCGCGCATGTAGTGCCTGCGCAATCGGCAGCGCGATTGCACAACCGACGCCGCCGCCGACAATGCAGACTTTTTTCAGGCCGTCAAGTTTTGTCGGACGGCCGAGCGGGCCGACAAAATCTGCGATATATTCATCTTTATTTTTATGGTTGAGTTTTTGCGTTGTTGCGCCGACAATCTGAAAAATAATGCGCACAGTTCCGCGTATGGGATCGTAGCCGGCGATGGTCAGCGGAATGCGTTCCCCTTCGGTGTCGACACGCAGGATGATAAACTGTCCGGCCTGTGCTTTGCGTGCGACCAATGGCGCTTCGATTTCCATCATGGTAACGGTGGGATTGAGCGCTTTTTTATCGATAATCCGATACAAATTCTTTCCCTCGATTCTGCTCATGATCTATAGTGCAATGCACTATCCCTATTATAGGGGAAAACTTCTGAAATTTCAATATTATTAATCAGGAATCTTATGAAAAACTGGCTCTTGGAATAAAGATGGTGGTTTTCTTCCGAATAGCTGTCTGCCGTAGTTGATGCCTGGATTGAGGACGTATGTAGAAATACAAATGACAAATCCCCCGGAATCCTTTCCGGGGGATTTGTTGCGTTTTCAGTTTAAAGGCAACCGATGGATCTTAAAAGGAAAGTTGTGATGAATATCGTGAAGATGGACAAAATGGAACCAAGAATGACCAGACTTCCGGCCAGCTCGCCGTCGCCGTCCATCTGCTGGGCCATTGTAAAGGAGCTGACTGCCGGAGGAGAACCGCACATAATCATAATAACTGCGAGTTCCGGCCCTGTAAAACCGAGAAGAACCGCAATACTCAGGCCAATCAGCGGGAAAATAACCAGCCGGCCCAGCAGTCCAATAACAATTTGCCGGATGCCGCCGCGTATCGCTTCAAAATTAAACAGGCCGCCAAGGATTACAAAAGCCAGGGGAGTTGCGATTTTACCGATACTGGAAATCGTCTCATCCAAAATTGCGGGCATCTGAAAACCGGAAAGCAGGACAATCGCGCCCAAAACCGAAGCGACGATCAGTGGATTGGTAATGATCCCAATTGATATTTTCTTGAAATCGGGTTTCCCGCCGCGGTGTACTTCGAAGGTAACAACCGCCAGGACATTGTACAGTGGGATGATTACCGCGATCAGGATAGCTGCGACGCCGGTGCTGGCTTCTCCGTAAAGTGTGGAGACGACGGGAATGCCGAAAATAATAAAATTGCTGCGGAAAATCGCCTGGATCAGCGATGCGCGTTTAGGATTATCTTTCTCCAGTGCACGGACTGCAAAAAAAATCAGGATATACATTCCCACAATCAGACACACTGAAAAAATCAGAAGCTTCGGGCTGAATGCAGAGCGGATATCGCTTGTATAAACGTTTCGAAAAACCAGAAACGGAAGGAAAATGCGGAACAGCAGCTTGTTAACTTTGCGCAGGGTGTCTTCACTGACAATACCCGTGCAGCGGGAAATATAACCGACAAGCATCATCAGAAGCATGGGAAGGACGACACTTGCCGAAATCTGTAGGTTCTCCATATGTACCACCTTTCTATATGCATGCAGTATAGCATAAGCACAGCTGAAAATCCACGGCAATATGTGATAAATTTCTTGTTGGAAAGCGGTTCAAAAGAAAGAAACGGACGATGTATTTGCGTTTGCGGTAATTAATCCGCTGCTAAGTGCCGCATAATTGCGAATGTCTGCAAGCTGAATCGGCGCTTTTTGCAAGGCTCTCCTGCGGGCACGGGATGTTTTGCCTAGATTGCCTATGCAGCAAAAAATCCAGCCCGCACGTAGCTTTCGTGCGGGCCGGAGGGTCAGAACAGGATGGGGTTATTTGCGGCGGTAGCCGGTTTCACGGTCGACGATGTTATGCAGGGGCTGGCCGGACAGATACCTGCGCAGATTGTCTGCAACCAGCGCTGCAAGCGTATCCTGCGTCTGCGGCATATGGAAGCCGCCGGAGATATGCGGCGTGATAAATACGGCTTTTTTGTCCCAGAGAGGATGTGTTTTCGGCAGCGGTTCCGGTTCGGTCACATCCAGAAAAGCTGCGCCGACGATACCGGAATCCACTGCCTGGCAAAGTGCATCCGGGTCAATGGCGTTTCCTCGTCCTGCATTAGCGAGAATGACGCCGCGCTTCATTACAGCAAACTGTGCGCGGGAGATCATATGATAAGTAGATGCAGAGCCAGGTACCGCCATTGCAACAATATCCGCGCGGGGCAGGACACTGTCCAATGCGCCGGCAGTATATACTTCGTCGGCAAAATCCGGCTTTTCCCCTGTAGTGCGCCGTACGCACAGGATATGTACGCCTACCGCATGCAGAAGGCGCGCCAGCCGTCCGCCAATATCACCGGGCCCGATGATCAGCGCGGTCATGCCGGCGATGGATGGGACGCCTCCGAGAGACGCCCAAGCATGGAGATGCTGCGCATCCCGGTACAGGTGCAGCTTTTTCGCGGTAGCGAGGATCCCTGCAAACAGATGTTCGCTGACTGCATGGCCATATGCGCCGGTTGCATTGCATAAGGTGATCTTTTCCGGTAAAAGGCCGGGGGCGAGATAGGCGTCTGCTCCGGCGGAGCATAACTGCAGATATTCCAGTTTCTGGGCCGCGGGGATCAGCGCCTGAGGCAGCGGGCCGACGACTGCGTCGGCGTCTGCTACACATGGCTGCGTAAGCGCAGCGGCAGGGACGAATATAAGCTGTGCCTCCTGTGCTGCCGCACGGATAGCATTCTGGTTTTCTTCTGAAAAATCGGCCAGGATGAGAATTTTTTTCATGTGTACCTCCTGATATAATATGCAAAGTGTGCGGCATCACGCCTCGACTGCCGGCGTATACCGCTGACCATCCCAGCTGCAGTGAACATGGTCAGGATGCTGGAACCACCATAGCTGAAAAAGGGGAGGGTCAGCCCGACGATGGGGAAAATGCCCAGATTCATCCCAAGATTCAGGATGGTTTGGAATGCCAGCATCGCAGCGACGCCAATACAGATCAGCGCCGAGGTATCTGTACGTGCCTGCAGGGCAGTACGCACGATGCATACGAGAATCAGCAGCAGAAGAATGACGACAGCTGCCGCACCGAGCAAGCCGAATTCTTCACAGGCTACCGGGAAAATCGAATCTGTGTGCTTGGTCGGAATGAGGCTGTACTGCGTCTGCGTACCGGAAAGAAAGCCTTCGCCGAAAAGCCCGCCGGAACGTATTGCCATCCGGCTATGCATTGCCTGATAGGAAGCGTCGGGATAAGCTTCCGGGTCGATTACGGCAAGAATCCGGGAACGCTGATAATTATCCATCAGCTTTTCCCAGACAAAGGGAAGCAATGCGCCGATTGCCGCCGCCCCCGCAAGGAAATAGACAATCCCAACGCCGGCAAAAAAGGCCATTGCCAAGGCAATTGCAGCATAGGCCAGGCTCATTCCATCGTCGCGGGAAAAAAAGATAACAAAGGCGATGGTGACGCCCGCGTGTACAAGAAGCCCCAGCACGTCGCGCAGCCGCATGCCCGTATGCTTGGCCAGGCTGAGATGCCGGGCAAAGGTGAGAATGAATGCAATTTTTCCGAGCTCCGCTGGCTGGATGCCAACTCCTGCAAAACGCAGCCAGCTGCGGTTGGAGTCTCCGACGCCCCAAAAATAAAGTGTGGACAGGAATGCAAGGTTCAGCGCCAGCACGAAAGGCCAAAAACGGGCGATATCTTCGTAATCAATCGCGCCTGCTAAAAAAAACGCAAAAATGCCAAGCATGGCTGCGGCGGCCTGTGTGCGGACATAGGATACTGTATTATAACTGAAAGTAGCACTGTAAATCAAGACCAGTCCGTAAATTGACGCCGTAAGGCAGAGAAAAAGAAGGAGCTTGTCGATGTTGCGCAGATATTCCCGCATAGATTGAAAAAAACGCTGCATTTTGCCTCCAAAAACCAAAGAAGTATAGATCAGTATACCCATTTTCCGGCTTTTGTAAAGCATTTCCGGTCGAGTGCCGGCGGCGCTTGTAATTATCCCGGATATTTGCTATAATCTCCATATCTAATCGCCGTGCCGCCGGCTTATGCTTTGCATCTGTGCGGCGCGGGACCCTGAAGGGAAAGGAGAAAAGCAAGGCTATGCCAATTAAAATCCCTGATGCACTGCCTGCGGCTGCGGTTCTGGAAAGTGAAAATATTTTTGTCATGACACAGGGCCGTGCGCAGACGCAGGATATCCGTCCGCTGAAGATCGTGATCCTGAATCTGATGCCGACGAAAATAGAAACAGAAACGCAGCTTTTGCGCAGGCTTTCCAATACGCCGCTGCAGATTGAGGTGGATTTGCTTCAGACTGCCAGCCATACCGCGCGCAATACGGCCCAGCAGCATTTGGAATATTTCTATAAGACCTTTGATAAGATTCAGGAAAACCGGTATGACGGCATGATAGTGACTGGTGCACCGGTGGAACATCTGCCTTTTGAGCAGGTTGATTACTGGGACGAGCTGTGCGCTATTTACGAATGGGCAAAGGGAAATGTCTATTCGACTTTTAATATCTGCTGGGCGGCGCAGGCAGCGCTGTATTACAAATATGGGATTCCGAAGTATCCGTTGGAAAAGAAGATGTTCGGCGTTTTCCGGCACAGGACGCTTGATGCTTTTGAACCGCTCCTGCGCGGCTTTAACGATGCGTTTTCCGCCCCGCATTCGCGGCACACGGAGGTGCGTCGTGAAGATATCGAGCAGCATCCGGAATTGAAGATTTTAGCCGAATCCGAGGAGGCCGGGGTATACCTGGTGATCAGCCGGGACGGCAGGGAAATTTATGTTACCGGTCATTCCGAATATGATGCGGACACGCTGGCACGGGAGTATTACCGCGACCGGGAGCGTGGCCTGCCGATAGAAGTACCGAAACATTATTTCCCGAATGATATCCCGGTAGAAAACCCACCGGTGACCTGGCGGGCTAATTCCACACTGCTGTTTACCAATTGGCTCAATTATTATGTTTATCAGTCGACGCCTTATGACTTGGCGAACCTGTAGGCGCTTGCATCTGTATGGTTGCTGAAGGCCGGGATGGATAAAAACAGACAGGCGCAGGCAGAAAAATTTTCTGCCTGCGCCTGTTGCGGTATATAACTGCAAAACGGTTTGCTCAGAAGCAAATATCGTAGGAGGGCTGGTCGACAAAGCCTTGGATGTGGATGCCGTTATCCTGTACGTCGACGACGGCGATGGCATAATGTTCCGGGTACTGGCCGAGGACGGTTGCACGCAGTGTAATATAAGGGATGCCGCGGCAGAAGCTGCATGCGCCTTCATGCGCATGTCCCTGCAGCACGAGTTTTACATTGCCCTGCTCCAAAATAGCGCGCACTTCAGCGGCATTGCCGAGCACGCACGGGTGCGCCTGCCCCTCTACCTCGCGCGGGTCAAGATTAGCATGGGTTAAAATGATTGCACGCATACCGTCGGAAAGCGTACGCGCGAGCCATTCAAGCTGTGCATTATTGATATAGGTCGTTGCGCGCACAAGCTTGCCTTCGATACTCGCGCCGGATTTATCATAATTGGTGTCCAGCACAACGAACTTCCAGCCGTCGCGCACAAAGCTGAAATATGGGCTGTCAGCAGGTGCAACTGGGATGGACGGAGGGACCGGAGGACGGAAGTTGGCCGGCATGCCGGGACGGGAGCGGAAAGGGTCTTTTACACGTGCGTAAAACTCCGCTTTGGTCCCAAAGGCCACGTCGTGGTTGCCAAGCACATGGATATAAGGATGACGGCCCCACATGCGAGGTCCCATTGCCCGGTCAAGCGCTTCTTCATCTGTCTGCACATCGCCGGTATATTCGCAGATGTCTCCCAGGCAAATCGAAAATTCGGCGCCCTCGCGACGGATATAGGCGCTGTAGTCCTGTGCTTTTACAAAGGAATGGGAAAAATACATTTCGCCGCGCGGCGAAATGGTTGAAGCATGTACATCGCTGTAAATACCAAATTTCATATCGTTCTTCCTTTCACAAGCTGTTTTCCATCCCCATTTTAGCATACTGCCCATGTTTTGTAAATACCTAGGGGACGGATGGGCAGCTGGAAACGCTGTGGAAACCCATCCCTGCCCGTGCTTCTGAAAAAGCAAAGCGTCCCTCTTGCCGAACTGCTGTTCGGAAAGAGGGACGCCCTTTATAAAATTGGGGAAAGCAAACAACTGTCTGCCAGGTTCAATAGTTTGCGTCCTGTTCGACCAAGGTGGTAGAGACGGTCAGCAGGGAACCATCGCGGTAGACCTCAATTTCCACACTGTCGCCGACTTCATATTCTGACAGGATATTGAGGATTTCATTGGAATTGGAAACAGCGATGCCATTAATTGAGACGATGCAGTCGCCGATTCTGAGTTCAGAGCCCTCTTCCGCTTCCTTGGAGACAAAGCTTTGGACATAAATCCCAGTGCGTCCAAGGCCATAGTACATTGCTTCCATGGAATTGGTGATATTAATGGTATTGATTCCTAACGTCGGACGGCCCTTGACATAACCATAGGTATACAGGTCGTTGATCACATCAGTGAAATCATCAGAAGGAATCGCATAACCAAGCCCCTCTACTTCGGTTGAAGACGTTTTTGCAGTAACAATACCGACCAACTGGCCACGGTCGTTGAAAAGGCCGCCGCCGGAATTGCCGGGGTTTACGGATGCGTCAGTCTGGATGAGATGGTAAAGCGTAGTACCGTCGGAGAAGCTGAGGGTGCGGTTAAGCCCAGAGATGACACCGGTTGAAACGCTGCCGTCGAGATAGCCGAGTGGGTTGCCGATAATTACCGCAGTTTGGCCTTTTTTCAAATCCGCACTTGAGCCGATTTCCGCAGCCTGCAGCCCCGATGCATCGATCTTGATGAGCGCAAGGTCTGTCGCATCGTCTGCGGCGACCAACTGCGCGTCGTAAGTGGTGCCGTCGGCAAGCGTTACGGTAATGGTTTCTGCTCCTGCAATAACATGGTTATTTGTAACAATATAGCCATCCTCGCTGACAATTACGCCGGAACCAGAAGCCTGTGCGTCATAGTAGTAGGTTTGGAAACCGTAGGTGGCGGTTTCCCTGTAATTGATGACAATTGCGACAACCGTGTTTTCTACTTCTGTGACGATATCTTCGACGTCAAGCGACCCCGAGCTTCCTCCGGAAGTATATAGGAGACGGTCGGCACTGCTATTTTGCTCGTTTGTACCGGACTGCGGTGTTTTATCCGTATTGCTGCCGTCCGAGTTCTGCGTATTTATATCATCGGAAACCAGCGGCTGATCTGCGGAATCACCGGATTTCAGCGTGCCGCCGATCAGCAAGCCCGCCCCGCCGCCGATAAGCAGCGATACTGCGCAGACAACTGCGGCTACGCGGATAATCATTTTTTTAATCCTGCGGTATTCATGGCCGTCCTGCGGTGCGGCTGGCTGCCCTGCAGCCGGTGTCTGCGGCGCTTCAATGTCAAATTGATAGCGGTTTTCATTCATATCGTTCATGTATAAATCCCTCCATATTCCGGTCTTTTCTTTCGAACCGCCTATATTGTAACCCGGCATTATGTCTTTCATATGATGTTTATATCAAATAAGTGTGATTTTTTTGGCGACAAAATGTAAATGAAAAATGAATAATTCATGAACCGACCAATGCCTTATCCCAGAGAAACAGGAGTTGTAGAATTTGTAAACAATGTCTGGGTCTAATGGATAGCTTGTTGCATTTCTCTTTCATTTGCGCTATAATATTCAGGAATCCAATTGTCTGGCGCACAAGAAAGCTTGCGCGCTGCAGGAAAGCATATACTTAGGAGGAAAGAAACGTGGGTAACGAGAAGAAGATTGCCAAAATCCAGACGCTTGGCGAAAAAGGAAAAGTAAAAAAACTGGTAAGATTGTCGACAAGCAAGGATCCGGAAATCCGCGCTGCGGCTGCGTGTGCGTTAGGCCCGATCCATGAGGATGAGGCATTTAACGCTATTGTCGATCTGGTGCGGGATCCGGAACTTTCCGTGCGCCGTGCTGCGGTTATTGCTTTGGGAGAAAATGGCAGAAAAGCCGGTGGCGAGCATGTCCGTAACATTATGCCGCTTCCAGGCAATGCATCTATCGAAGCGGAATGCCGGGAGGCTATTGCAAAAATTATTGCAAGCCCGGAGCGCTGAATTTTTTTCGGTTTGATATCCGTCAGCCGGATGAAAAACAGGTTGTTTTTTCATCCGGCTTTTTTGTAATGATGCTGCCGAAGGTATGGATATATCAAAGGATTTTTGTCGTTTTATCGGGATTCAAAATTGCAGGATTGACATTTGTTGGTAAAAATGCTTAAATAGAAAAAGAGAAAAAAGAAAAGGAGAGTATGCATATGCAGTATAGAAAACTGGGGACAAGCGATTTGAATTGTTCGGTAATCGGCCTGGGAACCTGGCCGATGTCCGGGAATGCTTATGGCAGGGTGGATGACCGGCAGTCTATTGCAGCGATTTTAGCCAGTATCGAGGCCGGTGTGAATTTTATTGATACCGCTCCCGCGTACGGTAATGGGCATGCCGAATCTGTATTGGGCGAGGCGCTGAAATCGGTTGCGCGTGAAAAGGTAATTATTGCCACGAAATTTGGGAATCGTTTCGATGAAGATGGCCGTTATATCCGTGACGCCAGTGCAAAGTGCGTGCGGGAGGGGATCGAGGCAAGCCTTCGCCGCCTTGGGACAGATTACATCGACCTGTGGCAGTGCCACTGGCCGGATCCGTCCACACCAATTGAAGAGACAATGGAAGAGGTTGCCCGCCATGTTGAAAGCGGGAAAGTGCGTTATGTTGGCGTTTCCAATTTCAACGGTGCGCTTATGGACGAGGCACGCAAATATGTGCCAATCGTTTCTCTTCAGCCGCCGTATTCGCTGCTTGACCGGGGATTCGAGGGCGAAATCCAGGACTATTGCCTGAAAAACAATATCGGCGTATTGTCCTATGGTTCCATTGGTTCCGGTATCCTGACCGGCAAATATTCTTTGGAAAACCGTCCGGTGTTTCCGGAAGGGGATTCCCGTGCCGGCTTCTATCGCAAGCTGTATACGCCGGAGGTCTGGCCGAGAGTCTGTGCAATGGTCGACGTACTAAAAGAAATTGCGGCCGGGCACAATGCCCCGACTGTTTCTGCGGCAATTAATTGGGTGCTTGCCCAGAAAGCGGTAACGCTTGCGCTGGTTGGCGCAAAAACGGCTGAGCAGGCCCGGCAGAATGCTTCGGCGGCGGACTGGTCAATGTCTGAGGACGAGCTTGCGCGCATTGCAAAAGCCTATGATGAGATCTTTGCTGAATAAGTGAAATACAAAAGCAGGCCCGGAGGAAACCGTTGACTTCCTCCGGGCTTTTTCCGTATTCTTATTCCAGTTCCAGCGTATATCCAGCAATGAAAATGCTGTCTGCCTGCTCCAAATCCAGTACTTCGTCGAACCAGATGGTCTGCTGAACCATACTGCCGCCGCTTCCGCCGCGCGGATACAGCGGGAAGTCGCTGCCGTCTTTCATAAGGATCCGGATGGAAGTTTGCAATGCTTCCAGCTTCTCCTGAAAATTTTCACCGTTGAGAGCCCGGCTCAGGATAGAAATGGAAAGCGAGAGGGATGAAAGGTACACATCGCCCACTTTTTCCTCGCCGGACATCAGTTCAAATTCATAGATAGGCCCAATGTTCTCTGCTTTCCAGCTGAGCCGGAACGGCCCATCCAAAAGGATTTCTTCTCCTGTATCCTCTACAACGCCACGGATTGAATCGATGACCAGAATGATACCATTGTATTTGGTGAATTCCGCATTGTCGTCAGTAAAGGAGACAAGGAAACGGACGCTGTTGGTTTGGGGATCATAGGTTGAACTGCTCCAATGCCCGCGCGTGCGGAAAGGCCGCCGCAGATTTTGGGCATACTGCGTGCCGTCGTTCTTGTAAAGCCGCATACCGCCCAGTTCCATCATAATTGTACTGCCCTCGTCTGTTATATACGATGCAAGCCCAAGCTGTTCAGAAAATTGAATATCAATTGCCAGATACATATTCAGCGCGTCGCCCAGTGTCTGCGTCAATGTGATTTCCACATCGTCGTATACTGCGCACGCCTGTACGTCCTGCACCATGGACTCCGTTTTGTGCATAACGGCCTCATCCGGATGCAGGCGCTCCATAAACAGGCTGTCCCAGAAGCTGGAAAGTACGGCGACGGATCCGACAGTCAAAATAAGCATGGCTGCTGCGGCTGCGGGAACCCAACGCCGTTTTGCACTCCAGATGCGGCGCGGCGGTGCAACGGCTTCTGCTTCGGCCAGATAAGCATCGTTTGCAGCGGACAGCGCTTTGAAAATGGCTTCTTCGCGTGTCATAAAATTCCCTCCTGCTTTAAAAATTCCCGTAATTTTTTTCGTGTGCGGAAAAGACTGGACTTGATTTTTGTCTCCGACGCGCCCGTTTTGTCTGCAATCTGCTGAATTGGCAGTGCGTAAAAATAACGGGCGAGGAAGAAACGGCGGCTTTCCGGCGGAATGGAATCCAGAAAATTGTTGATCTGCCCGCTCAACTCCTGTGCAAGCGTCTGTGCTTCTATATCCGTGCCGGCAGGGATGCAGTCGGCCAATTCGGATAGAAGCATGTCGGTGCCGCTGCTGCGCTTTTGCGCGCGTAGATGAGCGAGCTTGTCAATGGCTGCGTTGCGCGTAATGCGCCCCAGGAAATAGCGCAGCTTTTCCGGACGCGCGGGCGGGATTGCATTCCATGCGCGGTGGAGCGCATCGTTTACTGTCTCCTGTGCGTCCTGCGCACTGTGCAGGATATTTACGGCGATGCGGTTGAGATAAGCGCCGTACTTTTCCGAGGTTGCGGAAAGCGCATGCTCCGAACGGGCAAAATACAGTTCCACAATTTGGGAATCGTCCATATCGCGAGCCTCCTTTTACTGCCTTCACTTATAAAGTCGGGAAAAACGGCGTATAGGTTGCGCAGGAAGAAAAACTTTTTTTACTGCTACAAGAAAGTTTGCCCTGCTGCGGCACAGCAGATGCGGGAAAACATGGAAAATGCCCGTTGAAGCATAGCTTCAACGGGCACATATTTCCAGCGCTATAGTCCCAATGCGCTTAAAACCGTCTGCGCATAGATGCGTACAGCAAAATCATTTGGATGATTGATGCAATTTCCAGTCAGGTCAATGTGCGTTTTTCCGCGCCTGCCCACCTCCCGGAATACTGCATTGACTGGCGCGAGTGCAATTCCGGGTTCTTCGGCACAAAGCGCTGCAAGCGCCGTCTCCTGACGGGCAAGCTGGTTATTCTGCAAACCTGCAATTTCACCGGAAGGGGTCATGGGGGAAACCAGAAGAAATTCGCATTCCGGTTTTTCTGCACGTATACGCGAAAGGATGGTTTTGATCTCTGCCTGGAAGCGCAGCGGTTCGTCCTGCAGGCTGTTCATGCCAAAAGCCAGCACGACAAGATCCGGCGCGCAGGGCTCAACCAGACGCGCGGCATTTTCCGCGCCCCATCCGGTGGTTGCGGCGCCTGCTGAGCGGTTGAATTTATGGATACGTGTATGTGGATAAGCTTTGGCAAGCGCTTCAGTTACCGCCTGTGCCCATGCCGGCTGATATGGCGGCCGGTTCAGGGTTAAATGGAATTCTGCACAGTCGAGATTGACTGCATACTCATTGCAGCCGCTGGCTTCCCAGCCTGCGGTAATGCTGTCGCCGTAGAATACCAGATGGAAATCCGTCCCGCCGCTGAGCATTGCCATCGTGCGCGGTAGACGCCGGGATTCATCCGTCGGGATAAATCCATCCCAGCGCTCCGCCGGGCGGTAGCTTACCCGGCACTGCCAGCGGTAAATTTCGGGAAAGATCTCAAAATACTCTTTTCCGCCGGGAAGACGAAGCCAGGCTTTTTCCGGCTGCCCCAAATAGGGCTTGCAATAAGCCCCACGCGGGAGCAGAGGAATGCGCGATCCTTCCGTACGCAGAAGCTGCCTGCCGGCAATGGTAAAATCACGATCCTGCTCATAGTCTGTTTTCCCATCCCAGCTGCACAGGCGCCGCATTCGTTGCGGCGCGTATACAAGATCCCCACCGATTGGCGCGCCTTCGCCGTCAGTGGAAAAACAGACGATTTCATCCTGAATTTCTTCTGATTCCCAAATCTTCTCATGCAAAGACATGTTTTTCCCTCCTTTTTCAGGCTGCGTTATTATTTTCAGCGGTAAGCTTGACGTTCCAAGCGGCGCAAAAGCCCGGAAAGCGGGACAATCAGCATTCCGGCGAAGAAATTGCCGGCGGCGTGGATCAGGTCATAGGGCAGCCCGGCGGCGATCCAGGCAAGCATTGCTTTGAATGACAGCCCGTACATCAGCGCCTGTGCCGGCGCATAGAGCATGCCAAAGGTCAGCCCGTGCAGGGCGCAGACAACGGGATAGACAATCATTGCTTTTCTGTTCGGCATATCGCGCGGCAGCAACAGGGTCACTGCCCATAGAAGCGGCCAAAGATACAGATAAGGCAGCCACCACAGATTAAATCCGGCGTAGACTCCCTGCAGCAGAAGGTAAACGGCAATTGGGATCATTGCGCGCCGGCGGTAGACAAGCGTGTAGCACATGGTAAGCATGCCAAGCGGATGGATATTTGGAAGGACCTCCATCACAAGCTTGGAGCAGAACATCAGTGCGCCAAGCATGGCGAATATGGTCAGTTCACGCGCGGAAAATCCGCGGCGGCGGGCCATTTAAGCCTTGGTATAGACCAGCTCGTAATGTTCGCCGTCAGAAATCTTTGTGCTTTCCGCGCCGGTGGACAGATACTCGCCGTCTTTATACAATGCCCAATAGGCGCCGTCGAGAGTATAATCGGCGCGCAGGCCGTTGACGGTATGGATCATAATGCCGTATTCGCTGTCGTCTCCCTGTGCCAGCCCTTCCTGCTCAAGCGCTCCCCAGAGCGTTCCGGTATCGGTGGAAATTGTGTATTCCGTGGAAGCGCCTTCGTTGTCGACGATTTCGACGGTGATGGTTACGGTACCTTCATTTTTTTTCTGTTCCTTTGCACATCCGGCGAAGGAAAGCGCCATGGCCGCGACCAGCGCAAAGATTACAGTGACGGTGAGGGTTTTTGATGCGGTTGTTTTCGTCATGCTCTTAAATCTCCTTATAAAAATATAGTGTGCCTGCCCGCATATGTCCAAAGCTTGGACGCCAGTGTCCCGTGGCGGATATGGGGCTAAAGAGGGAAGTCTCCCGGCTTAAAGATCAGTGCGTATGCACGCCGTGCCGCCTTCTCAGGCAGGGCTCTGCCCAATGGCTTGTCTTTCCCAGCTCGCGGCGCCGGGAGGAGGCGCGGAATTCTCTTTTACGGTGACGGGGTCGCACAGGTTTTGCACCTGTTTCCTATTTAAGCCCAGTTAAGGGCGCCTCAAGGCACGACTATCCTAACACGAAAGTTTATTTTTCGCAAGAGCACAAATAAAAAAGCCTGGGAGCCGGCAAAAAAGTC
The DNA here is from genome assembly GCA_934546935.1 of uncultured Eubacteriales bacterium. GTDB lineage: Bacteria > Bacillota > Clostridia > Oscillospirales > QAMX01 > CALWJF01. Next base: position 16,101 of record CAKTEH010000004.1, read on the forward strand.
GGACCCCAGGCTTTTTCTGTGTACAGACTCAATTCTGCCGGTAACAGGATAGGAAACGGCCGAGCTTCGCCATTCCATCGCGCAACTGCGCTTCAGTGGGGAGAAATACAATGCGGAAGTGATCGGGAGAAGGCCAGTTAAAGCCGGTACCCTGTACAAGCAGAACATTTTCCGCTTTCAGGAGGTCGATGGCAAAACGTTCGTCGTCTTTAATGCGGAAACGGCGGACGTCAATTCGCGGGAAACAGTAGAACGCTGCGCGCGGGCGCACGACCGAAAGCCCTTCGATGGCGTTAATGGATTCGCAGATCGCTTCGCGCTGTTGATAAATCCGGCCGCCGGGCTGGAAAAGGAAGCGGGTTGCGTCCAGATGCTCCAGCGCTACAGGGATGATACTTTGCGCAGGGACATTTGCGCAAAGGCGCATTGAGGCCAGCATATCCAAACCCTCCAGATATCCTTTCGCGCGTTCTAAAGGACCGGAAAGTACAATCCATCCGCAGCGGAACCCGGCCATCAGATGGCTCTTGGAAAGGCCGTTAAAAGTGACGCACAGTACATCCGGGCACAAAGAGGCAATGGACACGTGCTCCAGGCCGTCCATAAGCAGGCGGTCGTAAATTTCATCACTGAAAATCATCAGGTCAAATTCGCGTGCAAGCTCTGCGATCTGGCTAAGGATTTGCGTACCGTAATTTGCGCCTGTAGGGTTGTTGGGATTGATAATGACGATGGCGCGGGTGCGTGCGGTGATTTTGCGGCGCATATCGGCAAGGTCCGGCATCCAGTCGCTTTGCTCATCACAGATATAGTGTACTGCCTTCCCGCCGGCAAGGGTGACGCTGGCCGTCCAAAGCGGGTAATCAGGGCTCGGGATGAGTACTTCGTCTCCATCATCCAGCAGTGCCTGCATGCTCATATTGATCAGTTCACTGCAGCCGTTTCCGGTGTAAATATGTTCTGGATGAACATTTTCGATCCCCTTGTTGCGGTGATAAGCGGCAATCGCCTCGCGCGCGGCCAGGACGCCGCGGGATTCGGAATAGCCTTCGCTTAACTCGAGCTGGCGTTTCATCGCATCCAGAACCGGCGTGGGGGTTTCAAACCCAAAGGGAGCGGGATTTCCGATATTCAGCTTTAATATTTTTTCCCCGGCGGCTTCCATAGCGCTGGCCTGTGCGACCACACGGCCACGAACCTCATAAGCTACGCCGTCAAGTTTGGAAGATTTTTTGAATGTACGCATGCAGGGAATCTCCTTTCCGAAAATAAAAAACGCCCGAAGCATGAATTCCATGCTTCGGGCGAACCTCTACCTAGTCCGTGTTACCACCGAAATTCGGCGTAAAAAACGCCGCACTCTACCGGTACTTGCCAAAAGACGCATACCGCTGCGCGATAACGGGCGTACCCGTTGGATACTACTTGGCATATCAGCCTTTCGCTCCAAAGCTCAGAGGGGGCTTCAACGGTAAACGCACGGAACCTTACAGCATCCGGTTCCTCTCTTGGCTTTGCTTACCGATTACTCTTCCTCGTCGCAGCTTTTTTGAAGATTAATTGGAAGTATATCATGCTTTGCAAATTTTGTCAAGTGCTTTTTTGCTCAGTCAAAAACAGCCATTAGATCCTTTGGCACAGGCGCGGTAAAGTGCATAGGCGCCCGCGTTAGCGGATGCAGGAAATCAAGCTGCCAGGCATGTAGGGCCGGCCGTCCAATGCGTGTGTAATTGGGATTGTACAGGAAATCGCCGGGGAGGGGATGCCCGATATAGCGCATGTGGACTCGGATCTGATGGGTGCGTCCAGTTTCCAGGCGGATTTGAACCATGCTGTATCCATTCCTGCAGTCGAGGCGGGTGTAGTGCGTTACCGCGCGCATGCCGTCGCCGTCAAAACTTACCCGCCGGGCGAGAATGGAGTCCGGGTCACGTGCAATGGGCGCGTCGATTGTCCCCTGTGCTGGGCAAAGTCCTTCGGCTGCGGCAAGGTAAGTGCGGGTAAGACTGTTTGTATGGAGCGCGTCCGTGAGGATACAGGCGGACAGGCGGTTTTTTGCAATCAATATGAGCCCGGAAGTGTGCCGGTCAAGACGCCCCAGACAGCGCAGGACAAAGCGTTCTCCGTACCGGCTGCGGCAGGCGTTGGCCAATGTACCAGATGGGTTGGAAGGCGTTGGGTAAACTGCCATTCCGGCGGGTTTATTGATAAGCAGGATATCCTCGTCTTCATATAAGACATCAAGCGGGATCGCTTCGGCAAGGATTGTATCGTTTCCCTGAATTTCCGGAATACGTATGGTAAGGATCATACCGGGCAAAATCCGGTCAACGACCCTGGCCGGTGAGCCATCAAGCAGGACAAGCTGCATATCCCGGCGCAGAATATTTATGACGGAACCGGAAAACCCCTGTGCGCGCAGAAATGCGTCAATACGTGTGCCGGGGGCCGCAGTATCTGTGCAGTATTCAATGATCCGGTTCATTTTACACGGTTGCGCTGTCGGGCGGGCTGCTGAGATGGGCGGCTATTTCATTCTTTGTGCGCATCTTTACCGTTTCCTTTCGCAAGCCGCTCACAGGTAGTTGAAGATGGCTTTTCCATGCCATGGTGAAAGGCCCTGCAGGCAGCGCAGTTTCCGTGGCGTGGGCAGCCGGAATTTTTACACGGGCAGTTTGGATTGAGGTTTTCCATATTTCCGTCTCCTTTCTAAAAACCGGTTTTATGCTTGCGCAACCAGTATAGCACAGAAAACAGCGAGATGCCAGGACTTTTGTCTTGCCGTTCATCCGAAAAAAAGATATAATGAAAGTAATAACTGGAATTATGGAGGAGAGTATGAAGGTTGTAATTGCCATAGATTCTTTTAAAGGCTCGCTTACTTCGCTGGAAGCAGGGGAAGCCGCGCAGCGCGGTATTCTGGCTGCCTGTCCGGATGCACAGACTATGGTGCTTCCGGTTGCTGATGGGGGCGAGGGCACGGTTGAAGCGTTGATCAGCGGTCTTGGCGGCGATACGGTAACGCTGACGGTAACCGGGCCGCTTGGCGAGCCGGTGCTGGCCAGGTATGGCGTCATACCTGCGCGCAGGCTCGCTGTGATGGAGATGGCGCAGTCAAGTGGCCTGACGCTAGTGCCGGAGGAAAGGCGCAATCCGCTTAATACCACTACCTACGGCCTTGGTGAGATGATCCGCGATGCTTTGGAGCGCGGTTGCCGGGAATTTATTATCGGTATCGGAGGCAGTGCGACCAATGATGGCGGTATTGGTATGCTGTGCGCCCTCGGCGTGCAATTTTATGATGCCGGCGGGGTGAAAACCGGGATTTATGGCCGGGATGTGGAGCGCATTGCCCATCTGGACCGGTCAGGCATGCCTGCCATTTTGTCGGAATGCGTGTTTCATATTGCCTGTGACGTGAATAACCCGCTTTGCGGACCGCGTGGAGCGTCTGCGGTGTTTGGCCCGCAGAAAGGCGCGACGCCGCAGATCGTTGCGCAGCTGGATGCCGCGCTGTCCGGTTTTGCCCGGTGCACGGCCGGGGTTTTGGGTGTGGATTACAGCGAGTTGCCAGGTGCGGGCGCTGCCGGGGGGCTCGGATTTGCATTGCGCAGCTATCTCGGCGCCGAGCTGCGGCCGGGGATTGAAATTGTTTTGGATGCTGTGGAACTGGCACGTTATGCCGAGGGCGCGGATGTCGTCGTGACTGGGGAAGGACGCATGGACTTCCAGAGCGCAATGGGGAAGGCCCCTTGCGGGATTGCGGAAATTGGAAAGCGTTGCGGCGCGCTGGTTGTCGGTTTGTGCGGCTGTGCAGGCGAGGATGCCGAAGCCTGCAACGCACAGGGAATCGATGCGTTTTTCCCGATCCTGCGTGCTCCGCAAAGCCTGGAGTCTGCGATGGATCCGGCGAATGCGAAGCAGAATATGGAAAAAACGGCAAGGCAGGTATTTTCCCTGCTCGCCGCAAGCAGATCATTTTAATAAATTCCCTGCCTGAACGGGTAGAAAAAACCGCCGCTGCGTAGCAGCGGCGGGGGAAAATCAATAGGATCTGAACATGTAAAACGCGTTGGCCGGTTCATCCTGTTCAGGAGGCCGGCGTATATGCGAAGATTTGTAAATCCCCGCTTACCGTTTCGATATGGAAACCTGCAATACCGTCGCCGCGGACATAAGCGCCGTGTGCATCAACGACGGATAATCCGGAGATAAGATTGCCGGAGTTGGAATAAAAATCAAGCGTAAAGTCGGACTGCACGGGCAAATGTAAGGCAACGCCGCCGGTTTGGGTTGTAATGTCCAATGCATACGGACAAATCGGCGCCTGGATGCGAACATCTCCGTCATAAGTGGATGCTTTTAGGCGGTGGATATTTGCATTCACATTTACATTTCCGGACTGTGTGTGCGCTTCGATGCTGCATAACACGTCGCCGCTGTCAATCTGCACGCTTCCGGATTCAGAGGAAAACGTTACATTTTCAAACAGCCCGGAAAACGAAGCGTCGGCAGACACGGTTTCTATGTTCAGCGGCCCCGTGATGTTTAGATGGTCTGCGGTGATGCAGCCGTTCTTTGCATCTATTTGCATGGTGCTGAACGTGATGCCGTCAAGGGTCAACGCGGCGTCGCCGATTACAAAATCGGCGTTTACTGCGGCGTCGGCCAACGCCCGCGGTATGCAGATTTCAAGATCCTTCACAGGAAGTGCGGCCTGTGCGGCCTGTGGCGTACAGTATTGGACAAAAAGCGTATTGCCTTCCAGTCCGCAGCATAACGCTTGCTGCTGCGTAACGCCGCCTTGCGCATTTTCCAGGACAAGGAAATCCGTGCCGTCATAGACATGAACCTGCACATTTCCTGCCGGCCAATTTACTTCCAACATATCGACTTCCGTCAGATGCGCCGCTTCAACCGCATAGGCGCCGTCTTCGCTGAAGCTTTGCACCATATCCCGGTATCCCTGCGCTGCATCGCCAAAATCCAGTACTGTGCCTGAATCTGCGTGCGTTTTTCCTGCATCCGTTTCGGGGCTGTCTGTACTTCCTGCTGCGGATATCGGCGTTTCAATGCCGGAATCCATGCGGGAATTGAAAAAAGCTGTCTGTGTGATAAAAAACACCCCGCATGCGGCGAGGGCGGTCAATGCCGCGCCTGCCAGTGCAACAGCAAACGCCGCAGAAATCGAAACGGCTTTTTTGGCGGATTTGTCTGCCTGAGCCTTCCCGGAGTGGCTGCGCGCGTTGTTTTTGGCTTTTTGCGGCGGCTTCTTTTCTGCTGTGTCTTGTTGCTGCTGCGTCCCGGTTCCAGTGCTTTGGCTGTGCGCGCTGTATCTGCGGGTCGTGCGGCCCGTCCCGCCAAAAGGCGGCGCTGCGTGCGCAGCGCGCACATTGCGCATAGCGTCGGCAATTCGGTCTTTTATTTCCTGCGCACATCCGAGGATTGCGTCATAGGCTTCGCCAGGCGTTTTTCCAGAGCTGATATAATTATAATAGCGCCGGATCATATTCCGCGTCAGCTCCGTGCGCAGCGCACGCATTTGTGCACAGTCGGGGACACTGCGGAAAAAAGAGTAAATTAATTCTTTTATTTTATATTCCAAAGAAAATCACCTCCGGAAGTCCCGGATCCAACAGGTAAACAGGCCGCTTGGGAAAAACAGTCTAACTGCATTATAGCACGCTTTTCCGGCTTTTGCAAATAGCAGTGTATTTGTCTGCATGGCCGCGTGGGAACATGGATACGGCGCTGAAGGATAAGAAAAAAGTATGCTTAGAAAACAAAAGGAGAGGGATATGATACGCACAATAAAACGGGAACAGCTGGTTTCCACGCTGCGTCAGGCACTCATTGCTGCCTGTGCCGCTCCGCCGGAGGAGGTCGTCACGGCGCTTGAACGGGCGCGCTGCAACGAAGAAGGCGTCGCGGCCGAGGTACTGCGGCAGTTGGCGGAAAACCACCGCCTTGGCCAAAAAACCGGACGTCCATGCTGCCAGGACACAGGGATGGCCTTGATTTTTGCCGATATTGGCCGGGATGTGCATATGGATTTTGATTTTTATGATGCGGTCAATGCAGCTGTGCGTGCGGCTTATGGCGAAGGCTATCTGCGCAAGTCCGTGCGCGACCCGATAACAGGTTGCAATACGGGGGATAATACCCCGGCCATTGTGCATATCCGGCTGACGGCGGGGGATCGGGTTGCCCTGCATGTGATGCCCAAGGGCTTCGGCGCGGAAAACCAGAGCCGTACCGCTATGCTGGTGCCGGCCGACGGCCTTGAGGGGATTGAGGCGTTTGTCCTCGAGACACTGCGCGGAGGCGCGGCTTCCGCCTGCCCGCCGGTGATTGTCGGCGTGGGCATTGGAGGCGATTTGGAAAGCTGCGCCCTGCTTGCCAAGCGCCAGCTCCTTCGCCCGCTTGGCACGCCTTCCGCTGATCCCGTGCTGGCTGGGATGGAAGCGCGCCTGCTTGCGCAGATTAATGCGCTTGGCGTCGGCCCGGGCGGCCTTGGCGGGCATACGACCGCGCTTGCGGTGCACGTCGCGGCTTCCCCGACCCATATTGGTGCGCTGCCGGTCGCTGTAAACCTGCAGTGCCATGCGGCCAGACGGATGGAGGTATTTATATGAGCCTATTGCATTTGACTGCACCGCTTGCCCCGGCGGACGCCGTGCGGCTGCATGCGGGGGATATTGTACGGCTTAGCGGCGTCATTTTCACACTGCGTGACGCCGGTCATGCACGGCTGCTGGAATTGCTTGCACGCGGGGAGGAGCCGCCCGTCCCGCTCGCAGGATTGTGTATTTACTATGCAGGTCCCTGTCCCAACGCGCCGGGAGAGATAATCGGCCCCTGTGGCCCGACGAGTTCAAGCCGGATGGATATTTACACCCCGCCTTTGATCGAAGCGGGCATGACGGCGATGATTGGGAAAGGGAAGCGCAGCGCGCAGGTTTATGCGGCTATGCGCGGCCGGTGCGTCTATTTTGCCGCGCCGGGTGGTGCAGGGATTCTGATGTCGTCTCACGTACGCAGCTGTGAAACAGTGGCGTTTGCTGATCTTGGCACGGAGGCGCTGAGGAAACTGGTGGTGGAGGAGATGCCGCTGATTGTCGCTGCAGATGCGCATGGGGCGAGCCTGTATGTTCGCTGACCTGGCCTGGAGGAGCCAAGACGGAAAAAAGTCCGGCAAATACATTTTGCCGGACTTTTTTCCGTCTTGGAGAAGTTTTTATAATACAATAGCTTCAAGTGGGAGGATGTATTTTTCCTGCTGGCGTTTAAATTCCCGCCGGTAATCCTCACCGTTTCCGGAGTGGAGCTCGCGCAGATATTCGTGATGGTTTTTCATGATCGCGTCGTTTTCACGGGCCATCATCAGCATGGCGATGCTGGAGCATTGATCGGCTGCGCGTTCAAGATAGGTCAGTACTTCTGTAAAAATCAATCCGGTCTGAATTGCACAGTTTCCGCTGCGCAGCCGCTCCGTATGCCGGTTTTTCATCAGCATTACCATATCGTCGATGACTTCCTCCAAAGGCTCGATGCGCCGTGCAAGGCGGTTGTCGTCATCTTCTAATGCATTTGTAGTCAGCTCGATAATTTCCTCTACGGCCTGGATCAGCAAAGTAAGCTCGTCCTTTGCCCCGCCGGAGAAATAAAGTTTATCGCTGACCAGACGTTCGGCCAGCTCATTGAAATTGGTTGCATAGTCGCCGATGCGTTCAATGTTAGGAACAGCCTGCATCAACAGGTTGAGCTGTTTGCTTTGTTCCCCGCCTTCAATATCCCGGGAAAGCTTAATCAGAAAATTGTCGGCTGTATCAGCAAAACGGTCGATCCTGTCCTCGCGGCGGTTGATCTGTTCGCCTATTTCTGGACGGAAGCTGTCGAACTGCCCACAAGCAAGCACCAGGTTTTCCGAAGCGGCCCGTCCCATTGCCGCAACGGACTTGCTGGCCTCGGCAAGCGCCATGGCCGGCGAGATGAGAAGGTTATCGTTTAGATTGAACAACTCCGGATATTTTTCTGAATCGGCATCCTTCTCCGGACGGATCATACGCAGGGAAAGACGTACAAGGAAGTTGGTAAAGGGGAGGAGAACGATTGCCGTTACCAGATTGAACAGCGTCTGGAAATTGGCGATATCGCCGCTGTTAACAATCTTGTGCCACAGCTGCGGGAAAGCGCCTGCCCGATGCAGGATTGTCATGAAGATCATAAATAGAATTGTTCCCGCACAGTTAAAAAGGATATGGACAAGCCCAGTACGCTTGGAGTCTTTATTGGATCCGAGGGAGCAGTAAAACGCAGTAACCACACAAGTACCAATATTGATGCCCATAATAATCGGATATACCAGGTTGAAATCCATAATCCCGGTAGAGGAAATCGCCTGGAGCATGCCGACGGTAGCGGAGGAACTCTGCACGATCACAGTCACGGCAAGGCCGGTAAGAATGCCGAGGATCGGGATCTCGCTGAATTTGGAAAGCAGATTGATGAATGCCTGGGACTCGGAAAGACCGGAGACGGCAGAGGTCATGGACATTAGGCCAACAAAGAGAATGCCGAACCCGACGCAGATTTCGCCGACGCTTTTTGTACCGCGCTTTTTAATGAACATGAGCAGAATAATGCCAATAATCAGCGCAATGGGCGCCAGCGTCGAAGGCTTGAAAAATTCCAAAAGATTGCCGGAAGATTCGATGTCCATCAGCCGGATAATCTGAGCCGTGACGGTTGTACCAATATTGGCGCCGAGCACAATGCTGACCGCCTGCTTCAGATTCAGTATCCCGGCCGTGATCAGCCCGACTGCCAGGACGATGGTTGCTGTCGAGCTTTGGATAATAGCCGTGACCAGGGTACCGGTTAAAAGGCCAAGAAAGGTATTGTGCGTCAGCTTCCCAAGGACTTTTTTCAATGCGCCGCCCGAGCTTTGCTTCAGTCCGTCTCCCATAATCTCCATGCCGTAAAGGAACATGGCCAGGCCTCCAAGCATGGTGATAACATCAAAAATACTCATCTCATACTCCCGTCGCAGTTTGTCGAATCCTATATTTAATTTATTGTAATGGAATTTTTGTTAAGCGCGAAAGCAGGGTTGTGTTAAATCTGGGTTAAATCGGCTTGAAATGTGCGGTTTCCTTTTTGCTGTTTTTGTGGTATAACTATACTGTCTGGCTATAGTGCCTGAGATGGACAACTCTTGTGTTGCGGCGGGATGATAAGCGGAATTTACCTGCGGCCGGGGCAAAATCGGTTTGTACAGGGCTTTTTTACCGTTGAAAAGAGGATGGAGAACATATGATTTATTTCTTGGAAGATGATGACAATATCCGCAATTTTGTCGTATATGCATTGGACAATTCCGGGATTACAGCGCAGGGTTTTGAAAAGCCTTCAGATTTTTACGGTGCGCTGGAGCGCCAGCTTCCGGAACTGGTGCTTTTGGATATCATGCTCCCGGAAGAAGATGGGCTGGAGGTACTGAAAAAGCTTCGTACCCGCGCCGATACCCGGACGATGCCGGTAATTGTCCTGTCTGCGCGTGGGACGGAGTATGACAAGGTCATTGGCCTGGATTCGGGCGCAGATGATTATATTTCCAAGCCTTTTGGGATTATGGAGCTTGTTTCCCGCATCCGTGCGCTGCTGCGCAGAGCCGGCGGGGGGGAGAAAAGCGAGTATATGGTCGGCAGCCTCTACGTCAATCCCGAAAAACATACGGTGTTGGCAAATGGTGCGGAAGTTGCGTTGACCTATAAGGAATTTGAACTTTTGTGCGTATTGATCCGGGATCCGGGCACAGTGTTTACCCGTGATGCGCTGCTGTCGCAGATCTGGGGCTATCAGTTCGATGGGGAGAACCGGACGGTGGACGTACATATCCGGACGCTGCGAGCAAAGCTTGGCGAATGCGGGGAATTGATTGAAACAGTTCGCGGAATTGGCTATAAAATTGGAGAAAAGTGATGACAAGACGAATTTTTCGGGGCATCATCCTTACGGAAATGCTGATTTTCGGGATTTGCGCAGCTTTTCTTGCTGTCATTGTAACGCGTTTTTCCAGTTCCATGGTGGCGGATGAACTGAAAATTGACGCGCATTGCGTTGCGCAGGGGCTGGAGGCCTGCGGTGCAGCCTATTTTGAAAATTTCCGGATGGAAGCCTTCCGCGTCACTTGGCTTGGGGCGGATGGCTGTGTGCTGTTTGACAGCCTGGAAGAAGCTGCGCAGTTGGAAAACCATGCGGGGCGTAGCGAGGTGCAGGCGGCCCTTTCGGTTGGAGAAGGGGAGGCAGTGCGGTATTCGGAAACATTGGGCGCAAGGATTGTTTATTATGCTATGCGGCTGGGGGACGGCTCCGTGCTGCGGGTATCGGTTGAAAACAGAAGCCTGTGGGACATTGCACGCCAGCTGATATGGTATATCCTTCCTGTATTTTTGCTGATTACTCTGTTGGCAGCGGCGCTTGCGTCGCGCATTGCCCAACGGATTACCAAACCAATTAATGAGATTGATTTGGATTCCCCGCAGGTGGAAAGCGTATATCGGGAACTGCGGCCGCTTGCAGAAAAGATAACCCGGCAGAATGAACAGCGCAGCCAGCAGATTGACCAGCTGCGGCGCAGTCAGGAAGAATTCCGGCTGATTACGGAAAATATGCATGAAGGGATGTTGATTACGGATGCAGCCGGCCAGGTGCTTTCCCGTAATGCCAGTGCGCTTGAGCTTCTGGATGGAGGTATGGAGGAAAGCCGGATCGGGGAAGCTGTTGCTCAGGCGCTGGCTTCCGGCCATGCGGAACAGCTCCTGCATATTGGCGAGGCCTACTATAATGCAATTGCCAACCGCGTCAGTGCCGGCGGCAGGGTTAACGGCGCCATTGTGATTATTTTGGATATTACGGAAAAACAACAGCGGGAAATGCTGCGGCGTGAATTTACCTCCAATGTTTCCCATGAGCTGAAGACCCCGTTGACAACCATTTATGGCATCAGTGAGCTTTTAACCAATGGAATGGTGAAGCCACAGGATGTGGAGCGCTTTGCGCGCAACATCCATGATGAATCCGGCCGCATGATTTCCCTGATTGAGGATTTGATTAAGCTTTCACAGCTGGATGAAAATCCGCAGCCTTTTGAGCTGATGCGTATAGATCTGTATCAGGCGGCGCATACCGTTGTAAAGAGGCTCCTCCCTGCTGCCGGCCAGCGTGGGATCTGCATCACGCTCAGCGGTGTTCCGGCTTTTACGCTTGGTGCACCGGCTATCGTTGACGAAATGATTTACAATCTGGTTGACAACGCAATTAAATATAATAAGGAGGGCGGCCGTATCGAAATCCGGGTTAGTGTTGAGGATATGCCTGCTGTTGTTGTGGAAGATACAGGCATTGGTATTGCCAAAATACATCAAAACCGTGTTTTTGAGCGGTTCTACCGGGTGGATAAGAGCCATTCCCGCAAAATCGGAGGAACCGGGCTGGGCTTGTCGATTGTCAAGCATGCGGCGGCGTTTCACGGCGCGACAGTCGAATTGGAGAGCCAGGAGGGCCTCGGGACCAGGGTGACGCTGCGTTTCCGGCCGGAAGAAGGGCGTGCGTAAGCAGGAAGGGCATTTATACGAAAATGCCCTGAAAATTGCTTGACAAGAGAACGTTTGTTTGCTAATATACGAACATAGGTTCTAAAAAGAGAGATCAAAATGAAAAAAATATTACTCACGTCCAATGGATTTGAAAATCCCCGTCTTGGCGAAGAATTTTCAGCGCTTGTTGGAAAAGCGCCCGGGCAGATGCGCTGCCTGTTTATTCCCACGGCGGCAGTCAATCCGGATGCACTGGAGGTTTTGCCAAAATGCCTGTACGACCTGCTCGATCTCGGCGTGGCTTCCGCGCAGATTACCGTTTACGATTTGCACGAGCCGATGGATGCGCAGACGCTGTGCGGCTTTGATGCGGTTTATGTCGCCGGCGGCGATACCCGCTATCTGCTGCGGCGGATGAAGGAAGCGGGTTTTGGCGCTGTATTAGAACGGTTTTTCGAATCGGGCGGCGTTTATGTCGGCGTCAGCGCCGGAAGCATTGCCGCCGCGGCCAATCATGCACACAATCTCGGATATCTTCCGTGTGCGCTGCGTGTGCATTGCGAAAAGGGGAGCAAACCAGGCACGGTTGATTTTGGGGATTGCGCATGCATCGATTTGTCCCCGGAGCAGGCGGTGCGGATTGAAAACGATGTTTTCACTATAATTCAATAAATAAGGAGATGCGGCATGGAAGCGATTAACAGGAAAAATCTGGATGACATGTATGCCAATGCCTGTGCGTATTCCGAGGTGGTCTGCGCAGGGGACTGGGTGTTTTTGAATTTTTGCGTGGGCAATGTTGGGGGAAGTGTGGAGCAGCAGGTAAACGGCGCGCTGGATAATATGCAGGCCCGCCTTGCACTGGTTGGACTGACGCTGGAGCAGGTTGTAAAGGTTGATGTCCTGATGCGGGATCCATGGAATATTCCCGTGATGGAAAAGGTGTTTGCCGAGCGTTTTCAGGGAAAATATCCTGCGCGCAAGACCATTGCCACAGAGTTTGCGCATTGCGGGGGTGAAAACGGCTTGCAGGTGCAAATCGACGCCATTGCCTATAAAGGTACGGGTATGTGCGTAAGCGTTTGAGCGCATAGGAAGACAGTTAGAATAGAAACAAGATGCTCCTGTGTGCGTTTTTTCGTACACAGGAGCATTTATTTTGGCTAATCTTGAAATGCGGGTATAGGCTATCGATATAAACGCAGCTTTTTTACAGCGGCGTACAGCTTTGCACCCGCGGGGAGCTGAAGGATTTCCTCCGGCGTCAGGATGCGCAGCAGGCATACGACGAGCAGATAAAATATGACGGAGAGGGCGATGGAAGCAAGTGTGGAAACCGCATTGGAAGACGTCAGCAGATAAAAAAGCGCATATGCGGCAATTGAGAATACGCCCATGAGCGCACTTGCAGCTACCGGTTTTATAAAATATTTCATGACAGGGAGTTTAAACTGCATGCTGCGCTTGAGGATAAAAAAGCAGACACAGAAGGCGGAAAGATGGCAAAAGACGGAGGAAATTGCCGCGCCGTAGATATTGATGGCGGGGATTCGGATAAGGATAAGGTTGAGTATGATTTTCAGGGTTACTCCGCAGGCAAGCCCGAATGCGGGAATGAAAAATTTCCCAAGGCCCTGCAGTGCGCCGCAGATAGTTTGATCGAGCGCGGTGAAGACCAATGCGACTGCCGCCAGCTGCAGCAGGTCTGCGCCGTCAGGCGTTGACGGATAAATCAGGTTGAAAATTGGTTGGGCCAGGGTAATCAGGCCGGTCGCACAGGGCAGAATCAGAAGGGTGGAGATCAACAGGGAGTAGCCGATTCGGCCTTCCGCTTCCCGGCGCTGGCCGCGCGCAAGTGCAGCTGAAATTGTCGGTACAAGCACGGTTGCAAAGGCAATATTAAGCGCAAGCGGGAGATTTGTGATAATATCGCTTTTTGAGAGCATCCCGGAGAGACGGGTGGCTTCCTCGTTCAGGGCTTCGGCGCTGGGAATCCCCGCAATGCCCGGGATCCCGGAAGCAAAAGCAGCCTTTATTCCGGTCATAATGGTCGCAGTGTCGATGACGCGGGCAAACGCGGTGATGATGGAGGAGAGGGAAATCGGGATGGAGATCCACAGGATGCTCTTGGAAACTTTCCAAAAGCCCTGCTCCCCGGTATCGGGAAGCGCCGGCGCGCTGTCTTCCCCGCGTGCAAGGATACGCCGGCGATTGCGCAGATAATACAGGATGATGTAGAAAAAGCTGACCATTGTCGCCAGCGCGGTTGCAAGGTTTGCGCCGGCTGCCATGATCTGAGGGGATTCGGAAATCAGCATATAGACGATCAGGATCGTCAGAGAGGTTTTAAAGATCTGTTCAATCACCTGGCTGCGGCCGGAAGCGCGTACGTCCTGATTGCCAAGGCAATAGCCGCGCACGACCGCGCCTGTACAGACGAAGAAAATCGCAGGGGACAGTGCGCGCAAGGTATACTGTACGCCGTCCATATGGATGATGCGCTGGGCAATAAAATCAGCACCGAAGAATAAAATTGCGGAGCAGGCTAACCCGATCCCGGCAAAAAGCGCAAGGGCCGTATGAAAAATCCGCTTTGCTTCGTCGTATTTCCCCATTGCAGTACGCTCGGAAACCATTTTAGAAATGGCGTTAGGGATTCCGACGGAGGATATGGCCAAAAGCAGGGTATATACCTGATAACCGGCGTTATAGTACCCGTTTCCGATATTCCCAAAGCCTTCGATATTGGTGATTACAAGCCGGTAAACCATCCCCAGCAGTTTTATCAGTACCTGGGAAACAAGGATATAAAATACGCGCGCCATAAAACCCTGCCGCCGTTTTTGCTTTTCGGACAAAAAAAGATCCCCTTTCGCGCATAAGCTCTTGTTTATGCCTGGTTTTTCCAAGAATACCGTATTATACCCCCGCAATTGCGGTAATGTCAAGCCAAAGCATTCAGGACCTGCGCACACGGAAAGATATCTGGCGCTTATGCGGGCAGGCCGTTTAAGAGAAACAGTTGATTTCAATCAAAAAATACAGTATAATAAAAAAGACAAGTAACCCCGCAGAAGGTGGGACGAATTCAGGTTTATAGGAAAAAAAGCCGCGTTTTGCGGCAAATATCAAGGAGGGTACTATGGCATATCTGGGTGAATCGATCCCGAAACTTGGTTTTGGCTATATGCGTCTGCCGCGCAAAGCAGAAGGCGGATATGATATGAAAATGATCTGCGATATGGTGGATTATTTCATGGATAATGGCTTTACTTATTTTGATACTGCATATGTTTACGATGGTGGAGATTCAGAAAAGGCAATTTATGAGTCTCTTGTCTCCCGATATCCGCGTGAGCGCTTTCAGCTTGCAACCAAGCTGAAGCTGCCGATGGCTGGAATCGAGACGGCGGATGACGTCGGGATGGAGCTTGAAAAATCTCTTGCGCGCACGGGTGCGGGTTATTTTGATTTCTACCTTCTCCATGCGCTCAGCGGCGCAGGTATTGAGGAATATGAGCGTCTCGGCGCATGGGACTTTGTCAAACATATGAAAGAAGAGGGGAAAATCCGCCATTATGGTTTTTCCTTCCACGATACTGCCGATAAGCTTGAGGCGCTGCTTCAGAAGCACCCCGACGCCGAATTTGTCCAGCTCCAGATCAATTATGCCGACTGGGAAGATGCGGACGTCCAGGCCCGCAAGAATTACGAGGTCTGCCGCAAATACGGTAAACCGGTTGTGATTATGGAGCCGGTCAAGGGCGGAAATCTTGTGACATTTAAAGATGAGATCAAGGATATGCTGCGCGCTCATAACCCGGATGCATCCATTGCGTCCTGGGCGTTGCGTTTCTGTGCCTCGCTTGACGGGCTTATCACGGTTTTAAGCGGTATGAGCAGCTTTGAACAGCTGAAAGACAACGTCGATATGATGAAGAATTTCAAGCCGCTGTGTGAAGAAGAATATGCGCTTTTGAAAAAAGTCCGTGAAAAACTTGCGGAAACGGATACAATTCCCTGTACTGCCTGCCGCTACTGCACCGAGGTTTGCCCGATGAATATCGATATCCCACGGATTTTCCAGGTGGCAAACGGTTATAAGATGTATGATAATATCGTCGGTTCGAAACGCACTTATGGTTTCATTCCCGCTGAGCGCCGCGCAGCTTCATGTATCGAATGCGGCGCCTGTGAAGGCACCTGTCCGCAGCATCTGCCGATTCGTACGCTGCTTAAAGATGCGGACAAGAATTTTGGTGCATAAGTGAGGCGAAAGATGATGAAACTTTCCGGTTTTGAACCGGGGAAACTCTATGCCTTTTTTGAGGAGATTACCCGGATCCCCCGTGGTTCTTATAATGAAGCGGGTATTGCCGATTATCTGTGTGCGTTTGCACAGGCGCGCGGACTGCGTTACCTGCGGGACAAGGTTAATAATGTGATCATTTTCAAGGATGCGTCGGATGGCGTTTGTGCGCCTGCCGTAGTTTTGCAGGGGCATGTGGATATGGTCTGTGAAAAGCTTCCGGGGGTTGAACATGATTTTACCCGTGACCCGATAGAATTGGTTGTGGATGGCAAGTGGATCCGCGCCAATGGAACGACACTCGGAGCAGACAACGGTGTGGCGGTTGCAATGATGCTGGCGCTGCTTGATGATAGCGAAGCGGTCCATCCGCCGCTGGAATGCGTCTTTACCGTCTGCGAAGAGACAGGGCTTGAAGGCGTGCTTTCGCTTGATACCTCGGTCCTTTCTGGACGGACGCTGATTAATCTTGACGACGGGCCGGAATTTGCGGCGGTGGCGTCCAGCGCCGGATCCGTCCGCATCGATTGTACCCGCAATGCTGTGTATGAGCCTGTAGCAGGACGTGCATTAACCGTGCGTATCGGCGGCCTGCGCGGCGGCCATTCCGGTGCGCAGATCCATGAGGAGCGGGCAAATGCCATCCGCATTGCCGCGCGCCTGTTGCGCAGCGCGCTTTATGGGGGCGGAGCGCAGCTTGCCGCGCTGCGTGGAGGCGATATGGTCAATGCGATTCCCCGCGACTGCAGCTTTATGCTTGCCTGTACGGATGCAGATGCAGCGCGCAGCCTTTTGGAAGCTCAGCGCACGCAGATACTTGATGAGATTCTCCGGCTGGAGCCGGAGGCGTTTATAGAGATTGCAGAGACAGGCTTTAACGGCGAGGCGCTGGATATTGCCTGCGGTCAGGCGTTTGCCGCGCTTTTAAACCTTGCTCCGGACGGCGTGATCGCGAAAAATCCGGATGATTATTTCACACTTTCGTCTTCAAACCTTGGCTTTGTGCGCTTGGAAGACGGGGTAATGACCGCAAAATTTATGCCGCGTGCTTCCGTTGATTCCATGCTTTATGACTCAATGGACAAAATTGCGTTGCTTGGACAGCTTACCGGATTCGAAGTGCGTTTTGCGGATGTTTCTCCGGGGTGGAAATATGAGGAGGAAAGCCCGGTCCGTGAGCTTATGACGCGCGTTGCGCGGGAACGTTTTGGCCGGGCGTTCCAGGTTGGCAAGATACATGCCGGTCTTGAATGCGGCGTATTTACCAGCCGTATCCCCGGTATGGACGCGATTTCTATCGGCCCGCGTACGGAAGATATCCATACCCCTGCTGAACGCTTGGACACGGATTCATTCAGTATAACGTATGCCTTTGTAAAAGCTGTGCTGGAAGAAATGGCCAAATAAGGAATAAGCGGTAAGCGAATTTCGCTTACTGCTTATTTATACATAGATGGATATTTACCAGTCTACCTGCTCCCCGGCACGCGGGTTAAGACGAACCCGGACGACGACGCCGGGACGGACAAAGACGCCGTTGTTGATTTCGTCGCCGCGCAGGGTAAACTCGCATACCCAATTGCCTGCGTTGTCGAAGTGCCCCTCTTCTACTGTGTAAACGCATAGTTCGGTCGCGGAGCGCGATTTGTATTTGGCATTGGGATTCAAATCATCAAATTTTGGGCGCATCAGGAAACGGACCTGGCAACCGGCGCCAGAAAAGTAGTATTCATATTCGCTTTCTTCAACGACTAGCATGCGCCCGCGTTCGTCGAGCAGTTTCTGGTTTTCTGGCGCGCGCATGCGGATCCGCAGCCCGGAACCGGAACTGCGGACAGTCTTATTGTCTTTGTGTCCTGGCATGGAAGTGAAATGCACGGTCAGATGCACCCTGCTGCGCACAATATGCGCATAGGCCTGCGCTTCTTCCTGCACAACGGCAAAAAGCTTGTCGCTGCCGCGGTAACGGATAATCTGCCGGGAAAGCATGGCAAGCGCCCGGTACGTGATGGCGGTCGGTTTGGCTGCTTCAAGCAAAGACCCGTCGTCGTTTATAACGCTTTCCGCGCCGAAGCCGGCAATCCCGATCGCGCCGTATTGTGCAACTGCACGGAATGCGTTCATGGCAGGGGCTTGCCCGAACAAACCGGACTCGGGGATAAACAGAGCGTTGTAGGGCTTGCAGTGGCGTTCACAGGTACGCAGGTATCCGGAGGTAAATTGCTGATAAATATCCGGTGCAAACAAGTCTATGCTTGGTGCAGCGCGGTGCCAGATATCAAGCGTACGGCCGCAGGGCGTACCGGAGGAATAACTGAAACCGGCAATTTCCTGCCGGACTTCGCCGACCATGGTATTCATATAAAGCGGGATATCGTATTCTGCTTTTCCAGCCCGTGCAATGCGCTCAACCTGCCGGGCAAGGTAATAGGTGGTAAAGGCTTCGTGTGCATAGTAGCCGAAACGGGAATACCAATCGTTTCCCTCTCCGGGGGCTTCGCTGCCTTCCAATGTAAGGCCGTCCAAAAGCGCCGGTACGCCGCATTCAAAATCCCGCTGCGCCTGCCGGGAATAACAGCGGTCGGTATCGAACAGGCCAAGCCCGATTTCATTTTCTACCTGTACGGTTAAAATTGTGCCGGTATCTGCATCAAGGCGGCGGATTTCCCGCATTAGCCTGGCAAAACAGCGCGCGTCGGCTTCGTATACCGCATCGTCATGCGGCGACATATTTGCGCGCGTTGCCCCGTCCGGACCGACGGTCCATTTAAAACGCACAGGATCGGCCTTTACCCAGTCAGGCATATAGGTGTTTTCCGCATTTTTGGAAAAACCAAACCAGAGCGGGATCAGGTAAAGCCCTGCCTTTCGCACCCGAAGCAGCAGCTGTTCAAGCATGGAAAAATCATATCGGCCTTCTTCAGGTTCCATCTGATACCAGTACAGCGGCGTTTCCAATGTGTTTCCTCCGTAAAGCTTGACCGCCGCGATACTGCGGTCGATCATTTCCCAACAACCGTCGGAGGAATTATGGCTTTGCAGGCCGAGGACGAAGACGTTTTCGCCCGATTTATTTTTGAAAAAACCTGTCAAAATACCCCCACCTTTCTGTGATTTTATGCATTAATTATACATGAAACGGTAAAAAATACAAGCGTCTTGCACAACAGCAGGTTATGCTTTTTCGACATAGGGATAAAAAACGCAGAAGAGTTGACATTGCCGTCTGGGCGCGATAGGATGTAAGAAAAAATTTTCTTCCGGCATGTGACCATGGCGGTTTTACATGCGTGTTATGGGTGAGGAGGTCAAAATGGAAACGTCACAGTATAAAACGCCCGGTACACAGGCTCTGTACGGCCGTTATGCCGGGATGCTGTATCGTCTTGCTTATGCCGTACTTCGTACGCAGCAGGATGCGGAGGACGCAGTTGCAGAAGTTTTTGTCAAGTGGATCACCAAGCATCCGGTTTTCCGGGATGCAGAACATGAACGCGCTTGGTTTGTGCGGGTATGTGTCAACCAGTGCCGGGATTTTCAGCGGCGCAGGAAGATCCGCGTATATACGCCGCTGGAACAGGTGAGCGAGGCCCTTGCAGATATACCGCCCGATACCGCCGGGGTCTTGGAGGACGTGCTTGCATTGCCGGAGAAGTACAAGATGGTTATTTTGTTCTATTATTTTGAGGACTTCTCCGTCGGGGAGATCGCAGCATCGCTTGGGACGAGCGTTTCTGCGGTAAAGATGCGGCTTTCCCGTGCAAGACAGCTTCTAAGACGCAATATGGAAGGGAATTATGAAGATGTTTGATAAGAAAACGGTTGATGCCTACAAAATGATCCAGCCATCGCCGCAGCTTGCGCAGCGTATTGCGGATCTGGAAGCTTCCGGCGCTTTGGAAAAGCAGAAACCCTTGAAGTTTCCGGCACTGTACCGCTGCGCCGGGATTGCGGCGGCATGTATTGTGCTTGTGCTGGCCTTGACTTTGCCTGCTGCACGCACACCTGCGCGGACTGCGCTGTATGCTGAAGGCCAGGCCGTTACTGCTGGGTATGGCGTACCCGTGCTGCAGCCGAACGCGCAGATTCGGGCTTTTGCGCTTGCATCGCAGGACGATACGCTTACAATTCCCCTGACGCTTGCGGCTGTGTCCAATACCACATTGTCGGTCAGCGCAGGGACGCTTTTGTGCTGCGATGCGCAAAGCGGGGAAGCGCTCGATCCGGCTCAGACGCCAGAAGGGGAAATACAGCTATACTGGACAGTTCCCATGCCGGATACGCAGGCGGAAGCCCGCCTGTATGCCGAAGCACAGGAGGAAACGCTGTGCTATCTTCTCTATTTTGACGCATCTGAAAATCAATGGATGATTTGTCAGGAAAATGAAAAGGAGTAAAATTATGAAAAAAATTCTTGCCCTGTTTTTATGTATGACGCTGGTGCTTGCGCTTTTCAGTGCTTGTGCCCCGGATGATTCTGCTGGCCCGGACAATGGCGGTCAGGTTACGGACGGCAACAATGCCGGTGAGGATGCCGGTACCCCGGATAATGGGGACGGCAATACTGGTGAGGATATCGATGCGCCCGATGATGAAAATGCCGGTAATCATGGCGAAGATGGAAGCGGAAGCGGTGATGCCGCAGTTCTCGACGGAGCGCTTTCGGAAATCATCGATAAGATTTATGAGAACAAGCCTTTTGATCTGAATCTGGCAACCCGGGATCTGGATATCAGCAATGCAGATGAGCTGAAGTATAATACAGGCCTTGACGACGGCAACCTGATCAGTGCCGCTGCTGTTTCTGAACCTATGATGGGTTCTCAGGCTTATTCGATGGTGTTGGTACGCGCTAAGGATGCGAAGGACGCACAGAGCATTGCCGAGTCGATGAAAAGCGGCATTGATACAAGAAAATGGATTTGTGTAGAGGCGGATGACCTTCGTGTTGTTGCATACGATGATCTTATTCTTCTTGTGATGATTGATAGTCAGTACGCCGATCAGGCAACAGCTGACGCCTTCGTCGAAGCTTTCGGAACGGTTTGCGGCGGGGAATTTGACGTGGATCTTCAATAAGGGGACGGGCCGGCTGGCAGCCGGCCCAGGATACGGTTCGTCCAGCAGAGAAAACTGTTGGACGAACCCTTCTATGTGGTCTGCCGGGTTGGAAACTTTATTTCGTAGTGGCCGGCCATACAGTTGAAATATTCCGGAGAATACAGGACACATAGCCAAATCGGCGTGTTGTTTGATGAGGAGTCGCTATGCTGTTTTCCAGCATTCCATTTTTATATTATTTTCTGCCGGCGGTAATCTTGGTGTATTTTCTGGCGCCGCGGCAGCTGAAAAACGGGGTTTTGCTTGTCGCCAGTCTGTTTTTTTATGCTTGGGGTGAGCCGCGCTGCCTGTTTTTAATGCTTGCAACGATTGCGGTTGGGTATGTCTGCGGGCTTGCAATTGCGCGCGCGCAGCGTAGCGTTTGGAAAAAGACCTGGCTTTACCTGTCATGCGCCGTTTTTCTTGGCTTTTTGGGGTATTTCAAATATGCAGGCTTTTTTGTAGAAAATTTTGCAGCGCTGACCGGGCTTCCGGTTCCTGCGCTGAAAATTGCGCTGCCTGTCGGCATCAGCTTTTACACCTTCCAGATATTAAGTTATACGATAGATGTTTATCGCGCGCAAGTTCCGGCACAACGCAATTTTATTGATTTTGCCTGCTATGTTTCGCTGTTTCCTCAGCTGATCGCCGGGCCGATTGTACGTTACAGCGATATTAATTCGCAGCTTGCCATGCGCCGGCACAGCGTATCCGCTGTGGCGGAGGGTATACAGCGTTTTCTGCTGGGTCTGTCCAAAAAGGTGTTGCTGGCGAACCTTTTGGGAGAGTTTTGTGATGCGTTCCGCGCCTGTGATGAGAAAACAGTTTTGTTTTACTGGCTGTATGCGTTGGCTTATACGCTGCATATCTATTTTGATTTTTCCGGATACAGCGATATGGCAGTCGGCCTGGGAAAAATTTTTGGATTTTCCTTTCCGAAAAACTTTGATTATCCCTATATATCCCGGAGTATTACGGAATTCTGGCGGCGCTGGCACATCACGCTCGGCGCATGGTTCCGCGATTATGTTTATATTCCGATGGGAGGCAACCGGGTGCCGCGCGCGCGATGGCTGTTGAATATTCTGACAGTCTGGATGCTGACTGGCTTCTGGCATGGCGCCAATTGGAATTTCATCCTTTGGGGGCTCCTTTATGCGGTGCTGCTTTCAGCGGAAAAGCTTTTCCTGAAAAAATGGCTGGATAAGGCGCCGCGTATCCTTTCGCATCTTTATACGATGTTTTTTGTTGCCCTCGGCTTTGTCCTTTTTGCCGGGGACAGCCTTGCACAGGCAGGCGCCGATTTCGCCGGGATTTTTGGTATGCAGGATATCCCATTTTCCGGTGCGCAGACGCTGTATTTCCTGCGCAGCTATGCGGTTGTGTTTGTGCTTGGCCTGATCGGGGCGACGCCGCTTCCGGCCCTACTGTACAGGAAGCTGGAGTCAACCCGTGCCGGTGATGTGTTTCTTTCCCTGCTGAACCCTTTTGTCCTGCTTGCCCTGCTGTTGTTGTGTACTGCCTACCTTGTGGATGGATCGTTTAATCCATTCCTGTATTTCCGCTTTTAGGAGGGGGAAGTTAAGAATGAAAAAAACAGGAAATATTGCAACGGTCGGGATTGTTGTGGTTGTGTGGTTGGTTTTGGCGATTGCCTGTCTATGTAAACCGGCGCAGGCGTTTTCTCTCAGCGAACGCCGCCGCCTTGCGCAGTTCCCGGAGCTGGATATACAGGGCGTATTATCGGGGAAGTTTATGACGGATTTTGAAAGCTATACCCTGGATCAGTTCCCGCTGCGGGAGGGCTTTCGCCGTTTAAAGGCATTTTCTACGTACTCGCTGTATGCACAGAAGGACAATAATGATATTTACCTGGTAGACGGTTATGCATCGAAACTGGAGTATCCGTTGAAGGAAAGCTCTGTACTGGCCGCAGTGGAGAAGTTTCGGACGTTATACGAGAGCAATATGGCCGGAAAAGCGTCGAATGTATATTACAGCGTGATACCGGACAAAAACTATTTCCTCGCCGAAAAAAATGGATATCCCTCGATGGATTATGCCCGGCTATATGCGCTCATGACGCAAAATATGGATTTTGCCGAGGAAATTGATCTGCGCAGTACGCTGGAGCTGGAGGATTATTATCAAACGGATACGCATTGGAGGCAGGAAAAGCTTGTGGATACTGCCCAGGTGCTTGCAAAGGCACTGGGCATTGAAACGGAACTTTCCTGGGATTTTGAGGAGAAGCAGCTGGATACGCCCTTTTATGGCGTCTATTACGGCCAGGCTGCGCTCCCGCTTCCCAGCGAGCGGATTTCCTATTTGACCAATGCTGTGCTGGAAGCATGCACAGTGTATAATCTGGAGACGGATTCGACAGGCGGTGTCTATGACTTTGCGAAGCTTGATGGAAGCGACCCTTACGAGTTTTTCCTGTCCGGAGCATCGGCGCTGCTGTATATCGAAAATCCCAATGCACAGACGCAGCGGGAGCTTGTCGTTTTTCGCGATTCTTTTGCCAGCAGCCTGATTCCACTGCTTTGCGAAGGGTATGCGAAGATTACACTGGTGGACACACGCTATATCGCCGGCGGGCTTGTGGGGGAGTATGTTGACTTTGAAAACGCCGATGTGCTGTTTTTGTACTCCAGTTTGGTTTTGAACACGAGCAGTATGTTGAAATAAGCGGGTGCAGGCCGAAAGAAGGCCGGATTGGTTTTCCCCGGCCTGCGTTATATCCGGCAGGAAGTTTCCTGCCGGTTTTTCTTTCGTATGTGCAAAGGAAAATCTATGGCGTTGCCGCAAGGTGAAAAAAATTGTAAATTCCCCTTGACAAATTTGGTTGGTAGTTATAGACTAAATATGGTCTATAACTACCAACCATTTATTTCCTGCAACGGGGGGAGGCAATATGGAAACTTTAAAGCTTTGTGAAAGCGATTACCGATTTATGTGTGTAATTTGGGATAACGAACCGCTTTCTTCGCGGCAGCTTGTCGGGCTGTGTGCGCAGAAGCTGGGGTGGAAAAAATCAACGACCTATACTACGCTGAAGAAATTATGTGAAAAAGGTTTTGCGCAAAATAAGGAAACTGTAGTTTCCTCATGCGTTGCGCGTCAGCAAGTTTGTGCGTATGAAAGCGAACGCTTTGTTGAGCGAACCTTTGGCGGTTCGCTTCCGGGATTTCTGGCAGCTTTTCTTGGAGGAAAAACCTTATCCGAACAGGAGGCGGCAGAGCTGAAACGTCTGATCGACGAGCATAAGGAGGTATAAATGGAAGCGGTTTTTCTGGAGACCCTGAATATGAGCCTGACGGCAGGTTATGTAATTGCCACTGTACTGTTCGTGCGTCTGCTTTTGAAGCGTGCACCGAAGAAATATGCTTATGCTTTGTGGAGCGTAGTTGGTTTTCGTTTATGCTGCCCGGTGTCTTTTCAGTCAGCATTCAGCCTTTTCAGGCTAAACCCCTTTGACATGACAGCGGCACAGCTGGCGTCGGGCGGCGCGGCGCTGACCTATGTACTCGAAGATATCGGCATGATGGCGCAGCCCCAGGTTACGTTTGGAATCCCCGCGGCCAATGCGGCAATTGCCGGTTCCCTGCCTGCGGCGACGCCGGCCTACAGTGTCAACCCCATGCAGGTTGCGGTGGCTGCCGGAGCGTTTGTGTGGTGTGTAGGGGCAGCCGTACTTGCCCTTTACAGTGTTGTCATGTTTATACGCTTGCACCTGCGTCTTCGTACTGCAATACGCATGGAAAAGAATATATATCAGTCCGAGTATGTCTGTTCACCTTTTGTACTGGGTTTTTTCCGTCCCCGGATTTATCTGCCTTTTGCGCTTGATGAGGATGCGCGCAGTTACGTTCTGGCGCACGAACGTTACCATATCCGCCATCTTGACCATCTTGTCAAGCTTTTTGCGTTTGCGCTGCTGTGCCTGCATTGGTTTAATCCGCTTTGCTGGCTGGCATTTGTGCTGATGAGCCGGGATATGGAGATGCGCTGCGATGAATGGGTGCTCGGCGGGCAGGCGGATATGCGCCGCGCGTATACGACGACGCTGCTCTCTTTTGCGGCAAACCGGCGCTTTCCGGCGCCGGGGCCACTTGCTTTTGGGGAGTCCGGCGTTCGGGCGAGGATCAGCAATGCTCTGCGCTGGAAAAGACCGAAGCTGTGGCTCACCGTTATTGCTACGGTACTGTGTATCGCCGCCGTCGCCGCCTGTGCGGCGAATCCGCAGACGGAACCTGGTGTTCTTCAGCCCTTTGGCAGTACATACCGGGTGGAAGAAATTGTCTACTCCGCTCCGTATTATTCCTTTTCCTATACTTGCGCTACCGCACCGGTATATTGTCTTAGTGTGGATGGCGTTCTGTTATCCGCGCCCGCTTCAGACAATCCGCAGGTATTTGCAGAATGGGAATTTTTGGGCAGCATGGAGGAAATTGCGCTGTCAAAAGAAAACTTTGACCGGTATTTCCGAGACACGGCTGGGGAGGTTTCGGGATGGCGGGAAGGAAGCAGCGCGGCCGCGTCTGTGCGCAGGGAGAACCAGACAGCCTGGAGACTGCTGCGGGAGACGGATAACTTTACAGAGCTTTATTATGTTTTGCAGCAGGATAGCGGCGCGGTTTATCTGGCTTATGGGTATTATGATCTGGAAGGGGAGACGGATCCGGAATCTGATGATTCCCGGTTTCGTTGGCTGTTTGCACTGACACCGGAGTCTTCTGATTCGGCATCCGTCAGCAGGACCGGCGGCGCCGATGCGCCAGAAAACGGATCATTTTCACCAACCGGCGGTGCGGACATGCCCGCCGCGGAAGTTTATGTTTCTTCTCAATGCTTGTATATGACCCCCTTGTCATCCCAATTTTCCGGGCCGGATTCCGGCTGCCGTTATTTCCTTGATGAGAAGGTTTTTCAAATTGAAAACCGGGGTTCCGGCATAATAGAGCGCTTTTCCCTTCCGGAGGATGGCTGGACAGAGTTCCCCTATACGCAGAAGGCTTGGGATGAGATGTTTTTGCTCTGGAAGGCGCCGCAGCTTGAACAATATAAAGAACGGATGTATATGGCGCTGGGAAACGGCTATGCGCTTATGAAAATGGATAGGCAGCTTTGGCTCCTGCGGAGATGGGATACGGCGGAAACCACGTTGGTTTGGAGTTTGTATACATTGACGCCGGAGGACGGTATGGGCGTCGCCAGCTGGGCTTATCAGCCGCTGCTGAGCAGCAGATTTCCGGCGTTCGCTTTCCGTTTCGTGTTGCCGGAAGATGCGGAAATATCCCTGGTGTGTGTGGACGGAGCGCTTCTGGATGCACAGAAGGCCGTGTCAGAAAGCGGCGTGCTTTCCATACCGGGCGGGCAATTTTTTTATTGGAGCCCGGGTTCTCCGGATTCGCTTGCATCCAATGCGCAGCTCCATTGTGTCATACATATGGGGGAAGAATCCTACAGCGGTACAATTTATATTGAAAGCGGGGACTGCAATACGCAGGAAGGCGTTGTGCTGTATACGGCCCGTCCGGTTGGCGATTTCACAATCCGGCAGCAGGAAGACGCTGCAGAACTTTCTGTGTAGATGGGGCTGCTTGACAAAATACTTTGCCGGAATTAGAATAATAGAATAAAGAGAGCCGCATTTTTTCAAAATGCGGCTCTCCTAAAGTGTCTTGAGTATTGCAACTGCCGGTTGACGAATTGCAAAGCGGCGGTTTATGGCATGCAACTGCATACCGCCGTATACTTGCAGGTAGAAAAGCGCGCTGGGCGCGCTGGAAAACGAGGTGAAATCTGAATGATTTTTGCAGACAAAATCGTTGCACTGCGCAAGAAAAACGGCTGGTCGCAGGAAGAGCTTGCGGAAAAAATGGAGGTCTCCCGGCAATCGGTTTCTAAATGGGAAAGTGCGCAGTCGGTGCCAGATCTGGAGAAGGTTCTGCGCCTGTCCCGCCTGTTTGGCGTCAGCACGGACTACCTGCTGAAGGATGAGCAGGAGGAAGTGGAATATTCAGAAGCGCAGGATGAATTGCCTTCTGCGCGCCGGGTCAGCATGGAAGAGGCCAATGCTTTTCTGTGTGCTAAAGATTATACAGCCGGGAAGATCGCCTTTGCAACGCTGCTTTGTATTTTATCACCGGTTTGTCTGTTCCTTCTTGCAGCGGCCAGCGAGACGGGAACGCTTGCGTTTTCCGAGAACCTGGCCTGTGGGCTCGGGCTGATAATCATGCTTCTGCTGGTTGCAGGCGCGGTGGCAATATATATTTACTGCGGTTCCAAAACCAGTGCATTTGCGTATCTGGAAAAAGAGGCTTTTGAAACCGAATATGGCGTCGCCGGGATGGTGAAACAGCGGCAGACTGCATATAAAGCGGTTTATACACGGTCCAATATTCTTGGCGCATGCCTATGTATTCTTTCCGTAGTTCCACTTTTTTCCGGAGCGTTTCTTTTTGAATCAGAGCTGTATTTGGTTGGAATGTTGGCACTGACGATGCTTTTGGCGGGCATAGGGGTTGTCTTTTTCATTACAGCCGGTATCCGGTGGGCAAGTATGCAGAAACTATTGCAAGAGGGGGACTATACCCGGCAGAGAAAAGCAGGCGCTTCTTTTTCCGATACAGTTTCAGCCGTATACTGGCTGCTTGTTGTCGCTGGCTTTCTTGCCTACAGCTTTTATACCGAGGATTGGGAAAACAGCTGGATCGTTTGGCCGGTTGCCGGTGTGCTTTATGCGGCAGTGGCTGTGGTATGCGGGGCGCTGCACCATGAAGAAAAGCGCTGATTGATCTTTATGTATGGCCTTAATTTGGATTTTAGCCCGGCTTTGCCGGGCTTTCTTCATTTGGATCGGGGATATTTTTGTGCCAGGATAAGAAAAAAACGCTTCCGGATTTTCCGAAAGCGTTAGAAGTACGCCTATGCGGACGCCGCTTATTGAAAAGATGGCGCTGCAACCTTTGTATCGGGGAACGGGGAATCTGAGGGCGAAGGCTCGGACATGCTGAAATACATTTTTGCGGCTTTGGTCGTGCCAAAATCCTGGTTGGAGCCGGTGCGCTGCACTTTGTTGAAGGCCTCCCGGAACATGGCGTTGTGCGCTTCCTCGCGGTTGAGCAAAAAATCGATGGTTTCTCGAACCTTTTTATCCTCGATCTGCCGGTAGAGGTATTCATACACAACCTTTGCCCTTTGTTCAGACGCAATATTGGAAAGCAAATCTGCGCAAAGATCACCGGTTACGGTGACGTAATCGCTGGTCCAGGAGTATCCGGAGGCATTAATCAGTCCAGGATTCAGTCCTAAAAGCACATGAGACTGGATTTCTCCCGCCGGAACACAAACGGCATCGACGTCGTGGCCGTTTAAAAGATGAATGGTCTGCGCGACCATTTCCATATGCCCGAGTTCTTCCGCCGCGATATCCAGAAACAGATCCTTAATTTCCGGATCTTTAATCCTGAAGCTTTGAGACATATACTGCATCGCGGCCTTCAGCTCGCCGTTAGCTCCGCCCAGCTGTTCCTGCAGAAGCGCGGCATATTGGGGATTCGGCCTTTCCACGCCGACCGGATGGAAAAGAATTTTTTCATGTTTAAACATAAAGCACCTCGCTTTCTATGCTTAAGTATCTGTATTTACTTCGTTTTTCATGCATAAAAATGTTAAAAAACCTTGAAAACCTTTAAAAACAGATCAATTTGAGCTTGTGGCGTGGAAGGCATATGAGAAAACAGATTTTTTAACTTTGCGCTTGAAAAATCTGTTCAGGTATGTTAAAATATAAATACTGTTCATGCCGGCGTGATGGAATTGGCAGACGTGCTGGACTCAAAATCCAGTGGTGGCGACACCGTGCGGGTTCGACCCCCGCCGCCGGCACCAAGAAAAGCCCTAGGTATCAGCTTGATATCTGGGGCTTTTCTGCGTCCAAGGCCGATTTTTTATTTTCGGGTGCGGAGTCAAATCTGTGGGTTGAAAAGCATATTTACAAGCAAAAATGCTAATGAAATTTGCCAATATAATCTCGCAGTCCGTTTTATCTTGTAATTGCATCAGGCGCGGCTGTCTTTTTCATCGTTGAACGGAAAAGATATTCCTGCCGAAAAAATAAAGATATATTCGCGAGGCTGAAAGATGCTGTTTACTTATTCGAGGTTTTTTGCCGTAAAGCGCGGCTGATGGACTGCCTTGAAAATCAGGAATTTTCGCAAATGCAAAGCAAAAAATACCAGGCACTGGGGCGGAAGCAAACTATATTTTGAAGCATCAATGGACGACAAATATTTATTACCCGTCCAGTTTATTTCCGCAATACGGACATCGTTCTAAAGGCTTTAGCAGCAGTAAATCCGGCAAATGGTTTCCGCAGCTCGGGCAACGGAATCCATGTCGCCCCACGATAGCAATTGCAATGGCTTCCGCGGCAATTGCCCAAAGTAAGTACACGTTTTTTGTGAACAGACCGATTAATATACAAAGAATCATTGCCGCAGCCAAACAGAAAGCAATGCGGCGGGCAAGCTTATAAGTCATACTGATCCCCTTTTTTTGTTATTCCAAGCAGATTTTCCAACCAGGCGTAGGCCTGCACTTTCTTGGTGAGGAAGATTCCGCGTGGCGCGATTTCTGCAGCAAGCTCGTCCACATCGCAGTACTGTGCCATGCCGGGGACATAAAGTGCATAGTTGTGAATGATGTGCGCGTTGAAAATGGAACGCAGCGTACCGGTGCCGCAGGAGGATATCCCTGCGCGGATGCGGCGGTCATACCAGGTAATCCAAAGCGTCTCCTGGCCGCCGAGAGAGTGCCCGACCGCGCCGATGCGCCGGGCGTCAACAAAATCCAGCGATTCCAGAAGGTCGACTGCGACGGAGAGATCATGCAGATATTTTGTCTGCAGGCATGCGCCATGGGTCAGATACTGTAGGAATGCAAAGCGTTCATATTGGCTCAGCGTTTCCGGGCAGTCGGCAAAGGGGGAGGGGATACGTTCTTCGAAGCACAAAAGGTCAGGCGCAAGGACGACAAAGCCGCGCCGGACAAGATCCAGCCCGTAAGCTTGCATTGGATCCCCAGCCAGTCCGACAACCTCGCTTTTTCCCAAAGCCCATTTTCCCGCGTGCTGGTGGATGGCGAGGACTGCGGGGCTTTTGGCCGGGGCGTGTTTGGGAATCAGGAGAAATGCGCGGATGCGTTCATCCTTTTCGACGCAATATTCGACCAGACGGCGCAGATGGTCGCCTGCGTCCGTTTCAGAAAGGGTGCGAAGTTGCAGCGGCATTTTTTCCGGGAACCTGCCGAGGCAGGAAAGGATTTGTTCTCTCATATCATCCTCCGTGTTTCCATTTTTCACAGCGTAAGCAGCAGCGCTTCCGTCTGTTCTATAGTATCGGCGATATAATCTGCGCCTGCAGCTTCGAGTTCTCCGGCTTTAGCGTAGCCGAAGCGGACGCCAAGGCTTGCAATGCCGTTGATTTTTGCACCAAGGATGTCATGCCGCCGGTCTCCAACCATAATGCAGCGCTGGCGGTCTTTTTCAGACAGACGCAGACGCAGGAGGGCTTCGGCGATGACCTCGGCCTTTGCGCTGCGCCTGCCGTCGAGCTCGCTGCCTACAACTACAGAAAAATAGGAAGCAAGCGCATATTTTTCCAAGATCTGTTGCGCAAATATCCAGGGTTTTGAGGTTGCCAGCGCCAGAGTTTTTCCTGCATCACACAGGTGCTGGAGCATAGGACGGATTCCCGGATATACGCGGTTTTCAAATACGCCGGCCGTGGAAAACCGCTCGCGGTATTTTTCCACGGCGAGCTTTGCCTTTTCTTCATCAAAACCATAAAATTGCATAAAGGAATCCATAAGCGGCGGGCCGATAAATTCAGTTAACGTATTTAAGTCGGCGGTCTGAATACCGAAATGGCGCAGCGCATAAGCAACACAGCGTGTAATCCCCTCTTTTGGGTCAGTCAGTGTTCCATCCAGATCAAAAAGCAAAATATCCATTTTCTACACTCCCGGGATTTATGAAAAAGGCGTCGGAAAAATTCCAACGCCTTTTATTTCGTTTAGAAACTTTATGCTTTGCCGTTGCAGCCAAGTACATCGACGATCTTATGACGGACCATTTCCTTAATATTGGCGCGGGCGGGCTTAAGGTATTCACGCGGGTCAAACTTGTCCGGATGCTGTGCAAAGAATTCACGGATCGTGCCAGTCATGGCAAGACGCAGGTCGGAGTCAATATTGATTTTACAAACGGACATAGTAGAGGCTTTGCGCAGCTGCTCCTCGGGGATACCGACTGCATCCGGCATCTTTCCGCCGTTTTCGTTGATCATCTTTACGAAATTCTGCGGGACAGAGGAGGATCCGTGCAGCACGATCGGGAAGCCCGGCAGGCGGCGGGAAATCTCTTCAAGGATGTCGAAACGCAGGGGGGGCGGAACCAAGATGCCCTTTTCGTTACGGGTGCACTGTTCCGGGGTAAATTTGTATGCGCCATGGCTGGTACCAATGGCAATGGCAAGGGAGTCGACGCCGGTCTTTTCGACGAACTCCTCAACCTCTTCCGGACGGGTGTAGGAGGAATCTTCGGCGGAAACCTTGACGTCGTCTTCAACGCCGGCAAGGGTGCCCAGTTCACCTTCAACGACAACGCCGTGCGCGTGGGCATATTCCACAACCTTGCGGGTCAGGGCGATATTATCTTTAAAGGAATGGGAGGAACCGTCAATCATAACGGAGGTAAAGCCGCCGTCAATGCAGGATTTGCAGGTTTCAAAATCGGGACCGTGGTCGAGGTGCAGGACGATCGGAATTTCCGGGCATTCGATGACTGCGGCTTCGACGAGCTTGACAAGGTAGGTGTGGTTGGCATAAGCACGCGCACCCTTGGAAACCTGAAGGATCAGCGGGGCTTTTTCCTCACGGGCAGCCTCAGTGATACCCTGGACAATCTCCATATTGTTGACGTTGAAAGCGCCGATGGCGTAGCCGCCTTCATAAGCTTTCTTGAACATTTCGGTAGAAGTTACCAGTGCCATTTTACTCGCTCCTTATTTTGATAAATTTAAAAGGCGTTTTTTGGCTTTTGACCATTACTAAGTATACCAGTATTTTTCCACTTTAGCAAGCCTAAAGCGGAATTTCCAGCCAAAAATGTCATTTCTGTTATAAGTGTCCGCATTTTTTCCTGCATTTTTGGACGAAAGCATAAATTTGTATGAAAAATTGATTTTCCGGAAGGATTATGGTATAATCAAAAAAGCTGAAATGCGGGAGCACCGGTTTGCAGGAGATTTCCGGCTGTACCGGCACCGCTTAGAATTATTGAGTTTTGGAGGTCATGTTTATGGCACAGCTGAAAGGCGCATGCATTATCGGGCAGTCCGGCGGTCCTTCCGCAGTGATCAACTGCTCGGCTTACGGCGTCATTAAAACCGCTTTGGAAAATCCGAGCATTACAAAGGTTTACGGCGCATACCACGGCATCAAAGGCGTCCTCAACGATGAGCTGATGATTATGGATGAGGAAGATGCTTGCGAACTGGAAAATATGCTGCATACCCCGTCCTCAGCACTCGGTTCCTGCCGCTATAAAATTGCAGATCCGGATGATGACGACACCGATTATAAGCGCATTCTTGAAATTTTCAAGAAATACGACGTACGCTATTTTTTCTATAACGGCGGAAACGATTCGATGGATACCTGCAATAAGATTTCGAAATATATGAACCGTATCGGGTATGACTGCCGTGTTATGGGCGTTCCGAAAACGATTGATAACGACCTCGCAGGTACCGACCACTGCCCGGGCTTTGCGTCCGCAGCCAAATATATTGCGACGTCTATCATGGAAGTCTCCCGTGACAGCCAGGTTTATGATACTGGCATGATTACCATCATCGAGTGCATGGGCCGCCATGCCGGGTGGCTGACAGCCGCCGCGGCGCTCGCGGGTGTAAAGGGAGACGGCCCGGATCTCGTCTATCTGCCGGAAGTTGATTTTAATATGGATAACTTTATCGCCGATATTAAGCGCGTCTACGGCGAAAAGAAGAATTGCATTGTCGCCGTCTCCGAAGGCGTCCATTATGCAGACGGCACTTTTGTTTCCGAAGCGAAAACCTCCGGTACCGACGGATTTGGACATGCCCAGCTCGGTGGTCTTGCCGCAAGACTGGCGGATGTCGTCAAGGCTGCAACCGGCGCTAAAGTCCGCCCAATTGAGCTGAGCCTGCTGCAGCGCTGTGCAGCGCACTGCGCTTCTGGCACGGATATCGCGGAATCCTTTATGTCCGGAAAGGTTGCCGTAGAAGCAGCCGTGGAAGGTGCGACCGATAAAATGGTCGGCTTTGCCTGCACCCGTGATGAAAATGGTTATAAGTGCGAGCCGAAGCTTTTCGACCTCAGCCTTGTTGCAAATACGGAGAAGAAAGTCCCGTTGGAGTGGATTAATGAGGCTGGCAACGGCGTAACCCAGGACTTCATCGACTACTGCCTGCCGTTAATCCAGGGTGAAACCGGTATGGTTAAAGAAGACGGGCTGCCTCGATTCGTAAACCTCAAGAAGGTTTTTGCCAAATAAGCGAAGAATGCAAACCGGTGATGCAAATTCCTGCATCACCGGTTCTTTTTTTGTCGGAAACCGACCTGATTTAACGGCCGCCAGAACTTTTTCTTGACGGCTGTAGAGGAGATTGCCTATAATTTAAGCAACGCTTATGCATAAACGAAAGGGGCATGTTATGAAAAAGACGGTTGTGTATTCATCATTACGCGGTTTCAATTATACGCAGTCTGACGCATGGAACGATCGGGATGGCTGGTCGCGTTATAATCACGCTATTGTGGACCGGGATATGGGCTATGCCGAACGTCTGCGGTTGAACAGCGCACGCATTTTCCTGCCTTATTCGTGTTACAGGGAGAATCCGGAAAAATTCCTGGCGGATGTAAAGGACTTTGTCCAGACTGCCTGGAAACATGGGATTTCCACAAACCCGATTGTTTATTTCGGATTCTTTGCCACCGGTTCCCGCGAAGAAGAGTTTGAGCCGGTCGAAGGCGAATCACTTCGCCCGCTGGCAAAGACCATACGTGACCCGTCATTGTGGCATTATGGGGAAGCGTATTTTGACCGGCTTTATGAGGCCATTGGTTCTGAACCTGGGCTTTTATTCTGGGATATTTCCAATGAGCCGGGTTATACCGACAATTTTGTAACCTGGTATGATGAGGAGCCGGCCTATGTCCAGGATTTCCGTCCTTGCCGCCCGGATATGGAAGAATTGCGTGCCAAACAGGAGAAAACCTGGGAATTTATCCGTCATTTCTGCAAATATGTTAAATCAAAGGATCCGGATCACGATATCGGTGTCGGCAATATTTTTATCTGGGAAACAGAACCGAGCCGAACCGCAGAACTTGTTGATGTGATCGTATTCCATGACTATTCTGCCACGCGCGCGCGTCTGCGCGAAGCGCTGGATATGGCGGTTGCGCTTGGGAAAAAATACAATAAGCCGGTTGTTGATAATGAGATGTGCTGCATAGGCCGCGGCAATCCTTATGACATGGCGATCGGACTGCATGATGAATATAAAATCGGATGGTACCTCTTTGAGCTGATGATCGGGGAGGATGGATGGAATCGCGTCCACGGCGTCGTCTATCCCGATGGTACGGTCCGTGACCCGGCAATTGTCGCGGCAATTTACGGATTCCACCGTAACCGGGGCGCCAGCGCGGTTCGTTCTGATGTGGGACAGGAGGATTATGTAAATCGCGCGATCTATTATGCGGATAAAGTACTGCATGATATCCGCCGGCCGCGCCGGCAGGATCACACTGCCGATGCGCAGGAACTGCTGGAAGCTTGTGAGTTTGCTGCAAATCTGCTTGAAGGCGGCGAGCTTGTCCCAATGGCTTATCCGCCGACAGCGAAAATCGAAGCTTATCGCCGGATGGAGAATCCGGATTGTTACGAAATCGCAGATTACCTGACTGCTCTGATTGAGACGCTGAAGAAAAGCTGTCATTATGTCAAGGAGGATAACACCCTGCGTGAGCTTCGCATATAAATTGCCCAGCCCCGTAAAATCTGTGCGCAGGGAGAAAATAGGGATAAAAAAGCCCGGAACCGGTAATTTCCCCGGTTCCGGGCTTTTATTCTGCACAGACAACAAAAATCCCGTCGCAGAGCCCGCCAAAACTCGCATGCAGCCTTCCGGGAATTCCGGCAGCACGGGCCAGCGCTCCGGCAAGCGCTGCATCGATCCGTTCCCCGGGAATCAGCATTGGGATCCCAGGCGGATAGGCCCAGACATATTCCGCAGCGATATGTCCGGCGCACTGCCCCCAAGGGACGAGCTTGCGCGGCGCATTGAGCGCTTCCTCGGGCGGTATGGCGAGGTGTGGGAGGGATTTGTAAAGTGTGCTTTCTGCGTCGGGCGGTATTTTTTGGGGAGGCAGGATAGACAGGGCTGTATCAAGCGCTGCAAGTACTGAAGCAAAGCGCCGGATATTCTCACGGGTATCGCCAAGTCCGGTCATTGCCAGCGCGTATCCCGGTGCGGCCATCTCCAATTCGACCGCGTAATTTTCCCGCAGTAGCTGCATAAGCGCTGTTCCGGAAAGGCCGGGGGTATGCAAAAGGATTTTTCCCGGATCAAAGGCAAATACCTCTTCGGGAAGGGGGAGGGCGCGCAGCAAAACCTGGATCCGCGTAAGCCTGGAGATGTTCTGGTCAAATTCCTGCAGGTTTTCGCGCCATAATGTCAAAAGCTCCGGCTTTTCCCGCAGAAGCGTTATACAACCGTCGATAGACGCCATAAGCAGGTAGGAGGGACTGCTTGTCTGAAAAACTGCCAGCGCATGGCGCAGTTTCCCCGGGTCTATGCGGCTTGTACAGCGATGCAGGATCGCGGTCTGCGTCAGGGAGGACAAGGTTTTGTGTAAGCTTTGGACGACAAGATCTGCTCCACATTGCACAGCGCCGGTGGGAAATGCGCCGGAAAGCCCGAGGTGCGCCCCATGCGCTTCGTCGACAAGCAAAAGCACCCCCTTTGCATGGCATACCCGTGCAATACCTGCAATGTCGCTGATAACGCCCTCGTAGCTTGGACTTGTCAGGAATACTGCGCGTACCTGTGGATGCTGTGCAAGCGCCTGTTCAACTTGCACGGGGCTTATTGATCCGAAAATGCCGCTGTCTTTTATAGTAGGCGGAAGCAGAAAACGCGGGACGAGGCCGCAAAGTTCTATTGCGTGGTATACGGACTTATGAGATCCGCGCGCGAGCAAAAGCTCATCTCCACGCCGGAGCGCAGCATAAAGCATGGCAAGGATCCCACCGCTTGCACCGTTGACAAGGAAAAAGCTTTCTTCCGCGCCCCACAGTCCGGCAGCTTGCCGCTGCGCTTCAAGCAGGATCCCCTGCGGCGCGTGCAGATTATCAAAGCCTTCAATTTCTGTGATATCCACCCCCGCCCCGAGCCTGTCCAGATAGGGTGCCTGTGTGCAGTTGCGTTTGTGCCCGGGCATGTGCATTGCCAACGCTTGGCCTGTGCAGTATTTGCACAGCCTTTCATAGAGACTTGTGTAAGCCGCCATTGTACCGCCCCTTTCAAAAGGATGTTTTTATTATCGTCTATCTTTTCCCCTTCGTCAATTTCCGGTATTGAATCTGTGCAAACTTTCTATTTTTTTCGTTTTGATCTTCCCATCTTTATAGAATTTATGGTATACTATATGCGGAAAGACTGGCCGGCATGGAGATGTATGCGGATTTGCCGCCGGACGGGAGCCGCCGGATATCCGGTGAACACACACAGTTCTGAATCCAGAGAGAAAAAAAGGAGAGAGCGCGTATGATTCAAAGGTTGAAGTATTTGCATTTGCCCGAAGTTTTGAAAATGAACGACGGCACGCCTGTTACCCGGGAAAATTGGGAAGTGCGGCAGAAAGAACTGATGACAATTCTTCAGGAAAACATGTATGGGATTTTCCCGGAGAAAACGGCAGAAATCGGCGCTGTAGAAGTTTCGCACCATGAGGAAATCTATAATGGGACTGTGGATTTTACGCTGAATAAAGTAAATCTTAATTTCCCGACAGGTGTTTTTACGCTGGAGATTCCGCTTTTTATTCCCAAAGGCGTGGAAAATCCGCCCTGTCTCGTATCCCTGGGTGGGGGAAGCCGGGCATTTATTAACCGCTATGCACCCGGTACGCCGTATTTCCCGCCGGAGTATGTGTTCAAGCGCGGCATTGCAGTTGCTTACGCGCCTGTGATGGACGCTACAACGGACGATGCGGACTTTTCTGCCGGTATCAGCGCTTATATTTATCCAAATGGACGTGATGGGAAGCAGGGCGGGAAGCTTGCTGTTTGGGCGCTGATAAGTTCTTATGTTGCTGATTTTATTGAGGCGGACGGCCGGTTTGATATGAAAAACCTGGCCGTTGCGGGGTGTTCCCGTTTGGGGAAGGGCGCGCTTTGCGCGGGACTGTATGATACTCGTTTCAAATTCGTTAATTCCGTGTGCTCCGGATGCGGCGGGACTGCAATTCTGCGCGGCAAGGTCGGTGAAACTGTCGGCAGTATTATGAATTATGCCCCATACTGGTTTACGGATGATTTTAAGCAATATTCTGACCGCGAGGAAGAAATGCCCTTTGATGCGCATTTTATTATTGCTGCGCTTGCCCCGCGGAAGGTGTTGGTAACCGGCGCGATTGAAGATTTCTGGTGCGATCCTTATATGGAAATGATGGCCTGCATTGCAGCAAGCGAAACCTATGAGATGCTTGGGTTCCCTGGCTTTATTTATGAAGGTCCGCACCCTGTCCCGGGCTACCGCTATCCTGTCCCGGGCGATTTCTTTAAAGAAGGGTCTATTGGTTATTCCCTGCGTTCCGGCGGGCATGGCTATCCGCCCTATGACTGGGAACGGATTGCTGACTTTATGTGCCTGCACAAAAACTGAGCGTATGTCCGGATAGTTAGCCGGGCAAGGAAAAATCATGAGTTCAAAGCCCCGGCATGCATGGGAATAAAACCTCCAGTGCCTTTGGTATCTGGTACACTGTGTAAAAACCGTGTTGGGGAGAAAAGATGCCCAGCATGGCTTGCAGGTCTGAATTTGATTAACGCACATACATTTTGCCCGGCAGGAACAATTCCGCCGGGCAAAATTGATTTATATTGGTTGTATTCTTCATCTCCATTGGGCTTTCATTTCGGAAATCCAGGATGAAAATAGCTGGATTTCCAGGCTTCAGGCGGATCCGGATTTGTACCTGTGCGGCAGGAATTTGAAATACATGGTCTGGATAAGCAACTTTGGGCATTGCCCTGCGTTCGATTCAAAAAATCATGGTCTTGTCCATATACCTGTATCGGCATTCTTCTGTAAGACAAGCTCATAACCGCCTTCCGCCCGGTTGAAATAAATTTCGGTATTATTACTGTCTAAATCCAATTCAAATGTATATTTTGCTCCAAGTGAACTGTTAAAACCGCCAAAAGTGGAATAAAAAGTAAGATAGTGAGGTTTTACGCCGCCGCCTACATCTTTAAAGCTCCTTGTGTATCCCATAGACGATGCAGCGGCAGTACGAAAAGTCAGCTTTGTACCATCCTCCGAGACAGAATAGTCTGTTAAGATCACATCTGTCCTTTTTGTGAACCCGGTTCCGATAAAAAATGCGAAGCATAACGCGGCCAGTATTGCCGCTGCAGTAAGCACAATCCTTTTTTTCTTCATAGGCACGCCTCGTTTGCTGTTGTATATGCTGTTTCGGTGTAAAAATTTTCAAACCGTACAGTTCTTTGGATATGCTGCTTCATGCTCGTTCGGCGTATAAAAACCGCCTGTTCTGCGGGGATAGAAGCAAGGTGCTGATTTATGGCTGGGCGGCAGCTGCGTTTTCACTTAATAGGACTGCTGTGCAGTTGTACATGATGAAACAGAGTAAAAGCGTTTATGCAGAAAAGGAAGCTGTCCGGAAACTCAGCTTCTTTCATTTTTCTTTAGCTTTTTGAACCCGTCAAAAATGCGGCCGAGAAGCTCTGCCCACTCGGACTGGAAGGCAAACAGATCGTCAGCCCGCGTAACGCAGCGCTGGCTTTCCCCAGTGCGGAAACTATCCAGCACATGCCAATAGCGTTTATAGGCGCACCGGACGCTTTCATCCCAGGAAGTGTACAACATGTCTTGTGCATTCCGGCCGATTTGCCGCATCAACTGACGGTTATCGATCAAATGGGCAAGCACTGTGGCAATTTCCTGGGCATCTTCATGTACAAGGATACCGCTGACGCCGTCTTCCACTCCTTCGGCGGCGCAGCTTCCGGAAATCAGAAGGCTGCCAAGCGCGCAGGCCGCCGCTTCACGCACAACCAGGCCGTTGGTGTCGAAGGTGGAGGGAAAAAGGAAAAGATCGGCGCAGGAATACAGCGCGCGGATTTTTTCCCGGTCGTGGATTGCTCCGGTAAACCGGCAGTTTTTTGCAACGCCAGTATTGCGCGCATATGCCTCTATTTCCTCGCGGTCGGCGCCGTCGCCGACAAAGAGCATGGAAAATGCATGTCCTGCCTGCTGCAGCAATGATAATGCATCCAGGATCAGGCGAAGCCCCTTATACCACATCAGCCGTCCAACAAAAAGGAAGACGGGCGCATCTGCCAGCGCATATTCCTTTGCCACGGCGCTGTACTGCGCCTGTTCGGCCCTGCCTTTGGGCATGTCCACTCCGTTTTCCATTACCCGGTATGGCCCTTCATATCCAAGCCCGCGCAAGTTTTCCCCCGCACCCTTGCTGACGACCCAAACCTCATCACAGGCAGAAATATTATTGACAATGCACTTTATAGCCGCTTCCTGCAGGATCTTGGCGTTAATTGCGTTTTTGATGTCAATGTCAAATTTCGTATGATAAGTCAAAATAATCGGCGCGCCAGTCATTTCACGCAGCGTACGCGCAAGGAAGGTGGAAACCAGAGGGCAGTGTGAATGGATAAGATCGATTTTATGCTTTTTTAGAGCGTTGAGCGAAGCTGAGTCAAAAGGATATCCGGTGCGGTAGCCAACAAATTTGGTCGTGTTAAAGCTTGGATAGCGCACGACCGGGAAGGGGTAATCGTCTACAACGCCCTCGTATTCCGGCGTGGCGACCACACATCCAGCCTGCAGCGACTGCAGTACGCGTGCGTAATTGAGTACTGCGTTGGCTACGCCATCGATTACCGGCGGAAAAGAATCGTTCATCAGGCAGATTTTGAGTTGCTTGTCCATGCCATTCACCTTATTGCAAATTTGTTTCCGATAGGGAACTGGAGAGCATTTGTGTAAAGGCCTCTTCATTAATGACCCGGATGCCCAGCGCATTGGCTTTTTCAAGCTTTGAACCGGCGTTCTCGCCGGCAACGACAATGCTGGTTTTTTTGGAAACGGAGGAGGAAACTTTCCCCGAACGTTTTTCAATTTCCTGTGCGGCTTCATCCCGCGTGAATCGGGAGAGGGAACCGGTCAGGACAAAGGTCAGGCCGGCAAAACGAAGGTCGGTGGTTTCTTCTTCGGAAACGAAATTCAAACCTGCCGCGCGCAGCCGCTCTACAAGCTCCTGCGTCTGCGGTTTTGCAAAAAATTCCACGATGTTGGCTGCGGTAACCTCACCAACGTCTTCGATAGCGCAAAGCTCATCGCCAGTCGCCTTCATCAGACGGTCTAGGCTTCCAAATGCCCGTGCGAGCGCTTTGGCGCAGCGTTCCCCAACCTGGCGGATCCCGAACGAGCAAACCAGACGGTAGAGCTCGCGGCTCTTGCTGTTTTCAATCGCATGCAGCAGGTTATCCGCGCTTTTTTCCCCAAACCGCGGGAGCGCCGTCAGCTGCTCGCGCGTAAGAGTATACAAGTCCGCACAGGAATGTACAAGCCCTTCCCCGACGAGCTGCGCAACGACCGCTTCTCCCAGCCCGTCAATATCCATTGCCGTACGCGAGGCAAAATATTCCAAATGCCGCAAAAGCTGTGCGGGACAGGAAGCGTTGGTACAGCGGGTTGCAGCTTCCTGTTCGTCACGAACGACCTGCGCCCCACAGGCGGGACAGTGCGTGGGCATGGCAAAGGCCCGGCATTCCGCGCTGCGGGCTGACAGATCCACCCGCGCAAGCTCCGGGATAATGTCTCCAGCTTTGCGGATAAAGACCATATCCCCAATACGGATATCCTTTGCGGCGATATAATCCTCATTATGCAGCGAAGCGCGCGAAACCAGGCTTCCGGCAACTGTGACCGGTTCAAGCACTGCGTTTGGTGTCAGCACGCCGGTGCGTCCTACGCTGACGGCAATATCCAAAAGTTTTGTCCGCTTTTCTTCCGGCGGATATTTGAAAGCGACCGCCCAGCGCGGCGCTTTTGATGATTCGCCGAGCTGACCGCGCTGCGCAATGGAATTAACTTTGACAACGGCGCCGTCGATGTCAAAGGAAAGGACATCGCGCAATGTGCCGAGCCGTTCAATTTCTGCGCAGACTGCCTCTATATCGGTAAAACAATTATAGTAGGGGCTGACTTGGAAGCCAAGCTGCTTCATCCAGTCCAATGTCTGGCTGTGGGTGCCGAAGCCATGTTCGGAATAGCTTTGTAAATTGAAACAGAAGATGTCAAGGCTGCGCTGCGCCGCGATGCGGCTGTCCAGCTGGCGCAGGGAGCCGGCTGCGGCGTTGCGGCAGTTGGCAAAGCGCGGCTGTCCGGCATCCTGCCGCGCGGCGTTGAGCGCCGCAAAAGCGTCGTGACGCATGAAAACCTCACCGCGTACAACCAGCTTCCCGGGCACATTGCCAATTGAAAGGGGGATAGTGCGCACAGTTTTCAGA
This sequence comes from uncultured Eubacteriales bacterium, assembly GCA_934546935.1. GTDB lineage: Bacteria > Bacillota > Clostridia > Oscillospirales > QAMX01 > CALWJF01. Next base: position 58,012 of record CAKTEH010000004.1, read on the forward strand.
TTTTGGGTTACATCCTCACCGACGAGCCCATTGCCGCGCGTTGCACCGCAGACAAGAAGGCCGTCCTCGTATTCAAGCGCGACGGAAAGTCCGTCGATTTTCAATTCTACAACGTATTCCGGCTGCGCTATGGACGCACGTACACGCCGGTCGAAGGCGCGTACTTCCTCAAGGTCGAATACATCGTTCAAGCTTAAAAGCGGGACGGTATGCGTATGGGGTTCAAAACGTTCTGCCACCTGCCCTCCAACCCGCTGGGTCGGGGAATCCGGCGTAACCAGTTCCGGATGGAGCTGCTCGATCTCGCGCAGTTCCTCCAGCATTTCGTCGTAGGCATAATCTGTAATTTCCGGTGCGTCCAGGTCGTAATAAAGTTTTGCGTTGCGCGTAAGCTCCCGCCGGAGATACGCTGCGCGCGATTTAGCATCCATGAGCTCCTCCGCAGTTATCCGTTTCCCCATGCCGCCGGTATTTTTCCCAGACGGATTTTTGTAGAAGGGGAGACAATATTGGATACTAGATTATACCACTTTTTCTTTTTCCTATCAAGCTGTTATCCGAGATCTGCAAAGTTGAAAATTTCGTCTGTGATTTCCCCGCCGGTCGAGTCTTCCACGTTGGTATAGGAATCCGGGACAGTGCCTACGATTATAGTTTCCGCTACGTCAACCTGTACTTCGATATTTGCGTCAATGCTTTTCCCTGGAAGGATAATGGTAACCTGCGCCGCTACGCTTAGATAAATTTTATGGAGTGTCTGGTTAATCCCTGCGGATTGGAAGGAACTTCCGAAGCTTGCGGAGGCGCTGCCAAGGGGTACTACGGAGAGATTCATAACAGGCCCGGCGCCGGAGAGGATGTCAAAACCTGTGATAGAGCCAAGGGGGATACGCAGTCTGGTATTCTCCAGCTGTTCCAGCCGGTCAAGCACATTGGCGATAATGGTGGTTTTTAAATTGTTGATGGCTACGCTGTTGGACACCAGTGCGCTGATGGCGCCATTGTCGTCGGTCATCAAATGGACCAGGTCCTGATAAGAAATCCCGCTTTCTGTAATAACTTCATTGACTGCGTCGTTTAAGGTACTTGTAGCCAGGTAAACTGCCCGGTTATAGGCATATTCCCGGACAATTGGACCGACCTGGGCGTCGATGAGTATGATCGACAGCAAAATAAAGATTACGGCGATAAACAGATAGATCCCGATTGGACGGCTGCGCCCGATTCTTCGTATCCGCAGCCTTGGAAGCCTGCGCGTATGTATTCTCATAAATTCCCTCCGCCTCCCTTTGCCGCTTTCAAGCGCTTCTTTGTCAATGTTGTTGTATTTTATATATGCGTGAAAAGAAAAAACTTGACAGAAAACGGAAATTTTGTATAGCCAGCCAGGCTTTGCTCTCCCGGAACGGGTCTTTTCCGCCGTATTTTCTATCAGCGTCTTGCGCGGCTTCCTTATTTATGTTAAAATAAAATAGAAATATTGGAAATTTGAATATGCCGCTGAAAAGGCCGGGGGGGGTTCCAGCCCTCCGTTCCCTTTTCCCAGCGGCTGTTTTTGCGTATCTGTTTCCAGATATAGAGTAAAGGATGTGTGTCATGCAGTACGATATTATTATTATTGGAGCGGGTCCCGGCGGGATTTTTTCCGCATATGAGCTCAGCCGGATTGCCCCCCAGCTTAGAATCGCGGTGTTCGAAGGCGGTGCGCCGCTGGAAAAACGCCGCTGCCCGATTGACGGGAAAAAGGTAAAAAGCTGCATTAAGTGTGCAAATTGCGCGATTATGAAAGGGTTTGGCGGGGCAGGGGCTTTTTCTGATGGAAAATATAATATTACCAACGAGTTCGGCGGCACGTTATATGAGCATATCGGCCGTGACGAGGCGCTTGAGCTGATGTATTACGTCGATCAGATCAACCTCAAATATGGCGGCGAGGGTACAAAGCTTTACACGACTTCCGATTCCAAATTCAAAAAGCTCTGTCTGCAAAATAAGCTCCGCCTGCTTGACGCTTCTGTACGCCATCTCGGCACGGACATCAATTATGTAGTCCTTGAAAACCTTTATACGTTGTTAAAGCAGCAGGTGGATTTTTACTTTTATACGGAAATAGAAAGCGTGATAAAAGCAGACAGCGGTTATAAAGTAAAAACAAAGGACAGCGTATATACCTGTACCGACTGTATTATTTCCGTTGGGCGCAGCGGAAGCAAATGGATGGAAAAGGTCTGCCAGGAGATGGATATCCCCACGCATTCCAATCGTGTGGATATTGGTGTGCGCGTTGAACTTCCGGCGGCTGTGTTTTCTCATGTAACCGACGAACTGTATGAAAGTAAGATCGTTTACCGGACGGAAAAGTTTGAAGATATGGTGCGTACTTTCTGCATGAACCCCAATGGCATTGTTGTAAATGAAAATACCAACGGGATTGTGACGGTGAATGGACACAGCTACGAGGATCCGAAGCTGCATACGGCCAATACCAATTTTGCCCTGTTGGTTGCCAAACATTTTTCTGAGCCCTTTAAGGACAGCAATGGCTATGGTGAAAGCATCGCGCGGCTTTCCAATATGCTCGGCGGCGGAGTCATGGTGCAGCGCTTTGGCGACCTGATCCGCGGCCGGCGTTCCACTCCTGCACGGATCAATGAAAGCTGGGTGCGCCCGACGCTTGCGGCGACGCCAGGCGACTTGAGCCTGGTCCTGCCAAAGCGGATCCTCGACGGGATTATTGAAATGATATATGCGCTGGATAAAATTGCGCCGGGTACGGCAAACGACGATACGCTGCTTTACGGCGTCGAAGTGAAATTCTATAATATGGAAGTCGAAATTGATGAAAATCTGGAGACCCGCCAGAAAGGGCTGTTTATCATTGGGGATGGCAGCGGGGTAACGCATTCGCTTTCCCATGCTTCGGCAAGCGGTGTATATGTTGCGCGTTATATTGCCGGACGGAACGAAGCTTGCGTACGCTAAGGCCAGACAGGTAATCTGCGGGAAAAGGACGGGTGTCCCAGACTTGAGATGTCCGTTTCTTTCCTTAAAATCGTTTTTAACGGCTTGGCAAATGGAGGAAAATGGTATATAATAAAATCAAAATAAAAGCAATGGAGACAGACGATGGAAATCTATAAGAATCTGGTTATGGACGAGGAGCGTGCCCTGTATGGGCTGCATGGCGCCCGGATCGAAGCCTGCCGTTTCGAGGGCCCCGCAGATGGGGAATCTGCGATCAAAGAATGCGCTGATCTGGAAATTGAAAATTGTGATTTCCTTTTGCGTTATCCGCTGTGGCATGTAACCAATGCACAGATGAAAAATTGCCGGATGACGCAGACCTGCCGCGCCGCACTGTGGTATGATCGAAACGTATCGATTAACGATAGTGTTCTGGGCGGCATCAAAGCCCTGCGGGAATGCGATAATTCCATGCTTTCCGGCTGTGAGATTGAATCGACGGAGTTTGGCTGGTTCTGCCGCGGCGTGAAAGTCGAAGACTGTTCCCTCAGTTCGGAATACCCTTTCCTGCAAACCCGGGATATGGAGATTGAACGGCTGAAAATGAAGGGAAAATATTCCTTCCAATATGTAGAAAACTGTGTTATCCGCAATAGCATTCTGGATACCAAGGACGCCTTTTGGCACAGCCGCAACGTTACGGTATATGACAGCGTGATTAAGGGCGAATATCTTGCCTGGTATTCGCAGAATTTACATCTTATACGCTGCAAAATCATCGGGACCCAGCCACTTTGCTATTGTAAAGGTCTGGTGTTGGAAGACTGTGAAATGGAAGCCTGCGACCTTTCGTTTGAAAACAGCGAAGTGAAAGCAACTGTGCGCGGCTCTATTGACAGCGTCAAAAACCCGGTTTCCGGATATATCCGTGCCGGTGCGATCGGCGAAGTCATTTTGGATGCGCATCTTCCCAAAAACGCCGACTGTAAAATTGAGCTTATATAATGTTTGTACTGCCTGCGGAATGCTTGGGCCGTGGATGGCAGCGCAGGTAATTTTGCAGACCGCCTTATAAATCGGAATTGGGTATGCCGCCTGGGCGAATATGAATAGTTGTCTGGACATGAAAAAACGCCTGGAAAATTTACAAGTTTTTCAGGCGTTTTCTGCATAAATAGACGCTGGTATGCGTTTTAGGAGGGCAGGGTAAACGGACGGCAGATAAATTATGTTTTTAAAAAATATATCTGGATTGTTGATAGTTGACGTCCGGTTTGTTTTATGTTATGTTTCTAGCATAAACTATAAATGAGAGAGGATAAGCGCAATGATTATGTTTTTAAAATTAAGAAGTATGTAATTGCATGAAACTTTTGATAAATAGTTTCATGCGTTATAGGTGTATTAACGAAGAACTATTTAATCAAGGAGTGTAATTATGATATTTCAGGATAATGTAGTCAGAGAGTATTTGAAAAACGTTTATTTTATAGCTGGGACGCCATGCGGCGGGAAAACGACCGTTTCCCGGGCGCTTGGGAAAAAATATAATATCCCGGTATATGATATAGATGAGAAATTCTCCATTCATCAGCAGATGTCTGATCCGGCATTTCAGCCGTCCATGAATCAAAGATTTAAAGACGCCGATGCGTTCTTCAGCCGGAGCGTGGAAGAATATAGGAACTGGCTGATTCAAAACACGTGGGAACAGCTGGAATTTGTATTGCTGGATTTGATTCAGCTTTCAAAAAACGAAGCAATTTTGTGCGACTGTCAACTCTCGATAGTAGAAGCCAAGAGGATAACACAACCGTCGAAAATTGCATTTATGCTGAAGAACCCAAATAATTTGGTAGATGACTATTGTAATCGTCCGGATCATACGGATTTTCGTGATTTCATCTACAGTGCTACAGATGTGGAAAAAGCAAAGGCTGTTTGTAATGAGACTTTATGGACCTTAAATCGGAAACAATACGATGATGTAAAAGCAAGCCGTTATTTTTGGCTCGAACATGATGGAAACAGGAGCGTAGACGAGTCTGTAAAGCTTGTTGCGCAGCATTTTGGCTGGAAATGCTCAAACGATTTGGGTGTGGTTAAAGTTGAAAAGGATACGTAACTGGCTAAAGCGTTTATGAAATTCGTTAATGCCTGTTTCCGGATTGAAGTCCGGCGGCAATAGCACGGATGATAAAAACGTGGGTATTTGCATAATAGGAAGCTGAATTTTTGGCAGTCATGGATAAAAAGACCGTTAGCATGACGCTGGCTTGAAATTGGATATTTATCCAGGCGTGTCCGATGTTTATGTTTCAGAGACGTATTGCAGCCAAAGAATGCGTAAGAAATTTATCGCATATACATTAGACGAGTAAGAGTAATCGCCTGTTTGCCAAAAAATTGAAATCCTGATATTTGTGTATGTAGCATGTTTGGGTTTCCCTCAGCTTAACAAAAAACCAGCGCAAAAAGTCTTGTACTTTTGGACGGGGCTCATAAAACAGTTAAACCGGCCTATGACGTAATCATAGGCCGGTTTTTGCATCTTTGTCTATGTAATATGGCTTAACAAATTCATGTAATGCCTTTTCATTCAACATATCTATATCACCCCAAATTCTTATTTATTGATCTGTTTTTATCTTATCACACGAAATCAAAATATATAAGAACAGGCACAGCAGATCATTCTGTTGTGCCTGTAAACCATCTTATGATGCCGCCCTTTGCGCTGGTTTTTCTGGTTTCGATTATCGAACCTGGCCTTCCCCATGGATTTTATACTTCATGGAACACAGTTCACGCAAGCCTAACGGGCCGCGGGCATGCAATTTTTGGGTAGAAATGCCGATTTCCGCGCCGAGGCCGAATTCGCCTCCGTCCGTAAAACGGGTTGATGCGTTGTGATAAACTGCAGCCGCATCTACGTTTTCCAGGAAATGCGCTGCAGCCATATCGTCCTGTGTAAGGATCGCTTCGCTGTGGCCGGTCCCATAGCGCTGGATATGCGCAAGCGCTTCTTCCATGTCCTCCACAATGCGGCAGGCGAGTATAAGAGCTCCATATTCGCGGCCCCAGTCGTTATCCTGTGCGGGAACAGCGCCGGGCAGGAGCGCACAGGTCCGCGCGTCACCGCGGATTTCCACACCCGCCTTCAAAAGCGGCGCGGCAATGACAGGAAGCGCAGAAGCGGCGATATCCCGATGGATCAAAATGCATTCCACCGCATTACATACGGATGGATGCGAGGTTTTTGCGTTATAAATAACGCTTGCTGCCATATCCGGATCCGCAGCACGATCCACATAGATGTGGCAGGTTCCTGCGCCGGTTTCAATAACCGGGACGGTTGCGTTTTCAACTACGGAGCGGATCAGGCCGCGTCCGCCGCGGGGAATAATTACGTTTATATATTCGGAAAGCCGCATCAGCGCAACCGCGCTTTCGCGGCTCGTATCCTCTACCAGCTGTACACAGTCGGCAGGCAGGCCGGCTTTTTCCAGCGCCGCGCGGATAACGGCTGCAATTGCGATATTGGAATGGATTGCATCGCTGCCGCCGCGCAGGATTACAGCATTGCCGCTTTTTAAGCATAATGCGGCAGAATCGGCGGTAACATTAGGGCGAGCTTCGAAAATCACGCCGACAACGCCAAGCGGTACGGCAATTTTTTCGATGCGCAGGCCGTTTGGCCGCACGCGCTGTTCAATTACACGTCCGACCGGGTCTTCCAACGCCGCAACGTCGAGCAGAGAATCCGCAATTTTATCAATCCGCGCCCCATCCAGACGCAGGCGATCCAAAAATGCGCTGCTCATACCGTTTTCTTCTGCATTTTTCATATCCAACATATTTTGTGCGAGAATCTCTGGGGCTGCAGCGCGAAGTGCGGACGCAATCGCCCCAAGCGCGAGGTTTTTTTGCTGCGACGGGATGTGCGCAAGGACGCGCGCGGCGTTTTGCGCCCGTCTGCCTAAAGTTTCCAGCATGAGCTTACTCCTTTTGTGCCAAAAAATGTGTGCCGATACGTTCGCCCGACAGAATCCTGTAAATATCGTCCGGCCGGCGTCCGCAGAAAATATAAGTATCAATTCCTGCCCGCGCAGCGAAATCTGCCGCCTGTACTTTTGTAGACATCCCGCCCGTACCGACTGCGGAAATCGAGCCGGAGGCGCAGGCACGGATGGCGTCTGTTACCGCAGGCACAATGCTGATCAGCTTCGCGGATGGCTCAAGCTGGGGATTGGCATCGTAAAGCCCGCCGGTCTCTGTAAGGATGAACAGCGTGTCGGCATGAATTAAAGCGGCAACGACTGCGGAAAGGCTGTCATTGTCACCATAAACGATTTCGTCGACAGCAACAGCGTCATTTTCGTTGACAATCGGTATGGCTCCATAGTGAAAGAGCTTATCAAAGGCGCCAGTCAGGTTTTCGCGGCGTTTCTCGTCTTGGACATCTTCCTTGGTGATCAGCAACTGCCCAACAATATGGCCAAACTGCGAGAAAAACTTATCATATAAAAACATCAATTCGCTTTGGCCGACGGTTGCAGCAGCCTGCTTCCCTGGCGTGTCCTCCGGCCTTCCGGACAGACGCAGTTTGCCTACGCCTACGCCAATTGCGCCGGAGGTGACCAGCACAACGCGGTGGCCTTCATTGGCAAGGTCTGAGAGGACTTTACACAGCTGTTCCATGCGGCGAAGGTTTACACGCCCGGAAGGATGGATGAGTGTGGAAGTACCCACTTTAAAGACAAAGGTTTTCATATATGCGGTCCTGCTTTATTTTGAAAAGGATGTAAGGCAAAAGCCATACTCAGTATACAGGGAATCAAAGCTAAAATCAAGGAAAGCTTTTGCATGGCAGTCGCTGGAAAGGACGAACTTTCCGCCGCGTGCAGCAATATATTTGATCCATTCCGGGGCCGGGTAGGGGACTATGCGCCGTCCGTGTGCCATAGCGCCGGTATTTATCTCAAAAAGCTTTCCTGTTGTAAGCAGGGCATCAGCGGTCTCCATAGCTGCATGCCGGTAACGCGGATCATTCTCGTCAAAAAGGCTCCCGTCTCCGTTGAATTTTGTGATAACATCGAAATGACCGATAATATCTGCGCCAGTGCGTTTTACGACCTGCGCAAGCAATGCATAATAATCCCGGCACATCGCATAAGGGTCGCCGTCCCAATACCGGGAAAGGTTTTCGGTAAAATTTTCAGGTGAAAGGTCAACCGGGATATAAATGCCATCTTTTTCAATATAGTGTACGGAGCCGATAACATAATCGTAATCCAAAGCAGGGTCGTCGGCATAAAAGTCCTGCTCGATTCCCAGCAGGATTCGAATTTTTCCGGTGTACTCCGCCGAAAGGGTTTGAATTTCTTCACAGTAGCGGCGAACGCCTTCTCGGCTCATGCAGCAGCTGCTGTCAAAAGATGTGAAACTGTGGCCGGAAAAACCAAGCGTTTCAAATCCCAGCGCCAATGCCTGCTCCACGAGTTCGCGGGGGGTGTCCTTTCCGTCGCAGTAACAGGTATGCGTGTGCAGGTTTTGGCGATAACTCATGTCATTTTCTCCTGCTTAACTTTCTTGTCAATCACATGGCGGGATGCAAGTTCAGCACGGATATCCTCGCACGAGATGCCCGCTTCCACCATCAGCACCAGGACGTGGTAGCAAAGGTCGGCAATCTCATAAACTGTGTCGCGCCGATCCTGCGCCTTTGCCGCAATAATCACTTCCGTAGATTCTTCCCCAACTTTTTTCAGGATTTTATCCAATCCTTTTTCAAACAGATAGGTTGTATAGGATCCTTCTTTTTTCTCCGATTTACGGCCTTCGATTAAGGCGTATAATGTTTCGAGCGAAAAACCGGGATTTTCCTGCGCGTTGACGTAAATTTCATTGGTGAAGCAGGAATCCGTACCCAAATGGCAGGCTGGCCCATCTTTATTGACTTCGATGATAAGCGCGTCGGCGTCGCAATCGGCTGTGATGGAAACGATGTGCTGGTAATTACCCGAAGTCTCCCCTTTAAGCCAGAGCGTATTGCGCGAACGGCTGTAGAAACAGCATAGACCCTTTTCCATCGAAATCGAAAGCGATTCACGATTCATATAGGCAAGTGTAAGTACTTTTTTTGAGCTGGAATCTACAACAATGGCTGGAATCAAGCCGTTTGCGTCGAATTTTAAATCTTCAATTTTTAGCATAATTCTCTCCTTGTCCTGCGTGCGTAAGACGTATGGGGATACCGTTTTCTGCAAGCATATGTTTGAGTTGAGGGATTTCAACCTGTCCGAAATGGAAAATGCTGGCGGCTAAGCCGGCGTCAACGCCGGGCAATTCCCGGAAAAGCGTCAGGAAATCCTGTACGCTGCCCGCGCCGCCGGATGCAATTACCGGCACCTGTACGCTTTGGCAGACCGCTTCAAGCAGCTCCAAATCAAAACCGCTGCGCACACCGTCGGTATCCATGGAATTGACGACAATTTCTCCAGCGCCCGCATTAACGCCTTGCCGGATCCATTCGAGCGCGTCAAGCCCGGTGTCTTCGCGCCCTCCGCGGGAGAAAACGTGAAACTGACCGCGGATGCGGCGGACGTCGACGGAAAGCACAACGCATTGATCGCCATATTTTTTTGCTGCTTCTCCGATCAGCGCAGGATTACAGATTGCGCCGGAATTGACGCTGACCTTGTCCGCACCGCAGGCGAGGACCCGTTCAAAATCCGCGACGCAGTTAATACCGCCGCCGACAGTTAAAGGGATGAAAACCCGCCGTGCGGTTTCCTGCAAAATATCGGTAAAAATTGTACGCCCTTCGGCGGAGGCGGTAATATCATAAAAGACCAGTTCATCCGCACCATTGTCGGAGTACATTTTGGCAAGCGTCACCGGAGAATCGACGTCGGCAAGATTGTCAAAATTCACGCCCTTGACAACGCGCCCGTCACGCACATCAAGACAGGGGATGATTCGCTTTGTAATCATAGCCGCACTTCCTCCGCTATGCGCAGCGCTTCGGGAAGGGCGACCGCGCCGGTATAATAGGCTTTCCCCAAGATTGCCCCGTAGATTCCCATATCCCGCAGCGAACGGATATCGTCAAGGGTAGAAATTCCTCCGGATGCAATAATGTGCATTTGATATTGCGTACTGAGCCTGCGGTACAGCGCAAGATTTGTGCCGCGCATTGCGCCGTCACGGGAAATGTCGGTGCAAATCAGCGTCTGGATTCCAGCCTTTTGCATACGTTCACAAAAATCTTCAAAACCATAAGCGGATTTTTCTGTCCATCCGTGAATGGCAACTACACCGTCGTGTATGTCGGCTCCGACGGCAACGCGCGCTCCGAAGGCCTGTGCCGCTTCACGGCACAGGCCCGGGTCAGTCACTGCCGCTGTGCCAAAGATTATGCGCGCGGCGCCAGCGTGAAGATAGCGTTCGGCTGTCTCAAGCGTCCGGATGCCGCCTCCAACTTCAGCGGATATCCCGCTTTCCCGGATAAGCGAGCAAACCGTTTCAAAATTCGGCGTGCCGCCGGATTTTGCACCCTCAAGGTCGACCAGATGCATATATGTTGCGCCGGCCTCCTTAAATTTCCGTGCCGTACGCGTGGGGTTTTCATCGTAAACTGTCATCCGGCTGTAATCGCCTTTATACAAGCGCACGGCTCTGCCGCCGTATAGATCGATCGCAGGCAAAAGGATCATAGGACGCCTCCCAACTTACAGAATGCGCGCAGGATACGCAGGCCGACCGGCCCGCTTTTTTCCGGATGGAATTGGCAGCCATATACGCAGCCGCGCTCGACTGCCGCCGTCAGAGGCGCGCCATATTCCGCTGTCGCGCTGATATAGGCGCTGCTGGTATTGGCATAATAGGAATGGACAAAGTAGACGCATTCGCCGGGTTCAACTTCGGAAAAAAGCGCGCTTTTAGGTCGCGCGGCGGGGAAACAAAGCGCATTCCAGCCAATATGAGGGATTTTCAGCTCTGCGGGTATTACGTCGGAAATTGGCCGTACCACCCCTGGAATCAGGCCGAGCCCGGCATGTTCGCCGTATTCATAGCTTTTCTCAAACAGCATCTGCATCCCAAGACAGATCCCCAGAAGCGGGATGCCTGCTTCAACGCGGCGCACGGTGAAATCGGCAAGCCCGGAATCGGAAAGCAGTTTTGCCGCTTTTTCAAATGCACCTACGCCTGGGAGGATCAGGGCTGAACAGGACTCCAGATGCCGCATGTCTGCAGAAACAATGCTTTCCGCGCCGAGCGCGGAAAGAGAGCTTTTCAAAGAAAACAGGTTCCCCACCCCATAATCCAGAATTCCCAGCATTATAAAACTCCTTTGGTTGAGGGTACAATGCCCCTGTTTTTTTCATCAAAGGCGCAGGCTGCGGCCAGCGCACGCGCGAAGCCTTTGAAAGCGGCTTCGGCGATATGATGGGAATTGCTTCCTGCCATCTGGCGCAGGTGCAGCGTAATGCCCGCAGCGCGGACAAAACCCTGGAAAAATTCTTCTACGAGTTCGGAATCCATCGCGCCGATTTTTTCCGTTGGGATTTCCAGAGCGTAGGAAAGATGTGCGCGCCCGGAAATATCCAGCGCCGCTAAAACCAATGCCTCGTCCATTGGAAGCAGTATGGAGCCATAACGGCGGATGCCGCGCTTATCCGCTAACGCCTGTGCAAAAGCCTGTCCCAGGCAAATCCCTATATCCTCTACTGTATGGTGGTAATCAACCTCGATATCACCAATGCAGTGCAGCTCAAGCTGAAACATTCCGTGCCGCGCAAACAGGGTAAGCATGTGATCCAAAAAACCGCAGCCAGTATCAACTATAGCGGACCCGTCGCCGTCGATACAAAGCCGCAGCGTGATATCGGTTTCTGCGGTTTTACGCTCAATTGTCGCTGTTCTCATAGTTTTTCCTCTTGGATTATTTCTGCAAGCGCTTTAAGCAGCGCTGCCATATCTGCATCCGTGCCTATCGAGATGCGGTTGTAATCACAAATCTTTTCTGTGGAAAAATGGCGGACAAGAATACCGTGCGTTTTAAGTTTCCGATAAATTGTTTCGCCGGGGATCCCAGGTTTTTGTACAAAAAGGAAATTTGTTTTTGAGGGCAGTACAGTAAAGCCCATTTCACGCAGCGTTTTCGCTGTCCGTTCGCGGGTTGCGATAATTTTTGCGCAGGCGTCCTGGTAATAGGCTGGCTCAGCCAGCGCCGCTGTTCCACAGGCAAGCGTCAGACGGTTGACGCTGTAGGGATTGGTTGAAAATTTGATTTTTTCCAGATCACGGATAACTTCCGGATTTCCAAACGCGAAACCGAGCCGCGCGCCGGCAAGGGAACGGGATTTGGAATAGGTCATGACAACCAGCAGGTTGTCATATCTCTCCAGCAGCGGCAGACAGCTTTCGGCACCGAAGTCCACATAAGCTTCATCGATTAACACAAGTTCGTCTGGGTTTTCCTGCAAAATTGTCTCAATCTGCGTCGGCGTCAGCGCGAGGCCGGTCGGTGCGTTTGGGTTTGCAATAGCGATCATCGCGCCGCGGCGGAAATAATCCGAAGGGTTAATGGTAAAATCTGCCGTAAGTGGGATTTTGACGGGTTCCAGGCCGTGCAGCTGCGCAAAGACCTCGTAAAACCCATAGCTGATTTCCGGGAAGCAAACGCGTCCGGAACGGGCAAACGCCATAAAAGCGAAGTTTAAGATATCATCGGAACCGTTGGAAACAAAGACCTGCTGCGGCATACACGAGTATGCATCTGCAAGCGCAGCTTTCAGCGCGCGGCATTGCGGATCGGAATATAGCCGAAGCGCCGCAAGTTCCCCATGCCCGACCGCCTTTAAAACCGACGGGGAAGGGGGATAAGGGGACTCGTTGGTATTGAGCTTGATATAGTGCCGGTCCTGCGGCTGTTCTCCGGGGATATATTCGTCAAGCGCGGCATAGCGCGCGGCCATAAAGCGGCTCATGCCTGTCCCTCCCTACGGGTAAGGGCGCTTCGGGCGTGTCCCTCCAGCCCCTCCGCGCGAGCCATGCGGGCGATGTCCTCACTGGCTGCAGCAAGGGCTTCGGAGGTATAATAAGTAAACTGCATTTTTTTAACGAAATCATCTACCGACAAAGGGCTGGAAAAACGTGCGGTACCGGAGGTCGGCAGCGTATGGTTGGGCCCTGCAAGATAATCGCCCAAAGCCTCCGGGCAGCTCCGCCCGAGGAAGACCGAACCGGCGTTTTTTATCTGGTCAAGCCAGTCAAAAGGCGCGTCGAGACAAAGCTCAAGATGCTCAGGCGCCAGATCATTGGAAACCCGGATCGCTGTTTCAATATCGGGGACCAGGATAATTTTCCCATTTGCTTCGATAGAGGCCCGCGCGATCTCCCGGCGGGGGAGCGCGGCGAGCTGCCGCTCGAGCTCCGGGATGACGGCTTCCGCTAAAGTGCGGGAATTGGTGATGAGGACGGCGCTTGCGCTGCGGTCGTGCTCTGCCTGGGACAAAAGATCCGCCGCGACACAGGCCGGATTGGAAATGCCGTCGGCAATAATCAGGATTTCGCTGGGTCCGGCAATCATGTCAATGGCAACCTGCCCGAAAACCTGCCGTTTCGCTTCCGCAACATAAATATTCCCGGGACCGACAATTTTGTCGGCGCGCGGGACGCTTTCCGTGCCAAAGGCTGCGGCGGCAATCGCCTGCGCGCCGCCGATGGTAAAAATCCGGTCGGCGCCGGCGATCCTCGCTGCGGCGGCAATCGCCGGGTTTAACCCATCCGGCGCCGGCGGCGTCAGTACCAGGATTTCGCGGACGCCGGCAAGCTTTGCGGGTATGATATTCATTAAAAGGGTGGAGGAAAGCGGCGCCGTTCCGCCGGGGACATAGATGGCAACCCGGTCGATCGGGAGCACTTTTTGCCCAAGAATCACGCCAGGCGTGTCATTGAGGATGTAACTTGTGCGGATCTGGCGGGCATGATAGGCACGGATATTCTCCACAGCCTTTTCCATCGACGCGATCAGCTGTACGTCAGCCTTTGCATAAGCTGCGTCGATTTCTTCCGGGCGCAGCTCCAGGTTTTTCAGACGGACACCGTCGAACGCTTCCGTATAACGGATCAGCGCATCGTCGCCGTTGTTGCGCACGTCTGCAATAATACCCGCGACACGGGCTGCAATATTGGCTTTTTCTTCTTTCCTGGACAGTATGCCGGAATTTTCCAGCTCTTCATATTGATAAATTCGGATCATAGCATTCTCCATTATTCTTTGTCAAGCATCTGGATCAGGGAAGAAAGCAATCTTTCAATTGCTCCATTTTTAAATTTGAAGCTTGCCTTATTGGCGATCAGCCGGGCGCTGATCGGAAGGATTTCCGAAAAAACCTCCAAGTCATTTTCACGCAGCGTCGTCCCTGTTTCGACGATGTCCACAATGACGTCGGACAACCCCAGGATCGGTGCAATCTCAATGGAACCATTTAAGTGAATAATCTCGATGTCCCGGCTCAGGGAAGCGTAATACTGGGAGGCGATATGCGGGAATTTTGTTGCCACACGAAGGGTACGTTCTGTCGGATCCCGGAAATCTTTTTTTGCCGCGACGGCCATACGGCACCGGCCGATGCCAAGATCCAGCAGCTCATACAAATCCGGGGTATACTCCAGAAGAATATCGCGTCCTGCTACCCCAATATCCGCTGCACCGCGTTCTACATAAACGGCGACATCCGAGGGTTTTGCCCAAAAATACCGCACGCCGTTTTCTTCGTTTTCAAAGATTAGCCGGCGCCCCGGTTCCAGGATGGACGGACAGGCAAATCCCGCATTGGAAAACTGTGCGTAAACCTGGTCGCCCAACCGGCCTTTTGGCAACGCAATATTTAAATATTCCTTCATTCTGCACCTCCGGAGCGCAGGTCAATGATATTGCCTGCCTGTATTTTATCAGGTATCGCCCGTGCAGACAAGACCTTTGCGCCTTTTTGCGTATGTCTTTCCACCTCGCCGACCAGCTTTGCAAGCGGTGTCTGTGCGTCGTACAGGATCAGAACGTCTACGTCTGTACCGCATAGAACGGGCGAGAGCTGATCGAGCGCGTCAAGATACACTGCAAAACCAATTGCGCGTGCCTGCCTGCCCATTTTTTGCACCAGGCGGTCGTACTGCCCTCCAGAGAGCACTTGGGTAGCGATGCCTTTGATAAAGCCCTGGAAAACCAGGCCGTTATAATAATTTAAATCGTTGACCAGGGAAAAATCAATCCGGACATTTTTTTCCAGCCCCTGTGCCTGCAGCGCCTGGAATACCTGTTCAAGCTCGCTGAGCGCAGCAGCGGTCTTTTGCGTACTGCACAGTGGTACCAGTGCGGCGAGGACTTTTTTCATATCGCCGTAAACCAACACCAGCGCGCACAATGCCTCCAGCAGCTGCTGCGTCAGGTTGAAACGCATACCCAGCCGGCGCAGCTCGGAAATATTCTTCTCGCGGATGTATTGCAGGATTTCCGGATAATGTTCCGGCGCAACTGAAAGCATTTCCAGAACTCCGGAGATCAGGCCAAGATGGGAGATATCCAATACGTAATCTGCACTCACCAGCGCCAGGCTTTTTGCTGCAAGGGAGATAACCTCGCACATGTTATAAATATCCACATCCCCAATGCATTCGAGTCCCGTCTGCATCAGTTCGCGGAAAGAAGGCCCGTTCTTCCCACACCGGAAGACGTTTTCCTGATAATAGAGTTTACTGACTGTCCCTGGAGATCCCGTTGTGTTTTTTATAATCGAAATGGTAACGTCCGGTTTCAGGGCCAAAAGCGTACCGTCGGTATCGGTAAAGGTGATCATGCGGTCGCTTACCAGGAAGTCACGATTGCGGATGTAAAGGTCATACCGTTCGAAACGGCTCATTTTAAAACGCTGGTAGCCATACTGGTCGAAAAGGCGGCGCATCTGAAAAACTGCGCGTTCTTCAATCCGGTAGCTTTGTAAATTGAGATCCATGAAATGTCCCCTCAGATAATTTATTATATTATCATACTATCACATTACTATGATAAAGTCAATGGAAAGATCCTGCGCATATAAAAAACGGCAGACAGACGGGAAAAATGCTGGGGGAAGCATAGGATATGGGCATATTACCGAAAATCTGGCGGGTGTACATGAAGAAACTGTTTTAGGAAAAAGAATGGTTTAAGGGAAAGGCCGCGGGGTTTTTCGTATAAAACGCAAGATCAGAAAAAAGCATTTTTTGCATGATTTGGCAAAATTTACAATTGACATCGGATGGAAAAGGGTCTACACTTGACGTAGATTTTGAGGAAGGTATAGAGCAATGACGAAAAATTTTGCATTTGCATACTTTTACTTTTACTTTTATTTTGAAAAGTAAAAGTAAAGTTTGTTGCAAAGATTTCGGATATAAGAAGCACTTGAAAAAAGTAGAAAAGTGTAGTATCTCAGGCCTGCGGCAGACAAACCGCAGGCCTTTTTTATCGGGAAATTTCAGAAAAGGAGAAGTAAAAATGATTGCGGTACTGAAAAAGGATACTTCGGAAAAGCAGCTTACCGGTCTGATTGAATGGCTGAAGATGATGGGGCTTGACGTCCATATTTCCAAAGGCGAGTACCAGACAATTGTCGGGCTTATTGGCGACACCAGCCGCGTCGATATCGAGCTTTTGCAGAGTCTGGAAATTGTTGAGACGGTCAAACGGATTTCCGAACCGTTTAAAAGCGCGAACCGGAAATTCCATCCCGATGACACGATTGTAGATGTGTCCGGCGTGAAAGTTGGGGGCGGGAATTTTGTCGCCATTGCCGGTCCGTGTTCTGTCGAATCACCAGAGCAGATCTCCGCGGTGGCTGCAAGCGTAAAGGCTTCCGGCGCCTCGCTTCTGCGCGGCGGCGCATTTAAGCCGCGTACCTCGCCTTATGATTTCCAGGGCCTGAAGGCCGAAGGGATCGAGATGCTCTGTGAGGCGAAAAAGGCGACCGGACTGCCGATCGTGTCTGAAATTATCAGTATTAACTACCTTCCGCTCTTTGAAGACGTCGATCTGATCCAGGTGGGTGCACGCAATATGCAAAATTTTGAGCTTCTGCGTGAGCTTGGACGGACGAAGAAGCCGATCCTGCTCAAACGCGGGCTGGCCAATACGCTTAAGGAACTTTTAATGAGCGCAGAGTACATTATGGCTGGCGGGAACGAGCAGATTATCCTGTGTGAGCGCGGCATCCGCACTTTTGAAACCTATACAAGAAATACCCTTGACCTGTCCGCTGTGCCAATGCTGCACGAACTGACACATTTGCCGGTTATCATCGACCCAAGCCATGCCACAGGAAAGGCAAGTCTTGTGCGGCCGATGGCACTTGCTGCTACGGCGGCGGGCGCGGACGGGTTGATGATTGAGGTGCATAATAATCCGCAAAAAGCTCTGTGCGATGGACCGCAGTCGTTGACGCCGGAGCAGTTTGCAGATGTGATGGAATCGGTGCGTGCGATCCGCGCGGTGGTGGAAGGATGACGGTCGGTATTGTTGGACTCGGGCTTATCGGCGGTTCTCTGTCGAAAGCGTATAAGGCGGCGGGGGATACAGTTTACGGTTTTGACCGCGACGCAAAGGTTATGGCGCTGGCTACGGCTGACGCTGCGGTTGACGCGGCCTTAAGCCAGGATACAGTTTGCAGGTGTGAACTGATTTTTGTTGCGCTTTACCCCCATGCAGCTATTGCATGGCTAAAAGAAATGGCGCCGTATATTGCAAAGACTGCGGTTGTAATCGATGCCTGCGGCGTTAAGCAGGAGGTCTGCCAGGAAGGTATGGAGCTTGCCCGCCGCTTTGGCTTCCTGTTTGTCGGAGGCCATCCCATGGCGGGTACCCACCGCTCTGGGTATGCTGCATCCCGCGCGGATCTGTTTGCCGGCGCATCGATGGTGGTTGTCCCACCGGTGTTCGATGATATGGCGCTGCTTGTCCGGATCAAAGCGCTGCTTGCGCCGATGAAGCTGGGGCATATTAAGGTCTGCACTGCCAAGGTACATGATGAGATGATCGCCTATACCTCTCAGATGCCGCATATTGTTTCCAACGCCTTTGTCAAAAGCCCGTATTATGAGAATCACGAAGGCTTCAGCGGGGGAAGCTTCCGGGACTTTACCCGCGTAGCTGAATTGAATGAACATATGTGGGCGGAGCTATGCCTTTACAACCGTGAGGTATTGATGGATGAGCTTTTGCGGCTGCAGGCGCATCTGGAGGACTATCGTACGGCATTGGAAGCGCGCGACCAGGGGGCGCTGGAGTCCCTCTTCCGGGAAGGCAGCGAACGAAAAACCGGAAAAAAGCAGGAACAATAAAATCAGGAGCCAGATCTATGGAAGAAATCAAAGTAAAAGCCTCTCGGGATTACCGGGTTTCCATCGGCGCGGGACTTTTTTCGCAGCTTTGTACCCGTATACCCTGCCGTACCGGTACGGCAGTTATTGTCAGCGATGAGGCAGTCGCCGCGCTCTATCTGAAAACGGTAAGCACTGTGCTGGAAGCAGGCGGCTATCGTGTACAAAGCTTTCTTGTACCGCAGGGGGAGGAAGCGAAGAGCCTTTTGTGGTATGAAAAGCTTCTTTCTTTCCTTGCAGATGCGCATGTGACGCGCTCGGATACGATTTTTGCGCTTGGCGGCGGCGTAGTAGGAGATCTTTCCGGCTTCGCTGCGTCGAGTTATCTGCGCGGCATTGCTTATGTCCAGCTGCCTACGACCCTGCTTGCGGCGGTCGATTCCTCGGTTGGCGGGAAGACGGCGATTAACCTGCCGGAGGGTAAAAACCTGGTCGGAGCATTTTATCAGCCGCATGCGGTAATTATGGATACCGATACCCTGTTCACGCTGAGTGCGGAAGTTTTTGCCGATGGATGCGCGGAAATCATAAAATACGGCGTACTGGCAGATGAAGCGCTGTTTTCTCTGCTGGCTCAGCGGGTTCTGACGGAAAACCGCCAGGATACGGCGCTTTTGGAAACGGTAATCGCGCGCTGCGTCGCGATCAAGCGGGATATTGTCGCTATGGACGAGCGGGATACCGGCGTACGGAATCTTTTGAATCTTGGGCATACCTTTGGGCATGCAATTGAAAAATGCAGCGGTTTTTCTATCCGGCATGGACATGCCGTCGCCGCCGGGATGGCGATGGTCGGCCGGGTTGCGGCGCGGCACGGGATATGCGATGCGCAGGTGCCGGAAAAGATTGAAGCGCTACTGCGCGCTTACGGATTGCCGGTGGAAAGTAATTTTTTTCCGAACGAGCTTCTTGCCGCATTGCGCTCCGACAAGAAAATCAGCGCAGGCGCCCTGCGTCTGATTCTCCCGGAACGTATCGGCGCCTGCCGTATGGAGGAAATCCCACTTGACGCGCTTGATGCGTATTTGTTGGGGTGAGTGGAATGGAAATTACGCTTTTCCGTCCGGATCCGCCGGAACGCGTACAGGCGGTTTCTTCAAAATCTGACGTGCACCGCCTGCTTATCTGCGCTGCTTTGGCCGATGCGCCGACGGTAATTTCCTGTCCTGACCGCAATGCGGATATTCTGGCGACAGTGCGTGTGCTGACGGCATTGGGCGCGGGGATTTCCTATGAAAATGGGACATATTCCGTCCTCCCGATTCAAACGCTTCCGGATGGGGAAGTGTTGCTTGACTGTGGGGAAAGCGGTTCTACGCTGCGCTTTATCCTTCCGGTCGCCGCTGCGCTTGGCGTTCCAGCCCGGCTCATCGGGCAGGGCCGGCTGCTTGCGCGGCCTATGCGGCCGCTGACGGACTGCCTGTGCGCGCATGGCGCGAAGATTTGTGCCGGAGACGACGGCATCTGGCTGCGCGGCAGGCTTGCGCCGGGATGCTATGAAATTTCCGGAAACATTTCTTCCCAATACATTACGGGTCTTCTGCTTGCGCTTCCCCTGTTGGATGGGCCAAGCCGGATTGTATTGACTGCTCCCCTGGAAAGCGCGCCCTATGTGGATTTGACGCTTGCCGCTCTATCCCGTTTTGGGATAAGTGTTGGTGTGTCGGCCGAGGGGTATGGGATTGTTCCTGCCCGGCTGCATACGCCGCAGACTCTGTGCGCGCAGGGAGACTGGTCGGGCGCTGCATTCTGGCTTGCCAGCGGAGCCATTGGCCCGCATCCGGTGCGTGTGGAGGGCCTTGATCCGGATTCCTGCCAAGGGGACCGGGAGATCTGCGGACTTTTATCGCGCTTCGGCGCGCAAGTGGAGTGGACTGACCATGCAGTAACTGTATTCCCGGCCCCGCTGCACGGTATAGAAATTCAAGCGCAGGACATCCCTGATCTGGTGCCGGTGTTGGCCGTTGTAGCGGCGGCGGCGCAGGGGGAAACGCGCATTACAGGCGCGGCACGGCTGCGGATGAAGGAAAGCGACCGTATTGAAACTGTGTGCGCTTTGCTGCGCGCCTTGGGTGGGAAGGCGGATGCGTTGGATGATGGCTTATGTATCTACGGCTGCGGATCCCTGTGCGGCGGCGTTGCCAATGGTGCAAATGACCACAGGATCGTGATGAGCGCGGCAGTTGCGGCGCTGATCTGTCAGAAGCCGTTGGTGATCCGCGGGGCGGAGGCCGTAGCAAAGTCGTATCCCGGTTTTTTTGACCTGTACCGGCAAACAGACGGGAGGAAATGAGGAACGTATGTCAGGAACATTTGGAAAGAAGTTAAAGATATCCATATTCGGGGAATCACACGGCCCGGCTATTGGCCTGCTTGCCGACGGGTTTCCTGCCGGGGAAAAGGTGGATTTGGAGGAGCTTTCCCGTTTTCTTGCCCGACGCAGCGCTGTTGGGAAGTCCTATGCAACCGGGCGCAAGGAAGCGGATATACCGCATTTTCTGTCCGGTTTTCTGGACGGCCGGATCCTGTCTTCTCCGCTTTGCGTAATGATTGAAAATACTGCGCAGCATTCTTCTGATTACGATAACCTGCGCGATATTCCTCGTCCCGGCCATGCTGATTATACAGCCTATTGCCGGCATGGACGGGATGTGGATCTGCGCGGGGGCGGACATTATTCCGGGCGTCTGACCGCGCCGCTGTGTGTGGCGGGAGGGATTGCGATTCAGATCCTGCACCGGCGCGGTATTGAAGTGTTTGCACATATCCATAGCCTGCATGGTATCACGGATATGCCCTTTGATCCGATTGCTGTCGGCGCGCATGAACAGACACAGCTTGCCTGCGCCCAGCTGCCCGTGTTGGATGCGCAGGCGGGGGAAGCGATGCTTGCCGCAGTTCTCAAGGCAAAAGACAACTGCGATTCGGTTGGCGGCGTTATTGAATGCGCGGTAACGGGCCTCGCTCCCGGAAGCTGCGGGGAACACATATTTGACGGGCTGGATGGGCACATTGCGCAGGCGTTATTTGCCGTTCCTGCTGTTAAAGGAGTGGAATTTGGGGCTGGTTTTTCCTGCGCGCAGTTGTATGGGAGCGAGAATAACGATCCCTTCTCGGTCGGGCCTGACGGCAGGATTACCTGTACCGGCAATCATCACGGCGGCATTCTTGGTGGGATGGCCTCAGGCATGCCGGTTATCGTGCGGGCAGCAGTTAAACCGACGCCGTCAATTTACAAATGCCAGCCAAGCGTATCCATACGCGAAAACTGCGATGTGCAGCTTGAGATCAAGGGCAGGCACGACCCATGTATTGTGCCGCGCGCTGTACCTTGTATAGAAAGCGCGGTAGCGGTGGCAGTGCTGGATGCGCTGCTGGATTCTCAGAAGGGTTTTTAAGTCAGCATAAATGCAGGCCTTTGGAAAACCCGCGGGAATTGTGTTGTAAAAAAACAAGCCGAAGCTTTAACTTTATCCGAAATCATATAAAAGGTGGAAAACAGTATGAATCAGAACCTTGACTCCCTGCGTCAGAAAATTGACGAGCAGGATCAGCTCCTTTTGAAGGCTTTTCAGGACCGCATGGCGATTTCCCTTCAGATTGCGGATTATAAAACGAAAAATAATCTTCCGGTTTATGCTCCAGAGCGGGAACGCGCGCTGCTTGATAAGTTGACACGCCAGGCAGATCCGGAACTTCGCAGCTATGTGCGCGCCTTTTTTCTGGATATTATGCAGCTGAGCAAATCTGCGCAGTACCGTGCAAATGAAGAAGATAAGTACTCGCGGATTTTACAGTCTGCATTGGAAAACTCTCCTAAAATGCTGGAACCGGGGCAGATGGTAGCTTGTCAGGGCGTTGAAGGCGCTTATTCCCAGCAGGCCGTGGAAACAATGTTTGATTTCCCCAACATTCTGTATTTTTCTACCTTTGAGGGTGTTTTCCGCGCGATTGATTCCGGGTTGTGCCGCTATGGCGTACTGCCGATTGAAAACAGTACTGCGGGCTCGGTCGGCGCGGTTTATGATCTGATGCTGAAATATAACTTTTCCATTGTCAAAAGCTGCCGGGTTAAGGTTGACCATTGCCTTTTGGCGTCGGAAGGCGTCCGGCTTGAAGATGTGCGTGAAATTTTCTCACACGAACAGGCGATTAATCAATGCGGCGAGTTTCTCTCCACGCTTGGAAAAAATGTGCAGATTACGGCGGTGCGCAATACGGCGGAAGCTGCAAAAATGGTTGCTTCCGGCGTCCGGCGCGATGTTGCCGCGATTTCTTCCCACTCCTGCGCGGAGCTCTATGGGCTCGATGTGCTTCGGGAGGATATCCAGTCCAGCGGCAACAACCATACCCGCTTCATCTGCATTTCCAAAAATCTCGAAATACTTCCCGGCGCTGACCGTACCAGCCTTATGCTGACGTTGCCGCACCGTCCTGGCGCGCTGTTTTCTGTTATGTCCAAGATTAATGCATATGGCATCAACCTTGAGAAGCTGGAAAGCCGTCCCCTGCCAAACCGGGACTTCGAATTTATGTTCTACTTTGATCTGCGTACGCCGGTATATTCAGAGGATCTGGGCGGGCTGTTGTCCCATCTGGAGAAAACCTGTGAAAGCTTCCGCTATCTTGGAAGTTATCTGGAATGCGTATGAAATCATGCGGGCTGTTGGGCCGCAGGCTTTCGCACAGCTTCTCCCCGCGCATCCATGCGCAGCTGGGCGACTATGCATACAGGCTTTATGAAATGGAACCAGAGGAAGTCGGCGCATTTATCTGCGATGGGGATTATGCAGCGCTGAACGTTACGGTGCCGTATAAGGAGACGGTGATTCCGTTTTTGGATGTGCTTACGCCGCAGGCGCGCAAAATCGGTGCGGTAAATACTATCATCCGCCGGGATGGAAAGCTTGTCGGCGACAATACGGATTATTATGGCTTCTCCCAGATGCTTGTGCGTGCGCAGGCCCGGGCTAAAGGGGAGAAAGCGCTGATACTCGGTTCTGGAGGCGCATCGAAAACGGTGCATGCAGTCTTGTCCGATCTCGGCGCTGCGCAAATTGTCACGATCAGCCGCCATGGCGCGGATAACTATGAGAATATTGCCCGGCACTACGATGCAGGCCTGTTGATTAATGCAACGCCTGTGGGCATGTTTCCGGAAAACTATGCGGCCCCTTTGAGCCTTTCCGGTTTTGAACGCTGCGCGTGTGTGTTGGATTTGATTTATAATCCGGCAAAAACCCGCCTGTTACTGGATGCGCAGCAGAGGGGTATGCGTACACAGAACGGGCTTTGGATGCTTGTGGCCCAGGCTAAGCGTGCAGCTGAGCTGTTTATGCAGTGTGAAATTCCCGATGTAAAAATCGCGGAAATCTATCATACCTTATCTCTGGAAAGCCGGAATATTGTACTGATTGGGATGCCGGGTTCTGGAAAAAGCACAGCAGGTGCGCTGCTTGCTGAGCGTATGGGACGAAAACTTTACAGCCTGGATGCGGAAATTGAAACGTCGGCGGGAATGCCGGTTCCGGAAATTTTTGCCCGGCATGGCGAGGATTACTTCCGCACGCTGGAGACGCAGATGTTGCGTAAAGCTGCAAAAACGCCGGGGATTGTCCTCGACTGCGGCGGCGGCGTAATAACCCGGCCGGAAAATGACGAGGCGCTGCGCCAAAACGGCTTTATTGTATTTTTAAACCGGGGCTGGCGCGGGCTTCCGACTTCCGGCCGTCCGCTAAGCCAAAAAAACTCGCTTGCCACGCTTTATGCCGAGCGTCTTCCGCGCTATCGTGCGCTGTGCGATGTGGAGATCGATTCCACGGCCTTGCAGCCGCAACAGACTGTTGAAAGAATATTGGAGGCATTTGCGGATGAAAATTCTTGTACTTAACGGACCTAATCTGAATATGCTGGGGATCCGGGAACCTGATATCTATGGCAGACGCACCTACGCCGACCTGGAGGCCTATATTCATGAATCTGCCAGGGCGCTTGGCGTCGAAACAGAAATTTTCCAGTCCAATTATGAAGGTGAACTGGTAACCCGTATCCAGCAGGCTTATGGAAAGTTTGACGGCATTGTAATCAATGCCGCTGCCTATACCCATACCAGCGTTGCAATTTTGGATGCACTGAAAGCAGTTGGGCTGCCCACGGTGGAGGTGCACCTGTCTGATATCCATCAGCGTGAAAGCTTCCGTCATTTGTCCTATGTATCTATGGTTGCACAGGAAATGGTCTGCGGGCTTGGATTTGAGGGATACCGGAAGGCGCTGCGCCTGCTTTGCCAAATGGATAAGAACAGATAAGTCTACCCCCTGCGCAGTTTCAGCAGGGGGATTTTTCAACGTTTGCTGGCTGCTGTACATAAAACGATGTACAGGCATAGACTTCTGTAGTTTTTTATGCTAGAATTATAAAGTCTGAATTTATTATGGGGAGTAAGGTCATATGTATCAGTTTTTATATGAGCAATCCCTTTTGCGCGCCCAGCATAAGGTTTGGATTCTTTCAGACCTGCAGCAGGCGGAGCCGGAGAATACGCGCCGCTGCCTGGAGACGGGGATCTCAGATTTTGAGCTGCTTGGCCGTCCTGCCGAACAGATCTGGTATCTGGGTGATGCGGTTGAAGGGGAGGACGCCGCCCGGCTGCGCGCAATGTGCGCGCTGCAGGAAGAAGCTTTTTCCGCATTGGAGATTCCTTTATGTTACGCAACCGGAAACCACGACTATGATTATGCACGCACGCATTGGGACACGTCCCCCTGGATGCCGTTTTATGAGATGGTACGGGACCATCCCGGTTGGCACACGGCCGCGCATTGCGAGGATTTTTATTTCCGTACGACGCTTGGACCGTATCCGGTATATTTTCTCTGCGATCATATCGGCCGCGACAACGCTTGGCTTGTCACACACAGCCGCGTTATCTATGGGCAGGAAAATTATCCGCATACCCCAGCCGGCGCGGCTTCGCTGCGTGCCCGGATCGCTGGGGAGGCCGCGCCAGTGATTACGGCGTCACATTATGGTTTCAGCGGCTGTAACCGGGACCATATGCTTATGGATAAGCTCCTTCCGCTGCCGGATAACGTCCGTATCCACTTCTATGGTCATTCGCATATTGGCGACTGGCGCTGGGGGCAGGAGAATACCTACCGCCGCATTTGCTGGGTAGATTGGCATGATGTGCCGCAAATTGACGTATCAAGCTTTGAAAATATCCGCGGTGCGGTTTGCCGCAGTGTGTTCCTGCATATTTATGGAGACGGTACGATGGGCGTTTTTTTCCGAAACCATGATGCGCACTGTTTTACAGAGGCCTATTTCCCTGCAGCAGACAATGGCCCGCAGGGTTGGGACCGTTACCGGGGGCTGTGGAAATGAAAATATCGCTTGTGCGTGCCGACCCGGCAGGCAATATTACCGCGTTGATTACAACGCCGGTCGCCCCAGAGGATTATGCTGCCGTGTCCGCATATATTCTGCAGCAGGGCGTAGTACAGGCGCAGCAGGTCGGTTTCCTGACGGAATCCAGTTCCGGCGGCGCGGTACGCTTGGAAATGATGGGCGGTGAATTTTGCGGAAATGCGTTGCGCAGTGTCGGAATATATTGGGCGAAGGCGCAAGGTATGCGGGGGACGCGCAACATTGAGGTGGAAATCAGCGGTACGCAATGGCCGCTGACGGTTACTGTGGAGCCGGAAACCGGTTTTTCCAGCGCGCAGATGCCGCTTCCCCGCATTTTGGAGGAGCATGTATTTTATGGGCAGCGCTATGTGCCGGTTGTACTGGAGGGGATTGTGCACTTAATTTGCGATATACCCGCGAAGGAAGCGCAGGCGCTGCAGCGTACTATGCTTGAAGCCTGCGAACGCTTCCGGCAGGACGCCTGCGGGGTGATGTTTTTTGATGCGGAGAACATGTTCATGACCCCGGTTGTCTATGTGGCAAAGACGAGCAGCATAGTCTACGAAGGCAGCTGTGCATCGGGTACGACTGCGCTTGCAGCGGTTCTGGCCCACCGGGCGGGAGACGGATTACACAGCTATTCCATCCGCCAGCCAAGTGGGATGATATGTGCGCTTGTGCGAAAAAGCGGCGGACAGATTAAAGAGATTTCTATTGGCGGGACGGTCTATCTTTCGGATGAACTTGAAATTGAGATCCCCGTTCCAGGAAGCCGTATATCTGTGCAGTAAACTGCAATGCATTTTTAAAAGGGCGGCCATTATGCCAAGGGATACCGCGTTCAGGACGCCGAACCAGTTTGATTTCCGTGAGTTTGCCGTATCCTGCATGAGGACGGCGTATTTGCATACAGGATGAACCTGCTGTGTAGTATTGCTTCTCCTGACGGATGGGCGATTGCGCAGACAACTGTGGAATATGCAATCGTGCGGCAATTACGGGGAAACTTGAGATTGATGCGGGGATCTCTGGTCTCCTGTGGATGAACCTGAGCTTTTATGGAAAGCGTTCCGGCAGGATATGCATAGGATTTTCCTGTATTTGCCGGCTGCTATTTCAAAAGCATACTGCGCACCGAGGCTGTGAGCTGGAGGATAAGCAAACTGAATGGATCCGGGCAGATGTTTTAAGAAGATCCGGCCCTCCTTTTATTTGGGCTTTATCGGCGAAAAAATCCGGAATCTGCCCACAGAATTGGCAATGGTTTTGCAGTTGGATGGATCAATAAACTTATACAGAAAACGGCCTTTGCTGGAGATGCTTATCCCCAGTAAAGGCCGTTTGTTACGTATTTCAGGTGATTTTAACGGGTGTTGTACATATCCAGGAATTGGCGTGTACGCGCTTTTTGCGGGTTGGCGATAACCTCTCCCGGCGCACCCTGCTCAATGATAACACCGCCGTCCATAAAGACGACACGGTCGGAAACGGCAGCGGCAAACTGCATTTCATGCGTTACGATGACCATGGTCATATGCTCTTCTGCAAGCTGACGAATTACTTTGAGCACTTCAATTGTCAGTTCCGGATCAAGTGCGGAGGTGGGTTCGTCGAAAAACAGGATTTCCGGATTCATGGCCAGGGCGCGGACGATAGAGACACGCTGCTGCTGGCCGCCGGAAAGCTGGTAGGGGTAAGCGTCAGCTTTATCTGCAAGCCCCATTTTTTCCAGCAGTTCCATTGCTTCTTTGCGGACTGCTGCTTTTTCACGTCCTTGCACGATAACCGGCGCGTCCATAATATTTTTTAAAACGGAATAGTGCGGGAAAAGATTGAAATTCTGAAAGACAAGGCCAAAATATCCGCGGATTTTCTTCATTTCTTCATGCGTGCAATAGCGTACGGCGCCTGTCTCATCCTCCTGTGCCGCAGCTTGTCCCATATAGGAGATAGAACCGCTGTCAATCGTCTCCAGAAATGCCGCACAGCGCAGCAGCGTAGATTTCCCGGAACCTGAAGGCCCAATAATCGAAACGACTTCACCGCGCGCAACGGATAGGGAAATGTCCCGGATTACGGACAGCTCGCCAAAGGATTTGCCAATATTCTTCATTTCCAGCAGATTCATGTTTTTCTCTCCTTCAGCGGTAATAGGACATACTTTTCTCAATACGTTCCATTGTAAAGGCAACTGCATAGTTCATAATATAGTAAAACACGCCTGCGATCAGAAACGGCATGAAGGAAGTCTGCGAGGTAGATATCTGCTTGGCAATGGAAAATACTTCCTGATAAGCAAGCGAAAAGGCCAGGGAAGTATCCTTGACCAGCGTTATGACTTCGTTGGTAACGGCAGGAAGAATACGCTTAATAACCTGGGGAAGGATAATCCGGAAAAAAGTTTGAGTTTTTGTATAACCAAGAACCTTTGCTGCTTCATATTGTCCCTGCGGCATCGACTCGATTCCTGCGCGGAAGATCTCGCCAAAATAGGCGGCATAGTTAAAAGCAAATCCAAGGAGAATCGCCGTAAAACGGTAGCCGCGTATCGGGATTTTAAACAGATAAAAAGGTCCGAAGTACCAGACAAGCAGCTGCAGCATCAGCGGCGTGCCACGCATGATGGAGATGTAAACTTTGACGATGTTGCGGAGAATGGGATTTTTTGACATCCGGCCGAAGGAAACAAGAAAACCGAGCGGTAGGGAAAACAGTATTGTCAAAAAGAAAATTGCACAGGTTTTCAGCATTCCCGAGGACATCGTCTCGAGCATCGTTAAAAAAGACATGGAAACCTCCAACAACAGGCTTAGGAACCGAGGTCCTAAGCCTGTTGAATGTTGTGATGGATTTGCTTATGGATTGAGCGCGCTGTTAGCCGGCGTTTTTACCGAGGCAAAGGAAATCTGCAATTTCCGGATAGTTTTCTGCAATTTTATCGAAGGTTCCGTTTTCGGAAAGCGCTTCAAGCGCAGCATTGATCTGGTCGCAAAGCTCCTGATCGTCCAGACGGAAGCCGATTGCATATGTTTCGCTGCCAAGCTCTTCCTCCAGGATTACGAAGCCCTCGCTGTCTTGCATCAGGAATTGCGCGACAGGCATGTCAATTGCAATGGCGTCAATTGCGCCGGCCTTCAGGTCATTAAAAGCAACTGTATAAGTTTCATACTGTAAAAGCTGGCCGAAGGTTGCTGCAAGATCCGCAGCGCCTTCCTCATCTTCGAGAAGGGACAGCGCGGATGTGGCAACCTGGACGCCGACGAGTTTTCCGGAAAGGTCGGCAAGCGTTTCAATCCCGCTTTCTGCGGCGGTCATAATAACCTGAATATTGTTGGAATAGGGGATAGACCACAGATAATCATCTTCACGGCCTTCAACTGTAAATCCGGACCAAATGCAGTCACAGGCGCCGGAAGTGAGCTCTGCATCTTTGGAATCCCAGTTGAACGGTACAGATTCATAGTTCCATCCAAGATATTCACATACGGCCTGGCAAACCTCTACATCAAATCCGCCGATCGTACCGTCGTCCTGCAAATAGGAATAGGGTGGGTAATCAAGATCAAAACCATGTTTAAACGTATAGGCTTCGCCGTCTGTACTGCCATCAGCGCTGTTGTCTCCCGTATTTCCGGCCGGAGAAGAACAGGCAGTAAACAATGCCATACAGAAGATGGAAATCAGAAGCAGCGCAAGAATTTTCTTTTTCATACAAACCTCCAAAAGTTTTGTGTTTGATGTCTATATTTTATCATATTAGCAAGATAAAGCAACCCCTAAATGCGTTTTTTCCCGTCGAAAATTTTTTATAAAAAGCGGGGAAATTTGTCATCTTCTCCAAAGTATGCAGCGCAGATTTTGCGGTTTCTCGCAAGGCACCGTTGCCAGGCTGAGTCTATAAGGCAGCGGTCATAAGGAAAAACTGGCTATGCCTACAAGGCATAGCCAGTTATCCTGCTGTATTTTTTCTTCCTGACATAAATCTGCCGGATACGGTGGAGGCCGCTCAGCGTCTGGGCGCGAGAAAAGCTCCGGCAACGGCGCCGCCTGCGCAACATCCCAGTGTCGCCCAAATATTTCCGGAGAAGGCGCTGCTTGGAAGGAATAGAACGCTCAGCAGTATAAGCAGCAGGAAAAAGACTGCTCCGCCCATAAGCCCGAAGGGAAGCATGTGTTTGCCTGCGCTTTTTGCGGTCAGTAACCCGGCAAGAAAGGCGCCCGGGATCGCTGTCAAATAGCCGAGCTTTGCCGCGCCCTCCGAAAAAATCCCATTTGCGATCAATACGGAAAGCACAAGCGCAAATAAAAGGGAAAGGATCAATCCGACTGCGGCTGCAAGAAGCGAGGAGCATGCAAGCTTCAGAATTTGTGAATTTTGCGTGTCCGTGCGATTTTTCATAAAAAAACCCTCCGTTCCTATATTCATTAGAATATATTCTGAAGGGCTTTGAATTAGCACATAGAATTATTGATCGTCGGAAACCGTTTCTTCCTTGCTCAATACGGCCCAGCGTTCTACACGGATCTTTACAGAATCTGCGCCGGTCTGGATCGTCAGCTGCTGGTCTTTAATGTTGGTGATCTTGCCAATGATGCCGCCGCGAGTCGTAACGACGTCACCGACTTTCAGATTATTGCGCATTTCCTGGTCAGCTTTGTCCTTTTTTTTCTGCGGACGGATCAGGACAAAATAAAATACAACGATGACCAGAACAAACGGAAGAAGGGAAATCAGAGTTTCCGTCATCGACGGTGCTTCACCGGTTGCGGTGCCGGTAGCTGCAAACAGGACAGCGGGGAAGAGTTTCATTTTTGTGTCTCCTTTGAATGTTTTCCTTTTGGTTTTCCGTGCTGGAAAAATCCGGATAATATGACAATTATACAGGTGGAACGGGTAAATTACAAGCGTTTTTTCGGGATTTTTCTCAGGATATATTTTAGTGCTCGATCAAGCTGACACCATCCATCTGTTCGGGCTGCTCAATTTTCAAAAGCTCCAGCATGGTTGGGATGATATCGGCAAGCTTTCCCCCTTTTTCACGCAGGCGGATATCACCGGCGCCTACAATGCAGAATGGAACAAGATTGGTCGTGTGAGCAGTAAACGGCGTTACGCCGTCGGCGTCAAGCATCTGTTCGGCATTTCCATGATCGGCTGTAATAACGGCAATGCCGTCATGCGCGCGGATTGCGTCGACTACGCGGCCTACACAGGTATCTACTGCCTCGACGGCTGCTTTAGCAGCTTCAAATACGCCCGTATGGCCTACCATGTCACAGTTTGCGAAATTCAGGATGATCGCGCTGTATACGCCGGAATCAATGCGGCGGATAACCTCATCCGTAACGGTATAGGCACTCATCTCAGGCTGGAGATCATAGGTAGGAACATTCGGGGAGTCGATCATAACGCGGTCTTCGCCCTCAAATACGGTTTCTTCGCCGCCATTGAAGAAATAGGTGACATGTGCATATTTGGTATATTCGGCAATACGCAACTGCTTGAGCCCGCGTTTGGCAATTACTTCCCCGAAGGGCATGTCAATGCGCTTGGGCGCATAGGCGACATGGACGTTTGGCATGGAAGCATCGTACTGCGTCATGCATACATAATAAAGAGGGAAGAATGCACGGCGCTGGAAACCGTCAAAGCCGGGATCTACAAAGCTGCGGGTAATTTCGCGTGCACGGTCAGGACGGAAGTTGAAGAAAATGACGGAATCCCCTGCGCTGATTTTTGCGTCTGCACAGACGACAGGTTTGATGAATTCATCTGTCACACCCTCGGCATAGCTTGCTTCGACTGCGGCCGCAGGATCGGGGTTTCGGATACCTTCGCCATAAACCATTGCGGCATATGCTTTGCTTACGCGATCCCATTTCAATTCGCGATCCATCGCATAATAGCGGCCCATAACTGTCGCGATCTGTCCGACGCCCAGCTGCTGCGTCTTGGCGACGCATTCGCGTACAAAGTTGATCCCGGATTCCGGCGGCACATCGCGGCCGTCTGTGATCGCGTGAATATAGACTTTTTTCAAACCATGCCGGCGGGCAAGCTCCAGAAGTCCCCACAAATGTGTATTGTGGCTGTGGACGCCGCCGTCTGAAAGCAGGCCGATCAGATGAAGCGCAGTATTATTCTTCGATGCATTTTCTACGGCGCCGGTCAGAGCTTCGTTAGTAAAGAAATCTCCATCGGAAATCGATTTGGTAATTCGGGTCAGTTCCTGGTAGACCACGCGGCCGGCGCCAATATTTGTATGTCCGACCTCGCTGTTTCCCATCTGACCGTCAGGAAGGCCAACATCCATCCCGGAGGCCCCGATGCGGGTAAAGGGGTTGGAGGCAAAAATGCGGTCAAGATTTGGCGTGGCGGCTGCGGCAACAGCATTGCCTTTTGTGTCTGGGTTGTAGCCAAAACCGTCCATTATAATTAAAATTAAAGGTTTCATATCAATTTTCTCCAAAGTGCAGAAAGTATTGTCCAGAAAATGCAATCGCGCCCGCAAGGGGATTTCCCCTTGCGGGTGGAATACAGGTTTTTTACTGATTGGCTGCGTTGACAATTGCTGCAAAATCGTTGGGCTTCAGGGAAGCGCCGCCGATCAGGCCGCCGTCAACGTTGGGCTTGGAAAGAAGTTCGAACGCGTTGCCGGCATTCATGGAGCCGCCATACTGAATGGTGACGGAACGGGCCACACGGGCGCCGTACATCTCACGGATGCAGTCGCGGATTGCGCCGCAGACTTCCTCAGCCTGATCCGAGGTGGCGGTACGGCCGGTACCGATTGCCCAAATGGGTTCGTAGGCGATTACGATACGCTTCATGGAAACCGGTTCGACGCCATAAAGCGCGGCTTTGACCTGCAGGCGGATATGTTCGATGGTGATGCCGAGATCGCGCTGTTCAAGCGTTTCACCTACGCATACGATTGGGCGCAGGCCAGCATTGAGCGCGGCATGAATCTTCTTATTGACAGTTGTATCTGTTTCTGCAAAATACTGTCTGCGCTCAGAATGGCCGATGATGACATATTTTACGCCCAGCTCGGTCAACATATCGGCAGAGATCTCACCAGTATATGCGCCGCTGGCTTCGTAATGCATATTTTCAGCACCGATGGCAATTTTTGCACCTTTAGCGGCCTTGATTGCAGCGGGGATGTCGACAAAAGGTACACAAAGGACGATGTCGCACCACTTCGTTTTTGCGATAAGAGGCTTGAGCTCTTCGATCAGCTGTTTGGCGCCTGCCGGGGTTTTGTTCATTTTCCAGTTGCCGGCAATAATGGTCTTACGGTATCTCTGGTTCATGGTAACTAATTCCTCCTGGATTATTTCAATCTTATTTATCGTTTAAGCAGGCAATGCCGGGCAGTTCAAGGCCTTCAAGGAATTCAAGGGAAGCGCCGCCGCCAGTGGAGATGTGCGTCATCTTATCGGCATATCCAAGCTTTTCAACCGCTGCTGCGGAGTCGCCGCCGCCGATGATGGAAATGGCATTGGATTCTGCAATGGCCTTTGCCACAGCCAAAGTACCCTGGGCGAAGGCATCGAACTCAAACACGCCCATCGGGCCGTTCCAGACGATTGTGCCGGCATCATGGATGACTTTTGTAAGGACTTCACAGGTCTTTGGTCCAATGTCCAATCCCATCAGGCCATCGGCTATATGGTAACTTTCTGTAACAACCGGGGTTGCATCGGCTGCAAAATGATCGGCTGCAATATTGTCCTTCGGAAGGATCATGCGTACGCCGTTGGAGCAGGCTTTGTCGATCATCATCTTGGCATAGTCAATCTTGTCCTCTTCAAACTTGGAGGTTCCAACGCTGCCGCCCAGAGCCTTGATGAAGGTATAGGCCATAGCGCCGCCGATGATAATGGTGTCGACTTTATCCAGGAGGTTGTTGATTACGCCAATTTTATCGGAAACCTTGGCGCCGCCGAGGATTGCAACAAAGGGGCGCTTCGGGTCGGAAAGCGCTTTGCCTATGATGGAAATTTCTTTTTCAATCAGGAAGCCGCATACTGCCGGAAGATAATCGGCGACGCCGGCGGTAGAAGCGTGGGCGCGATGTGCCGTACCAAATGCGTCATTGACATAGATATCCGCGAAAGCTGCCAGTTTTTTGGCAAATTCCGGATCGTTCTTTTCTTCTTCTTTATGGAAACGGACGTTTTCAAGCAGGCAGATTTCACCCGGCTTGAGCGCAGCGGTCAGCGCCTGCGCGTCAGGGCCGACGACATCTTTAGCCATTTTTACCTCGACACCCAGCAGCTGGCTTAAACGGGCGGCGACCGGCGCAAGGGAATACTTCATATTAAACTCGCCCTTCGGACGTCCGAGGTGCGAGCAGAGGATAATTGCAGCGTTGTGCTCATGCAGGTACTGAATTGTCGGCAGCGCACCAAGCAGGCGCGTCTCATCCGTAATCTGGAGGTTTTCATCCTGTGGGACATTGAAATCGCAACGGACAAGGACTTTTTTCCCCTGTACGTCAATATCGGCAATGCTTTTTTTGTTGTAAGTCATGCTTAGACCCCTTTCCTCGATTAAAAGCTAAATCATAGATTTTCTTGCCATTCCACGGTATTATACGTCATAAATTTCCAAAAATCAAGGGAAATTCTCCATTTTTTCTTGGTTTAAAATCCTGTTGCGGGAAATTGTAAAGTTGAACAATTTTATTTTGGATTTTTCCTGAAATCTCTGTGTAAAAAGTCGAAATTTTTCAATACTTTTTTTAACTTTTCCTCCGAAATCCGTGCACGTTCCTGGGTTTTTTCGGAGTCAATGCAGTATTTTCCGCCGCATTGCACCAAAACGCAGCCTTCACGTGCCTGGGGCGGAAGCAAGGCACGGGGGATCTGGATATATCCGGCGTCCGTTTCACAGATCGCGAGGCCTTCTTCAAAACGATCAAGAATCAACATAATTGAAACCTTTTCTCCAGAATATGCGTCTAACTATTTGAAACTGGTTGTTGGCTGGTGAAAACCGCAAAGCTTCCGTCCAAGACAAAGGCGTAAATATCACCGTATTGGTGTGTGCACAGTACTGCTGCACCGGAGTCTTTCCATCGGGTCAGGATTTCCTCTTTGGGAAGGCCATGTGGGGAGTTGTATTGCGTAGTAGCAACTGCCCAGTCTGCGCTGCAAGCGTCAATAAATGCCTGCGTAGAGGAAGTTGCGGAACCATGGTGGCCAATTTTAACAAAATCACAGTCTATATTTTCCCCGGAAGTCAGAATCATATCCTCGTTTTCCTGTTCTGCGTCGCCGGTAAAGAGCATTTTTATGCCGTTGTATTCCAAGAGCAGGACAATGGAATATTCATTCAGGTTATCCGAGTAAAAATCCTGCGCAGGGGAGAGCACATGCAGCGAACAGCCTCCCAAGGGGATTTCCATACCCGCACTTGCCGCTGCAGCGTCAATTTCATTTTCAAGGATACAGTCCATCAGACGTTCAAATGTGACTGTAGATGCGGAAACTGCGGGCATATAGATGGTTCCGACCGAGACGCTTTCCAGTATTTCCTGGGCCCCGCCGATATGGTCTGCATGCGGATGGGTCAGCACAAGCGTATCGATACGAGAAACCCCAAGCTTTTCCAGGTTTTCAAGGATCTGTCCGGCGTCGTCGGCCTCTCCGCAGTCGATCAACATTACCGCTTCCCCCTGTTTGACCAGGATTGAATCCGCCTGTCCGATATTGAAAACGCATACAGAAAGATCTGCTTCGCGGAAGCTTTGTACGAGCTGCGCTTCCTCAGAGGAGAGCGGCTGCACGGTTTGGGATATTATGCCGAATTGCTCGAAAATAAGCAGCACGGTCAGTGCAAAGGCAGCGGCAAGCGCGGAAAAAGCGGCTGCCCGCGTTTTCCGGTTGTTTTTTTTCATAGGCGGGCGCTCCGAAAAAAGAAAAATTTGGAGAATTTTTTCTTGTAAAAAAAATCCGCCCATATTATACTATATTTTGTATGGATTGAAAAGAAAAAATTCATGTTTTTTCTTAAATCGAACAATTTCATCAAAAAAATACACATTGTTTGCATAAAGGAAGGTTCATATGGCAAAAACATCAGTCAATACCATGGAAAGACCGCGCAGCGGTGGGAAAACGGCTCTGAAAAAAAACTATGGGATCTGGACGGCCGTTATTGTTGCCGTCATCACGCTGATACTCCTTGTTGGGGCGGTATTTATTTATTGTGTACACCTGGTAAATTCCCAAAGTGGGATTTTCAGCGGTGTGACAATTGCCGGTGTGGATGTCGGCGGCCTGTCGCGGCATGATGCTGTATCGCGTATTGAATCCCAGATGAGTACTGTCATTGAAAACCTGACTTTTGACGTGATTGCCGGAGATTATTCCTATACGGTTGAACCTGGGGAACTCGGCTTAAGCTATGACGCGGGGAGCGCGGCGGCAAAGGCGTATAATTATGGCCGCAGCGGCGGGTTCTTTGAAAATGTACGCGCTGCTTATACTGCGAAAACGAAGGGGCATGATATCCCGTTTGATTATACTTATGATATGCAGAAGGTTGAGGCGCTGGCTTCAAAGATCGCGCGGGAAATCAGTGCGGCTCCTAAGGAAACAAGCTATGAAATTGGCGAGGAGGCCGTTGTAATTACGCTTGGAAGCGCAGGCATTTCTGTCAGCGCGACGGAAGTGCAGGCCCTCCTCCAGCAGCGGTTGGAAGGCGGGAGCGGCGACGTCGTTGTTGGTGAAGCGGGAGACCGCCTTGCTTCGGTGGATTTGGAAAAAATCAAGCAGGAGGTTGACCGCGAGGCAGCAGATGCATATGTGGATGAAACAGATCCAAATAACCCCGTGCTTGTCCCTTCACAGAACGGGCGGGTTTTTGACATCGAAAAAGCAAAGGTAATTCTGGCAGGCGATGGCAACGGCGACGGCGGCAATATCTATACGGTAGAGTTCGAAATGGTTGAGCCGGAGATAAAAACGGAGGATATCGAATTCTATACCTATAATGACCTGATTTCGACGGCAACAACTTACCTAAATCCCGGTCAGAAGGACCGTACTTCCAACGTCAAGCTTGCCTGTGAGAAAATAAGCGGAACAATTCTGAAGCCGGGCGAGGAATTTTCCTTTAACCAGGTTGTCGGAAAGCGGACCTATGAAGCCGGGTTCAAGGATGCGGCGATCTATCAGTCCGGGGAAATTGTCGATGGCGTTGGCGGCGGGATCTGCCAGGTATCTTCCACATTGTATATGGGTGCGGTATATGCCGATCTTGAAATTACTTCCCGCCGCAACCATCGTTATACAGTTACCTATACAAAGCTTGGACAGGATGCCACTGTAGCTTATGACAGCAACGTGGATTTCAAGTTTAAAAACGACCGTGATACCGCGATCAAGATCGTAATCGTCCAGGAATCCGACTATGTCAAATGTGAGATTTACGGGACCTACGCTGAGGGTGAGGAATCAAAAGTCACGACGATGGAGTCTAAGACCATCGCCACAACTGGATTCAGTACGGTATATGTTGTTGACCAGTCTGTGCCTGTGAATACGCAGAAGCTGAAGAACAACGGCTATACCGGCTATAGTGTAGAGACTTACCGTGTTGTTACCATTGACGGTAAGGAAGTTTCCCGTACGCTGGAGAATACGAGCAAATATACGACGCTTAATAAGACTTATTTGATCAACCCGCAGAACGCCTCTACGGATGCTAACGGCAATGTAACCTATGTCGAATATGTCGAGCCGGACCCCATTGTCCCGGATCCGGATGAGGGGGATGTGAATATCCCCTGGATTGACGATGAAGATGAAGGCAGCGGGGATACGGACAGCGGGGATGAACCGTTCTGGATAAGCTGAGCAGGTAAGAGGTATGTATCTGTCAAAAGAAATTCGGCTGCGTTCTAAGTTCTTTGCGCGCAATCTAGTCATTTTCCGATTTGGCGCTTTCGCAGGGGCGACACTCATCGTGTTTATAATTCCCTTTCTTGGATCGATTGCCGCTGCCCTGCTGCAGCCGGACTGGGGTGCCCTGCTCGCCGCGCAGGATTTACAGTCGGCTTATGGCTTCGCCGGGATTTCCCTGGGTACTTCTTTGGGATTATTCATCCTGAATGCGCCGCTGCTGTTCGGGCTGTTTTCCTGGATGTCGGAGCTGACCATGGGCCGCAGCCATCCGCTGCGCTATCTGTTTAATTGGTGTGCGCAGGGGGTACGGCTAACAAAAGCATTTGGAGCGGCGGCTGTATTTGTTGCAAAAGCGTTGTGGGAAGCAGTAAAGTTCTGCGTGCTTCCAGTTGCCGGTATCGTGTTGCTTGAGCTGACTGCGCAGACTATTGGGACGGGATATGGACCATTGCAAGTTATGTTGATGCTCTTCCTGGCGATTGGGCTGGTCTATACCCTGATACGCGCTTTTGCCAATTTTCCTGCGCTTTACCTGCTTGCAGCGGTACCGGAGATGGCTGTGCGTGAGGCGTTCAACCAGTGCAGGGATTTCATGTATGATAAAAAAGGGGAATTTTTCAAGCTCCTTCTCAGCTTTTTGCCCTGGTATTTTGCAGAGAATCTAAGCTATGGCCTGATCGGCCTTTTTGCAAAGCCCTATTTTTATCTTTCTCTTTTATATTTTGTACAGCAGATTTATAATAAATGGCTGTATGAAACGGGAAAAGTGGATCGTTATGTCGATCCGCTGACGAATTTGTTTGAAGGTGGAAATGCTGATGTTTAACCTTGTCCTGCTTGAGCCGGAGATCCCCTCTAATACGGGCAATATCGCTCGAACCTGCGCGGCAACCGGAAGCCGTCTTCATTTGATCCAGCCGCTGGGGTTTTCTGTGTCCGACCGGGAGCTTAAGCGGGCTGGGCTTGATTATTGGCATTTAGTCGACGTCCGGATCCATGGCAGCCTGGAAGAGTTTTTTTCTGCGGAAAATCCGACGCGTTTTTGGCTGACCTCGACAAAGTCTGCGCAAAGTTATAGTGAAGTGCGCTTTCAAGACGGCGATTACATATTTTTTGGAAGGGAGACACGCGGCCTGCCTGAAACGTTTATCCTGGAAAATCTGGACAAAGCGATCCGGATCCCGATGCGGGAACAGACGCGCAGCCTGAACTTATCCAACAGCGCGGCAATTGTGCTTTATGAAGCGTTGCGGCAGTGCGGTTTTCCGGGGCTGACGGGACAAGGCCGGTTTTCCAGGATGGAGTAGCTAATTTGCGAAGATGGGGGAAGATATGTGGCGGCTTTGCGGGAATACGATTGAAGAAGGGGAGAAGCGGCAGCTTTTTCTCCAAGTTGATGAAGAAATTTCTATGCCGGCAACGGCAGTTTGTGGTGCGTATCCGGGCAGGACGGTATTGATTACAGCAGGGATCCACAGCGATGAATATCCTGGGATCGCCGGTGCGATCCGGGCAGCGGCGCGGCTTGACCCGGCGCATGTCCATGGACGGATTCTGATTGTACACTGTGTCAATGTTGCCGGTTTTTGGGCAAAGACAAGTTATGTCCCTGATGACCATGCAAATTTAAATGGGAATTATCCAGGAGACCCTTTGGGCGGGCATGGTGCAAGAATTGCGGATTTCTTTGTTCGAACGCTTTTTGGACAAGTGGATTTTATTATGGATCTGCACAGCGGAGGAAAAATGGAACCGTTAACGCCGTGCCTGTTTTTCCCGGCTGCTGCGGGGGCACGTGTCCGGGAGGCGTCGCTGTACGCAGCGCAGGCGCTGGATATTCCATATTTGATTGCGTCCAGCGCGCGAACCGGGCAGTACAGCTATGCCGCGGGCATGGGGATCCCAGGGCTGTTGGTAGAGCGCGGTGCATGCGGATTGCTGCGTGAACAATGGGTTACAGCGGTATACAGGGATATTTTGCGGCTTTTAAGCCGTCTCGGCGTTTGCGAAGATATTGTTCCGGGACCTGTCTGTGATAAAAAGGTTTTTGAGAGGACTGTCTATCTGAGCGCTGCTGAAGATGGGCTTTGGTATCCCGCGGTTGAGGAAAACCAGTCTGTACATGAAGGCAGTCTCTTGGGACATGCAGAAGATTTTTGGGGCAATGTGACAAGGCAGTATTTTGCAGAAGCAAAAGGACGCGTTTTTTATTATACTGCAAGTCTTGCGGTGCGGGTCGGTGATCCGCTTGTTGCCTATGGCATTGAGGAATAAAGAACAGCAGGGGCCGGAAACGGAAGGTTTCCGGCCCCTGCTGTATATATTTTTCAGAAACGGGTGTAACTGAGAAACTTTGCGGCATTGTCTGTGCCTTTCAAGACGGCGTGATTAGGAAATCGCATTAAAACGCTGCGTTTTCTACCTGCGCATGTGTTGGAATGGCGTCGGCAGCTCCGCAGCGGGTTACAGCCAGCGCGGCTGCTTTGGAAGCTGTGGCCATAGCGTCCGAAAGCCCTTGACCGTCAGCCAGCGCCCAGAGAAGATATCCGGTGAATGTGTCGCCCGCACCGGTTACGTCTACAGCCTTTACCCCACACGCCGGGACAAATTCTACAGTTGAATCCAGCGCGCCATAGGCTCCCTGCTCTCCAAGCGTCAGCACCACAATGCCGGGGCAGCGGACACACAGCTTTTTCAACGCTTCTTTTGCCGGCAGTTTGGCTCCGCATAACGCCGCGGCCTCGTCTTCATTGACGAGCAGGAGGTCGATCAGACTGTAATCCATAGAAAGCGCTGCCTCTGTGATGGGGGAAGGGTTATAAGCAATTTTCATTCCTGCGGATTTTGCAGCTTCAACAAGAAATGCAGTCAAATTGGTTTCATTTTGCAGCAGCAGCAGATCGCCTGGCGAGAAATCCTGCAGGGTCTTGAGGATCTGCTCCTGTGAAAGCGTATGATTGGCGCCTGGGCAGATCAGCATGCTGTTGCGCCCATCCGGTTCGACCTGTATGTAGGCGCAGCCACTGGGCACTTCGGTATCGACATAGATATAACGGGTATCAACGCCGGCATCCTCCAGCTCTTGCAGGAGGAAAAGACCGTCGGGGCCGACTTTTCCTGCGTGGAAAACGGAAAGTCCCGCCCGCGCTGCAGCGACAGACTGGTTAAGCCCTTTTCCGCCGGCATGGATTTGCGGGTCTGCGGCAGCCATGCTTTCTCCCGGGCGCAGGACATGCGCAACGGGAAAGACACGATCGATATTCAGGGAGCCGAAGTTGAGCAGTTTCATAGGAAGGTACCTCGCTTGACAAATCCTTGGGTTTCGATTACCATTATTTAAAAGACGCATGGCGCGGGAGGGGATAAAATGATCAAGAGGGTTGCTGCTATGCAGGACCTTTCGGGACTGGGCCACTGTTCACTCAGCGCAGCAATGGCCATATTGCCGGCGCAGGGAATCCAATGCTGCCCAGTGCCGACCTGCGTGCTCAGCACGCAGACGGATGGGTATACGGGCTACAGTTTCTGCGATTTGACGCAGGCGCTTGATGCCTACCTTGAGCATTGGATTTCGCTGCACGAGCGCTTTGATGCCGTTTATACCGGCTATTTGGGAACCCAGGCGCAGCTGAGCGCAGCCCAGCGCCTTATTTGCGCGCTGAAGGCGCCGGATGGGATTACGCTGGTCGATCCGGTAATGGGGGACGATGGCGCTCTATATACTGGAGTCAGCCCCAAGATGCCGGACAAGATGCGGAGTTTGATAACCAGCGCAGATGTGATTACGCCGAATCTGACTGAGGCATGTTTGCTGGCTGACCGGGATTATGAGGATATTTGCCCGGAACAGACAATAAAGCTTGCCGGCGAGCTTGCGGACTTTGGACCGGGACGTGTGGTGATCAGCGGTATTTTCTCTGAGGAAAAGGTAGCTATGGCCTGTTTTGACCAGGGCCGTGCGTGTTATATTGAAAGGCCGCGTGCTGCGCAGTCCTATCCTGGCAGCGGGGATGTATTTGCCGGTGTATTGCTCGGCAGGCTTTTGTGCGGCGCACCGTTTTTTGATGCTGTGGAAGCGGCTGCGGATTTTGTTCGCATATGTGCGGATGCTTGTGTGAAAACTGCTGCGGTGCGTCGGGAGGGGCTGGTTTTCGAACCTCATTTGTACCGGCTGATACCGCGGGAGAGGGAGTGCGCGGGTTAGCGCATAGGAGTTCGGATGACGCTGTCTGCGCAACGGAACGCAGCTGTTATTCCTGTGGTTCCTGTTTCGGGTCCGGAGTAGGATGCCCCGGACGTTTGGAAAGAATTTCCACTACGCGCCCGCAATTTTGGCAGATGATACGAAGATAGGGCTCGTTATAGCTTGCGGAAAAATTACGGCAGCCGCAGGTACATTCGACAAGAGAAAAGTTCTGCGCGTCCTCAACGGTGATTTCCGGTTTTGGGGGCACAGGCGTATTTATGCCGAGATAGTGCATGATAAATTCAGAAATCATCATGTCGGATTCCGTGCTGTTAAGGAAATCAATTTCCTCCGGTGTGGAGACATATCCGGTTGGAAGTCCGGATTCAGGGCATTCCAGTGCGCAAAGCGTACCGGATAATGCGCGCTCCGGTAAAAATGACGCTTCATGCCGGCGCCCGCATAATGCACACGGATATTCAACCGTCAGCACATTGTCTACAATTGCAGCCGTCAGCGCCGATTCTCCGCAAGCACATGTAATTTCCATTTTTTGCGCGCGCAGCGCAAAAACATCCAAGCTGCCGCTGACAGGCTCAAAGCAGTGTGGGCAGTCATAGGTAAATCCAAGTTGAGGTTTTACAATCAAATCAATCGCCTCATAAAAATAGGATGGGCCGGCGTCCGGCGCTGTGCAGGGAGCGTGGATCTGTTTCTCCCGGAATAGGGGATACGATGTTAGTATATGCACAAGACGCGTGTCCAAATCAGGTTTTATTTTCGTTTTGTTTGCCTTGAATGGTAAAATATGTATTGCTGGGCAACGCCTGCGTAAGGTCCGAATGCCGACGCTGGGTCGAATCCAGCGCCATAGAGCGCTGCAATTGCTTTTTTCATCCAGGTATCCACAGGAAACGCATCCAGTCTGTGTAGCCCATAAAGCAACATGCAGTCGGCCACTTTGGAGCCGACGCCTGGAAGCAAAGTAAGTGCGCTGCGGGCCTCCTCCAGGCCAAGTGCGGGTAATTTTGTGAAGTCAAGTTCTCCATTGACAACGGCACGGGCTGCAGCGAGCAGATATGGCGCACGGTATCCGCAGCGCAGGCACTCGAGCTCCCCGATATCCAGCTGCGCAAGCTTTTGTGCGGAAGGGAAGCTGTAGATACCCGGTTCGATTTGTTCGCCGAAATTTTTGCAGAGCCTGCTGACGATCAGGCGAATGCGGGGAATATTGTTGCATTGAGAAAGAATGAAGGAACATAAGGTTTCCCATGGGTCCTGATGCAGAATACGGATCCCGGCGCCATAACGTACACAGGCTTCGGTTTGCTTATCGATTGATACGCTCTTGCGGATTGCTGCGTAATCACGTTCCAGGTCGAAGTAGTGTTTCCAGATTTGCTCGAATTCATCCATACTGCAGTCAAGATACAGTATGCCGTCTTTATAGGCAAGCTCCAGGGATTTTCCAAATGCCACCCCACGATAATGTTCTTCTCCAAGCGCTTCCCAGCGGAAACACTGCCCGCATTCGAAAGTCTGGGCCAGAGAAAAAATATCGCAAACCGGATACGACAGCGTGTTTGTATGAAAAGACATTTGTCAGACACCTGCTTTCATGAATAAACGGAGGAAATATGAAGGAAACAATTTATACCATCCCGATCAACGAGGCGTTTGAACAGCGTGACGGCTGTCCTTTATGCCGTCTGCGCAGGAAACTGGAGCATGACAGCCTGGACTATATCCTGGGCGCGGCTATGATGGAACCGGAGGTGCGCATGGAAACCAATCGTAAAGGTTTCTGCGCAGCGCATTATCAAACGATGCTGGGAATGAACCGAAAGCTGAGTCTTGCGCTGACGCTGGAAAGCCGCCTTGCGCAACTTTCGCAGTACCTCGACGCTGATATGAAAAGAGCTTCTGGCCGGGGGATTGGCGCAGCCAAAAGTACGCGCGGCGCACTGCGCGAGAGTGCGGAGAGCTGCTACGTGTGTAGCCGTATTGCATTTTTTGAAGAACATTATTTCCGAAATATTTTTCATATGTGGAAGACGATGCCGCAGTTTCATCTGCTGTTGATGGAACAGCCGTATTTCTGCCTTTCTCATGCGGCAAAGCTAATGGATCTGGCACCTGCAGCGTTGGGAAAGAAAGCAGGAGCAGAGTTTGTGCGCATTGTAGCGGAGATGACAAAAAATTACTTGTCTGAGCTGAGCGGCGATGTTTCCGCTTTCTGTAAAAGCTTTGATTACCGGTCTTCGGGCGTTGTACTTCGCGCTGATCAGAAGGCGGCACCGGAACGCGCTATTGAATTTTTAAGCGGCTACCGGGACGCTTCCGGCACAGATGGGACGCAGAATACGGGTACGCAGGTTTAGACGCTGGCGTGGCTGGGAATATTCCAAAAATCGATGAGATTACTGCGCTTTTCATGAATATCGTGGAAATTCGACAAAAACAGGAAAAAGAAAAATACAAAAAGCAGTGCGGCAGCAGATCCGCACTGCTTTTTGTTACAGGTCGAACATACTGATCTGATCGGATTTCGGCAGCGATGCAAAGGCGCCAAGGTTTTCCAGGGAATCGATAAGCGTTTT
The DNA here is from genome assembly GCA_934546935.1 of uncultured Eubacteriales bacterium. Lineage (GTDB taxonomy): Bacteria > Bacillota > Clostridia > Oscillospirales > QAMX01 > CALWJF01. Next base: position 102,514 of record CAKTEH010000004.1, read on the forward strand.
GGAAACTTTGGAGCAACGCAGGGAGAAGTCCTCTATGCTGGAAAATTCATGGTCTTCGCGTTCGCGGACAATGTCCTGCGCAGCGGTCAGCCCCAGTCCTGGCAGGCTCGTAAGCGGCGGAATCAGGCTGTCGCCGTCGATCAGGAAACTGTCGGCAGCGGAACGGTAGATATCCAGTTTTCCAAACCGGAAGCCGCGTTTATAGTATTCATACACGACTTCAAGTGTGACGACCGTATCTTTTTCATTGGCGGTGGCGTCGGGCTTTGTGGAAAGCTCTTTATATAAGCGCCGGGTTTCATCGATGCCGCCGCTCATAGTGCGCACGTCGAACCCGACGGCGCGAATGGAGAAGTATGCGCTGTAAAACGGCAGCGGGTAATGTACTTTATACCAAGCAATGCGGAAAGCCATGAGCACATATGCGACTGCATGCGCTTTCGGGTAGAGATATTTGATCTTCAGACAGGAATCGATATACCATTGCGGTACGCCGTGCTGCTGCATAATTTCGATGGTTTCCGGAATAATCCCTTTTCCCTTCCGGATCGCCTCACTGGTCTTGAAGGAAAGGGATGGATCCATACCCTTATCAATCAGGAACATGGTAATATCGTCGCGCGCAGAGATGACTTCGTTCAGGGTGGCTGTGCCGTCCTTAATCAGTTCAGCGGCATTGCCCATCCAGACGTCCGTACCATGTGAAAGGCCGGAAATGCGCACCAAGCCGTCAAAATTGTGCGGCTGGGTGTCAATAAGCATCTGCCGTGCAAACTGCGTACCGAATTCCGGCACTGCGGCAGCGCCAGTAACGCCCAGAATCTCGTCTGGCTCCAGCGGCGTCCCGTTTTTATCGCGCAGATGGCGGATGTCCGTGAAAATTCCGACCGTATCCGGATCGTCAAGGGGGATTTCTGTTGCCTTATAGCCGGTCATGTCCTCAATATGTTTGATAATCGTAGGATTATCATGGCCTAGCATATCCAGCTTCAGCAGATTGTCATGGATGGAATGAAAGTCGAAATGTGTGGTAATGATATCGGAATTGACATCATCAGCGGGGTGCTGTACGGGGCAAAATTCGTAGATCGTACGGTCACGCGGGACAATGATCAAGCCGCCCGGATGTTGGCCGGTGGTACGTTTGACGCCGGTGCAGCCAATGGTCAGGCGGTTGATTTCTGATTTGGATAATTCCAATCCTCTTTCTTCTGCATATTTGCGTACAAAGCCATAGGCGGTTTTATCGGCAATGGTGCCTATGGTTCCCGCTTTGAAAACCTGCCCTTCGCCGAACAGTTCAACACAGTCACGGTGTGCCTGGGTTTGATATTCACCCGAGAAATTGAGATCAATATCCGGCTCTTTTTCCGCATTGAACCCTAAAAAAGTGAAAAACGGGATATTAAAACCGTCTTTCCGGTAAGGCTTACCGCAGACCGGGCAGGTTTTATCCGGCATATCCGCACCACAGCCGTATTTTTCATGATCTCCGAACTCCATATTCCGGCAGCTACAGATATAATGCGGGGGAAGCGGGTTGACTTCTGTAATTCCGCAAAAATAAGCTACGACAGAACTTCCAACCGAACCGCGCGAGCCAACCAGATAACCGGCGTCATTAGACTTTTTGATTAGTTTTTGTGCCGTCATATACATGACGTCAAAGCCGTTATTGATAATTGGCTTTAATTCGGCTTCAATGCGCTGGGCAATTGTCTCGGGAAGCGGATTGCCGTAGATCTCATATGCCTTTTCATAACAGATGCGTTGCAGATCCTCGGCGGAATGTTCAATGGAAGGCGGGTAAGTACCCGAAGGTACAGGTCGGATTTCTTCACATAAATCGGCAATACGGTTTGGGACATCTACAACAACCTCGTGTGCTTTTGCTGCGCCGAGATAGGAGAACTCCTCCAGCATTTCCTGGGTTGGCTTAAAATACAGCGGCGGCTGATTGTCAGCGTCGGAAAACCCCTGCCCGGCCATGAGGATGCGCCGGAAGGCTTCGTCGCGGGGTTCCAGGAAGTGCACGTCGCCGGTTGCGGCAACTGGGATATTCAGACTCTGGCCGAGACGGACGATTGTTTCGTTAAAACTGCGCAGTTCGGCTTCATCTGCGGCCATCCCTTCGCGCAGCATGAAACGGTTGTTGCCGATGGGCTGTATTTCAAGATAATCGTAATAAGAAGCAATTTTTTTCAGCTCGCCCCATGGCCGTTTTGCCACGACGGCACGGAACAGCTCGCCTGCCTCACAGGCGGAACCAAAGATCAGCCCCTCCCGATGCTGGTCAAGCAGGGAACGGGGGATGATGGGACGTTTTTTAAAATGGTGCAGATGCGCCTCGGATACCAATATGTACAGATTTTTCAGCCCGGTCATGTTTTTGACCAGGATAATAAAATGATAGGAGGTGTTGGAAGCACTGCGGTCACGCAGGGCAAGGTTGATGTCCTGAATGTCCTGCACGCCGGAGGAAGCCAGTTCGGATAAAAATTTAATCAGGATTTTTCCGGTTGTTTCCGCATCGTCGCAGGCGCGGTGATGGTTAAAATCCCCCACACCCAGCGCTTCGGCAACATCGTTGAGCTTGTGATGGCGCTGATGCGGCAGCAGGGCGCGCGACAATGGAAGGGTATCGACAGAGGTAAATTCGCGTTCACAGCCCAGCTGTTCACAATTATAAGCGATAAAACCGACATCAAAATCTGCATTATGCGCGGCAACAGGACGCTCGCCGATGAAATCCAGAAAGCGCGGAAGTACGGTTTCGACTGGTGCGGCGTCTGCGACCATATCGTCGGAAATACCTGTAAGCTGGGTAATATTGGCGGGTATCGGCTTGCCGGGATTGACAAATTCCGAAAAACGGTCAATAATTTTGCCGTTTCGGATTATTACAGCGCCGATTTCAATAATACGTTCCGTATCCGGTTTGAAGCCGGTCGTTTCGAGGTCAAAAACGACAATTTCTCCGTCGAGCGGGCAATGCATGGAACCCTTGACCGGGCCGATAAGGTCATTTACATAATATGCTTCGACACCATAAATTACTTTAATCCCGGCTTTTTTCGCCGCATTCATTGCTTCCGGGAATGCTTGGACAACGCCATGATCCGTAATGGCAATGGCGCGGTGGCCCCATTTTGCAGCCTGTTTGATCAGATCGGTAGCAGAACTAACGGCATCCATCGAACTCATGGTAGTATGCAGGTGCAGCTCGACGCGTTTGTCAGTGGCCGTATCATTGCGTTCAGTACGCTGGGCTTTTAAGATGCAGCTTGGGGTCAGGACAAGTTCTTTTTCAAAATTATTGTATGAGACGCGGCCCTGTACGCAAACGGTCATACCGGGTTTGATCGCATCCATTACCGGCGCGGCTTTCTCTACATCCATGGATTTGGAAATGCGCAGAGAACCGGTATAATCGGTAATGCAGAAATTGACAATACCAAGATTGCGGGATGGAACGTTTTCGCGCGGTTTGGTAGTAATATTACGATGTTCAGCAGCAAAAACATCCCCGGTCACACTGACATAACCGAGATCCATTGTCAATTCAGAAATATATACCGGTGCATCTTTTCCGGGTTTTCCCCAGATTATGTTGCTGTCGCCGGCGGAGCCCGGGACGAATTTCGGCGCAGCAGGCATAACTTTCTTTGGCGCTTCTTCTTTTGGACGGGGCATCTGTTCGATGATCTTGGAAAGAATCTCGTCTTTATTAAAAGAAGTGTCGGCATGTCCGTCTGTGAAGCTAACCTTCATGCGCAGAGAAAAACGTTCTTCAAGCAGCTGCTCGATACGGCGGTCTGCGCCGCAGTGGCACAATATATCGCTTCCTCCACCGCGCAACGCAATAGAAAGCGTATGCTGCTGTAGATCGGCGCTGCTTTGCGCGCCATTAAGGAAGCCGTTGGTTGCCGGGAATTCCTTTTTGATTTGGGCATAGAGCGCAGGAAGCGCATCCATGGAAAAAGCTTCAGGAACTCGCAATTCAATGGAAAATTGATCCAGGCTGTAAAGTTTTCGGATTGCATCTTCAACCTGAGAAAGGAAAGACACAGGCTGCGGGCTTGTGGCATGGACAATAATGGCGTTCCCAGCCCGGTCGCCGGTCATAGCGTCCACGCAGATGCGGGCGAACTGCGCCTCAAATGCAGGCGGCGGGGTATACAATTTGAAAATTCTGCCAAGCGGCGTACTCATAGCATATCTCCGTTTAATACTTCATCGGCCAGTTCCAACAGCGCTGGTACGATCTGCGCACGCGGTACTTTATGTAAAATTTCGCCTTTACGGAACAAAAGGCCATCGCCTTTACCACAGGCAACGCCAATGTCAGCCTCCCGACCTTCACCAGGACCATTGACTGCGCAGCCCATAACCGCAATTTTAATCGGTTTGCGGATGTGGGAAACCGCCGCCTCCACCGCCTCTGCGATTTCAATCAGGTCAATCTGGCAGCGCCCGCACGTAGGGCAGGCAACGACCTCTGCAAAGTCGCGGCGCAGTCCAACTGCGCGCAGGATTTCGCGGGCACTGCTGACTTCCTCTACCGGATCGGCGGACAGGGAGACGCGCACTGTGTCGCCGATCCCCATGGCCAAAAGTCCGCCGATGCCAGCCGCGGCCTTGCTCTTCCCTAATGCCGGGGTACCTGCATGCGTTACGCCCAGGTGCAGCGGATAGGGGCAAAGCGCCGCGGCCGCCTGATAGGCGGCGATTGTTGTAGGGACGTCGGATGCTTTCATGGACAGGCAAATATCAAAAAAACCCTCTTCTTCCAGGATCCGGGCGTGGCTGAGCGCACTTTCCACCATTGCCCGTGGAAGGTCGTCGGGATATTTTGCAAGCAATGCCCGCTCAACAGATCCGGAGTTGACGCCAATTCGGATGGGCACACCATGATCGCGGCAGGCGGCAACGACCTCCCGAACCCGCTGCCGGGAACCAATGTTTCCGGGATTGATTCGGATTTTATCCACGCCGGCTTCCGCTGCGGCAATGGCAAGGACATGGTTGAAGTGTATATCTGCAACCAGCGGGATTGGGCAGTGCCGCCGGATTTCCGGAAGCGCCTGTGCTGCAGCCTGGTCCGGCACTGCAACGCGCACAATTTCGCAGCCGGCTTCGGCAAGGCGTTCAATCTGGGCAATGGTAGCCGCCGCATCGCGTGTATCGGTGTTGGTCATCGACTGGATGCTGACAGGTGCGCCGCCGCCGATAGCGAGACCGCCGGCTGTGATACGTCTAGATTTTCTTCGTTCCATGATTATCCTACCAAAGAGACAATATCCTTTACCGCAACTGCCACCATCAACCCAAGTAATAGGATAAGCATGGCGGCGTTAAGGATACCTTCAAATTTTTCATTGATTTTACGGCGTGTGACAGCTTCAATAAGCAGGAAAAAGATACGGCCGCCGTCAAGCGCAGGAATGGGGAGCAGATTCATTACAGCAAGGTTAATGGCAATAAACGCGCTGAGATACCAGAAAGAATACATGGATTGCTGCGCCACATCGCTCATTACGGCAACAATGCCGATTGGACCGGAGAGGTCGTTGAAACCGACCTGCCCGCGAAAAAGCATGGCAAAAGTATCAAAAACTATCCGTACCATATTGACGGCGCTGTACCAGGACTGGCGCAGGACCTCAAAAAAGCTCAGCTCTTCCACTTTATAACGGAAGCCATAATAATAAACCGTTTCGCCATTTTCTTCATAAGGCTGCGGTTCCACATGGAGATTTTGGAGTTCTATGCGCTCTCCATCGCGCTCAATCACAAAGTCGTAATCGTAGTCATCGCCTGCGTTCATCGCCGTTGCAATATCGGAGGAAAGCAGAATTTTGCGGCCGTCGATGGAAACGATGCGGTCTCCGGGCTGAATTGCATCTCCACCCGTAAATTTATCCATAACATAGTCAATTTTCGTTGTGACATATTCCTGTTGGGGCGCGATAAGGCAAATCAGCACGATCAGGCCAAGCAGGAAATTCATGAAGACGCCGGCTGCCAGAATAATAAAACGTTTCCAGCGCGCAGCATTTGGGAATGCACGGGGGTTATCCGAACCCTCATCTTCTCCTTCCATTACGCACTGTCCTCCAAAAGGGAGTGCGCGGATTGCATAGACGGTTTCACCGATTTTTTTCTTGAAAATTGCCGGGCCGAGCCCGAATGCAAATTCATTGACCTGCACGCCGCAGGCCTTGGCAGCCAGGAAATGTCCGGCTTCATGGACCAGGATTAAGACGACGAAGATCAAAATTGCGTAGATAATGGTAATGGGAATCAACCTCTTTCAAAAAACGGTACGCTCAGGCCCGCAGGGCCTCCCTTGCAGCCTGATCGGCTTCGAGGACGTCGGATAGCGTAGCAATAGGTGCATAGGGTACTGTATCCAATGCAAGTTCGACAAGCTCCGGAATACGGCCGAATGGGATTTCTCCGCGCAGGAAACGTGCCACGGCGACTTCATTGGCGCCATTGACAACTGCGGCCCGGTTCCCGCCGCGCTGTGCCGCTTCCATTGCAAGACGCAGGCAGGGGAATGCCTGCGTATCCGGACGGCCGAAGTGCAATGCCGTCAAGCGGGAGAAATCAAGTGCGGGTGCGGGGCAGGGCAGACGGTGCGGATAGGTCAACGCATATTGAATTGGCAAGCGCATATCCGGTGAGGCGAGCTGCGCAACAACGGAACCGTCGGCAAATTCAACGGCGGAATGGATGATGCTTTCGCGCTGTACAAGGATTTCGATCTGTTGCGGCGCAAGCGCATACAAATGCATGGCTTCGATAAACTCAAAGCCTTTATTCATCAGCGTTGCAGAATCTACAGTGATTTTCGGCCCCATAGACCAATTTGGATGGCGCAGAGCATCCTCTTTTGTCAGTGCGTAGCACGCTTGGCGCGTACGGCCATAAAAAGGGCCGCCCGACGCCGTGAGCAGGATTTTACGGACGGATTTGCGGTCTTCACCGTTTAAGCACTGAAATATGGCGCTATGCTCGGAATCAACAGGTAAGACCGGACAGTTTTTCTCTTTTGCCAAACGCATAACAAGCGCCCCGGCGCATACAAGGGTTTCTTTGTTGGCAAGTGCAATGGTTTTTCCTGCATCCAGCGCCGCTATTGTAGGAAGGAGTCCGGCGATACCGACCATAGCTGTAACGGCGGTATCGGCTGTAGCTGCGGCTTCGCATACCGCCGCTTCTCCACCTCCGACACGGATATCCGTATCAGCCAGCGCAACGCGCAGGTCACCTGCTGCGGCTTCATCGTCCAGCGCCACAAAGCGGGGATGGAACAGCCGCGCCTGCGCTTCCAGCTGCGCGGCACTGCGTTTGGCCGCCAATGCTTCCACACGGATCCCCAGCCGTGCCGCAACATCAAGCGTCTGGGTGCCGATGGAACCGGTGGAACCTAAAATACTAATACTGTTCATACGATAACTGAAAAATAAACCAGAAGGATTTCTACAGTGGGTGCGGAAAAAAGTACGCTGTCAAAGCGGTCAAGTACGCCGCCATGCCCTGGCATCAGCTTGCCATAATCTTTTATGCCCGCCCCACGTTTAATATACGACATGGACAAGTCGCCAAACTGGGAAAGTATGGATGCAGCCAGCATGACGAGGGCAAGGCGGGGGGCGGAAAGGGAAACATCCCATATAGTGTGGGCGATGGGGAGCAGGGCCATGGAAGCGGCAACGCACAGTAATGTGCCTCCAACACAGCCTTCAAGCGTTTTTTTAGGGCTGATCTTTGGCGCGATATGATGCCGTCCGAACAGCATGCCAGAAAAATAGGCAAAGGTATCTGTCAGCCAGGCGGCCATAAAAGGCAGAAGGACCAGAAGGATACCATAGTCCATGCGCCGGATCCGCAGCACTGCGCCGAGCGCAAGCGGAAGAAAGGTACTGGCTAAAAAAGCGGTGAATATCTCACGGAAATCAATTTTTCCGCCGGACAGTACTGCACACAGGAAAAGGACGATTCCGCAAAGCAGGACGCCAAGTGCGGAATCCAGCCCGGTATATATTGTCAGAGGAAGAATCCCCGCTGAAAGCAGCAGGGCAGCCCCCAATAATATGCGTGAGCGGCAAAGCCCGGCTGCGTGCAGCATTTCATAGCATGCGAGCGCGCAAAGGGCGCACATCAAAACGCTGAGAGCCCATTCCGGCGCCCAGAACAAGACGATGAGGAATAAAGGCAGCGCAACCGCCGCGGACAGGATTCGTTTAAGCATAAAACTCCCTATGGCGCGCTCAGACCGCGCCGAAACGCCGGGAACGGGCCTGGTAACTGGCAATCGCACGATATAGTTCGTCGCGGTCGAAATCCGGCCAGAGTACCGGCGTGAAATAGTATTCTGCATAGGCTGATTCCCATAGAAGGAAATTGGAAGTGCGGATTTCCCCGGAGGGACGGATAATCAGGTCAGGATCGGGGATTCCAGCAGTATCCAGATTGGCAGAAACCATCGCTTCGTTGATGGAATCTGCTTCAACCCCGGAAGCTACGATGCGGCGGACGGCATGCACGAGCTCGGCGCGGCCGCCATAATTGATGCAGACGTTGACACGCAGTCCGGTACTGTGCACGCTCAGTGCGTCAGTACGACGGATCAACGTTTTCAGTTCGTCGGGAAGCGGGGACTGATCGCCGATAATGCGGAGGGAAATATTTTTTTTTGGGATTTCCTCAATTGCTTCACGCAGATATTGTCCCAACAGGGCGAAGATTGTATCCACTTCCGCTTTGGGGCGGGACCAGTTTTCTGTTGAGAAAGCATAAACGGTCAGATATTCGATGCCGATGTCATTACAGATTGTAGCGATATTGCGGAAGGTTTCGCTGCCTGCGCTGTGCCCGGCGGTGCGTGCCAGCCCACGCATTGTCGCCCACCGGCCATTGCCGTCCATCATGATTGCGATATGCCGCGGAAGACGCGAAAAATCGGGCTGAACCGATTCTTCGCGTCCGGATTTCTTGTATTTGCGAAAAAGGCGCAGCATGCGCTTAGACCTCAAGAAGCTCTGCTTCTTTATCTGCGGCGACCTTATCAATTTCCTTGATGTATTTGTCTGTCAGTGTCTGGATATCCTTTTCAATATCGTTATAATCGTCCTCGGTAATTTCACTTTTCTTTTTCTGTGCTTTAAATTCGTCCATGGCGTCGCGGCGGATATTGCGTACGGCGACCTTGGAGTCTTCGGCGAATTTTTTTACCTGCTTAATCAGCTCACGGCGGCGTTCCTCTGTCAACGTGGGGAACAGCAGGCGGATAATGCGCCCGTCATTTTGCGGATTAATGCCGATATCGGAGGCAAGAATCGCTTTTTCAATCGCTTTCAGCAGGCTTGCATCCCAGGGTTGGATCGTCAGCATACGCGGTTCCGGGGAAGCAATGGAAGCGACCTGGTTTAAAGGCGTGGAAACGCCGTAGTAGTCGACGCTGATTTTATTGAGTACAGAAGCGTTGGCGCGCCCAGCGCGAAGGGTGGCATAGTTTTCGTTTAGGACCTCGATGGTTTTTTTCATCCGGTTTTCCTGTTCTTTGTATTCTCCGGCCATAATGATGCTCCTTCCTTATATCTCTTTGCGCACGACACTGCCGATATTTTCACCCAGAATCGCGCGGTAAATGTTTTCCGGATCCTGCGCGCCAAACAAAAGCGCAGGCATTCCGACGTCATGGGCCATGCACGCGGCGGTTGAATCGATTACGCCCAGATGGCGGTCGATAATTTCCTGATAAGTAATCGTGTCGAGCTTTTTTGCGTCGGGGAATTTGTGCGGATCGCGGTCATAGACGCCGTCGATATTTTTTGCCAGCATGGCAATATCGGCATCGATCTCGATGGCCCGCATAACGGCGGCAGTATCGGTTGAACACAAGGGATTTCCCGTACCGCAGCCGAAAATTACGACTCTTCCGCGGTTTAAGTGGGCGATTGCCTTAGTGCGGGAGAACGGTTCTGCAAAGGCATGCATTTCAAGCGCTGTCATTACAGCGGTCTCTATGCCTTTTTGCTCCAGCACATCCGAAAGTGCCAGAGCATTGATTACCGTTCCCAGCATCCCCATATGGTCGGCACGGGTACGCTCAATGTGCCCTTCCCCGTTTTTGATGCCGCGCCAAATGTTGCCGGCGCCGACGACAATTGCAAGCTGTACGCCGCTTTCACAGCATTTTTTAATAATATCCGCGAGCCTGGAAAGGACGCCGAAATCGAAGCCCATTCCGGATTCCCCTCCAAGGGCCTCTCCGCTGACCTTCAGCAGAACACGCTTATAAGCAGCTAAAGCCATGGTCTCACCCCGTTATTCCTGAATCGACATGAATCGCACGCACGTTCATGCCTTCTTATTTTACCTCAATTCTTCCCATTTGGAAAGAGGGTAAGCCGGAAGTTTGAAAAAAAACTGTAAATGCTTTGGATAATGCCCGCCGAGGGGGCCTGCGCTCTGGCCGAAAGGCGCTGTAGGGGATATTCATAGTGAAAAATATAGGGCTATTGAGAAAAAGCTTTGTCGTTTTTCCTTGTTCCGGCATAATATGGGGAGCAGAAAGGAGATGAAAGCAAAATGGATTTTGAAATTTATCTGGGCGCCAACACACCCGAGGGTTTTTACCCGTATTTTGAAGATTTTGTGGCGCAGGTGCGGAAGCTCTATATCATTAAAGGCGGGCCGGGCAGCGGAAAGTCGACAATGATGAAAAAAATCGGGCGGTTCGGTGCCAATTCCGGCGTGCGTACGGTGTGGATTTACTGCTCTTCAGATTCTGAATCACTCGACGGCGTATTCTTCCCAGATTATGGGATTATGTATGTGGACGGAACCGCGCCGCATGTATTGGAAGCGAAAACACCGGGAGCGCGGGAAGAACTGATTGATTTTGGACAATGCTTTGACACCATTGGCTTGGGTGGCATTGCCGGGGAAATTGAGATGGAAAACGATAAGCTGCGGGAGTGCTATTCCCAGTGCTATGCTTACTTAAATGCGGCGAAGAACGTTAAAGCACGGATTGATGAGCAGTATACCCCTGCCCGCGCGCTGCTGTCCGGCCGCGCACAGCGCCTGGCCCGCCGTACAATCGGCGTTCACCGCGGCGCGCAGCCCGGGAAACGTCATGAAGTGTTCCTGTCAAGCTTTACAAAAGACGGCTTGGAGAAACGCATGATCCCCGACGACTATCAGTTCTTTCCTGTTTATGACCCGTATTCGTGCTGCGGCCCGATGATGGAAGCCTTGGCTTCCTACGCCGTTGAAAATGGTTACGACGTCTATGCCGCACATGATCCATACGACCCATCTGGAGACGCGCTGCATGTGTTGGTACCACAGCTCCGCCTTGCGTTTGTCAGCACGGGACGGCCCTTTGGATATGAAAATGCACCCGGCCGGCATTTGCGCTTTGACGCGCCGGGCACGGGTGCGGATTCTGCGGCCAAGGAACGCCGCCGCCGGGATGCAAAGCTTCTTCGTGCGCTGGAGGCGTGTGCAGCTGACGCGCTGACACGGGCCAAAGCAGTGCATGACCGGCTTGAAGCGCTGTATCATCCCTTTGTCGATTTTGCAAAAGCGGATCAAATTACCAAAACACAGCTTGAAATGCTTGCGGCGGCATTTGCGTCCAATTAAATGTAGAACAGATGGCAGCCGATGGTGGTAACGTATTCACAGTTGTTGGCGATCCAGAAACTGGAGGCAAGCGTAGGGTTAAAAAAGTAGAGGCTTTCGCCAACGATATTTTCCCCGTCAAGGGCGCGCCGGGCGGCTTCATAGCATTCCTCGTCCGGCGTACAATAGATGGTCCCGTTTGAAACCGGCTCAAACTGAACGCCCCAGTTGGTATCGAAAATTACGTCATAAATATTGTCCGGGAATTCGTCCGAAGCAACGCGGTTGAGGATAACATTGCCGACGGCGATTTTCCCTTCCATGCATTCTCCACGCGCTTCTGCGTAGATAATGCGCGCCAGCCAATAGACCTCGTCTTCATCATAATTGCCGGTTGCGTTATCCACGATGGTTTCGGGGGAGGTTTCGGGTGCGGAAGACCCGGGACTTCCCCAGTATCCACCGGTGTCGAACGTTTCGTCGCAGGCCAGCGCAGTACGGCTCAAGTTATCCCAGTATACCTGCTTGCCCAAAGCTGCGGCGATGTTCCGGATCGGCGCGTACAGGCGTGCGCCGATCAACTCGCTGCCATAAGCTGTGGAGAAACTTATATCTTGCGCATTATCCGTGCTGACTTGTGCTGTGCGGGTCTGCGCATCCCATTCTACCTGTGCGCCAAAGCTTTCGCAAACCTCGCGAAGCGGCGCGTAAAGGGTGTTGTTTTTTATGTAGACACTGGCCTTCGTCTGCGCACCGTTTATAAACAGCCGCGCCTGCGTCTGCATTCCGGCGCTATGCGTTGTTGCAGCTGCGCCGAGCATACCCAAACACAACGAGGCGGCAAGCGCCGTTTTTATTTTCCTGTTCATCGAATCCACTCCTTTTTTGGTGATGGATTCATTATAAATTACAAAATAGTAACAAATCAATGACAAAAATTTACCAGTTTCCTTTCCGTGCGCTCTGCGTCTGCTTTTTATGCGGAAAAAACCCCCTTGCAGGGTCGGATGTTTTTCGGCTTGGGCACTGGAAAAAGAAAAAGAAATGTGGTATACTATTTATACTTTAACGTGTAGTTTGCTTTGCAGCGTAAGTCCGGTTGAAGCAGACTACACGTTTTTTGCATAAACCCGGGCTGTGGAAATGGAGGGCGTATGTTTAAGACGGGGGATATGGTTTTGTATGGGCCGCAGGGCGTGTGCAGGATCGAGGCTGTGGAAAAGAAGAATTTTGGAAAGGAAAACAGGGAATATTATGTGCTTCGGCCGGTCTATGAGAAGACGTCCGTCATTTATGTTCCGATACACAACGCGGTGTTGACTGCAAGAATGAAACGGGTTCTGACCGTGGATAAAATCCATGAAATGATTGATTCCATGCCGCAGCAGGAGCTTTTGTGGATAGAAAATGAAAATGAACGGAAACAACGCTATCGCGCGATCCTGGAACGCGGGGATCGCGGAGAGCTTGTACGGATGATCAAGACGCTGTATCTGGTTCAAAAGCAGCAGGCGGCATGCGGTAAAAAGCTGCATATGGCAGACGAACGTTATTTTAAAGAAGCGGAAAAGCTGTTATACGATGAGTTTGCGCTTGTGCTTGGAATTGACAGGGAACAGGTGCTTCCGTTTATTCTGCAAAAGCTTCCGGAAGAAAGGCTGGCACAGGAAGGATAAAAAATAAAATTCTGCCCCGACGGAAATTTCCGTCGGGGCAGACGCGTATCCGGCCGGCATTAGGTCCGGCTGGGCATGGCGATGAGTACATCGGCACGATGGGTAAGGATTGTGTCGATCTTCATGTCTAGGAACCGGCGCGCTTCATAACTGTCGTCGGCCCAATAAGCGCCGACGCGGATGCCATAGCTGTGGGCCCGCTCAACCATGGCAGAAGTAAAACGCGGCTTGTAAAACTGCACGCGTGAACAGGCGTAGCGGACGGCGCAGTCGATGGCGCCAAGGCCGGAATCATCGGCTGCATCAATGGCGCAGCGAGAGATTTCCGGTGCAAAACGGCGGCATAGCTCCAACGTCTGCCCGGAAGCGCTGAAATAGGCATAATCCAATGCGCCATTTTGATAGAGCAGGCGGCGCAGCGTACGGATAACTGAAGCGTCACGACCAGGCTCATTAATATGGATATTCAGCGTAATCCGTCCGGCAAAGCGTTCGATTACCTGCTGCGGGGTACAAAAATAGGTATACCAGCCACGGTAAGCGCCGGCATTGGCTGTAAGCAGCGTTTCCAACCGGTATTCGGAAAGCTTTCCCTTACGGTCGGAAACACGGTCAATGCATTCATCATGGCAGACGATCATATTCCCATCGCCGCACAGGCGCACGTCGAATTCAATTTCGTCGGCGCCTACCGCTTCTGCGGCAGCAAAAGCAGCCATGGTATTTTCCGGTGCCAGACCGGAAAGCCCACGGTGCGCGCAAATAATGTGTTTTCGGCTGTCCGCCATGCCAAAACCTCCTTACTGATTGAACAGGGAGAGCTTCAGAGCTTTCAGACGCTTCATAACGTCACAGCCTCCACGGCCGAAGTAGTCATGCAGATGCTTGTATTCTGCATAAATCTGATCATACAAATCGCTGTTTTCTGCAATCGGCTCGTAGTGCTCGTCAAGCACTTTCGCCATATGGCGGCCGGCTTCGAACACATCGTTATAGCCGCCGGCGGCGCTTCCTGCCGCGACAGAGGCCATAATGGCGCTGCCTAGTGCGCCGCACTGGGTCGTACCGGCGATATAGACCGGCATTTTCAGCACATCGGCGTAAATCTGCATCATCATTGGGTCTTTCTGTGCGATACCGCCGGCTGCATAGAAAGCGTCGATGGCGACGCCGTGCGAGCGGAAATTTTCCACAATCATACGGGTACCATAAGCCGTCGCTTCGATCAGCGCGCGGTAGATATCCTCCGGCTTGGTTTGAAGGGTCATACCAAGAATCAGACCCGTCAGATCTACGTCAACAAGGATGGAGCGGTTACCGTTCCACCAATCCAATGCCAGAAGCCCGCTTTCCCCCGGTTTTTTGTTTTCACAAAGACTCTTTAAATACTGATGAATATTCATCCCCCTGCGCTTGGCTTCCTCATGGTAAGCGGCAGGGACGCAGGTGTCTACCACCCAGGCAAAATGATCGCCGACGCAGCTTTGTCCAGCCTCATAACCGTAATAACCGGGTACAATCCCATCCTCCACATAACCACAGATTCCCGGGACGCTGTGCTCTTCGGTGCCCAGCACCATGTGGCAGGTTGAGGTACCGATAATTGCAACCATTTTCCCAGGGCCGTCTACAACAGCAGGGACCGCGACATGCGCGTCTACATTGGCTACAGCGATGGCGATGCCCGGGTGCAGTCCGGTGGCGCATGCCATTTCTTCAGTCAGGCCGCCAGCGCGCGATCCAAGCGGGAGAATCGGTCCGGTCAGTTTTTCCTCGACAAGATTTTCCATGCGCGGGTCCAATGCACGGAAAAAGTCTTTGGAGGGGTAGCCCTCACGTTTATGCCAGAGCGCTTTGTATCCGGCTGTGCAGGAATTGCGGGTTTTGACGCCGCAGAGCTGCCAAACCACCCAGTCGCAGGCTTCCATAAAGACATCGGCCTGGGCGTAAATTTCAGGTGCTTCGTTTAAAATCTGCCAGATCTTCGGGATCATCCACTCCGAAGAAATTTTGCCGCCGTAGCGCGCAAGCCAGGTTTCGCCGCGTTCTTCCGCAATGCGGTTGAGCTCGTTTGCCTCATCCTGGGCTGCATGATGCTTCCAAAGCTTCACATAGGCATGCGGCTCGTCAGCAAGCGCAGGCAGGAAACACAGCGGTGTGCCATCCGCTTTTACCGGCAGCATGGTGCAGGCGGTAAAGTCGATTGCCAGACCGATGATATCTCCGGCGTCGACGCCCGATTTGGCCAGGACATCAGGAATGGTAGTTTTTAATACGTCTATGTAATCCTGCGGATGCTGAAGCGCCCAGTCCGGCGCCAACGTCTTGCCAGAGGGAAGGGTCTCATCCATAACCGCATGCGGGTATTCCAAAACACTGTGGGCAAGCTCGCGCCCGTCGGAAAGGTCGACTAAAGCCGCGCGGCCGGAAAGTGTGCCATAATCAATGCCGATTGCATATTTGCTCATGTTTTCACCTCAGAATGAATGGAATAAAATAGGATCTCTATCTTCATTATGCGTTTATTTTTGCCAAAAGTCAATATGTCCTTGGGATTATCACTTAAAAATCAGCGGTTTTCATCGAAAAAACTGACGCTTTCACGGGAATGTAAAGCTTTTAGTATTCGTCCCAGGTAAAACAGGGCTGCTCGGGCCAGCAGCGGTCGAATTCCTCCGCCCGCGAAACGCTGCATATTTGCGCGCCTTCTTCTGCAAGCGTATGCAGGCTGCGGTAGCCGCAGGCAAGCTGGATAAGCTGTCCGGCGGTACATATAAAATCGGGATCCCGCTGTACACGGTAACCGTTGAGATCAAAAATGCCGTTGTTGCTTTCTACTGTGCTTCCTGTCACCTCGACGCAAAACCTGGGGTCATGGAAGACTTTGCGAAGAAGCGCCGAGGTATTCGCTATGGCTGCCGCGCCGAACGGAACCTGCTTAGCGGGAAAGGCAAGCGCCTGGCCGGGCGGGATGCGTCCTGAAAATCCGAGCCCGTATCCGGCAGCCCGGCTGCGCAGGGCGGTGAAAAGGCGCTGCATGGCTTCTGCGTCCTGCCACGCACCTTCACGCAGATGCAGGCAGCCTTCCAGGGTTTCGCAGAACGCATATGCCGTAAGCTGTCCGCTTTGCCCTTCGATGACCCAGCCTTCACCGCCGTCACAGAGATAATCGGACAATTTTATCCGGAAATCATGTGCGCTGCGGGCAAGGCAGGTCGAATAGGGAAGGCAGAACCGGGTGTAAAGTGAGCGCATCTGTGGAAGCAGCTGCGGCCGTACTGGGATCAGGGGGCTTACAGGCGGATTCGTGCAGGAAGCGGGCGGAAGGGAAAACAGCTGGGTATCGGAAACGGGAACAAAAGAAAAATGCCTGTAAATCCGGAAGTCAACGGGTTTTTGGACGATAACGGCATGCCCAGCGTCTGAAAGCGCATGCATGGCAAAACGCAGGCAGGCGCCCATATGCCCACGCCCTTCGAAATGCTGTGCAGTAGATACGCCGCAAAGCATAGCCCCCCGGACGCTGCTGCCGCGGATACGGACGCGGACCGGCGGGATCTGCAGGGCACTGGAAATACATCCGGTTTCTTCATAGACGACAGTTGTTTCAGGCCGGGCGCGTTCGCGAAAGAAAAAATCGGCAAAGGCATCGCTGTCCCCGAAGCGCGCCTGCCATAAATCGCGTACTTTGGCCATATCCTGCGGCTGTGCCCATCTAGGCATTTGTATCCTCCTCTCCGGCACCCGGACTGTGCCCGTAGGTCTGCTTATATAAACGGCAGAAATAGCTTACGCTGTGAAATCCCGCAGCCTGTGCGGCCATGTGCACAGGTAGCCGGGCAGTCCGAATGAGCGCCTGCGCACGCGCCAGGCGCAGCTTGATGCGGTATTCAGCAGGGGAAAGGCCGTAGTATCGGGAAAACAGCGTCCGGAAGCGTGTTTCTCCCATTAAGCAGGCCTCTGCATAGCGGGAAATGGGCTCGCTGCGCAGAAATTCCAGTTCCAACAGCGCTGCACCCGCGGAAATACGCGCCTGTCCCTCCTGTACTGCGGCACAGGCCAATGCATCATGTATGGCATACAGGCGCAGAAGCTGGGTGTCCACGGCAAGCGCCGAGGCTTGCCCTGCACCTTGGCAGGCGTTGGCCAGCGCCTGAAAAATGCCGGGAGCAGCCGGGTCTTTATAAATTGCGGCTGTGCCGAAACATAGCGGATAGGGGACGCAGGCGGATGGGATGCGAACAAGGATCAGCTGCCTGCACCGGAGGGTAAGCTGGGCTTCGCCGCCCGCGGGCAGGTAGATATACATACCCGAAGAACAGAAAAGCGTTTGCCCAGCAAAACGCGCCTGTAAATTTCCGTCGGCTGGGAAAAGAAAACTGTGTACCAGCGGTATGGCGGGAAAATTCAGCGTTTCATGGCATGCCCCTGCGAAAACGCAGGGCGTACCGGCAGAGGCATCTGGATTCATCCTTATATTCCACCTTTCTATTTGTTCCTGTATATAGGAAAAACCTGATTTTATTATACCATGCCGCATTCCGGAAAGCTATGATGGAAGCGGGTGAAACTTACCGCAATTTCCTGAAAAAACTGGTATTGACAAATCCTGTCCGCTGTGGTATGATAATCAAGCGCTTTGGGTATGCGGGTGTAGCTCAATGGTAGAGCGCCAGCCTTCCAAGCTGGATACGTGGGTTCGATTCCCATCACCCGCTCCATTCCCAAGACCGGTTTCCGCCCGGCATGTGCTGTGCAGCCGGCGATATGCGCCTGTAGCTCAGGTGGATAGAGCAACTGCCTTCTAAGCAGTGGGCCGGGGGTTCGAGTCCCTCCAGGCGCGCCACTTTTTTCCTTCATGCAGATTGGCCACAAAGTGGAAGAAAAAGAGGCGCGGCAGGTGTTTTGAACGCACAGGGGCAGGTATTGGGACAGTCCTGATGATTGTGGAATATGGTGGATGTAGTTCAGTTGGCTAGAGCGCCAGATTGTGGCTCTGGAGGTCGCCGGTTCAAGCCCGGTCATCCACCCCATTTTTTCCGCATATTGGGATGTAGCCAAGTCGGTAAAGGCACCAGACTTTGACTCTGGCATGCGTAGGTTCGAATCCTGCCATCCCAGCCAGTAACGCTTTTTTCCTGTCCGGTGTGACGGGGAAAAAGCATCGGGATCCACCAGCAAAAGGTTTATATAAAATGATCCATTAGCTCAGTCGGCAGAGCACCTGCCTTTTAAGCAGGGTGTCCGGAGTTCGAATCTCCGATGGATCACCAAAAAGAAGGACACGCTTTGGCGTGTCCTTCTTTTTTGCAGAAACCGCCTAATTGGATGGCCCTACCCTGCGATATTTATCATGCCAGGCGGAACCGATTCCGCCTGCGTTAAGATTTTACCTGCGGCAAAGCGCTTGTGACGCGCCACCCGGCGCGGCCGCCAGGAATGCGGTGTTTACAGTGTTGCGATGCGCCACATCGCCGCGGATTTTGTATTGCTTGCGTCGGTATCTTTATCCCATAAAGATGTCGCTTGTTTACTTCGGTATTTTTCTTTTTCAAACCATCCTGTTGTGCGGGGCATTGGTTTGAAGTGCAGCTTTGAAAAGCAAATCAGCGTTTACGATGCTTCATGCTGTACACAAAGCCCGCATGGGAAAACCGGCTCCCATGCGGGCTTATTTTTTTGCATTTATTCAGATCCAGTTACCTGTGTGCCGTAAGCCTGTACGGCGGTTTCCTTTTAAGATAGTGCGGCAAGCCCTGTCCTTTTCAGGCAGCACAGTATTGCTGTCTAAGCAGGAATACGTGTCAGACGCACAGCGATATATTCCTGTCCCGGAAGCAGGATACGGAAACGGCCGCTGTATATCCCCATTTCGGTGACGGTCATATTCCAGGTATCGATAACTTCGACACGGTAGCGGTATGCCGGGTTTTTCCGGAAATCACGGAAGGAGGGCCGGCCAAAGCCGTAGTAGTGGATCGAATAAGCGTCGCCGTCCCCCTGTTCAGGCACACCGACTGTTTCGTCGAAAATGCCCTGGCCGCGCCGCAGGCCGTGTCCTGGGGTCTGGGAAAGGATTTTATGCAGAAAACGGATACGCGCCGGGCTTTCTCCGTGCAGCGTTCCTCCATGGCTCCACCAAAGGATATCCTGTGGATGCAGGAAGGTTTCCCCGTGTCCGGCATAACCACCGCGAAGGGCAGCTTCCCAAAAGCGCCGTACAAGCTCCTGCCCGGATATATTTCCCCAACCCATGTCGATATTGCCCTCGTAGGCAATTTCATCCCATACGACGGGTTTCCCATAGCGCATGCGCAGCTCATCCGTGTATTCGACGTGACGGTACAGGTCTGTGCGCTGTACACTGCAATGCGTGATCCATGGACGTGAATAATCGTAATAGTTTACGCAGTTGTGGATTGAACGCAAATGTTGGTAGGGATCCTTGCGGCATAAAAGTGCGGCGTAATGTTCCCAATCCTCAAGTGTTTTGGCTGGCATAACGTCGTATTCGTTGGCAAGGCTCCACCAGACATTGCGGTAGGCGGAAAAACGCGCGATGACATAGTTCCAGTACAGGTCGTCGGCGGCACGGCCCATAGCGGAAAAGCCCCAGCGGTCATATGGATGCATAACGATTACATCTGCTTCAATACCAAGCGTACGCAGCGAAAGTATTGCCTTCTCAATCCGGCGGAAATGCGCGGGATTGGGACGCATGAAATCCCATTGATTGCCCTCAAAACTGACCGTGTAGCTGAAATTTTCTTCGGTAAGGCCCGAGCAGTCCACAGGCGTCCCTTCATAGGGAAATGTAACCGGGTCATGAAAATTGTGGATGTAGTGTTTGGGAAAAATACAAAAACGGATTTTATTGAAATATCCTTTTTCGAGCTCGCAAAGCGTCTGCTGGTAAACTTCATCACGTTGATGCGTCCATGCATAGCAGGTTGTGCCGACACTGTAGTAAGGCGTGCCGTCTTCATAGGCAAAATGATATTTTCCAGCGACATGCACCGGCCCATGATTGTTCATGCCCGGCGCGGTTACAGTAAAGACGCCCTGCGAGCAGGCACCAGGAAAAGAACCCTCGGTCGTATACTGATATTCCCCCTCAAAACGGGGCATGAAGCGTATAAGATAGCGGCCTTCGCCATCGTAGAAGCCGTCGACTTCTATACGCTCGCTTTTTCCGGTGAATACTGCGCGCAGATATTGCTCGGTGAAGGGGTTGCCTTCGCGCGGGCCGCTGAAGCGAAGCTCCAGCACATCCCATTTTTCCACTGTTTTCATAGTTTGACGCTCTCTTTCTCTTTAAATTTCAGCGGAGTTATGCGTAGGATACGCGGGTTTTGATAATCTTCGTTGTCAATAACCAGATTTGCTTTGTCTTTGGGCGAAAATTCTTGGAAATAACGCTGCTGGACAGGGATGTATTTTTCGCGGTACGTTTTGAGGATATCCGGGCCAAAGCGGGGGATGTCCCGCCGGGCGGCGCGACGGAGCACTTCCGGAAAGCTCACATCGAGAAATATTTTTGTATCCAGATAGGGGAGTACTGGCGGACGGAACAACAGGCTCCCCTCTAAAAGCATTACATCCCCCGGACAGAGATCCAGGGTAAGCGCCCGGTCATACCGGTCGCTTTGCAGACTCAGACAGGAAACCCTACGGCGCAGGCAGCCCGTCCGTTTCCAGGGGTCAAGCACCTGCTGGACAAGGCGGGCCAGGTCAAAAGCGTTCTGATAATAGGCTTGCTGTGCATTTGCTCCCTGCCGGCGCAGTGCAGCGGGATTATGAAAGTCATCGATGCAGATTACCGTATTGCGGATCCCCTGCTGGGTCAGATACTTGGAGAGCAGGGTGGTAAACTGCGTTTTTCCAGAGGCGTCCACGCCTTGATCCCGGTTATACAACCGGGCCTGAGCAAGTTTTCCCTGATCAGCTGGAAAACAGGAAGAAGATTCCCGAAATGGGGCGCTCCGGGGAGCGCTGCGCAGGAGTTTGTGGTTTTGAAAGCTGTATGCATGCGTGCCGGATGTTTTTGCATTTCTGAGCTGCAGGACATGGGATGCGTCCTTTCTTCATGGATTTTTTATATGTTATCATAAACAAACCGGTCAGGCAAGCAGATATACAAAAACTGGAAAAATATTGCTTTATGGATCTGTTTGGGATACAATAAGAAAAAAGCCAGAGGAGGATTTCCATGACTATAGATTATGCGCGCTATGCGCTTGAGCAGGCTGTGCAGCTGTTGGGGATCGACAGTCCCACAGGCTTTACCGCAAAAGCTGCGGACTGGGTTGAAGAAGCGTTTGCTTCCCTGGGGTTTTCCGCAATGCGTACGAACAAGGGCGGGGTACTTATTGACCTGGGCGGCGCCGGGGATACGCAGGCCCTTTTGCTGCAGGCGCATACCGATACGCTGGGCGCCATGGTCGCAGAAATTAAGGAAAACGGCCGCCTGCGGCTGACGCCGTTGGGCGGGTTGCGTGCGGAAAATGCGGAGACGGAAAACCTTCGCGTTTACACGCGGACAGGCGCTGTAATTGAGGGGACGCTGCAGCTCGTCAATGCTTCTGTCCATGTAAACGGAGACTATGCAGAGACAAAGCGCGGTTTTGACACAACGGAGGCCGTGCTTGACAAAGATGTTCAAAGCGCTTCTGCCGTCCGTGCGCTCGGTATCGAGGTTGGGGATATTGTTTGCTTTGATCCGCGCACACGCATCACCGGGTCCGGGTATATCAAAAGCCGTTTCCTAGACGATAAGCTTTCCGTCGGCATTCTGCTGGGGTTTGCACGTTGGCTGAGGGATACGGGGAAAACCCCGCAGCGGCATGTGTGGGTGCATGTCACGGTATACGAGGAAGTAGGGCATGGCGGTGCAGCTTCTGTGCCGGCTGGCGTGAGCGAATCGATCAGCGTCGACATGGGTTGTGTAGGCGAAGGGCTGCAGTGTACAGAGCGGCAGGTCTCCATTTGTGCCAAAGATTCCGGCGGGCCTTACAGCTATGCCGTAGTGGGCAAGCTGATTGAGGCGGCAAAGCGCGAGGGGGCGGATTATGCTGTGGATGTATACCCGCATTATGGATCCGACGTAGAAGCAACGTTGCGCGCAGGCTGTGATATCCGACATGGCCTGATCGGCGCGGGGGTTTATGCGAGCCATGGCTACGAACGCAGCCATATTGACGGCGTACTGAATACGTTAAAGGTTCTGAAAGGATACCTGGGGCTATAAAATGTGGGGTGTATGAAAAAAATCCCGGAAACAGTAAGCAAAAATTTTAAAATCTGGAAAATACGAATCGGATACAGGGAGGAAAAGTATGGTTTCCATTGGATGCAGGGCACATGATTATGGACGCGCTTGCGCGCAGGAGATGGCCCGCCGGCTGCATGACGACGGCTGGGAATGCGGGCAGATCGTTGTGCAGAAGCTGTGCGAGGGTGTTTCAGCACTGGACGCCGTAACCGGGCGGGACTGCAAAGCGGTATATGAAGCCTTTGCTGCGCAGGGGCTGGGAACGCCGCTTTTAGGATATTATCTTCAGCCGCAGCTGCCGGACCGGGCTGCGCGCGGGGAACAGCTTGCGTTGTTTTGCCGCGGGCTTGACAACAGCCTGGGGCTTGGCGGGGCATATGTCGCAACAGAAACGGGCGATTTCCCGGTAGACGGACCAATGTCTGCGCGCAGGCCGTTGTTTGAAAACCTGGTTGACTTTTTCTGCCGGGCAGCGGAGCATGCTGAGCGCGTCGGTGCGAAAATTGCTGTGGAACCTGCCGCACACCATACCTTGGGTTCGCCGGAACTGGTTGCCGAGCTGCTTGAACGGGTTGGGTCAGAGACTATGCATGTGGTATTTGATTCGGTCAACCTCCTGACCCCGGCTTTTTTGCCGGAGCAGGCGGCCTATTGGCGCCGCTGCCTTGATGCGTTTGGCGAGCATATAGTTGTCTGCCATATCAAAGATGGCGATTATAGCGAGGGCCGCTTTGTGGAGTGCCGGCTTGGGCAGGGGAAATTGGATTACAGTACGCTGTTTTCCTGGCTCTTACGCCAGGGACGTGATATTGCGGTAATCCGGGAGGGAACGTCTCCTGAGACCGGTGCACAGGAATGCGCATGGCTGCATGCACATCTGGCACGTTGAGAGAATTGTTTTAAAAGATCTGATCCGGCGCGGAGGAATATCCCTGCGCCGGATTTTTCATGGGGAATTGTCGTGCGTATGGCGGTACGATTGCGCTTGCCGTGCATATCGGGCCTGTGTTATACTAAAGAAAAAGAGGAGATGCCGATATGTGTGCAAACAAACCGGTTTTTGCGCTGCTATATGATTTTGATAAGACGCTTTGTACTAAAGATATGCAAGAGTACAGTTTTATCCCCGACGTCAACATGACGCCGGAGGATTTTTGGAAATCAGCCAATACGCTTGCCTGTGAGCGGAAGATGGACGGGGTTCTGGCCTACATGTATGTTATGCTCGAACAGGCGCATATTGCCCGCAAACGTATCCGCCGTGAAGATTTTGTGGAGATGGGGCAAGCTTTGGAGTTTTACCCAGGCGTAGCGGAATTTTTTCCATGTATTAACCGGTTTGCCGCGCAGCACGGCGTCCGGCTAGAGCATTATATTATTTCTTCCGGCCTGCGGGAAATTATTGAGGGCTCCAGCATTTTCGGCTATTTCCGCGAGGTTTTTGCCTGCGAGTTTCTCTATGATGAAAACGAAGTCGCCTGCTGGCCGAAAAATGTCGTGAATTACACGACGAAGACACAATTTCTATTCCGGATTAACAAAGGTGTACTCGATTTATCCAATGACCGTGATTTGAACCGTTATACTCCTGAAGACATGCGTCCGATCCCCTTCCGCAATATGATTTATATCGGGGATGGGTTTACCGACGTACCCTGTATGAAGCTTGTACGTGTCGGGGGAGGGGCCTCCATAGCCGTTTACCCTTCCGGCCATCGGGAAAATGCAGAAGAGCTGCTGCGTGCCGGACGTGTGGATTTCGTCCTGCCTGCGGATTACCGGATGGGCGGGGAGCTATATCAGACGGTCTGCGCGCTGCTGTCCAAAGCCATTGCTGTGGACGCCCTGCGTGGCCGGAGTGCGCAGCAGCTTGCCGCCCTCGAAGGGAAAGCGTGGGTATGAACACAGAGAATCCGACTGCGGAATGTATGAAGAAAGACGCTTGGACGCTGCGTATTTATCGCGCGGATCCTGCGCTCCCAACAGTCTATATCCATATGCGGGAAGCGGACGCCGAGGCTGTGGCGGCGCTTTGCAGCGGCTGCTGCACGCTGGTATGCATTGACGGGACGGACTGGAACCGTGATTTTTCGCCTTGGGCTGCGCCGCGTATTTTCAGGGACGGGGAGGATTTTTCCGGCGGCGCGGACGCCTATCTTCTTCAGCTTCGGAAAAAACTGCTTCCGGCTGTGGAAGAAACGTGGGGCGTTTCCCATCGCCAGCGGGCGATCGCAGGGTACTCGCTTGCCGGGCTGTTCGCGCTTTATGCAATGTATCGATGCCCGGAATTTTCCGGAGCCGCGAGTATCTCCGGTTCGTTGTGGTATGACGGTTTTGCCGAATATGCCTGCACGCATGCCCCGGCTCCGGGCGCGTATTATCTCTCCCTTGGGAATCGTGAGCATCGGGCCGGGAATCCTCGTATGGCCTCCGTACGGGCGTCTACCGATCAGATTGCCGGGCGTCTCGCCGCCTTCGGACACGTATGCCGGGAAGAAAATCAGGGCGGGCATTTTACTGACCCGCCCGGCCGTACTGCGCGGGGGATCCGCACACTATGCCGTATGCTTTCTGCGGGACCGCAAAAATAGCGGCGTTAGAGTTACGGTTTTCCTGCTTTGTCACTTGTTTGCCTGTGACTGTGCTTTTAGAATAGAAGAAAAGCCATACTGGGAGAGAAGCAGCAGGTTTTGCCGGCGGTCAGCCCAGAAAAAAATCCTGAAAACGGAGGTAAACGCGCATGCGTATTCAAAATCCTATACTTTGGTCGGACTATCCGGATCCGGATCTTATCCGAGTCGCAGACGCCTACTACATGGTTACAACGACAATGTTTTTTATGCCCGGCGGCCCGATTATGAAATCCTATGATCTTGTGCATTGGCAGATTGTCAGCTATATCTTTGATAAGCTGGAAGGCTATGATAATGTTGGAACGGGTTATGGGCGGGGACAATGGGCGACAAGCCTGCGCGCGCATGACGGTATGTTTTATGCTTTTTTTACCTGCCTGGATCAGGGAAAAAGCTATTTGTATTATACCGACAATATTGAGCGCAGCAATTGGGAGCATGTGGAGTTTGACACGCCCTATCATGATGCGTCCCTGCTGTTTGATGATGACGGCACTTGCTATTTGATTTACAACTGCGGTGATGTGCGTATTGCCCGGTTTACGCCCGATATGCATGCGCTATGCGATGATGCGCCGCTGTTTTCCACGCCGAAGGAAGGCATAGCGCTGCGCTGTGAAGGATGCCGTGCCATGAAAAAGGACGGATATTACTATCTTTTCTTCATTGATATCCCCGCAGGCGGCATCCGGCGCGAGCTTTGCTATCGTTCTAAAACGATTCAGGGCCCATATGAAGTTCGGGTTATTGCCAACAGCATGTGCGCCGCCAATAATCGGGGCGTTGCACAGGGAATGCCTGTCGATACTCCTGAAGGGGATTGGTATATGATCCTGTTTGGCGATCACGGTGCGGTCGGCCGCATACCCTATCTGTTCCCACTTTCCTGGGAAGACGGTTGGCCGGTGGTCGGCGCGGGAGAAGGGATGCGTCTGAACTACGAAACGCCGCTGTGCAGCCGGGGAAGCAATCTACCCGTCCGCAGCGACAGTTTCTGTCATGAAGAAAACCGTCTTGGCCTGTATTGGCAGTGGAACCATAATCCCGATGACAGTGCCTGGTCTTTTACCGAACGGCCCGGTTGGCTGCGGCTTCATGCCGCGCCGGCGCAGGAACTGATGCGCGCACGCAACACGCTTTCCCAGCGTACCTGCGGTCCCGGATGCAGCTTTACGGTTGAGCTTGATGCAGCAGCCCTGGTTCCGGGCGCACGGGCAGGGCTTGCGGCGCTGCAGTATGACTGCGCAATGATCGGTGTGGAGGCTGGCCCAGGCGGGCGGATGCGTGTATTTACCCGCCGCCGGGATGCAGTGCGTACAGGAGAGGCCGGGCCGGAATATGAATTGACAAGCATGCCGGTTCCCGCAGGCCCTATATTTCTGCGTGCGCAGTTTGATTTCCGCGACCGGCAGGACACCGTTCGGTTTTTTTGCAGTACAGACGGCGTGAACTGGCAGATGCAGGGAAAAGCTGTGCCGCTGCATTTCAATTTGCGCTATTTTGTCGGTACTCGCGCGGCGCTGTATTGCTATGGAGGGGGATTCGCTGATTTCCGTAATTTTACCGCGCAAATAGAGGAATAATTCCAAACATGTTTCCACGTTTTCCTATGCCCCTGAGCAGGCTCCGCCGGGCGCTTGCTCAGGGGTACTTTGTTTTTCTGGACATGTAATACTTCTTCGGAGGATGCTGCCCCGGCTGTGGCTTGTCAGGGCGTATGGAAATCGGTGTGTATCGGAAAGACGGTGCAGTATGCAATGCAGAGCAAAACGGAAGGCTTTCAAAACATTTTAAGCGTTTTATATCATTTATTATCCCCAAAAAGAGGGAAAGAGGAAGGATCGTTCCTTGAAAGAGAGACGCAATGCCATTAGGCTGAAGACATCCGATAAAAAACGAGGGATTGCGATGTTTTTAGACAACTTATCCAGCAGAGTATTGCAATTGTGCAGCGAATGGCAGCTGACGTACGAAAGGGCGTCGGAACGCTGTGGGCTCAGCAGCAGATACTTCGGGGATATAGCGCGAAAAAAGACTGCGCCATCAGTAAACACGCTGGAAAAGCTTTGCGCAGGGTTCGAGAAAACGCCTAATGAGCTTTTGATTCCGGAGACAAAGGAAGAGGAGGCGTACCGGCGCCCAATGCGCGTATGCCGCATCCAGTGTTACCGCAGGAGTTATGGATGGGATGGGTATCCGGTATGTCCGCAGTGCGGGATAACGATGGAGCGGGAGTACCAGCCCTACTGCGACCGTTGCGGGCAGTGTTTGGACTGGACTTCCTATAAGAATGCCGCCATCATTCTTTTGGATTAGTTCCCCGGCGGATTCTGATTTATCCGGCACTTGTTTTTTGAATTTTCCGGTCAAGCAGAACCTGTGCGGCCGGTATTTTGGCAATGGGGAAGCCCCTGCATGTCAATGCAAGGGCTTCCCCATTTGGTTTTGTATGCAATTAAGCCGTATATTGCGGTAACAATCTTTATTTTTTCAAAAAATCTTCCCGGATCGGTGAAAAAATATCTATTATGTCCAGCTTTTCTTCCCCCAGGGCTGTAACCTGATGCATCACACCGCCGGGAATCAGCGCCATATCTCCGGTTTCCATTTCAAAGCGCTCCTGGCCGGCAGTGACTGCGCACCGGCCGCCAAGGACATAGATCATTTGCTCATGCGGATGGCTGTGTGCCTCCAAAACCGCGTGCGGCCGGATCTCATTCCGTACCAGCATTACATTTTGTCCACTGAAAATACGCCGCTGCATATCTGGCAGCGAAATTTCCGGCAGCTGTGTCCAATTTGCTCTTTTGATCATATGCTCTCTCCTGTTATCAGAAAATTTATATCCGGAAGGGGATTCGCCTGAAAAAAGACTCTGACTTCAGCATACCTGTTACCGCGGGCAATGTCAAGCCTGACGGGCAAAATCCGGACAGGCTTTGCGTAATATTACAGACAGCCATAAGGGCGAAAGATGCATCCGCCCAGGCTTATCCGTTTTTTGCGATCCAAGCGATTTCCTCAAGCCAACCATGGTAGGAGGTGGGATTGTGGGCGATCCCCGAGCGGATGCGCACGACTGAATAAAGCATGCACCCTGCCCGGCGGTAGACCGGCACTTCCACTGCCCATGCATTGACAATACGTCTGTATGCCTGCGTACCGTCGGCAGATGCGCAAAGCAGGCGGTCAAGCGCAGGGTCGGATATGGCATAGTAATTTGAACCAGTCGAGGCGCTTTGGCCGGGACGGTTTGCGGAATGGTAAAGCTGATAGGCTTCGGGGTTTTCCCAGGCCGCGCACCAGATTTCAGCTGTCCCCGCGTCAAGCGATTGCCAAAGCTGCGCCTGATCAAAGACGTCTTCAATTTCCAGCGTCAGCCCAAGTTCGGAAAGCAGGGCCGCGCTGTTTTGCAGGATAGCATAGCAGGGATGATCACCGCAGCCATCTGCGGCAATGCGGGCTGTATAATGAAGTTTTGCGCCTTGTGCGGGGGCGGTAAAGCAGGAACCGTCATAAGAAAAACCGGCCTGCAGCAGAAGGTTGACAACGGCCTGCCGTACGGCTGTTTCCCGTTGCTTTAAAGACATTTCTTCGGTATAAATCGGGTTCCCAGATGTGTCAAGACGAAAATTTTCCTCTCCGAAGGGAAGATCTTCACCGAAATAGGAAGATACGGCGTGCTGTCTGTAGAGTGTAAATACAGTTGCAAATGCCCGTCTTAGCGCTTTTGACGCCGCCGAACCAGCGTTGCCGCCGACGCTTACGTTTTCAGCATGGATGCCGATATAGCCGTAGCCGTCGCTTTCATAGTGGAGCGTGTGGATACGGTCGCCGGAGAGATTGGCATTTGTATTCTGCATACGGATGGACGCGGAAAGCGCGGCGGAAAGCATTGGCGCCGCAATATCAATTTCCCCGTTTGCAATGCGTTCAGCGCATTGGGCGTCCGTACAACGAATAAATTCCATACGTGTACAGGCAGGTTTACCGGAATAAAAGTAGCGGTTTGCTTTGAACAGGATGCGTTTCGCCTGCGTATGTACTGGGCGGTAAGGTCCTGTGCCGAGCGGATCGGCTGATTTTTGCTCCAGTGTTTCCAGCTTCCCTTTGGAAAAACCGAACTGATGCTTGTCATAGTCATATTGCCCCTTGTCCGCATAGTAATGCAGCGGGCAAAGGGTGATGCCCAGTGTGCGGATGTTGTCCGGGTCGCTGCCTTCAAAAGTAACGGCGACACTGCGCGTGTCTATACGGCGGATGCCTTCAATATATGCAGTTTCGCCGCTGCGGTAAGAAGAAAGCCCGACGATCGGCACCGCGTAAACCGCATAGGGTCCAGAGTAAGCTGGGTCGAGAAAAACATAATAGGAAAAAATGATGTCGTCTGCGTCGGCATAAACCCCGTCCTGGAAGCGCAGGCCGTCGGCAAGTGTCCAGGTGCAGGTGGTACGGTCAAGGGCTTCATCATATTGAATTTTCAGATCTGCAATACCATAATAGGTGTAATATACACCATTATACATCGTTTGTTCGCCCCGGCTGGGATTATGTAAAACATTACCTGCCCGGTCGAGGGTGACGAGCCGGTCGAAGCAAACGTCGACAACTTCCATATCCGTTTTGGTATCAGCAAAAAAGGGGGAGAAATTGCCAGTAAATTCCTGACAGGCAATGCGCAGCGTATCACTGGGACGTACTGCGGCGTAGACGCCGGAAAGCAGGAGCAGGATAAAAAGGAGTGCGCCCGCGCAGGAGAGGATCTGTTTTCTGCGTTTCATAAAAACCCCCGATATAAGTCTCCCGGAGCAAAGCTGTCTCTGCTGTTCCGGTCTGTCCGATTATAGCATTGCGGCGGTGTAGAATTTTGGAGAATCCTGTGGGAAAAGAAAACATGCCAGAAACGGTTCAAATTGTATGAATTTTATTCAGAATCCATTGAAGAATCGGTGAGATTGTTCTATAATAGAAACAGGAGGATGTCTTGTGAGGAGGGATTAGACCAATGGGAAGGATATTCCGTTAGGAAAAAATGTTGTGGCGTTTGTCATAAAGGAGGTTTTTATGAGAAAACGGATTTTGTCTTTATTTCTCATTGTAGTTTTCCTTGCAATTCCGGCTCCAAAATGCTAATCTGATAGGGAAGTAATTATAAATTGCGGAGGGTAGTTCATGTCAGGAAGTATACAAACTGCACAGACGAAATACGGTGCTGTATCCGGCGTTTCCCAGCGGGGGATTACTCGCTTTATGGGCATTCCCTATGCGGCTCCGCCGGTTGGTGAGCTGCGCTGGCGCGCGCCGCAAAGGCCTGCGCCCTGGGAAGGCGTGCGTGTCTGCGACCGTCCTGGCCCCTGCTGCCCGCAAAGGCCCGGACAGGTGAACAATATGACGCTTGACCAGCATGAGCAGAGTGAGGACTGCCTGTATCTCAATGTCTGGACGCCGGCGCACAGTACGCAAGACAGGCTTCCGGTGCTGGTTTATATTCATGGCGGAGCCTTCCTCGGCGGTATGGGCAGCGCGCAGCTGTTTGAAGGCTGGGGATTTGCTGCCCGCGGCGTGATTCTTGTGACGATCAATTACAGGCTTGGTATCTTTGGCTTTATGGCGCACAAAGCGCTTTCTGCGGAAAATGCGGACGGCGTTTCCGGAAATTATGGACTGCTTGACCAGATCGCCGCGCTGCGCTGGGTCAAGGAGAATATTGCCGCCTTCGGCGGAGATCCCAACCGCGTCACGCTCGCCGGGCAATCGGCGGGAGGGATGAGCGTGTGCGCGCTTTTGACTTCCCCGCTTGCGTCTGGGCTGTTCCGTGCCGCGGCGATCCATTCCGGCGGCCCGCACTACAACCGGGAGACGATGACGCTCCAAAAGGCGGAGACGGTGGGGGAGGCACTGGTGGGGCTGTGCGGTTGCACCACGTTTTCCCAGCTGCGTGGTGTATCTGCCGGACACCTGCTTGCGTTGGGAATTCCCGGCGACGGGCCGCTTCCTCTGCGCCCCTGTGTAGATGGGCATGTCCTTCCGGAGGATCCTTATCAGGCTTTTATGAACGGGCGTATTGCACAAGTACCGCTGCTTTTTGGTTCAACGTCGGACGAGGGGAGCTTTGTTGCCGTGTCCGGGGTGAGCTTGCAAGAGAAAGTCCTATCCATCCAAACGGCGCTTGGCGCAGATTTTGAAGAATTTGCCAGGTTGTATGGACTTAATGAAGAAACGCTTCCGGATGTCCTGCATGACAGCGGGCGTGACGCGATGAAGCAGAACCTTTCCCACATCGCCGCACGTCTGGCGCAGATCCATCCAGCCCCGGTATACCAGTATCTTTTTGCAGAACCGACAGTGAAATCTGATGGTACAAACCTTGGCGCTGGGCATTCCTCTGAGCTTGCCTATGTGTTTGCAAATCTGTGGGTGGCGGGGAAGTATACTTTTGATTACAGCCAGTGGACGCCGGCGTACCGGTATGAAAATTTCGAGCTTGCCCAGTTTATGTGTTCTTATTGGGCAAATTTCACCCGGACAGGCGATCCGAATGCGCCCGGGCTTCCGTATTGGGCCCCTTGGGTGGAAAATAAGGAATATCTGTATCTCAAAGGCGGGGAAGTCGCATGCCTTCAGGATCCGGAACCTGCTAAAATGGCGTTTATTGACCGTATTATCAGTCAAAGAGAATCATATTGAGCCGGAAGAAGAAATATGAAATGAGAATTGGGATAATTGGATGCGGGGTAATTGCTGTCGGTGCGCATATTCCCGCCTATCAAAAACTTGGCCATGCGCTTGTGGCTTTGGCAGACAGCGTGCCTGGACGGGCAGAGAAGTTTGCCGCACAGTTTGGCATTGCTTCGGCTTATGAGGATTACCATGCCCTGCTTGCACGCGGGGACATCGACGCGGTTTCCGTCTGTGTGCCTACTTTTTTGCATGAACAGGTTGCGGTGGATGTTCTGGAGGCGGGCAAGCATCTGTATTTGGAAAAACCGCCTGCGCTGGATGAGCCGGGTATTTGCCATGTTGTAGAGACGGCGCGCCGGATGGGCAAAGTTCTTTTTGTAGGCTCCAATTCGCTGTATCAGCCGCGCTTTCAGATTGCCCGGCACATGGTAAGAGAGGGAAAACTTGGGGAAGTTTATGCTGTACGTCTCAACCGCGCCCAGAAACGCGACATCCCCAACGGCTGGATGAAATGGAAAAAATATACCCGGGGCTTTGCCATCACCGAAGGCGTGACGCACAATTTGGATCAGACGCTTTTTCTGCTTGGGGATCCGGAGCCGGAAAGTGTAACTTGCCTGACATATAATAAATTTGCCGGATATCCCCCGCTCTCCTTTGGGTATCCGATGGACGCGGTCGAATCCCGCGTTTGGGACGGTGTACCCAAGGAAACGGAGGATGGCGTATTCGCGCTGATCCGTTTGAAAAACGGATGCGGGCTGCTTATAGATTCATTCCGCGCCTGTAACGCTGAAGAATGTTATCATCTCAAGCTTATGGGTACTGCCGGCGGTCTGAAAATCGATATGCGCCCAGCGCCTGGGAAAAAACCGCTGGGCCTGACCTATTATCACGAACCGCAGCGCGGCGTTATGGCGGAAACAGAGTTGGATTATCCGGTTGGCACAATGTCCCATATAGATGCAATCGGGCATTTTATGGACTGTGTGGAGCGGGGGATTCCTACCAATTCGAATGGCAGCCGTGCGATTTTAATCATGCGTATCATCGATGCAATGTTTGCGTCTGCAGAACAAAACGGAAGGCAGGTTCTATTGTAAACAGATTCGCAGAATAGATGGCATTCTTGTGCTGTAAAATCAAAATCGTACAGCTCTGTCTGTTATCGGACGGGGCTGTAATTTTAATCGTAGGCTTTTTTGGTCGCCTGCTTGATTTCTGATATTTCTCCGAAGCTGTAAATGCATAAATATTTGTTTTTAGCATTTCATGCGAATAGATATGGAAATAAAATTCGCAAAATTGCAAATGAACAGTGTTTTTTAAAAAATGTTTTTATATGTTTTGAAAAAATCTGGACAAAACGCCAGTGTAAAGGTATAATGAAAATGATTTTTAGTGACGATCCGATGCGAAGATCTATAAAAATATGTGGAGTTTTGGCGCAGGTTTTTTTGCCGGGGCGCCATAATGAGATTTGCAGACAGATACAGACTGTCGGGCAAAGCCGTATTTGCGGATCCCTTGTCTCGCACTGGCGGGGGTGGATTAGGAAGCAGTCACGCTTCTGTGACAAAAAGAATGCGTGTTTAAATTTGAAGAGTAAAAGGAGAAGGGTATGGCAATTTTGAAAGCGGAAAACGGCGCGCTTGTTTTGCGCCGCGACACCGAACTGCTCTGGATTGAGCCCTGGGCGAAAAACAGCCTGCGCGTGCGCGCCGTGCGCCACGTGGACGTACCGGACGAGGACTGGGCGCTGCTGCCGCAGGAGAACCCGGGCAACGCGGTCATCACGATCGAAAACGGCGAGGGTACCATTCAAAACGGTAAAATTACCGCACGGATCAACGTTGCGGGGATGCTCTATTTCTACGGCGAGAACGGCAAGCCGATTCTGCGCGAGTACTGGCGTTCGCGCGGCGGTCACTTTGAGACGATGAGCGCGCTGGAAATGTTCGCGCGCGACTTCTCCGGGCTGCGCGGCGGCGATTTCGAGCTGACGGCCCGTTTCGAGGCAAACCCCGGCGAGCACATTTACGGCATGGGCCAGTATCAGGACGGCATGATTGATAAAAAGGGCTGCGTGCTCGAGCTTGCGCACCGCAACTCGCAGGCGAGCGTCCCGTTTTACGTATCGAGCGAGGGGTACGGCTTTCTTTGGAACAATCCCTCGATTGGCCGTGTGACGTTTGCGAAGAACCGTACCGAGTGGTATGCGTCCAGCACGAAGGTGCTCGATTACTGGATCACGGCGTCCGACTCCCCGGCGGAGATTATGGCGTCCTATGCCGACGCGACCGGCCACGCGCCGATGATGCCGGACTATGTGATGGGGTTCTGGCAGTGCAAGCTGCGTTACCGCACGCAGGACGAGCTTTTGGAGGTCGCGCGGCGTCACAAGGCGCTGGGCCTGCCGATGGACGTTATCGTGTCGGACTTCTTCCACTGGCCGTATCAGGGCGACTGGCGTTTTGACGAGGCGGAATGGCCGGACCCCGACGCGATGGTACGCGAGCTCAAGGAAATGGGCATTGAGCTGATGGTTTCCATTTGGCCGTATGTCGATCAAAAGAGCGAGAATTACAGGGAAATGCGCGACAACGGCTATCTGGTACACGCTGAGCGCGGCCTGCAAATTTGCGCGACGTGGAAGGGCAACACGATTCCCTACGACCCGACGAATCCCGAGGCGCGCAAGTTCGTCTGGAGCGTTGTGAAGCGCAACTACTTTGATAAGGGCATTAAAATCTTCTGGCTCGACGAGGCGGAGCCCGAGTGGGACTACGATTTCGACCACTACCGTTACGCCAAGGGCGCGAACATTTCCGTCGGCAACATCTACCCGCTCGTCTATGCGCAGAACTTCTATGAAGGTTTAAAGGAAGAGGGCGTTGAGCTGCCCATCAATCTGCTGCGCTGCGCCTGGGCAGGCTCCCAGCGTTACGGTGCGCTGGTCTGGTCCGGCGACATCGACACCACATTCCGCTCCTTCCGCGAGCAGTTCACCAGCGGTCTTTCCATGGCCATGTCCGGTATCCCGTGGTGGACGTCCGACATCGGCGGCTTCCACGGCGGCGACCAGAACGACCCCGACTTCCGTGAGCTGCTCGTGCGTTGGTTCCAGTTCGGCGCGTTCTGTCCGGTATTCCGTCTGCACGGCGACCGCAAAAACGGCGACGACCAGGGACTTTCCAACAAAGCGCACACCGGCGGCCCGAACGAGGTCTGGAGCTACGGCGAGGAAGTGTACGAGATCCTCAAAAAGTACCTCTTCCTGCGTGAAGAAATCCGGCCCTATATCAAGTCCGTGATGGAAAAGACCGCCCGGACCGGCGCGCCGGTCATCCGTCCGCTCTACTACGACTTCCCGCAGGACAAAGCCGTCGCCACCATTGAGGATCAGATGATGTTCGGCGACGACATCCTCGTGGCGCCCGTCTTTGAGTTGGGCGCCCGGCAGCGCGACGTCTACCTCCCCGCGGGCGAGACGTGGATCGACGCGCACACGGGCGCGGAGTACGCCGGTGGCCGGACCGTCACGGCGGACGCGCCGCTTGCGCTGATCCCGGTATTCCTGCGCAAAGGCGGCAGCGTGCGTTTTTCGCTGTGAGAATTTGAAAAACGGTTTGTAAATTGACGCCGTCTGCCGAGCCAACTGGCCCGGCGGGCGGCGTTTTGCCGCTTATCTGCGATTCCTGACTGATCGTTTTCCTATATCCAAGCGGAAGATATCGGTGATAAATGCATAGGGGTTTGCACGCATGTACGCCGGTGCTATGGCCAGCAGCGCCCGCGTGCCGAGGAGACAGGTTGGCGCTTGGCCGTGTTTGCCCTTTCGGATAATGGGAGGGTTGGGGATGCCCTCTATGTGTTGGAATTCCGAACTCTTTCGAAATTGTCCAGTCCCGGATAAAGGCTTCTATACCGTTTACCTGATATTTCTGCCAGTACAGGCCAAAAATAGGGCAGGAGGACGATTTTTTCGATTCTATGCATAAACGTAAAGAGGGTATTGCCGGGGAATAAAAGTCTTCCTGCATGAACGAGCAGGAGCATGAATGGAGGATGCGGCCCCACAGGCGCATTGTCCATTTTGTGCGTTATGCTCAGCGTGCAGGCAGGGTGTCCGTGCGTACAGACAGAATGGGTGGGGTTTGCGCTGCGGAGAATATCCGGCATATGGAAAAAACCAGCGCAGAAGCCCGATGCATGGATTGGTAGTATGAGAATCGAAGACTAACTGATCCAGCGTGACATTGCTATAGACCAGCGCGGGAAGATACATTGCTTTTGAAAAATATCGCTTTCTGTCACATTAAACTTAACTTTCTGTATTTTCCTCTGTAGCAGTATTCGTATAGTGGGAAGGAAAAATAAAATTCATTGCAGTCCGGCGAAAAAACACTGTAAAACTGTAGAAAATCATGGGCTGTCTGTGGTACAATTCAGTCAACAATCGGAATTCGGAGGGGCTTTTTATGACCCATGACTTTATATGCCCGCTGTGCGGCGCGGCGTTTGAACGCAAAGAAAAAAACCTGCGCTGCAGCCATGGGCACAGCTTCGATCTTGCAAGGCAGGGATATGTGAATTTGCTGCCGGGCGGACGTCTGCCTGGACATGAGCATGGGGATAACCGGGCAATGATCCGTGCGCGCAGAGATTTTCTTTGTGCTGGATACTACCGTCCGCTCTCGGATGCGGTCAATGCGGTTTTTGCTGAAATTACACCGCCGGGCGGTTGTATTTTGGATTGCGGCTGCGGTGAAGGTTATTACAGTGCTGCGCTTGCCGAATCCCTTGCGGCAAAGGGCGTTGATGTCCTTGCCACGGATATTTCGCGGGATGCGGTTTCCTATGCCGCCCGCCGCGGAGGAATCCGCTGTGCAGTAGCTAACAGTTTCCGCCTTCCATTGCCCGACGGCGCATGTGATGCGATCCTGTCGCTTTGTACGCCGGTCGCGAAGGCTGAATTTGCCCGTGTTTTGTGCCCCGGCGGATATCTTGTAGCGGTATTTCCGGCACAGCGCCATCTTTGGGCACTGAAAAGCGCAGTTTATAATGCGCCTTATGAAAATGTACCGGCGTTTGATATAAGCCCTTATTTCGAAATTGTCCGGCAGGATACGGTATGTTTTGCACTGCATATTTCCGGCGCGGCCGGTATTCAAAGCCTGTTTTCTATGACTCCTTATGCCTATCATACCGGACCGGCTGAGCGGGCGAGGCTTGAGGCGCTGGAACAGCTTGACGATGAGGCCTCGTTCATTCTTTCCCTGTGCCGCTGTACTACACAGGCATAAAACTGGAAGCTCCGGTAAAAATAGGGTATCAAGCGAAAACCGGAGGCGGAAATTATGCTGACAGCTTTTTTCAGGACGCTGGTCCTTTATCTTTTCATTATTCTGGCGCTGCGCGTAATGGGAAAACGGCAGGTGGGGGAGTTGGAGCCGAGCGAGTTGGTTTCGGCGATCCTGATCTCTAACCTGAGCGCTGTACCGATGCAGGATATGGGTATTCCTTTACTGCATGGCGTGATTCCCATTGTTGTGATCTTTTCACTGGAGATGATGTTTTCTGCTGTTACGGCGGCTTCGCCGCGCGCCAAATCCATTTTGAGCGGGAAGGTAAGTGCTGTAATTAAAAACGGACAGATTGATCAGACGGAATTGGCCCGGCTGCGTATTAACGTCATGGAGCTGATGGAGGCGCTGCGGCAGAAGGATGTATTTGATCCAACGACGGTTGGCTGCGCTTATCTGGAACCCAACGGTGAATTGAGCGTGCAGATGCTTGCGCCGCAGCGCCCTGTCACGGCTGCACAAATGAATGTCGATACCGCGCAGGAACCGGAGCTGTATACAACAGTAGTCGCCCATGGCCGGGTGATGAGTGCGAACCTAAAAAGCTGCGGCCGTGATGAAAACTGGCTGAAAAAAACGCTGGAGAGCCATGGTATTTCCACGCCTGCGGACGTATATCTGATGGTATTGGACAACAAAGGCGGCATAATTCTGATGCCCCGGGAAGATTTTTCTGGGAAGCAGGGGTGAGGGCAGATGCTGAAACGATATTTTTTCGGCGCGCTTTTTGCGCTGCTTCTGCTGCTGGGCCTGTGCTTTGCCAACAGTGCCTATATTGACCGGATTATGGCCCGGGCGATAGAATATGCGGATCAGGCCCTGGATACGGCCGAGGCGGAAGATCTCGAGCAGGCCTGCGCCTATGCGCTGCGTCTGCGCGCCTATTGGCAGGCGCACCGCGATTATCTGGAAAGCATGATGCTGCATGATGAGATCGATCAGATTACCGAAACACTCTCTAATTTCGTCAGTGCAGGGCTGACAGGGGACATGGAAGATTTTGTACGGACAGAAATGCTTTTGTGCGAGCAGTTTGAACATCTGTCGGGGATTGAGAAGTTGCAGCTTCACAATATTTTTTAAATGTTCCGTTTAAC
Source organism: uncultured Eubacteriales bacterium (assembly GCA_934546935.1). Lineage (GTDB taxonomy): Bacteria > Bacillota > Clostridia > Oscillospirales > QAMX01 > CALWJF01. The sequence continues at coordinate 140,881 of CAKTEH010000004.1, forward strand.
GCGCGGTGGGACGGAACGTTTTCAACGCGGTTTTCGGCCGCTTTTTGCTGGCTGGGGGATCCTGCATAAAAACCGGCAGCGGGAGAAAGACGGAAATCCGGGGCTGTTCGCAAACTTGTGTGAACGGCCCCGGATGCTTTTTTTATTTTATATCCTCAGGTAAACGGAACTTGGAACGCAATGCCGCGTAGCATGAGTTTTACATTATTGCGGAGGAGCGCCTTTGCCGCCTGCCATCCCGCCATTTCCGCCGAAGCCGCCCATATTTCCGTTTCCCCTGAAATTTGGCATTCCACCCATCTCCCCAGCTATGCCGCCGTAAATCAGGCTGTCCATGCTGAATTGGGTTGTATAGCTCCCTGCATTTAAAGTATAGGTTTTACCCTGCTGGAGGGCAGGGCAACTGATCAATACGCAGTCAAACGATTTTTTTGCCGTCCAGTTAAGCAGTACAGCCCCGTCCGCATCAGCCAGGAGGATCGTACTGTCTGCGGGCTGCGTACTGGTAGCGACAAGTATGGCGCCCTGTGTGGAATCGGTACTGAAATTTTGCGCCATTGCCGATGCGCCGGCGGCAACGAAAAGGCCGTCTGTAATCACTGCCTGTGTTTCGTAATCGAGAGCGCTATCCGCATTATCTTCCGGACCGGAAATATAGACTTCGCCGCCGGAAATGATCACGGCACCATTAGAATCGATACCATCTCCGGATGCATTAATCTGTATGATCCCACCGGAGATATCGATATGGCTTTCCGTGGAGCCGGAAAACGGACCATTGCCTCCGAATCCGCCAAATCCGCCGAAACCGCTTTGGTCGGCGCCGCCTGCCGCGTTAATTCCATCGTCGCTGGAAACAAGCTCAATTTCGCCGCCGGAAATTTCCACGCTGAGCCCCTCAATACCTTCATAACTTCCGGTGATCCGGATCGTTCCGTTGTGTATGCAGGTCGTCCCATCCGCGTGCAGGCCGTCGTCACCTGTGGAAATGGTAAAATCCCCGCCTGTAATATTCAGATCGCCGTTGGAATGAAGCGCATCGTCAGCCGTATCGATCGAATAACTGCCGCCGGAAATGGCCAGCGTACTTGCGGATTTTATACCCTTGGCGCTGACTGTCTCCGTTTCCGTACTGCTTTCCGGTTGCGCCCGCTGCTCCCAGCTCCAGCTGCTTTCCGGTTGCGCCCGCTGCTCCCAGCTCCAGCCGCTTTCCTTGTGTGTTACGCTGGCGCTGCCCCCGCCGGTTTGGATTTCAAAACTGCCGCCTTCAATATATGCCGTTGCTGAAGCGCTGCATCCGTCTGCTTCGGCAGTTATGTGGAAGTCTCCTTCGACGATGTAAAGGAATCCAAGCGCGCTGTCTTCACCGTTCTCCGCATGGATTCCGTCTTTTCCGCAGTTTATGGAAAAGATTCCGCCTGCGATGCGCACGCTGTCTTTCCCGGATATCCCATGCCTTGCCGCTTCAATGTTATAATCCCCGCTGGTTATTACAAGATCGTCTTTGGAAACAATGCCATGCCCGGCAGGGGAGCTGATGTACAGACTACCGGTTCCATTGAGGGTCAGATCGTCTTTGGAAAAGATGACCGCATCAATATTGTTTTCATCAATGGCAGAAAAACTTCCGCCGTTTATCAGCTGATTTTCAGAGCCTGGCGCAAGCGTCAGGAAAACCTTATCTGCCTGCAGGATATAGATGGCGGCGCTGTCCTGACAAGAAATCTGCGCGCCGTCAAGCACCAGTTGTACCTTATCGGTATTTTGGGTATCCACAATTACCATCCCGTCATCGAGCGTTCCGGAGAGAATATAACTGCCTGACTGCGTAATTGTGATGATATTGCCGGAGATGTATACAGTATCAGAAGCACAAGAGGCGCTTTCCCCCTGCAGCAGGATGGCTGTGCTTCCGCTTTCGTCATATCCGACCTCAAAATCCCGTGCGGTGAACATACTGGCGGTATCAAATTCCAGCGTGTTTTCTGTTTCAGAATCTGCGTCGGCGGCGGGGCTTGTATCCTGGTTGTTGCTGTCGTCTGTATCTGTATCCGCTGTGCTGCCGGCGGTAATGGTACAGCCGGATAAAAGCAGGGCCAGGGACAGAAAGAGTGCAATCCATTTTTTCATTGAATATCCCCCCTTACAGCGCTGCGGCGGACGTTTCCTGTCGGGAAAGCGTGATTTCCAGGTTTCCGTTCCGGCAACGCAGCTTATCAATCATTTCCTTTTCGCTTTGCCCGCGTTTAAGCGTAAGATCGTAAGTCAGCCGGAAAAGGCTGCCCATATTGGTGGTTTTTACCTGTGTCAGTTCCCAATGACTGGCGTAGGCCGAAAAAATCTCTTCGAATACGCCGGTATAATCCAAATCTTCCGGTATGGTGATATGCAGCGTGCGGTAAAGTGCGGAGCTTTTTTCCGCACCGAAGCCGATCCGGCTGCACAGCACGCATACAAAACAAAGGATAAGCGTGAACAGCACTGCGTAGCCGAGATATCCCATCCCGGTAATCAGCCCAGCGCCCATTGCCAGGAATAATATGCCGATTTCCCGCGCGGTGCCCGGCACAGAGCGGAACCGCACCAGGCTGAAAGCCCCTGCCACGGCAACCCCTGTTCCGACATTTCCGTTGACCATCATAATGACAACGCATACAACTGCCGGAAGCATAGCAAGGGTAGCGACGAAGCTTTTTGTATAGCGGGTACGGTACATATAGGAAAAGGCCAGAAACAGGCCGATTAGCAGCGAACAGCCAATGCAAAGAAGAAAATCCCCGACGGAGATTACAGCGGTTAACTGCGTATCAAACAAGCCGTGGAATATGGTTTCAAGCATACTTATAATTTCCCTTCTTTTCTGGATAAATCATATTTTGATAAGCGCTTCCATATTTGGAAAACGAGCTTTTGTAAAGCCTTTGCGCCGTCAGCAGATGTGTCAGCCATAAAGGCAGGCCGCCTGAAGTTTTGATTTCCATGAGTATTTGTCCGGGCGCCAGCAGCGGCGTTCCCCAGGCGTCGCTTTGCAGTACAAGGGCCTGTGTACGGGCTAGGATCCGTTCGTCAAAAGTAATGCGAAGGTCTGCACCGTCCCGTGAATAAAAGGCCTCCCGCTCATAGGACAGGTATGCTGTGGGATGCAGGGTCTGATAGTAATTTTGAAAATATTCGATTTCCCTGGCAATTTGGGTATCCACCGGCGGTTCACCCCCACAGAACCATGCCAGCGCTTCCTGTTCACAGGATACAGGCATGCGGCGTTTATATACCACCGACTTGTATTTTTTCTTCAGTTCCACAAATACCGGTTTTTCCGGATCCGGACGTCCGTAGCTGCGGATCCGCAGTTTTTCCTTATAGGCAGGCCGTTCGATGGAACGGCGCACCAGCCGGTAATTATTTGTGTCGAAATATAAATTACGGATCAGGCTGTGTCCATAAGCATCCAGCGCCATATATGGCGTAATTGCGGTAAGCAGGATTTCCTTCTGCTTTTGTGTCAGCATATATTTCAGCTCATACCGTTTAAAAACCGCTTGGTAGGCCATGTGTATCCCTCCTTGTATACGGAGATCTTAAACCTTGAAACCTAATTCAGCTTAAAAAAGGAGGGGTGGAAAATTATTGCGCGCATGGTGATTTGCATATAAAGGGGATGAAAAACCTTTTTTTCTGTGATACAATAAAAAGCAGGAATTAAAACCGACTTTTTAATCTCAATTTATCTTCCCTGTATAGAATCTATAAAACAGGCGTCTTGTAAAATCGCGGCAGGTTTACGGGACTGCTCTGCAGCCGGAGGGATTTCTGTGCGTTTATTATTTGCCGAAGACGAGCGTTCCCTGTCGAGGGCAGTCATTGCAGTTTTGGAAAAAAACAAATATGCGGCCGACGCGGTATTTGACGGTGAAGAGGCGTTGGAATACCTGGAGACTGGAAATTATGACGCTGCAATCCTGGATATTATGATGCCAAAAATGGATGGGATTACAGTTTTAAAAACGCTTCGCCAGCGGGGCAGCCGAATTCCCGTGCTGCTGCTGACGGCGAAAGCAGAAATAGAAGATAAGGTGCTTGGCCTGGACAGCGGGGCCAATGATTATCTGACCAAACCATTCGCCATGCAGGAACTTCTTGCCCGCATCCGTGTTATGACGCGGTCGCATAAGGATGCGGATTCCTGTTTGCGCATGGGTAATATCACCCTCGACCGGGCGACCTTTACACTTTCATCCCCTGCCGGGAGTTTTCGGCTTGCCAATCGTGAATTTCAGATGCTGGAACTTTTGATGTCCAACTGCGGCCAGCTGCTTTCCGCGCAGCGGCTGATGGAAAGAATCTGGGGTTATGACAGCGATGCGGAAATCAGCGTTGTATGGGTTTATATTTCTTATCTGCGTAATAAGCTCAAAGCGTTTCATGCGGATATTCGGATCCAGGGGATCCGCAACGCCGGGTATATGCTGGAGGAAATCCCATGATCCGAAAGCTGCGCGTGCGTTTTATTGTGTTGTCCATGTGCAGTTTGCTGGCTGTGCTGACGCTTATCATGGGGTGTGTGAATATCCTGAACTACCGGAAAATCGTCCAGGATGCCGATATGGTGCTTTCCGTACTTGCAGAAAACAGCGGCGCTTTTCCCGGAAAAAAAGAAGCTTTTCCCAAGAGCATGTCTCCGGAGCTTCCCTATGAATCGCGTTTTTTCACCGTTTTGCTTGACCATACGGGCCAACCTGTCCTCGTGGATACTGGAAGGATTGCTGCAGTAGATACGGATACGGCCATAAGCTACGCCAAAGAATTGTTTTCTCAGGATACCGCCCGTGGCTTTTTTGGGCATTACCGGTATGTCCGGCAGTCGCTGGAAACCGGCGTCCGGATTATTTTCCTGGACTGCGGAAGAAACCTCTCCACTTTCCGAAGCTTTTTTGTAACCAGCCTTATCATATCGCTTTTTGGGCTTGTCGCGGTATGTGCGCTTATTATCCTGTTTTCTGCCCGTATCGTCCGGCCGGTTTTGGAAAGCTATGAGAAACAGAAACAGTTTATTACGGATGCCGGACATGAGATAAAAACGCCGCTGACGATCATCGATGCAGATGCGGAGGTTTTACAGGCTGATATAGGGGATAACGAATGGCTGGAGGATATCCGGGCGCAGACGCGCCGGCTTGCAGCGTTAACCAACGACCTGATCTATTTGTCAAAAATGGAAGAAGCGGACCGCAAGCTTCAGATGATTGAATTCCCGTTTTCTGATATGGTGATGGAAACTGCGCAGTCTTTTCAAGCGCTTGCCAGGACGCAGGAGAAAAGCTTTCTGTGCCAGATCCAGCTGATGGCGCCGCTGTGCGGAGATGAAAGGGCGCTGCGTCAGCTTGTCAGCATTTTGCTGGATAATGCGCTAAAGTATACCGGGGAGGGCGGCAGTATCCGGTTTACACTGCAGCGCCAGGCGCGCGTTTTGCATCTGGAGGTATGGAATACCACACGCCAGCCGGTATCCACAGGAAATCTTGACATGCTTTTTGACCGGTTCTACCGGATGGATAGGTCTCGCAGCTCCCAGACAGGCGGATACGGGATCGGGCTGTCTATTGCGAAGGCAATTGTTGCAGCGCATAAAGGGAAAATCAGCGCTGTTTCAAGAGATGGCAAGTCGTTGTCAATTCATGTATTCCTTCCAATCTGAATACCGGGGCACGGCGCAATTCCCAGTTTCTGGCAGAAAAAAGATTTGCGAAAGCGTTTTTTCTAAAAGCCCTGCTGTATGGTTTGGCTGTATAAAGGTAGGACCATAAAAAATGGTGGATCGGGAATTTACCCTGATCCACCATTTTTCATGATTTAAAAGCATTTGTTTCCGCCTTGGCAGTTTTGTGCCTGATGAGGGATATAGATGCCGTACGCCTGGAAAGGGCGGCGGCGAACCGCTTGATATGCGGATTTTCTGAATAATTGGCCGGTAATGGGGTTTAAAGCGGCTTGCGCAGGACTAATTGTCCGGAGAGCGGATAAAACTGCGTGCCATACCGGCGGTATCCATTCCTTTCATAAAACCGGCGTGCATGCCGGTTGGATTTGGAAACGTATAGCCGCATTTGCCGGCAACCTCTTGCTTTGCATACCGACTCTGCATATGCGATCAGCTGCGTTCCGTATCCGGATCCGCGCAGCGGCGCTTCTATATATAAAAGTGAGATATGTCCGGTCGCCGGTTCTTCCCGGACACGTGAATCCAGGATTACAATGCCTGCGTAACTGCCGCAGACATGGGCAATATAGATATTGCCGGAGCGGTGGCGCAGGATGCTTTCCGTATTGGAGCGAAAGAACTCTGGATTATAGTTTTTATCGTTCCCGTAAACGGCAAGCCATGCGTTCCGCCCGCAGGCAAGGATATATGCCATATCCTGCGCCGGATCTGCTGCATATATTTCCAGCGGCTGTTCCTGTACCAGCAAAATATTCCACCGCCTTTTTCAGTCTTGTTTGATTATACGCCGTATTCGGAGCACTTGTAAAGATGCGGCGTAACTTTTTTAGCGCAGGGCTTGCAGCGGGTAGCACTTTTTGTTATAATACAAAAAGTGGAAAAGTTTAACTTTTGGAGGAAGAATTGTGTTACAATTTGAAGAATACCGCCAACGTCTGCGCGCTTTGCGGCCGGAAATTGAAGAAATCGGAGCCGCGCTGGATCTGGAAACGGTAGACCGGGAAATTACGAAGCTGGAAGAGCAGTCTGCCGCCGCGGATTTCTGGACCGATCTTGACAATTCGCAGAAGGTGCTCCAGCGTATTAAACAGTTGAAAGACCGCAGACAGATCTTCAAATCTCTGGTAGACGAGGCGGATGAACTGGATACCCTATGTGAGCTTGCGCTTGAGGAAGAGGATGAAAGCCTGGATGAGGATGCGCGCAGCGGTATGGCGCAGCTGGAAAAGCATATTGAAGAAGTGCGTATGCAGACGCTGCTCTCGGGTGAGTATGACCGCAACAATGCAATTTTGAGTTTTCATGCGGGCGCTGGTGGTACGGAGGCGCAGGACTGGGCTTCCATGCTTTACCGCATGTATACCCACTGGGCGGAGCGTCATGGATACAAATATAAAATTTTGAACTATCTTGACGGCGAAGAAGCCGGTATGAAAAGCGCAGATATTATCATCGAAGGCGAAAATGCATTTGGTTTCCTTAAATCCGAAAATGGCGTTCATCGTCTGGTGCGTATTTCTCCCTTCGATGCTTCAGGCCGGCGTCATACTTCCTTTGCTGCGGTTGAGGTTATGCCGGAAATCAGCGATGATATGAGCGTTGATATCCGCGAAGAGGATATTAAAGTCGATACCTATCGTTCCTCCGGAGCCGGCGGCCAGCATGTTAACAAGACGGAATCTGCAATCCGTATTACACATATCCCGACCGGCATTGTGGTCAGCTGTCAGAACGAGCGTAGTCAGGTTCAGAACCGTGCCTATGCTATGCGCATGCTGATGTCGAAGCTTATGGAAATCAAGGAACGCGAGCATTACGACAAGATTGAAGATATTAAAGGAGAGCAGAAGAAAATCGAATGGGGGAGCCAGATCCGCTCCTATGTATTTATGCCTTATACGCTGGCCAAAGATCACCGAACCGGTTTTGAAAACGGAAATATTAATGCGGTAATGGACGGCGATATTGACGGCTTTATCTCTGCATATTTAAAAATGAACGCGATCAAAAAGAATGAAGTAAAATAGGATTAAATAAATTTCCCCGCCGGCGCATGCCGGCGGGGAAGCTGTTTTTACCAGGGAAGTGTCTGCTATTGGGATAAAAAACGGAAATCCGGCCTCTGTGAAAACAGGCGCTGAAAAAACAAGGCCCTGCCAGAATACCCGGCTTGTATTGCCCGGTATTTATTGCAGCGTATTGCGGCGCATCCTGCAATACATAGGCGCGGCTGTGCCCGGATTTGCCGGGTAAAGAATCACAATGGTATTTCACCAACGGGAAGGCACTTTCACGCAATCTGTAATTTTCAGCTGATACTTATACCATCCGTTCACTCAGCTTTTCACCGCCGAGGATATGAAAATGCAGATGCTCAACTGTCTGCCCGGCGTCGGCACCGCAGTTGGAAACAACACGATAGCTTGCAAGGCCTTCCTGCTGGGCAACCTTCGCCGCAACCGCCAGGACATGCGCAATAAGTACGCTGTTGTGTTCATCAATAGCAGAAAATGCGGGTATATGTTCTTTGGGGATGACGAGTATATGTACTTTTGCCTGTGGATTGATATCCCGGAAGGCCAGGCAGCGCTCATCTTCGTATACTTTGGAGGAGGGAATATCCCCAGATATAATTTTACAAAACACACACATTTTTCGTTTCCCTTTCTATATGTATAAAATTGCGGATATAATAAACCGTATTGGATGTAACCTGGCGCGCTTTATTTGCTGTTATTATAACAAAAATATCTGGAAATACAATACATATTTCTTTTTTATATGCTCTATATGAAATGCTTATGGAAAAATTTTATGAAAACGAGCCTGTTTTTTGAAAATTTATCCAATTTTAATTTGTATTCTAAATATTGGCTTGACAAAAATATATATCCCCGATAAGCTGGTAAACAGTTAGAAGTGCGGAGGGCAATAGTATGACATTTGATTTTATCGGAAACCGTGTATTTGACGAACGCTTCAGCGCATTTGCCCCACAGGGAGCGCAGATGATTCCAACACCGGATGGCGCGGGGATGCAGGATTTACATACAGGCGCACATGTGCGGGAAAACGGGGATGTGGAATTTGGACTCTATGCGCCCAATGCCCGGGAAGTCAGCGTTGTTTTTGGTATCCGCGCCGATCAGCCGCTTGTAATGGAGAGGGACACGCAGGGCGTGTGGCGTGCAACGCTTGTATATGACCCGGGTTTCTGCGGGCCGAAAGCTTTTGCATTCTGCGTTGACGGCGCACGATTTATCAGCCCGTATTGTGCGCAGTATTACAGCCATGGCATTGCGATTAATTATGTGGAAATTCCGGACCCAAATGCGCCTTTTATCCTTTTACGGGATGTACCGCATGGTACGGTGGCTTCAGAACTCTATTTTTCGCGGGAACTTGACGCCTGGCAGCGGTGCCTTGTTTACCTGCCGCCGCAGTATCATGCAGGCGGGAATTATCCGGTTTTATATTTGCAACATGGTGCAGGGGAGAACGAAACAAGCTGGATTTATAACGGCCGTGCCGGTTATATCATGGATAACCTTATTGCGGAGGGAAAGATTCCTCCATTTGTCATTGTTATGAACGACGGGATGGTTCGTGGGAAAAAGGAAACGCCGCAGACCTATGGGACTGCTTTTGCCCGTTCGATTGTAGAAAGCTGTATCCCGTTCATTGAATCGAAATACCGGGTTCGCCGCGATAAGTGGAGCCGGGCGATCGCCGGATTTTCTATGGGATCGATGCAGGCTAACGTAATCGGGCTGACATATCCGGAGGTCTTCTCCCATATCGGGATGCTCAGCGGCTTTATGCGTCGGCTGGGACGTGGAAATGATGCCGACAGCCTTGAAAATAATCCCCATTTGCGCCGGCTTGAAAACCGCGTAGCCTTTTTACAGGAATATAAGTTATATTATCGCGCTATGGGATCGCAGGATCCCTATTTCCCGATTTTTGCGCGGGACGATGCGTTCTGTGCGGAGTTTGGTTATGATCAGTATCCCAACTATGTGCGCCGGGTTGTAGAAGGTTATCCGCATGACTGGGCTGTGCTGCGCATCCTTTTTCATGATTTTGCACAGCGTATTTTCCGCGGCTGATTGATTTTGGAAAACATACCCCCGCGCCTGTTTAAAAAACAGACGCGGGGGTATGATTACTCGTTGAGGATCAGCTTTGTATTGCGCATGACGATGACAAGAATTGGGATAAGGATAATATGCAGGATTATACCCGGCACTGCGCTGGTCACCGCGCCGGCGAGGAAAGCCTCGGCACTAAAACTGGTTCCTTGGATACCAAGCAGGACATATTGCACAAGGCCCCAGATCAGGCGTCCGGCAATCATGGAAAGAATTAACGCGACGTAAACAAAGATGTTTTTCTTTGGAAGCAGTTTGTAAAGGATTCCGGAAGCGGCACCATAGGCGGCAAGCTCAAAGGCCATCGCCACCGCAGTCGGGAACATATAGGGCATGCCAAAGAGAAGGGAGCGTAAAATCGGGGCGACGGCGCCGACAACCAGCCCCCATGGCCAACCGCAGACAAAACCGCAAAGCAGAACAGGAATGTGCATGGGGGAGAGCATGGCGCCGATTTCCGGGATCTGCCCAGTTAAAAACGGCAGCACCAAGGCAATGGCAAGAAACAGCGCGGAGTAAGTCAGCCTGCGAACACGGTGGGATGTTTTGATGTCCATAAGATTTCCTCTCTTGTGTGAATGTGATTTATGTAAAAGGGATTTGCCCTGTAAAAAATACAAACATCGCAGTTGGGATAGCAGTTTCTTCCTGCTGAGAGCGGCAGGCCTTAAAGAAAGCCCCGTCGGCTCCCATTCTTTTTTATATGCCCATCCTGGGCCGGAAGCCTAAAGGCGCTTTCCACTGGGTGTTGCAGCTTTACTGCCTAGATAAAGAAAAAAGCACCTACGTTTCCACATAAAGCGGAACGCAGATACCTTCGTGATATCTTGGTTCGTTATAAAAGCGGTGCAATATAAAAACCGGCTTCTGCCGACACGGCTGACTTCAGTCAACTGCCTTATTTTAGCATGTTCCTATCTTTCCGTCAATATGTTTTTTCCTGTCAACTGGTTAAAGTATGAATAAGAGATTGCAGCCGGCCCTGGGCTGTCTTCCGGATATATTTGCAGGGATACAAAAAAGAAATTCCCTGAAACCGGTCCGGTTTCAGGGAATTTTGGAGCTGGTGGCCGGATTCGAACCGGCGACCTGCTGATTACGAAGAGTAGAAAAGATATAAAAATAACGATTTCTGGACGTTTTCAGCAC
>CAKTEH010000005.1 GCA_934546935.1 uncultured Eubacteriales bacterium
AGGCGATAGAGACGACAATAAATCCTTCCCGGGCATAAATCACCGTGTTTTTCGGCTTTTTCAATACGCCGAGCGTCCCCGGAATTAAAAGGATCAGCATCGGGATCAGAAACGCCTCTGCATGCCCGTCCCCATACAGGAACGACACGGCAAGAGGAAGCGCCAGAAGCGCCGCCTCCGTTTCCATAATAATGCACATGATATAACGGAGCATCGCGTAATTCATCTGAAAATATCCCTCAAGTCATTCATATTGGAATCCTTGGATACTGCAACAACATGATCATGCAGCTGGATCGTCGTATCCCCGTTTGGGATAATACTGACCCCGCCGCGGATAATACTGGGAATCAGCACATCCGGCTTAATCGGAAGATCCCGCAGCTTTATATCCAGATATTCCGTCGGCTGCCGGACAATAAACTCCATTGCCTCCACCCGGCCGCCTACCAGCTTGTGCAACGTCTCAATCCCGCTCTCCAGCGAATTGGCAGTTGCGCGCACAAACCGGATAATTTGTGTCACCGTTGTATGCACCGGGGAAATCACGCTGTCGATGCCGGTCAGATGTAAAAGATCCGGGAATTTTATGTGGTCGATCTTTGTCATAACCCGCATATTCCCTGCGTGCTGGGCATATATGGATATGATGATGTTCTGCTCGTCAATGCCGGTCAGCGCAAGCAGCAGGTCCGTATGCGCAATCCCCTCTTCCTGGAGCAGGTCCATGTCGGTGCCGTCCCCATTAATCACCATGGCTTTAGGAAGATATTCACAAAGGACCTGGCAGCGATGCTCGTCCTTCTCAATAATTGTAACATGCACGCCCATAGCGATCAACTGACGGGTTAAGTAAATCGTAATCCGTCCTCCGCCGATAATCATTGCATTTTTAAATTTATGCAGCGGCATATCCAAATGCCGGAACAGCTCAAGCATATTCTCCGGTGTCGCCGTAACATGGATATAATCATCCGCCTCCAGCCGGAAATTTCCGGTTGGGATATAAACCTCCCCGCCGCGCTGCACCGCGCAAATCAGGAAACGCGGTTTCATAGACGCACCGATCTGGGAAAGCGTTTTTCCCGCGAAAGGGCTCCGCTTCCCGATTTTCAGTTCTATCAGTTCCGTACGGCCCCGGGCAAACAGTTCCAGATTGATCGCCGATGAATAGCGCAGGTTCCGCACAATCTCCTCTGCTGTGATCCGGTCGGGGTTGATAACCATACTCAGGCCCAGCTCATCGCGCAGAAGCTGGCTTTGTTTAGAATATTCAGGATTGCGTACCCGGGCGATCGTATACTTCGCGCCGAGCTTTTTTGCCACAATACAGCACAGCATATTCAGCTCGTCTGAAGCGGTCAACGCAAGCAGCAGCCCTGCTTTTGGGACGCCCGCCTCCATCTGGATCTCATAGCTTGCGCCATTTCCCTGAACAATCTGGACATCCATTGAATTGAGCGCCGCTTCTAATACTGCGCTCTGCGTATCAATAATTGTCAACTCATGGTTTTCCCGAACAAGCTGTTCCGATAAGGTTGCCCCAAGCTTCCCGTTTCCAACAATTACGATTTTCATAAACGCCTCAAAACTCTGAACCCTCTGCCGGGCCGCCGGATAGATCCCCGGATCCGCCAAAACCAGGCATACGGCAAGCGGAAAAGCGCCGCCGCAGTCCGCCAAAACGCGGCCCTTCAGATACCCAGAAACAAAAAAGTCTTTTTTCGATATAAAATCCTATTTAATGATAGCATTGAAAGAAAAAAAGTCAAGCGAATTCACCGCAGCCAAAGTGCATATAGTAAAAAGGGAAGGAGGTGAGCCGTTTGACTAAATACCACAGCCGGAGGAAAAACGAAAATGCCCTGTTTTCCAAAGCACTTCTGCTTAAAACGCTGGTCTGCCTGGTGCTGGTACTGGCCGCATGGCTGATCCGCAGACTCGGGCCGGCGGAATTTTATGACGTACTGCTCTACAAAATTGATTCCGGCCCCCGCATGGATGAAATCATCGAGGCATTTGGAAAAGCGCCAGTCTCCAGCGAGGCATTTACATACCTGTGGAACGAAGGCGTTGTAGATGTACTTCTGCCCACGGATTAAAACCGTGGGCAGAAGTACTTATTTTTTTGCTTTCTCTTCTTCTTCTAAAACGCGGTAGGCGACTTTTCCCACCAGGGTTTTAGGAAGTTCCGTACGGAACTCAATATCATAAGGCATTGCATACTTTGCAATATGCCTGCGGCACCAGGCAAAAAGCTCTTCGCGCAGCTGAGGCGTCGGTTCAATACCCGGCTTTGGGACCACAAAAGCCTTGATCTTTTTCATTTTATATGGATCATCCACACCAATAACACAGCTGAGCAGAACCTTTTCGTATGCATCAAGGATATTCTCAATCTGGGACGGGTAAATATTATAGCCAGAGGAAACGATCATGCGCTTTATGCGCTGGCGGAAATAAACAAAACCGTCGGCATCCATAAAGCCGAGATCCCCGGTATGCAGCCAGATTTCCCCGTCGGCATGACGGCGCAGCACAGCGTCCGTTTCTTCAGGGTTGTCCATATAGCCAAGCATAACCGAAGGCCCGCGCAGGCAAATTTCCCCTTCCTGCCCTGCGCCCAGTTCCTCTATGCTCCCCGGCTTACAGATCGCATAATACGTATCCGGGAATGGGATGCCAATGCTCCCCTCCCGGTGGCTGTCACGCGGCGTCAGGCAGCTGGCGGTTACACATTCAGTTGTGCCATAGCCTTCTCGGATCTGCACCTGCGCACCATGCGCCTTCAAAAAAGCGTCAACCTTATGTTTCAGTTCAACCGAGAGCGAATCTCCACCGGAAAATACACCCTTCAGGAAGGAAAGATCCGTTTTTTCCAGCCCCGGCGCACGCAGCAGCGCCTCGAACAGGGTCGGCACGCCCGGTACGACATCCGGCTTGCGGGTACGCAGAAGCTTTGCATACGACTTAATAGAAAACTGCGGTACCAAAATACATTCAAAGCCAAACACCAGCGCAGTATGGATGCCGATACCCAGTCCAAAGCCATGAAACACAGGCATGACAGACAGCATCTTCATCCCTGGCGAAAAAACAAAGCCGCTGGCCGCCTTGGTCTGCAGGGCAGTCGCGTTGAAGTTATTATTCGACAATAGAATGCCCTTCGTAGTGCCCGTCGTACCTCCGCTGTATAAAATCGCGCCGACATCCTCCCCCTTCCCCACATCCGGGGCAAGCGCAGAAGCATCCGCAGTCGAAAAAAAGCGGCTCCAGTCAATTACCCGCTCCCCATAGGGAATCGCGGGCATTTTTTTACGGATGGACAGGCGGTACGCCATATTTTTAGGAAAACGCAGCTGATCGGCAATATGCACGACAATACAGGTTACCGGCGCAGGAAGCTCTGCCATTGCCTCATCGACACGTGCATAGAAGCTGTCCACCGCTATGATGGCCCGGCTGCGGGAAGCACGCAGATAAAACGCAATTTCCGCCGGCGCGGAAAGCGGATGGACCATATTGGGAACCGCGCCCAGGCGGTTCAGCCCATAAAAACACCACAGCGCCTGCGGGATATTCGGGAGGGCAAGCGTAACCCTGTCACCCGGGCCAATGCCCATCGCGGCGAAAGCGGAAGCCGTTTCCAGAATCCGCTGGTGAAAGGTCTTAAAATCCGTCTTTACACCCATAAACTCATAAGCCGGGCGCTGGGGATAGGTCTGCGCAGCCCGCGCCACGAGCTGATACATTGTACAGTCTGGATAATCCAGGTGGTGCGGGATTTCCGCATAAAAGCGCAGCCAGGGCGCCGGTGCATATTCCATATTCCCTCCGTAAAAAGGCGTCAGTCGATTTCTATCTGTTTTTCAGCCAGCCTGCGCCCGGTGTCCCGCCGCAAAAGCGTGTAAAACACTGAAACCACCGGGATGCACAACAGCATTCCCGCAATTCCGAACAGCTCCCCGCCAACATAAACTGCCAAAAGTGTCCACAACGCCGGAAGACCGATTGAACTGCCGACCACACGCGGATAAACGATATTTCCCTCAATTTGCTGCACGACCAGAAAAACAACCAGAAAAACCAGGGCTTTGGCTGGACTGACCATGACAATAAACAGCGCGCCGACCGCGCAGGAGACAAAGGCGCCCACATACGGCACCAGGGCAAACAGCGTCGTCATGGAGCTGATAACCAGCGCATAAGGCAATCCGAAAATTGCCATGCTTACAAAGAGCATCACGCCCAGGATCACCGCCTCCAAGCATTGACAGGACAGAAAGCGCTTAAAAGTAGAAACAAACAACGAACCGGTTTCACAGACCTTATCAGCTGCCGAGGATTTAACATAGGCATACAATACCTTTTTACAATTACGCCGCAGTTTTTCCTTGTCCGAAAGTATATAAATGCAGCATACCAGGCTCATGATGCCGACAAAAATCAAGCTGAAAAATGAGGAAAGCGTCCCAACAACCGTCCCGATAATATTGCTGATATTCTCCGCAAACTTGTCAAAGATATTATCCAGATCCAGCTGGGAAAGCTTTTCGTTAATTTTTTCGGGATCAAAACCAATCTGTGCAGCAAGCCGCACAATTTCATCCTTATTGTCATTAAAAAGCTGGGAAATACTTAGAATTGATTCGCTGATACGGGGCACAAGAATAGAGATAATCAGGGAAAATATCAGGATCAAGAGTACAACAACAACCAATAGGCTGATAACCGTCCGGGTCTTTGGCTTCATCCGGTTTTTGCGGTCAAGCCTGCGCATCAGGTTTTCCACCGCGCTGACAAAAACATTCAGCACAAGCGCCGCACAGCCCCCGACCAGCAGCGGTGCCAGGATCCCCGCCAGCTTTCTAAGCAGTTCAGCCGCAGCACCCTGGCGGACAACAAGCAGATAACATAAAAATCCCAAAACCGCGGCAATAGCGATGGGTTTATAAAGCCGCTTCTTTTCGAATTCCATCCGCAGAATCCCTCCCCTTCTCCCCGCAAATATATACCCGATACAACGCATAATACAAAAATTCTACAGGCCTATTTATTATAATGCATTTCCTGGAGAATTGGAACCCAAAAACATGGCCGTATTCGCATTCTTAAGAAATTGTTCATTTTTCCTCCTGTCTCTCCGATTTCCCGGAAACCGCCTCAACAGGCAGGCTCCGGCATCTGCATGCAGATCGAATCTTTTTGCAAGCCTGCGTGAATGTATCCATTTTTTTGCATAAACTCCAACTTTTTATATGAATTATACCGTTGTACAAAAATGCGGAAGGGTATATAATAATTGTGTATGCTTTAACACGCCCGCTGCCGCAGGCTCTGCTGCAAAAATAAAATGCATAAGCACCGAAAGGACCTCCAGATGAATACAAATCATTCGGCGCCCACGCCGAAAGCTGTAAAAAACCCCATACCTATGGGAAAACGCGATATCGTCCGTTTTACCGTACCCGTTGTAATTGACAATTTCGCCACGACCAGCATCGGGCTGCTTTATTCCGCGCTGGTCGGTAAAATCAGCTCCAGCGCGCTGGCCGCAGTCGGCCTTGCGAACTCCACAATTAACGTTCTGATATCTGCCTGCGCGGTTTTGACAACCGGTTCCGCAATTCTCATGGCGCGCCATGTAGGCGCCGGCGACCGCGAGGAAGCTTCCCGGACGATTGAACAGTCCATCCTCTTTACCGCCCTGATGTCCGGTTTCATTGCGCTTATTACGATTGTCTTCGCTAACCCGATTATGCAGCTGCTGATCCGCACGGATGACGCCTCAATCTTTGGCGAATGCGTACTGTACTTCCGGCTTCTGATGGTATCCTTCCCCTTTTTGCTGATTTACAACATGCTTGTCAGTGTGCTGCGCGGCGCCGGCAATTCCCGCTCTCCGCTAATCGCATCCGTTCTGCTCAACCTTGTGCAGATTGCCGCCGCATATCTTTGCATTAATGTGCTCGGGCTTGATCTGATCGGTGCGGGAATCGCCTATATTATCTGCCGTATGTTCGGCTGTGCCTATATGCTTACCGCTGCGCTGCGTACGCACGGGAAATTCCAGATCAATCTAAAAAACCTTATACACCCGCGATTTGATATTTTCAAACGCATCTGCCGCGTCGGTATCCCGGTCAGCGGCGAAGGTGTGTTTATTAACTCCGGCTATCTTATTGCAAATTCGATGGTCGTTGGCCTTGGTACATATTATGCGTCGGTCTATCAGGTTATCAATACGCTGCAAACCTTTACCAATATTCTGCATGCGATCTGCAACGCGACAGTCCTGACCCTTGCCGGCCAGTTCCTAGGAGCTGGGGAACCTGAAAAAGCAAAGAAATGCACCATTATCGTTTGGGCTGCCGGGACTGCCGGAACCTTCCTGATCAGCCTTGGCGTCTGCCTCGCCGGGAACTATCTGTGCGGCCTGTACAGCAGCGACGCCCAGGTTGTCGCAGACGCAGCGAAAAACCTATGGTGGGTACTTGGAATGAGCACCGTATGTGTAACGACCAATGTCATTGATCCGGCGCTGCGTGCCGGCGGGGATACAAAATTTATTATGTATAACGTTTTCTTTGCGATTTGGGTTATCCGGCTCGGACTGACTTATCTGCTGTGCTATGTGCTGGACTGGGGGATCGCCGGGATTTACCTCGGCAACCTCGCCAATCTTACAGAACGCTCTATTGCCGGATGGATCCGGTTTTTACAGGGGAAATGGCAAAAAATTAAAATATAATAAAATTGTCCTGATTTTACGCCGCAGTCCATACTGCGGCGTATTTTTACCGGATTTCACTGGAAATCTCCGGATGTTTTTGTTGTAATCGGTCGAATAATATGTTACGCTTAAACAAAGACTGCTTGCAGGAGGTGAAACGATGAAACGGTTATTCTTTTGTTTTCTCTGTGGTATTTTCTTTTTCAGCATGATCCCGGACACCAGCGTCCATGCAGCCGACGCGGAAATAAAAATTGCAGCCTTTACTTTCGATGACGGCCCAAGCCCAACCATTACACCGAAGCTTCTTGACGCGCTGGCTGAGCGGGACATATGCGTAACTTTTTTTGTCAATGGAATCAACGCCGAAAATAATCCGGATATTGTCCTGCGTGCGGCTTCCGAAGGCCATCAGATTGCCAATCATACTTACTCGCATGCTATGCTGACCAAGCTTTCCAGCGAAAAAGTACTGGAAGAGGTTTCCCGCACGCAGCAATTCCTGTGCGGGCTTCTGGGCGAAGACGAATATCCCGTCCGCGTGCCTTACGGTGCGATCAACGAACGTGTACAAGCGCTCATTGACGTACCAATTATCCTGTGGTCCGTGGATCCAACAAACGGGAAAGTCACCCCAGCGGAAAAAATGCGCGACGGTATTGTCACCGCAGCGCATGACGGTGCGATTATCCTGATGCACGATACCTCAACAGCAAATCTCGAGGCATCGATAGAAGCCATCGACATTTTGCTGGAGGAAGGATATATTTTCGTTACAGTAGACGAGCTTTTTAATTTAAAGAACGTTACTCCCGCCAGTTCCACAATCTACCGAAAGCTTTCCGGCGAAACCTGCGGTATTTTTGACGAATCCCAACTCAACCAGCACTGGGCTTACGAAGCAATCAGCTTTGTGGAAAGCACTGGGATTATGGTTGGAGACAGCGCCGGCTTCCATCCTGATTCCGGCCTGACGCGGGCAGAAGCCTCTGCAGTATTGTGGCGCATGGCCGGGGAACCGGAGCCGCGCAGCCTGGTTACCGCATTTTCTGATATTCCCTCCGGCGCCTGGTATCTGCCGGCCGTTGCATGGGCATACGAAAGCGAGATTATCCACGGCGTTACGCAAGAAAGCTTCTGCCCCCAGCGCCGCGTAACCCGGGAAGCTTTTTATACAATGTTTGAAAATTATCTGCGTTTTTCCGGCGTATCTGTGCCGGAAAGACCATCTGCCCCCAGTTTCCGCGATGCGGCAGCCATCAGTGATTGGGCCAGCCCTTCGGTCTGTGCAATCACCGCGCGCGGCTTTGTCTCCCGCGAGGCACGCGCACGGTTTTATCCGAAACTCGGCCTGACACGAGCAGAAGCAGCCGAGCTTGTCGCTTGGGGCAAATCGCTGGCCGCATTATAATTTCCCAAATAAAAGGCCTGCGCCCCGCATTGGATATGGGAGACGCAGGCCTTTGCCAATTCAAAATTTACATACCAGGATCTATCCTCAGGCGTATCCTTCGCGGGCCCTGACCGGGATCAAAACCGAAATGTATTTCATACCGCACAAGATTTTTTCAGCAATGCGCCTCAGTTTATATGCCGTTCCAAAATCCCACGCAGAGCAGACAGCGAGCTTGTATGGCAGCGCTCAATAATCGTCGCCCCTCCCCTAACCTCGCTCAATGCCCCTTGCACCATCTTATGGGACATTGTGGCTGTAAACAGAATCATTAGATCTGGGCTCCCCAATTTGTTTTTCAACCCTCCGCCAGGTTTGGTAAAAACCTTCGCCTGACATCTATAAGCCCGGCATAAATCCTTATAGCGGCGCTCCATACACTCATTGCCGCCTAAAATCACAATACTCAAAATGCAAAACTCCTTCCGTGCTTGGCAAAAATCCCCGTCTCACGGTTTTCTTCCGCAGCGCCACAAAAATCCCACCGGCGCTTATCTTTTATTCTCACGTGCTTGGCCTGTGCGCTCCATATTCCGCATCCATAACCGGCAACCATACCGCCCTGCAACGCACAACGCTTCCACTGCCGCAACAAATCCCGCCGCACGCAAAATCTCATACATATCCATTCGCGCTCCTTTTCCCTACATACCATATTCCGGCATCCGTACAGGAAATCCAACGCAGCAGCAAAAAATGCCGGGCGGTATCCGCTCTTTGAAAAAGTTTAATACAATCCCATTTCCCTTTGCCAGATAGTTAGATATTGCTAACTTATAGGGATTTAGTTAGTTATTGCTAACTAAATCTAGTTTAGCGTACTTCTTCTGGTTTGTCAATAGCCGGTCCCTATAAAATTAAATTCCGACGGTGTCTGCGGGAACCTGGCTTTGCAGGACAGAGATTTGCATTGAAACCGGCGCTGTTTTATAGTAAAATAAAGTATCCGGAGTTACAGGGAGTTTTAAGTGGAAAATATGGATAATACCGAACTTTTTCTTGACAAATATAAACAATTGGAGGATGCAGCTTCGAATCGCTTTGGTGAGGAATGCAGTTCACAGATTGCGAGGCTTGAACGGATGCCGCAGTTTGAAAATGTCGCGGCCGGGCTTCGTTATTGCCGGGAAGTACGCAATCTTCTGCAGCACAACCCTAAAATCGACGGGCAATATGCAGTCACACCCAGTGAAAGCATGCTTCGCCTGCTTGAAAATGTGATGGAGCGGGTCATAAATCCCCCGCGCGCCTGCGACGCTGCACTAAAAATCCAGAATATTTATCACCGGGGGCCGGATGCAGCTGTCCTGCGCACAATGCGGGACATGGTCAAACGGGACCTCTCAAAAATCCCTATCACCCAGCAAGGCCGTGTCATTGGCGTATTCTCGCAGGAGACGCTTTTTTCCCGTGCGCTTTCAACGGGCCTTCCGCCGCTGACGGAAAGCACACGTCTGCATGAGCTTCGCGATTTTCTGACCATTGACCGCAAATATTACCGTTTTGCCCCGTACCGCGCGCCTTTGGATGAAATTGAAACGATATTTGACGAAGCCTATGCGCGGCATATCCGGATCCGCAGCATTTTTCTCACTGAAAATGGAAAACCGGACGAAACACTTCTTGGACTGATTACGCCTTGGGAACTGATTGATAAATTATGAGGTAAAGAAGATGGATATCGAAAAAATCCTTGCAAAAATGACGCTGGCAGAAAAAATCGGCCAGCTAAACCAGATTCCCTTCAAGCGGGAAGATTTCCCTATCTTATGTGAAAAAATCCGCCGCGGGGAAGTCGGTTCCCTGATCCTGTCGAGCACAGCTTACGCAGGCTTCGACGCACAGGAACGCGGATATGTTGAAATGCTGAATGCGCTGCAACGCATCGCGGTAGAAGAAAGCCCGTCGGGAATTCCGTTTATCGCCGGGCGCGACGTCATCCACGGGCATGAAGTTGTATTTCCCGTGCCGCTGACACAAGCCGCCTCTTTTGACATGGAAGCTGTCGAAGATGCCTGTGCGGCGGCGGCTGAAGAAGCTGCAAACGACGGCGTACGCTGGACTTTCGCACCCATGCTCGATATCAGCCGGGATGGCCGCTGGGGCCGCTGCATCGAAGGAACGGGTGAAGATCCATGGCTTGCCTCCTGCATGGCGCGCGCAATGGTACGCGGCTTTCAGGGCAGCAACCCGGCCCTCGAAGGGAGGCTTGCCGCCTGTGCAAAGCATTATATCGGTTATGGCGCCAGTGAAGGCGGGCGCGATTATCACCGTACGGAAATCTCCGATTATACCCTGTATAATACTTATCTTCCAAGCTTCCGCGCCGCAGTTGAAGCCGGATGTTTAAGCGTAATGAGTTCTTTCAATGAAATTTCCGGAGAACCGGTTACCTCCAGCCGTTTCCTTTTGACGGATATCCTGCGCGGCCAGCTTGGATTTGACGGGTTTGTTGTCAGCGACTGGAATTCCATCCTCCAGCAAATCCAGCAGGGGACCTGTCAGACCCGGGCCGGCTGCGCTGCCGCGGCTATCCATGCAGGCGTGGACATGGATATGGTCGACGAAGTATATTTAGAAAACCTCGCCGCTTTGGTGGAAAACGGACAGGTGCCCATGACGGTTATCGACGAGGCGGTCCGGCGGATCCTGAGAGTCAAAGCGCGCATTGGGCTGTTTACACGGCCCTATACGCAGATCCGTCCCATCGACTATAAAGCGCATGAGGCGCTGGCATTGAAGCTTGCACGGGAAAGTATTGTACTGCTGAAAAACCGGGATCACACGCTGCCGCTCTGTAAAGACGAATCCGTCGTATTGCTTGGCCCGATGGCACATGAAAAGCGCGCGCTGCTTGGAAGCTGGACGCTTGACTTTGACATCCGCCGTGTGCACAGTATCGCCGAAGCGATGGAATCCGCCGCTCCAGGAAAGATAACGGCCGTGCAGGACAATTTACCGGACCGTATGCTGAGCGCCGCCATACATGCGTCCGGAGCGTTGGTGCTGGCGCTGGGAGAAAGCGACACAGTTACCGGGGAAAGCCACAGCATGACCCGGCTCGAGCTGTCCGCCGCCCAAACAGCGCTTGTACGGGACGCGCATGCGCTGGGCCGGAAAGTCATCGGCGTACTGTGCTATGCGCGCCCAGTTGCATTGGAAGAAGTCGAACCATATTTCGATGCAATCCTGTATGCCGGACATGGCGGCACAATGGCGGCGCAGGCAGTCGTGCAGGTGCTCTATGGGGATTACAATCCCAGCGGCCATCTGGCAATGACGCTCCCGCGCCGTACCGGACAAGTCCCGATCTACTATAACGCATCCTCCCCTGCCCGTACCGTCAATGGCTATTATAACGGCGGATATGCTACTTATGAGGACTGCGCCGGCTCGGCAATGTATCCTTTCGGATACGGACTGAGCTATACGGATTTCCGCTTCGGGATCCCGCAGGTCGAAGGCTGCCTTTCCCTTTCCGCCCTGGTAGACGGCAGCGCGCTTACCGTGCGGACGTATGTGGAAAACATCGGCCCGTGCGCAGGAACTGCGCTTGCCCAGTGCTATATTCACGACGTTTGTGCATCCATGGCGCGGCCGGTCCGGCAGCTATGCGGCTTTACACGCATGACCCTGCAGCCTGGCGAGCGTCGGGAAATAGAATTCCGCCTTGATGCACGTGCTTTGGGGTTTTACCTCCGGGATGGGCGTTTTACGGTTGAACCGGGATGTTTTGAGGTTTATATAGGCGGAGACTGCCTTTGTAAAAACGGTACGGCTTTTACCGTCGCAGAAGATGGACAGTAATGCAGCCAGCGAAACCGGAAAATTATGATAGTATGTTACAACAGAAATAAATAAAAGGAAGCAAAGGAGCAGATATCATGGAGTTTGTACGTTATTCCTGCGAAGGCGGAAATTTAAACGGCTTGCACCACCGTTTCATCCAACCGCCGCAAGTGGCTTACTTCGTAACCACCTGTGACAAATACGGCAATATGAATACCACGCCGGTCACCATGGGAACCTGCATTGCCCACAACTTCTTCTCCTTCACCCTTTCCAACCTCCATGCCGGTGCCAACGAGTGGGATCTGGATAAAAACGGATGGAAAGACGGTATCAAGCAGGGCTATGCAAACCTGCGCGAAGTACCCGAATGCGTAATCAGCTATTATGGACACGATATGCTGCGGGAAAGCTGGATTGCCGGCTGCCCGGTTCCCAAAGGAATCAGCGAAATCGACGTCATGGGCTGTACGCAGCTCCCGTCTCAGGTTGTTCGCCCCTGCGGCATTGCGGAATGCCCGATCAATCTGGAAGCAAAGGTCCTGCATACGCACAAGCTCGGCGCGCGGTGGGTTAATTTTATCTGTGAAATCGTCTATGGTACTGTGCACAAGGATCTTGTAGAAGCCAATACGCACGGCCCCTTGGCCGGCTATGGAATGCTGGCTATTGATCCTTTGTTTGAAGTAAGGATTGCATCCGGCGACACACCGCAAACCCAAAACTACCGGCTTTATTACGACCGGCTGGATCTTTCAAAAATCGAACGCTGCCCGGAAGATATCGGTTACGACGCCGACTGGATCGGCACCTATGCACAGTGGCTGCACGATGAAGTAAAGCACGGCCATATCAGCGCTGCAGAAGAACAGCGTGCGCTGGTGCTGAAAGCGTTGTGGGAGGTAAACCGCGACCCGGTTTCCAACAGCGCTGTCCGTGCGGAACTGACAGCGCTTTTACGTAAAGCGGTAGGTAAATAACAGAAAATGCGGCCCCCAGCGCAGTAGTGCCGGGGGCCGCATTTCAGCATTCCTGAGCACGCCAGGCGCGGCATTGGTCGATTCGCCGGCCATTATCGCCATGCCCGTTGTCCGAATAGGAATAGGCAATTAAAATGTCACAGGGAAACTGCGTACACTGTCCGCAGTGCGCATATCCAAGCGCCTCGCAGCAGGTTTTTACGCCGCACTTTCCATGAAAGGGCTGCATGACATTTGTACATCCCTTGCATCCATGGGAATCCCGCCGCCACAACCCTGCGTCGTTACCACCGGAATCCCCGCACGGCAAAGCGTTTCAATATCACGGCTGATGATGCAGCGCGAAACTTCAAAGCGCGCTGCAACCTGCGGCGCAGTAAGTTTCTGCTTTTTAAGCAGCAATGTCACAATCTCGATCAGGCGGTCTGTCCTCATAAAATTTCCCTTTCTTCTGCTTTGAACAAAAAATCCCCGTCATGCGTCTCCGGCATGACGGGGAGAAAAATCTCAAAATTGAAACACCCGGGTTGCAATTGTAAAGTAAACGAGGATGCAAACGCAGTCCGTAATCGTCGTAATAATTGGGGATGCCATAAGCGCCGGATCCAGCTTCAGTTTTTTCGCCAGCATAGGCATCACGCAGCCCAGGGTTTTGGCAGTCATTGCGACGCCGATCAGCGTTGCTCCGGTGACAAGGCCGATTTTAGCGTCGCCATACATAATCAGTACGCGCACAAAGTTGACCGCCGCAAGCACAGCGCCGCAGATTAAGGCAACGATCATCTCCGAGCCCCAGAGCCGGAAAAAATCGGAAAAGCGGATTTCATCCAGCGCGAGGCCGCGAATCACCAGCGTCGAACTCTGGGCGCCGCAATTGCCGCCGGTATCCATCAGCATGGGGATAAAGGAAACCAACAGCGGAACCGCCGCAAACGCTTCTTCATAATGCGTAATTAGCATTCCCGTAAACGTCGCGGAAAGCATCAAAACCAGAAGCCAGACAATGCGGTTTTTTGCATGCCGGACTGGCGAAATATTAAAATAGCTCTCGCCTGACGGCGTAATCGCGTTCATTTTTTCAATATCCTCGGTGTCCTCCCGGCGGATAACATCCATCGCATCATCAAAAGTTACAATCCCGACAAGCCGGTCCTCGGCGTCGACAACCGGAATAACGGCGAAGTCATATTTTTCAAACTGCAAGGCTACATATTCCTGGTCGTCATGGGTGGAAACTTTGATAATGTGCGTCTGCATGATATCCCCAACAACCGTCTGCTCATCAGCCAGCAGCAGATCCTTTACCGTTATCAGCCCCAAAAGCTTACGCTGCGCGTCGGTGACGTAACAGGTGTAAATCGTCTCGCTGTCCACGCCTGTACGCCGGATACGGGCAAAAGCCTCGCTGACACGCATGTCCCGCTTTAAATCAACATATTCAATGGTCATCATAGACCCGGCGGAATCCTCCGGATAACGCAGAATCTCATTGATTACACGCCGCGTCTGGACGTCCGTGTTTTTCAGGATTTTCTTTACCAGTCCCGCCGGCATTTCTTCAATAACGTCCACCGTATCATCGACAAACATTTCGTCAAGCAGTTCTGAAAGCTCGCGATTGGTAAATGCGTTGATCAGGTATTCCTGTTCAGCGGAATCCATCTCGACAAAGCTTTCCGCAGCCAGCTCTTTTGGCAGAAGCCTGTAAATCCGCAGAACATCCTCCGCGGGCGCATCGGAAAGCAGCGCGGCAATATCCGCCGCATTATACTCCTTCAACTGTGCCGCCAATTCCTGAAAGCGGCGCATTTCCAGCAATTCTTTCGTATTTTCAAGCATCGGTTCTTCCTCCCTGTCAAACTTATTCTGCGGCATAAAACCGCAAAAGTCCCGCCATGCAGCATTTTTATACACAGCGGGTAGGAAGCACGACACTTACACGCAACCGTACAGAGCGCACAGCGATCCTATGCACCCGATCCGAAAAATACAGGTTCGCCCCCCACATTGCTGCGCAAACAGCGAAACGCCGGAGCATCCCCGATGCCGGTATGGACGCACCTCATACGCGTCCGGCACGCGACATAATCGGACTGTTCCCGTGTCTGTGCCCTGTCTACTTCCTGCGTCCATCCCGGTTCACCTCTTTTAATCAAAGTCTCGGCCAAAAGCCGGAAAATCATACGGCGCCTTTGCACCGGTATTCTTTATTTTATCACCCTGCTGTCTGGAAAACAAGGGAAAACCTCGCTAAAGCAGCCTAATCTCTGCAAATTTTCTCTGCCGTTTTCTCTAGCCCATGCGCCTTCCCGGCCAAACAGGCGCAGGCCCCGGATCCGGGGCTTGCGCCTGTTTTCTCCATATCCGGCTTTTATGCCATCCTGTGCGTCTCAAAATAATTTTCAAAGGTTTCGATAATGACCCTCTGTCCTCTGGAATTGGGATGGATCCCATCGTCGCATAAATAAGATTCCAGCTTCCGGTCGGACAAAAATGCGCCGCGCAGATCAACGATACCTGCCTTTTCCTGTTCGGCAATTTCTTCGATTACATGGGAATACCGCTCCTGATAGCGGTAAATCGCGTTTTCATCCCCAAGCCAGCGCAGAATATTCTCTCTTGACAGGCCTGTCCGGCAGATCCAGCTAAGGTATTTCTCCGAGCTGATCGGCGGAAGATTGGCAAGCACCGGGATATTCCCCGCCTCGCGCAGCATACGGATGGCGCGGCGGTAGAGCGCAACAAAACGCTCTATTGCTGTATTTGGGTCGCGCTCCAGCTCCGGCTGCTGGGAAATTGCACCCCAGTCAAAGTCGCAGTCGTTGCCGCCGAACTCCAAGAGCACCACGCCCTCCGGCACGCTCCTGCGCGCCAGATCCTTTTCCAGCATCGCAACCCCTTTTTCTATTGTGGATCCAAAACGGGCACGGTTGGAGACCGCCTGGAACAGCTTTTCCGCAAATGATTCTATCTTGGAACCGATTTTATAGCGGCCTGCTTCCAGCACAACGCCCTTCATAATCGAGTCTCCATATATTGTTAAATTCAGCCCGCTCATATCCCGGCCTCCTTGTAATCTGATTTTCAATACTATATTAAGTCATTTTAGAGTCTCTGTCAAGAGATTTTTCGAATTTTTTGTTGCAAGCTTGTAAACTCTATGCTATTTTATAATTAACACATACATTTTCCACTATCCGGGCCTCCCTGGCCCGGATCTGCAGGAGGAACATGCCATGCAGGAAATTACAGGTGCAGCAGCGCTGCCTTCACTCCGTCTTCCCAAATATGAAGATCTTCCGGATATCGACCTGTATATGGATCAGGTCATTTCCCTAATGGAGAAATACCTGGGTCCGGGGCTTTCTCCGGAAAGCCGTCAGCTTACCCCCGCTATGGTCAACAACTATGTTAAAATGAAAGCCATGCCTCCGCCCATTAAAAAGCGGTATACACGCAGCCATCTTGTTTATTTGCTGGTTATCTGCAGCCTCAAGCAGGTCGTGCCCATTGCCTCGATCCGCGACGTCATTTTTTCGGAAATCCGCAGACTTGGGGAGGCGGATTTCTACCGGCAGTTCAGCGCCCGTTACCGTGACGCCTGTACAGAAGTTTGCGCGGAATATGCAGAAAACATGCAAGAAAATTTCGCACCGTCGCTGTCAAACTGCGCATCCCTGATCCTGCGCAGCGCCATAGCCGCACGCGCACAGCAGTCTTTTGCCGAAGGATTGCTGGCGCAGGTACAAGCCGCACGTGAACAGACCGCACAGGAACGCGCTGCAGCCGAGCGGCAGGAAAAAGCCGCAAAGGCAGAAAAAAGCCCGGCAAAAAATAGCAGACAGGAGAAATGATCCTTTTATGAAGCAGCACGCATCTATTTCCGTGCGGGCATACATGCCTTGCGATATCGCCGCCATGACCGGGATCTGGAACGAGGTTGTGCGCGCAGGCGTTGCTTTCCCACAAGTTGAAGAATTCAGCCTCTCTGGTGCGATCGGATTTTTTGCAGCACAGAGCCATTGCGGCGTCGCACTGGACACCCAGGGCTGCTGTATTGGCCTATATATCCTGCATCCAAACAATGTTGGCCGCTGCGGCCACATCTGCAATGCAAGCTATGCCGTATCCTCCCATGCGCGCGGCTGCGGCGCAGGAGAGGCGCTGGTGCGGGACTGCATCGCACAGGCGCGCGCCCTTGGATTCCGCATCCTTCAGTTCAACGCCGTTGTTCACAGCAATGTACCTGCACGGTCCCTATATGAAAAAATCGGCTTTACAGCGCTGGGAACTATCCCCGGCGGCTTTCTGATGCCTGACGGCCATTATGAGGATATTGTGCCTTATTACCTTGCTTTATAGTCCCCATACCGCCGCCTTGATTCCCGCATACATGGAATTTATATTTTTTAAGCTTAAATCCCCCTCAGATTCCGTAAAAAGATCTGAGAGGGATTGTCCTGCAGAGAAATATTATAAAACACAAAATCCTTCCAGGCGCTGATGCTGGAAAAAACGGGTTTTACTTTTCCTGTGAATCGGTCAGTGCCCTGCTTCCAGGCATATCTTCGATTTCAAAACCGTATATGAGCTCAGTAAGCTCCAGTATTTCCAGAATTTCCGGCCGGATGTGCCGAAGGCGCAGGTATGCCCTGCCTTCCAGCGCTTCGCGGAACCGGATAAGCGCCTCAAGCCCCTCCCCGGTAACATCAAACCAGAGCAAGCCGTCGATAATAACCTCATGGAGTTCCAGGGCCGGATCCTGCAGCAATGCCAGAAGCTTTTCGCCGCCGGCCGCGTCCAGCGTCCCATCCGGTGCAAGAATACAGGCGCTGCCTTTCTGTTTAACAATCAGTTCCATATACACCCCTTATTTCGATCCGTACATTTCATCGACTGCGATTTTGAGAAGCTTTTCAAAATGATCAGACGCCTGTCCGGCCGTCAGTTTCACTTCCTCATGCGACAGCTTTTTCGCTTCAATCCCAGCTGCCATATTGGTAATACAGCTGATTCCACAGACGGCCATACCCATATGCCGCGCAGCAATCGCTTCAATTGCAGTGCTCATCCCAACCGCATCGGCGCCAAGCGCAGCGTAGGCACGGATTTCCGCAGGCGTCTCATATTGCGGTCCCGGGGTCTGAATATAAACGCCCTCGCGCAGTTCCAGGCCCTGTCCGGCCGCCGCCTCCCGGATTTTCCCACGCAGCTGCGCATCGTAAACCTCGCTCATGTCAGGAAATCGAGGGCCGAGCGCTTCGATATTTATACCGCGCAACGGCGAAGGGACAAAGGACGCAATATGATCGCAAATCAGCATTAGATCCCCCGGTTTGAAACTGCGGTTAATTCCGCCGGCAGCGTTGGTCAAAATCAGCTTCTCCGCACCAAGCATCGAAAGCATGCGGACCGGCATCACAACCTGTTCCACATCATAGCCTTCGTAATAATGGAAGCGTCCTTGCATTGCCGCGACGCGTATCCCGTCAAGCTTTCCAAAAACAAACTGCCCCGCATGCGTATCCACCGTACACTCCGGAAGCCCGGGGATCTGCGCATAGGCAACTGTGACGGCATCTTCAATCGCCTCGGCGAATCCACCGAGCCCGGAGCCCAGCACGATCGCAATTTCCGGTTCAAAACCGAGCTTTTGCCAGACTGCCGCGCAGCCTTTCTTCAAATTTTCATATATCTCCATCTCTTATTCCCCTTTCTTTTCACTCACAAACCCTATTTTACCACATTTACCCGCAAATACAAGCCTGCCGCAGCGCGAGCATTTCCGTTTTGCCCACACTCCCTGTCCCCAGAAATGCGGCTTGCAAATACGCCCCGGCTGCTTTATAATAGCGCTGATGAAAGGACACTTCTATGTATGAATCGATAATACGCCGCTGCCCGCTTTTTACAGGCCTTACAGATCCAGATTATCAATATGCGCTGCGCTTTTTTTCTGCGGAAAACCGGCGCCATGAGAAAGGGGATTTCCTTAACCGGCCAGGTTTCCCGCTTCCCGCTTTCGGTCTTGTTCTGGATGGAAATGTACAGGTTTATATGGTGGACATCGACGGCCAGGAAATGATTATGGCCAATGTATCCTCAGGAGATACTTTTGGCGAATCCCTATGGTACCTGCAACTCGACGCGCCGGTTTATATCCGCGCGCTTTCCAGCTGCGAAATCCTTTGGCTCAATCCGGAAAACATCCGAAGCCAAAGCCTGCTGAACGGACTGGATGCACAATTTTCCGGCCGTTTCACAGCTATGCTCGCACGGCGCACACTGTCCATGAATGACCGGATCCAGATCCTCTCCAAATCTACGCTCCGGCAGAAACTGATCGCTTTTTTTACCCAATATGCACAGCACTCGGGAAAAGACGGTTTTACCGTACCTTTCAACCGATCGGACATGGCCGTTTACCTCGGCGCTGAACGCAGTGCGCTGTCGCGGGAGCTGTCTCGGATGCAAAAAGAAGGAATCATCGATTTTCACAAAAACCACTTTCAAATCCTCATAAACTTCCACGAATAGGCTATAGATTTCGTTGCAGATGCAACGTTAATTCTATACTAAGTGCGTATAATAAATACGTACTCCAAATTGGAAGAAAGAAGGATACACAAAACTATGAAAAAGACCATTTCCCTGTTTTTAGCCCTGGTCATGATTCTGGCGCTGGCTTCCGGATGCGCGGCTGATCCGAACGGAAACGCATCTTCCGGTAATCTGCAGCCCAGCGAGGATGGCAACACCGCTGATCCGGGCGAAGATGTCCCAGACGACACCCAGCAGCCTGACACCGGCGATTCAGAAGATGGCCAGGACGAACCGGACGGGCCTGACACACAGGAGCTTACGATCCGTCTTGGCGGCCTGAAAGGTCCGACTACCATCGGCATGCTCAAGCTGCTGTCCGATGCAGACGCCGGAACCACCGCAAATCATTACGACTATACCCTTGCCGCTTCTGCGGACGAACTGACGCCGCTGCTGCTGAAAGGCGAGCTCGACGTCATCGCTGCTCCGGTTAACCTGGGCGCCGTACTGTATAATAATAGCGACGGCGCAGTCCAGTTCGCCGCCATTAATACCCTCGGCGTCGTTTATATCGTTGAAAAAGGCGGAGAAACCGTTAATTCCGTTGCCGATCTAAAAGACAAAACCATTTATGCTACCGGAAAAGGCTCCACGCCGGAATATGCGCTGCGCTATCTGCTAACCCAGAATGGCCTGGATCCGGACACTGACGTAACCATCGAATGGAAAAGCGAACCGACTGAAGTTGTTGCGTTGATGAATGAGTCCGAAAATTCGGTTGCCATGCTTCCCCAGCCCTTTGTAACCGTTGCGCAAAGCCAGGTGGAAGGGCTGCGCATTGCGCTGGATCTGACACAGGAATGGAACGCGCTGGACAACGGCAGCCTGTTTATTACTGCCGGCCTGATCGTGCGCCGTGAATTCGCAGAAAATTATCCGGAGCAGTTTGCGGCTTTCCTCGAAGAGTATAAGGCATCGACACAATATGCCAATACCAACGTTGAAGAGACCGCGGCACTGTGCGAAAGCTATGATATTGTAAAGGCGGGCGTCGCCAAAACCGCTATTCCATTTTGCAACATCACGTATATTGATGGCGATGAGATGGCCGAAGCAGTCGGTGCCTACCTGTCTATCCTTTACGAACAGAATCCGAAAGCCGTCGGCGGCACACTGCCAGGTGAGGATTTCTACTATAAACCCTGACGGAGCTATATGCAGAAGCTGGAGAAACTGAAAAAAATATTGGCTGTTGCCGCCGCCCTTGCCGTTTGGCAGGCGGCGGCGATGCTGCTTGGCCACGACATCCTTTTAGTATCCCCTCTGAAGGTTTTGGCGCGTCTTGCTGGCATCTGGCGTGAACCGGGATTTTTTGCGGCCATTGGCTTTACGCTCTGGCGTATTGCCGCCGGTTTTTTTCTGGGATTTGCTGCCGGATGCCTGCTGGCCGTCCTCGCCGGACGGTTCCGGATTCTGGAAACCGTATTGTGGCCCTATATGATTACCATTAAATCCGTACCGGTTGCCTCTTTTATTATCCTGTGCCTGATTTTTTTAAGTTCCTCCACGCTTTCCATCTTTATTTCCTTCCTTATGGTTCTACCGATTATTTATCAAAATATCCTTCAGGGTATTAAAAGCGCAGATCCCGCCCTTCTGCAAATGGCGCAGGTGTTCGCTGTCCCCTGGCCGAGACGTTTTTTTTATATCCTTCTTCCCCAGCTGAAGCCTTTTTTGCTTTCCGCCTGTTCCGTCGCACTTGGCCTTTCCTGGAAGGCAGGCGTCGCAGCCGAAGTTATCGGCATTCCTGACGGCTCAATTGGTGAAATGCTGTATCAGGCGAAGGTGTATCTTGACACAGACGATCTGTTTGCCTGGACAATTATTATTGTATTGACAAGCGTTGCATTTGAAAAACTATTCCTGTTTATTTTAAAAAAAGGGTTTGCCTGGCTGGAGAAACATTGATGGATATCTGTATTATAAAACTCAACAAAAGTTTTGGGGATAAACAGGTCCTGCGTGACTTCAGCGCCCGCTTTCCGCAGGGCCGCCGCAGCTGCGTCATGGGAAGTTCCGGCTGTGGAAAAACCACATTGTTGAATATTCTTTTGGGGTTGGAAAAACCGGACTCCGGTGAGATTACCGGGCTTCCGGAACGGATCTCCGCTGTATTCCAGGAAGACCGCCTGTGCCCGCAGTTTTCCGCGCTGGCGAACCTCCGCCTTGTGACAGGTAAACGGGTTCCGGCAGAAACCCTGCGCACACATCTGCACGCATTGGGATTGGGGGAAAGCCTTAGCCTGCCGGTCTGTGAGCTTTCCGGCGGTATGCGGCGCCGTGTTGCCGTTGCCCGCGCCATGCTCTATGATGCACCGCTCATCATGCTTGATGAGCCTTTCAAAGGGCTTGACGAAACAACAAAGCAAATGACCATGGATTATGTCCGTACCTGCTGCTGCGGCCGTACCCTGATTTTTGTTACGCACGATGCCGCCGAAGCAGCATACTTATCTGAAACTGTAATCCGGATGTAAGCTTAGGCATGAGGTTCCACGTTGTTATAAACGAAAGGAAAAGGGCCTGGGAAGACTATAAAAGTCTTTCCAGGCCCTTTCAGCACCCTTGCAACAAAGCACGGCTACTTATACGCCAAACATGTCCATAAGTATCTTTTTCCCCGTTTCCGTCTGGAAAAAACGCTCTTTTGCCGTTAAAATTGCATCCAGGCTGAATTCGCTTTCATATGCATTAACCAGAAAATCTGCTTCCAGCAAAATCTGATAATCCAGTCCGTCTACGCCTGTATAGGTATGATGATGCGCAACAAGAAAGCAGACCCGGTCAATTAGGGCCTCCTCAAAATTTAAAGACGTCAGCATTTTGCGTGCCGGCGCAACGCCTTCGCGTTCCTGTAAGAGGCCGGAAGAACTTGCGTATTTTTCCAACGCCGGACGAATCCCGATGTCATGTACCAACGCCGCCGCTTCCAGTATGTCCTGTAACTTAGCGTCCAACCCTTCAGCTGCCCCAATTAAGCGGGCAAAACCATACACCTTGATAAAATGCTGGATTCTTTTGGGACACCCCCGCTCATATTCAACCATTGCACAGGCAAGCTGATCTAAATCCCCCATTATTTATTTCTCCCTTCCAAAGCAAAAGGGCCGCAGATATCCTGCGGCCCTATGTTTTTTGATTAAAATTCCGCGCTTCCGGTTGTACGCGGGAAAGGCAAGACATCGCGAATGTTTGCGATGCCGGTGACATACATAATCAGACGCTCGAACCCCAGTCCATAGCCGGCATGATGCGTCCCGCCAAAACGGCGCAAATCAAGATACCACCAGTAGTCCTCGGGTTTTAAGCCGCACTCTTCCATGCGCGCAAGCAGCACATCAAGACGCTCTTCGCGCTGGCTCCCACCGATAAGTTCGCCAATACCTGGCACCAGCATGTCCATTGCCGCAACCGTCTTCCCATCGTCATTAAGCCGCATATAAAAAGCCTTGATCTCCTTGGGGTAGTTAATGACAAAAGTCGGTTTCTTCATGATTACTTCCGTAATATAGCGCTCGTGCTCTGTCTGCAGATCACAGCCCCAATAAACCGGATATTCAAAATTCTCCTTGTTTTTCTCCAAAAGCGCGATCGCTTCAGTATAGGTCAGCACGCCGAAATCCGACTCCACAATATGCGTCAGCCGTTCAATCAGGCCCGGGTCAGTAAAACGGTTGAAAAACTCCATCTCCGCTTTGCAATTGTCAAGCAGATGACGGATAACATGCTTTGTCATATCGGTAGCCAGCGCCATATCGTCGTCTAAATCGGCAAAGGCAATTTCCGGTTCGATCATCCAGAATTCCGCAGCATGGCGCTGGGTAAAGGAGCGTTCTGCACGGAAAGTCGGCCCAAATGTATAGGTTTTTCCGAAAGCAAGGGCAAATGTCTCGGCGTTGAGCTGGCCAGAAACTGTAAGATTAGCCTGTTTTCCAAAATAATCCTGACTATAATCCACTTCCCCATCTTCGGTAAGCGGCGGTTTTTTTGCATCCAGCGTTGTCAGGCGGAACATTTCGCCTGCGCCTTCACAGTCGGAAGCGGTAATAATCGGCGTATGCGCATAGACAAAACCGCGGTCATGAAAAAACTGATGGATCGCAAAAGCTGCTTCACTGCGCACACGGAAAGCCGCATTATACAGGTTCGCACGGGGCCGCAGATGCGCGATGGTGCGCATATATTCGACGCTGTGGCGCTTTTTCTGCAGCGGATATTCCGGACTCGATGCGCCTTCAAGCGTAACCTTTTCCGCAGAAAGCTCAAACAGCTGCTTCGCCCCCTGGCTTTTTACCAGTATGCCTTCCACAATGATTGCCGCGCCGACATTATAATGCATAATTTCCGAAAATCCTTCCACCGTATCATTGACGACAATTTGAAGGTTGGAAAGATAGGAGCCATCGTTTAATTCGATAAAGCCAAAGGTTTTCGAACTGCGGCTGGTACGAATCCAGCCGGCGACTGTGATTTTTTTATCCAAAAAAGCTTCATATCCGGAATAAAGCGCCCGGATGCTGGTATATTTCATTTTTATTATCCTTCCTGTATGGCTTTTTCAAGCGCTCTTGCAAGCTGGTCAGGACAGGAGGTTGCCTTGCTGCCGCAGCGGATCCCACGCAGGCGCGTGATAACGTCCTCAACCTTCATTCCGTTTGCAAGACTCGCAACGCCCTGGGTATTGCCGCTGCAGCCGCCTTCAAACGCCACGTTCTTCACGATACCGTCCTCGATATCAAATCTGACGCTGCGTGAGCAGACACCGCTGACAGTATACTTCATAAATATGCCTCCTTTTTAATCTGACTGATTCTTTTTATCAGGCAATCCCGGCGGAATGCCCGATAAAAGGGGCAGAATCCCGATTTATGTGATTTTACCACACTATTCAAAAAAAATCCATAGCATGTATTCATAAAATTGGCCGGTATGCCCGCCGCTTTTCTTGATTGTTCCCAGGCGCGGAAAAATCACCGCATTCTTGTTTCCATCCGCCTGGCAAGCGTACAAAGCGCCTCCGTGCCCTTGAAAACCGCAAGCGCCGAACATGCCTTTTGCGTCAGCTGTGCAACCATTTCTTCACAGCGTGTCAGCCCGTAAAGCCCAACAAATGTTGTCTTTCCCTGGCGGGCGTCCACGCCGGTTGCTTTTCCAAGCGTCTGTGCGTCGCCGATACAGTCGAGCATATCGTCGCGGATCTGGAAAGCAAGGCCAAGTGCCCGCGCATAGTCCGCAGCAGCGGAAATCCCGGTTTCATCCGCACCCGCAATAATACAGCCGGCCTGGCAAGCCGCAGTAATTAGCGCGCCGGTTTTCATCGCGCACATCTTTTCCAGCGTCTGCGCATCCGGCAGGCATCCTTCTTCCTCTACATCCACGCACTGCCCGCCAAGCATACCATAGAGCCCCGCGCCCCGCGCCAGCGCACCGGCGGCCTGCAACGCAGCCTGTGCGCCGGTATGCCGCAGCGTTTCCGGCGCAAGCGCCGTCTCAAAAGCAAGCGTCAGGAGCCCGTCGCCGGCCAAAACCGCCATTGCCTCCCCAAAGGCCCTGTGGCAAGACGGTTTTCCCCGGCGCAGGTCGTCATCATCCATACAGGGAAGGTCGTCGTGAATCAGGGAATATGCATGGATCATTTCCACCGCACAGGCAAACGGCATTGCAGCCTCGGCAGACCCGCCGCACACCCGGCAGAATTCCAATACAAGCGCGCCGCGCAGGCGTTTCCCGCCGCCGAGCAGGCTATAGCGCATTGCATCGGCGACCCGCTGCTGCGCAAGCCCTGCCTGCGGAATACAGGCAGAAAGCGCCGCCTCAATCTTAGGCGCATAAAAAGCGAGCATATCCCTAGATTCCATAGTCTGCATCCGGGTCAAAGGCCTGTTCCTGCACCTTACCGTCTTCACCCTGCAAAAGGATGCTGACGCGTTTTTCCGCCTGATCCAGCGCCGAGTTGCAGCGCTTAATCAGGCCCGCGCCCTCTTCATATAATGCGAGCGACTCATCCAGCGGCGCTTCGCCGCGTTCAAGCAGCGCCACAATTTCCTCCAGCCTGGCAAGCCCCTGTTCAAAACTCATTTTCGTCTCTGTTTTCTTCCCGTCCATTGTGTCCCTCCAAAAGCGTTTCCTCTACCCGGCACAGCGCGCCTCCATCGGCAAACTCCAGGCGCACGCGCGCGCCTTCGCTAAGCCCATCTGCCCGGCGGACAATCTTTCCCTCCCCGTCATGCACCATAGCATAGCCGCGCGCCAGTACCCGGATCGGGCTGAGCGCTTCCAGCATAGCGGCCGCACGGGAAAGCCTCTCCCGGCGCTGCTCGCCGGCACGGGAAAGTACCTGTTCATAACGCTGCGCCAGATGCAGAAGCGCCATCTGGCGGTCGGCCAGATAATTCTTTGGATCCTGCATAATCCGCTTGCCCGCAAGCGCCGCAACATGCTGGCGCGATACGGCAATACGATGGCGCTGCGCCTGGATCATACGCGCGCGCATGTGTTCAATCTGCGCGGCAAGCTCCATCCTGTCCGGGACGGCCAGCTCTGCTGCATTCGACGGCGTCGCCGCGCGCAAATCGGCGACAAAATCGGCAATTGTAAAATCCGGTTCATGGCCAACCGCAGAAATTACAGGGATCTGCGAGGCAAAAATCGTACGCGCAACCTGCTCATCATTAAAGGCCCATAAATCTTCTATCGACCCGCCGCCGCGGCCGGTAATGATCAGATCTGCAAGCTGATATCGATTGATAAATTCGATTCCCCGGCAAATCTCACCAGGCGCCTGCACGCCCTGCACACGCACAGGATAGATCCGAACCCGGGCGATTGGCCAGCGCGCCTTTAAAATACGCAGCATATCCCGCACAGCCGCACCTGTCGGCGAAGTAACCAGCGCAATTTTCATAGGACAGCGCGGGACCGGCTTCTTACAAGCCGGATCAAACAGGCCTTCTGCCGACAACTTCTCCTTCAGCTGCTCGTACGCTACATACAGCGCGCCTACGCCGTCGGGAATCAGCTCATCGATATAAAGCTGATACTGCCCGTCACGTGCAAATACATCCACGCGGCCATGTGCTATCACCTTCATTCCATTTTCCGGCCGGAACGCCAGACGGGACGCCGCACCGCGGAACATCACCGCACGCAGTACACCCTCGGTATCCTTCAGCGTCAGGTACATATGCCCGGAGGAATGCAGTTTAAAATTGGAAATTTCGCCCCGGACATAGACCGAGCTTAAAATATCGTCGGTCGAAAGCAGCGCACGGATGTGCGCATTGATCTCGCCGATGGATAAAATCAACCGTTCGTCCATTTTGGTATTCCTCCAAGCAGCCGCGCAGCCGCCAGGACGGCAATGCCCATGGCGTTATCCGTTGAAAATTCCGGGCGCGCAAAACATACGTCAAAACCGTCGCGCATTTTCCTGCGGAAGCGCGCGTTGGAAGCGACCCCGCCGGAACACAGCACAGGAAGGCCCGGGTAGGTTTCCAGTGCCTGACGTGTGGCCTGCTCCACTGCATAGATAACTGTATTGAGCACAAAATTGGCAACTTTAGCGTCACCTGCACCATGGATCAGCATATCGCGGACCCGGTTTTCCATACCGGAAAGTGAAAAGCGCGCACCTTCGACCTTCACCTTATAGCGTTCCTGCGACGGCGCAGCGTCCGCAATATCCGACAAAGCCCGTCCACAGGGAAACCCAAGCCCCAGCGCAACCCCCGCACGGTCGATAAACTGCCCGGCGGAAATATCCATAGTCCCTCCAAGAATGGTTTCAGAAAACAAATGCTGTTCATCCGGCCGGATAAGCAGCAGCTCTGTCGTCCCTCCAGAAAGATGCCAGGCAAGAAAGGGCTGTGCAAGCATCTCCATGCACTGGGCAGAGTATACTGCCGCTGCGATATGTCCCTGTTGATGAGAGAAAAATAGCGGCCGCACTCCCTGGGCCTGCGCTGCCGCCATCGTCCGCGCAAGCGTCATCCCAACCAGAAAGCAGGGCATATAAGAGCCATTCACAGCACGCGGTGCGT
Organism: uncultured Eubacteriales bacterium; assembly: GCA_934546935.1. GTDB lineage: Bacteria > Bacillota > Clostridia > Oscillospirales > QAMX01 > CALWJF01. The sequence goes on from CAKTEH010000005.1 coordinate 27,598, forward strand.
CCGAAGCTGCAAAATAATCCGCTTTTCCAAACTCAGGCTGCGCGGCAAGCTCGTCGAGAATTTGCGGCATCGCGCGCACATGGCTGAAAACCGCTTCCGACTGCCGCAGCCCAAGCGCGCCCGGGCTGACCGGCAAAAGCCGCGACACATTCGCGCCGCGGCCTGAATCCATATCGAGATACGCGGCGGAACTGGTATAATTCGAAGTGTCAAACGCCAAAATCCCGCTCATCTACTCACTGACTTCCTCTTTATTAAAACTTGATAAAATCCCATTGATAAACGCGGCAGCCTCCTGGGTATCATAACGCTTGGCAAGCTCAACCGCTTCATTGATCGCAACCGAATTGGGCGTATCAGGTTGGTAAAGCATTTCAAACATGGCAATTCGCAAAAGGGAAATAACAATATGCGACAGGCGTTCAAAACGCCATCCCACGCTGTATTTTTCAATATAGGAATCAAGCTCCGGCAGATGCGCCGATACGCCGCGCAAAAGCTTTTCAATATATTCGCGGTCATGCGCATCCGGAAGCTGCGCATACAGCCGGTCTTCTTTTGCAAACGCACCGAACTCTTCCGGCGTAAGCCGGCAACGCATAATTTCGCCGCAGTCCACGCCGGTAAAATCCATTTCAAAAACCATATGCAGCGCAAGCTCGCGCGCCGATCGTCTGCTCATAGGCTGTCTTCAAAAGGCTTATTCGCCTTTTTTCTCCTTTTTCTCCGCGACACTGGTCACGGTAACATTTACAGTCCGCACCGCCAGGTTGGTCATCGATTCAACCGCAGATTTAATCTTCTGCTGGATATGCAGGGCCTTCTGCGGGATATTCAGGCCGTATTCCACATGGATAAAGACATCTGCGGAAACCTCATTGCCCTCTAAAACAACTTTTACACCGCGGCCAATCCCCTTTCTTGTCAGCCGTTCTGCAAATTCCATCGGCGAAGCCTGGGTGATTGCCACCCCGTCCACCTCCGCAACAGCCAGTGAAATAATGGAGACAATAACATCCTCAGAAATATGGACATTGCCTGCTGAATAGTTCTTTTCTTCTTCGCCCATAACAATTCTCCTTTGCTTAACCCCTAAGGCACATACCTACAGGCACCATGCCCCGCCTGCATGCGCTGAATGAAGCCGACAGTCAGCAGGACGTACCTTCCAGTTTGATCTTTTCGGAAACACCGGGCATGCAGCACAGCATTTGCCGCAAAAAATCCACACACTTTTTGGTATATAGGCATCAAAATACCCGGCTGCGCTTATTATACCACAAGGTTCCAGAATATTCCATCATTATTTTAATACCACCGCATCGCCGCCCATCAGACGGGAAAGTTCAGACAAAAACAGCGGCTGCGCATCGACGCCGGCAGGCGCACGCCGCTTTTCACCTGAACGCACATCATACAGTACAACAGGCGTCAATCCCATAAAAATCCGCATCAGCGCCTCCATGCGCGTAAGTTTCCCAGCGTTCTCCGCACAGATTTTTACATACAGGCGGCCTGCGGCAGACTGCATGTCCCGGACGGGTGCAGCGGGAACCGGCCGGCCGGTACGCGCAGGAAATCCGGACGCCGACAGCGGTGCGATCTGATCCACCTTCAGCTTTGGCGCTTCATCCTCACGCACGGAAACCTGCGCGCGTACCATGACGACCTCCCCCTCCCGGATCAGGCTCGCCGCCTGCTGCAAAAGCCGGGAAAAGACCATCATTTCTACCGTGCCGCTCATATCCTCCAGCACCACATACGCAATCATCGCCCCAGCTTTGGTCGTTTTCAGGCGCACAGAATTTAAAATTCCCGCGACCGTCACCCATTGCCCATCCAGAGAAGACGCATCGCCCGCAGACAGGGATGCAAGCGGCGCCGCCTGTATGGCGCGCAGCTCATCGGCACGGCTTTCCAGCGGATGCCCGGACATATACATGCCGGTCGTCTCCTTTTCCATTGACAGGAGCATGCTCCGGGAATACTCCGGGACATCGGGAAGCTCTGCTTCATCCGCATCGCCCTGTGGGGAAAACATGGAAAACATGTCCAGCTGTCCTTCGACATTGGTGCGGTTTTTCTGGGCAATGGAGGAAAGGATCGTATCTGATACTGCCATCAGTTGGGCACGACGGTGCCCAAAGCTGTCAAACGCGCCCGAACGGATCAGGCTTTCCAGTGCGCGGCGGTTCAGGTCAATACCATACATACGCTCACAAAACTGCTTGAAGCTTAAAAATCTTCCGCCCTGTTCCCGTTCCCGAATCAGCCGGTCGATAAACGCCGTCCCCACATTTTTCAGCGCGGCAAGGCCAAAACGGATTTTGTCCCCTGCAACAGTAAAACCTGTACGGGATTCATTGATATCCGGCGGCAGTACGGAAATGCCCATGTTTTTGCATTCTTCGATGTAACCGACCATTTTTTCCGTAAAACCAAGCACAGAGGTCAAAAGCGCCGCCATATACTGGCGCGGGTAATGACACTTCAGATAGGCGGTCTGATAGGAGATCAACGCATACGCCACTGCATGTCCCTTTGGGAAAGCATAGCGCGCAAATTCCTGCATTTCTTCAAAAATACTTTCCGCCGCCGCGCCGGCTACGCCGTGTTCTATCGCCCCTTCGACAAAAGCAGCATGCTCCCGCTCCAGCACATCGTATTTTTTCTTGCTCATCGCCCTGCGCACAATATCCGCCCGTCCCAGCGAATATCCGGCAAGCTTGCGGCAGATCGACATAACCTGCTCCTGATAGACGATACAGCCATTGGTTGGACGGAGGATTTCTTCAAGCTGCGGATCCTTGTAGGCAATTTTCGACGGATCATTACGGCATTCTATAAAGCGGGGGATGGAATCCATGGGGCCGGGGCGGTACAGGGCCACCGCCGCAGTAATATCCTCCAGCGAGCGCGGCTTCATCTGCATCATAAGGTTGGTCATGCCCACGCTTTCAATCTGGAATACGCCCGAAGTTTTCCCCTGAGAAAGCATCTCATAGGTCTCAGGATCGTCGTCGGGGACTTTATGCACATCAAAGTCCGGAACAAGCTCGCGTACAAGTTTCTGGGCGTCGTCGACAACGGTGACATTGCGCAGCCCGAGAAAATCCATCTTCAAAAGCCCCAGTTCCTCAAGCGTCACCATGGTAAACTGCGTTACAATCGTTTCGTCGCTGCGCGCCAGCGGCACATACTCACAGACCGGCCGGTCGGTAATTACCACACCCGCGGCATGGGTGGAGGCATGACGCGGCATCCCCTCGATCCGCCGGGCAATATCCAGCACACGGCGTGCAGTCTCATCATTTTCACAGCGCTCAGCAAGCTGCGGGGAAACCTCGAGCGCGCGTTCAAGCGTCATATGCAGCTCATTGGGTACAAGCTTGGCGATGGAATCGGCGTCGGCATAGGAAACATTGAGCACGCGCGCGACATCGCGCACAGCCTGCCGAGCCGCCATGGTGCCAAAGGTCACGATCTGCGCCACATGGTCGTCGCCATATTTATTCCTTACATATTCGATAATTTCCTGCCGGCGGATATAACAGAAATCCATATCAATATCCGGCATACTGACACGTTCGGGGTTGAGGAAACGGTCAAAAAACAGGTCGAAACGGATCGGATCAATATCCGTAATACGCAGGCAGTAGCTGACGATGCTGTTGGCTGAGGAGCCACGTCCGCCTCCAACCGGGATTCCATTGTCCTTTGCATAAAGAATAAAATCCTGCACAATCAGGAAATAGTCGCAAAACCCCATGCGGCGGATAATCCCAAGCTCGTACATCAGACGCTCATGATGCTGCGGCGCCTGCTCCCCATAACGCATCACCAGTCCCCTTTCGCACTTTTCCAAAAGGATTTCATAATGGTCACGGGGATCTTCGGTGATATACTCCGGCAAATGATAATGCCCAAATTCAAATTCGACATTGCAGCGCCCGGCAATTTTCACCGTGTTTTCCAGCGCCTCCGGATGTGCCCGGAACAGCGCCGCCATCTCATCCCCCGTTTTCAGATAAAGCTCCTCAGAATCAAACTTCATCCGGTCGGCGTCGTCGATGGTATGACCTGTTTGGATACACATCATTACATCCTGAATATAGGCGTCGGCACGGGTAAGATAATGCACGTCGTTTGTGGCGACAAGCGGAATGCCCGTCTCCTCGCTGATCCGGATAAGGCCCTGCAGCGCCTCCCGCTCTTCGGCAATACCATGGTCCTGAATTTCAAGGAAATAGTTGCCCGGCCCAAAGATTTCATTATACTCCAGCGCCGCTGCACGGGCCGCCTCGTAATTGCGTGCAAGCAGCAGTTTCGGCACCGCGCCGGCAATACAGGCCGAGCAGGCAATGATCCCTTCGTGATGTTCCCGCAGAAGCGCAAGATCGACGCGCGGGCGGTTATAAAAGCCCTCGGTGAAAGATTTTGAAACCAGATAAATCAAGTTCCGGTAGCCCGTCTGGTTTTCCGCCAGCAATACCAGATGATGCGGGTTCTGGTCAAACTGCGGGTCACGGTCAAAGCGTGTACGCGGGGCAACATATACCTCGCATCCAATAATCGGCTTGATCCCCGCAGCTTTAGCGGCGCGATAGAAATCCACCGCGCCATACATTACGCCGTGGTCTGTAATGGCAACGGCTTTCTGCCCTGCGTCCGCCACTGCCTTCATAATGTCGCGGATCCGGCATGCCCCGTCTAAAAGGCTGTATTCCGTATGCACATGCAGATGTACAAATTCCGTCAAAATGATCCCTCCTCCCCACAAAGCCTTTCGGAAAGCTCCATAAGCTTTTTCAGCCGGTAATTCAGCGTAGCGCGATTGACCGGAGGGGAAAACATACGGCCAAGTGCCGACAACGAAGCCTCCGGATTTTCCAGGCGCAGCTGCGCTGTCAGACGCAGCATTTCCGGAAGCGCTTCCAGCTGCCCGCTCTCCGAAAGCCTCCGGATCGCCTGCGTCTGCACACGCGCCGCTTCGACCGTTTTGGAAATATTGGCAGTTTCACAATTTACATAGCGGTTTACGCTGTTACGCACTTCCTTGACAACCTTCGCCTGCATAAACGCAAGCGCCGCCTGATGCGCACCGGCGCGGGTAAGGATTTCTTCAATTGCTTCACTGCGTTTAAAATAAATCATATATTTCCCCGCCCGCATGGTAACGCGCGGCGTCAGGGAAAGCCGTTCAAGCAGGGAAGCCAATGCATCACAAAAGCTGCGGTAAGGCGTCGAAAATTCAAGATGATACCGCGTATCTGGAGACGCTACACAACCTCCGGACAAAAACGCGCCCCGCAAAAAGGCGCCCTGACAACATGGTTGTTCTACCAACGCCGTATTAAGACGGATCCCTGTCACATCCGGATCCAGGTCAAGCGTATCAAAAACGCGGAATACGCTGGTTGCATCCCCGATTTTCAGAATATAACGCCCATTTTCAGCATTGCGCAGTGCCGGAACATGAATGCCGAACGCATGGGAAAACAACTTTCCCGCGCGGTTGGCCAAACCTTCGTTCTGGGTAATCAGGCGGATTTCATCAGCCCGGAACACATTGGCAAACAGCAGGATACCATAGCTCTCCGCCAGTATGCAGCAGCGTTTATCCATCGGCTGGATGCACAGCTCTTCTTTTACCTTTTGTGAAAATGACATATTACCACATTTCAATTTCACATTCCAGCTCTACGCCAGAATGCGCATACACACATTTCTGAATCTCAGCTACCAGCCGGCGCACATCCTGCGCCGTCGCGCCGCCGCAGTTAACAATGAAGCCCGCATGCTTCTGCGATACCTGCGCGCCGCCAATCGTAAGCCCCTTAAGCCCCGCGTCTTCTATCAGCTTCCCGGCAAAATGACCTTCCGGACGTTTAAACACGCTGCCCGCCGACGGATATTCCAGCGGCTGCTTTTCACGCCGCTGCGCCGCAAGCTCCCGCATGCGCGTATAAACCACATCCGGCGAAGCCGGCGTAAGCGCAAACTCCGCCAGGACGATAACATATTCCGGATGCGTGGAAAAAAAGCTGTGCCGGTAGGAAAATTCCAGCGCATTATTTGCAAAGACATGCCGCTTGCCCTGGAAATCCAGCGCTGTGACAGACTGCGCCACCATGCGCATCTCCCCGCCGTAAGCACCGGCATTCATCCGGATGCCGCCGCCGACCGTACCGGGAATGCCATGGGCAAACTCCAGACCCGAAAGCCCAGCAGCCGCAGCCGCCTGCGCCGCGGCCGCTTTGGAACAGCCTGCCGCAGCGCTGACACGCCCGTCCCGGACTGTGATCACCCCATCCACAGGCAGCCGTACAACCAACGCGTCAACGCCTTCATCCGGGATCAACAGATTCGAACCGCCGCCAAGAATACGCAGCGGCGCCGCATGCGCATGCGCGAAACACAGCAGTGCAGACAATTCCGCTTCGTTCTCCGGAAACGCGAGCACACGCGCCGGGCCGCCGATACGAAAACTTGTATAAGGCGCAAGCGGCTGATACTGTAAAAACCTGAGCTGCGGCATCTGCGCCGTCAGCACGCGAAGCAATTGCGTCCAATCCGTCAAAACAGGCCCTCCTTCATCTATTGCGCGCATAAAACTCTTCCCGCAAAATATCCATGTAGATTATGTCGTGGAACATGCCATTCCCATAATATGCCTGCCTGCGGCGGCCGATTTCCCGGAACCCGGCCTTTTTATAACAGGCAAGCGCCCGTTCGTTGAAGGAAAAGAGTTTTAGCATGACATTATGCAGATTCAGCTGGCGAAAACCGTAATCAAGGAGCAGGCAGAGCGCCTGCGTACCATAGCCGCGTCCCCGGTTTTCCTCTTCCCCGATAAAAAGCCCTGCCTCAGCGCGCTGATGGATAAAATCCAGATCATCGAACCCAATATTCCCCAGAAGACAGTCGTCGCTTTTGCGTACAATCGCAAACTGGTAATCGTCCGCACGGCTTTCGATCCACCGGCGCTCTTGTTCAGCGGAAAATACACGGCAGGTTGACCCCAGACCATCGGTGATGCGCACATCATTGAGCCAGCGGGCATTAAGCTGCGCATCTTCGGCGCTCATAGGCGACAGGTAAAGTTCATCACCCTCAATTTTTCGAAAATATTTCATGGAGAACCTCCCGGGAATTGGAATATACAGTTTCATTATACCGCAGATTTTTCCAAAATAGAAGCCCTGTGCGCCGTTTTATAAGAAAAAGCAAAATCCACACCTTTTCCCACAGTTGAAACAGGCCGCCGGAAAAGCAGGCAAAGCTTCTCCGGCGGCCATCCTGTACATTGATCCGCTTTTATTTTCCGTATCCCCGCGCCCAGGGTGCGCTTTCAAAGCCGGCCTGCGCAAGCACTTCAGCTTCGCTGTCCCAGCCTGGTTCCATACGCCGTGCAAGATCAATATCCCGGCGAACATCGTTGATATAATAAGAGTAGCCAAAAATCTGATTGGCACGGCCCATCTGATACGGCATGTAATGCCCTGCCCAGATTTCCGATAATGCCTGCCAGTCGCCAAGCGCACTTTCCAGCTGCCCAACGGCATAAGTCCTGCGTGCGGTATCCCCGGTACAGCAAAACAGCTCCAACGCCAATGCCGCATCAATTTTTTTTGCGCAATACCGGGCGAAACAGGCCCACGCGCGGATATCCTCCAACACACATGCCAAATCGCCTGCACGGTATTCCGGCTCAATCGCCGCGTCAAGTTTGCACGCACATGCGTCAAGAAGCTCCGCCTGACGGCGCATCAGTGCAATGACCGAGCGTGCGTCCTCTGCACCATCCGATACCCCATCCAATATCCGCCGCGCTGTATCCTGCACGCCAACCGTTCCGGAACCCGGCATCGGCGGCGTACGCATAAAGGCACGGACCGATTGGAAACCGAAGGTATTCAGCAGGCTTTCCGGATGCCACTGGTAGTCATAGTTGATCCAGTGCAGGCGCGACAGCGCGCTGATTGTGCGCGCGCCCGCCTCAAGACCGGACAGAACAGGCTCGGCACAGGCCTCGCCATAATGCGCAGCACAGACGCGCACCCAATGCTCCCGCGGCAATTCGGGGTTGTATCCCAAACGGCCCATTGTTGAAAACTGTAGGAAATGACGCTCGAAATCATATTTCCAGTCCATATGCACATGCGGCATATGCTGGAAATCCCGCGCCCAGACATAACCGTCCGCGCCCCAATAGAAACCCGCGACATAGTCATGCTTCATCCCCCGGATATATTCGGCGACAAAGGCCGGATCTGCGCCGCGCAATGTCTGAAAATCGTCGTTGCGTACGGTATAGATCACTTTCGTCTGCGATACATCCATTGCTTCCCAGGCGCCCATCAGCGTTTCAAACTGCGGCCGGGGGTGGGAATACATATGCGCATTGGAATATTTCCAGGAAATCATCTTATCCGTTCCCGGATAATTTTTCAGGAAAAGCTCCTGCGCAACCCGGCCGTTGGACATATTGGTACGATGAATAAACGGCAGCGGGATATTCAGCTCCTGGATTGCCTTAAGATAGGTATCCGCCACCCATTCCTCCGTCTGGTCAGCGGTCCCGACCAGCTCCTCGCTGTTGGATGTGCCAAGCCCGGTCAGGGTAGGATACGTGCGTACAAGCGTCTTGACCGCCTCGCGGAAGTAATCCCGGATAACCGGATCATACTGGCGAAGCATACGGCGCAGCTTGTCGGCATGGTAATCCGCCACCTGTTCCGGAAGCCCAAGCCCGCGGGCCATAGCCGGGGTTATCCGCAAATTCCAGGTGATAATATAGGTGGAAATACCGCGCGCCTTTGCATGGGTAAAGATAAAATCGAATACCGCACGCAGCCGCTCCAGCTCCACATCGCTGTAAGGCGTTGCGTCCGGATATTTGGGAACACGGAACATCATCTCAAATGGATTCATCGACCAAATCGTCAATAAATTATAGCGGTTTTCCGCCAGGAAATCGATATAATCGCGCCAGAATTCCCGGTCAAGCACAGTTTCGCGGTTTTTGTCAAAAGCATCCCCCAGGCTGTACGGTTCATAAGGCCAGTTGAACTTGACGCCGCGTTTTTCCAGGAACGGCTCCCCGTCCCGGTCTGTAATCTTATCATAACCCTCCAGTTCGATAATCTCCGCAAGCTCCAAAAGCGCATACATTGCACCGGTTTCCCCACCTGCATTGACATAGATCACCTGTCCCCGCACGCGGATTTGATATGCTTCGCTTCCAAGCGCGCTTGCCACATTGAAACCTGCGCAGGTAATCACCAGCGCACGTACATCCTCGTCCCCGGTAAAAGACTCGCGGCGCACAATATTCGAACGGATTCCTGCCCGGGAAAGCGCCTGGCGGAGCTTTGAAAGCCCAAAGGCCGAAGGGCAGTCCGGCGCCGGCCCCCGCTCCCAATGCTGGAGCCGGTCCATATAAATCAGCATGTTTTATCCTCCTGTCTGTCCGGATTTCTAAGACCAGTTTACTTTATTTTTCGATAACCGGCAATGCTTTTCAATTATAGAAACCCTTTGCCGGCATATGGGAATCCGGAGGGGAACCACCAGCAGACTTGCAGACATAAAAGTGCGGCGCCTGCATATATTGAGCTATTCCCGGTTTGTCCGTTTTTCAAGGAGGGCCCCATGTATATCCCGCTTTTCCTGCTAGGTCTTACGCTCGTTGTCCTTAGCAGCGACGCTTTTGTCGATGCAGCCGCCCGGCTTGCCCGGCGGCTGCGGATTTCCGATATGGTTATAGGCGCAACGATCGTCAGCCTCGGCACAACCCTTCCGGAACTGACCGTTTCCGCGACCGCGTCCGCCAAAGGGCTTTCCGATATGGCTGCCGGAAATATTATCGGTTCCGTGATCTGCAATACAGCGCTCATCGCCGGGCTTTCCCAGGCAATCCGCCCGGCGCGCAGTCTCTCCTGCGACTTTAAATCAAATTATCTTTTCTTTTTCCTGTGCGCCGCAGTATTCAGTCTCTTCGCCGTATCTGAGCTTGGCTTCAGCCGCCTTTCCGGCGCATGCCTACTCGCGCTTCTGGCATTTTACCTGCACTGGTCCTGGCAGCGTGCAAAAAACGCCGCGCCTTCCGCCATACAACCCGCCGGCCTGAAAAAAGGCGGCATTTTCTCTGATCTTCTGATTATTATCCTGTCGGTCACAGCACTGGCCTTTGGGGCAAGGCTGCTTGTTGAAAACGGATCACGGCTGGCGCTTGCCATTGGGATCCCGGAACACGTCGTCTCCATCAGCATGATTGCACTGGGGACTTCGCTGCCCGAGCTGATTACTTCTATCACAGCGCTGATCAAGGGGCATACCGCGCTTTCCCTGGGAAACGTGATCGGCGCCAATACCCTTAATCTATTAATGGTCTGCGGCGTTTCCAGCGTTATCCGGCCCATGGGGCTGGAAGCATCATTGCTGTACGCTGACCTTCCGGTAATGATCGCGGTTTCGCTGCTGCTTGCACTTCCGGGGATCCTGAAAAAACGGCTCTACCGCTGGCAGGGATTTATACTGCTTGCGGTATATGCCGGATATATGGCCTACCTGTATTTTCTATAAAACCGCAGCGCCCCTGCCAAAATAAACTCCGGCAGGGGCGCTGCGCATATTTAATATGTCTCCACAATCTCCAAAACTTCCATCCTTCCGTCGGCCAGCACTTCAAGTACCACAGGCCCGTCCCGTCTGTCCCTGCGCCAGTAGCTGCGTGCCAATGGAAGATTTTCCTCCTCGTTTTCCACGCCGTCAAAACACAGGCAGGCATCGCCGGAAAATATCCGACCTTCTACGCCCAGCCGGACAATGGAAAAAACCTGCCGCCCTGCGCGCCGGAAGAATTCAGCCCAGCCGCGCGCATCCTGCAAAGTACGCGAAGTATATAAACAGGCCATACGGGAGGGGTATTGCGGAAATTCCGCCTGACGGACCTTTTCCAGCGCAAGCTCACGGTATGCCACCCGGCTCCACTGTTCCGGATCCTGATCAATCAGCGATTCCAGCTCGTCTGAAATGCGCCGGTTCTCCTTCACCCGCAAAAATGCGCATCCGCCCGGGCACGCACACCGTTAGGATGGAGGGTGTCAAAGACAAAAACCTGTCCTTTCTGCATCGCGTGCTGCGTCACTACATGATAAACAAATCCCACTGGCAACTCCTTTTGTTCCAAACGATACACACTTCTTCCATGTCCTGCTGCATAAAACCGCCTCTAAGCGAGTGATCCCGTTAAAAACCATTTTTCTTATCTTTTTTCAGTATACCCGGACTGCTAGGCTTTTGCAAGCGCCGCACTTCAAAATTCCCGAAAGAACACCGGAAAAAGCGTGGTTTTTTTCATTGCCGCGTTGATTTTATCAAAAAAGCATGGTATAATAGTACGGAGTGAATCTGGAAAGGAGATAATTTTCAATGAACTACACTCGTGAAGTAGAAAATATGTGTTGCGTGGCCAAAGGCCCCGACCATGGCCCTGCTCCGATCCCCGAAGAGGGAAAATGGGTACAGGCCAAGGAAATTAAAGATATATCCGGCTTTACGCACGGCATCGGCTGGTGCGCACCGCAGCAGGGTGCCTGCAAGCTCTCGCTCAACATCAAAAACGGCGTCATTGAAGAAGCGCTGGTTGAAACCATCGGCTGTTCCGGCATGACCCATTCCGCCGCCATGGCAGCGGAAATCCTTCAGGGCAAGACGATTCTCGAGGCGCTCAATACCGACCTTGTCTGTGATGCGATCAATACCGCAATGCGTGAGCTTTTCCTCCAGATCGTATATGGCCGCAGCCAGAGCGCGTTCTCCGAAGAAGGGCTTTCTGTCGGCGCTGGTCTCGAAGACCTGGGCAAGGGACAGAGAAGCCAGGTCGGCACCATGTACGGCACCCGTGCAAAAGGCGTCCGCTATCTGGAGATGGCCGAAGGCTATGTCACCCGCATGGCGCTTGACGCTGACGACCAGGTGATCGGCTATGAATTCGTTTCGCTTGGAAAAATGACCGATTTCATTAAAAAAGGCGACGATCCCAATACCGCATATGAAAAGGCGATGGGCAAATACGGCCGCTTTGACGAAGCTGTCCGCTACATCGACCCGCGCAAAGAGTAAGGAGGAAAAAGGATATGGCATTGTTTGAAAGCTATGAAAGACGCGTCGATAAAATCAACGGCGTTTTGAAAGAATATGGCATTTCCTCCATCGAAGAGTGCCGCGACATCACCATGGCCGCCGGTATCGACTGCGACAAGATCGTCCGTGAAACCCAGCCCATTTGTTTTGAAAACGCGGTATGGGCTTATACTGTCGGCGCTGCTATCGCGCTGAAGAAGGGATGTAAGAAAGCTTCCGACGCAGCCGCTGCAATCGGAATTGGCCTGCAGGCCTTCTGCATTCCCGGCTCTGTTGCAGAAAACCGTAAGGTTGGTCTCGGCCATGGCAACCTCGGCGCTATGCTCCTTTCCGAAGAAACCGAGTGCTTCTGCTTTCTGGCCGGACACGAGTCCTTCGCCGCGGCGGAAGGCGCGATTAAAATCGCCCTCAACGCCAACAAAGTCCGCACCAAACCCCTTCGTGTGATCCTCAATGGCTTGGGTAAGGACGCGGCTTTCATTATTTCCCGCATCAATGGCTTTACTTATGTAAAGACCCAGTTTGATCCGGCTACGGAAGAGGTCAACGTGGTTTCCGAAACCGCATATTCCAATGGTCCGCGTGCCGCAGTCAAATGCTACGGCGCTGATAGCGTCCCGGAAGGCGTTGCGATCATGCGCCTGGAGAATGTCGGCGTTTCCATTACTGGCAACTCCACCAACCCGACCCGCTTCCAGCATCCAGTCGCAGGCACTTATAAGAAATGGTGCAACGAAAACGGCAGAAAGTATTTCTCCGTTGCTTCCGGCGGCGGCACCGGCCGTACCCTGCATCCGGACAACATGGCCGCAGGTCCTGCTTCCTACGGCATGACCGATACCATGGGCCGCATGCACTCCGACGCACAGTTTGCAGGCTCCTCCTCCGTCCCGGCACACGTCGAGATGATGGGCCTGATCGGCATGGGCAACAACCCGATGGTCGGCGCAACCGTCGCCGTCGCCGTTGCCGTTGAGGAAAGCCAGAAGTAAAAAATTTTACATGCCGCAGGTATTCCCTGCGGCATGTTTTTTTATTATTAAGAAGGTATGCTTGCCGTTTCTATTCTCTGTATGAAAGAAGCGCACTATGGACTATTTCATTTCCAAGGCAACTGACACATAATTACCAGAACGAGTTACCTTTTCTAAAATTTAGAAGGAAAAAAATCACCCGTGGTATGACCGCAGGAAAAGCAGAAGACTTTCAATGCCTGAGCATCTGGGCCTGTACTTTCAATGAAAAATTGATCGGTTATCTTTCCGGGCATGACGCAATCTCAGAAAGCATGTGCATTTTCCTACCAAATACCCATTATTTTGAAATTGACGAACTCTATGTACTCCCGCAATTCCGCACTCTCGGAATCGGGCGCCAGTTGTTCGAATTTGCCGAGAAGGAAATCCGAAATTCCGGTATCGGCTACCTGTTCCTGTCATCCGCAGCAAACGATTATTTGAAAATCCAGAATTTTTATACCAAGCTTGAAATGCAGGTCTGGACTCAGACATTTTTTAAGGAAATTCTCTGATCTGCAAGACTCGCAACAAAAGTTTTAAAAATGAAACAAATCTGTAACAAAAGCGTCGCCTGCCTTGCCTTGATTTTATCCTCTGCTTCTGCTAGAATAAATACGAAAATCGCAGGGAGTTGGGTAAAAAACCATGCCGTTGGTTTGTTTTTTACGCCTGCGCTTCCCTGTTTATTCGTTTTACCGTCCGACAGCTAAAAGAACCGGAGGAAGCATGAAAAAATATCTTTCATTTTTATGCAGCATACTGCTGTGCTTTTCAATCATCACACCCTTGACTTTCGCCGCGCCTCAGGGAGCGGGCGGCGAACCCTGGCTTTCCCAGTCCATCTATACGCCCGCCGCCAACAGCTGTCTGTATATTTATGTCCCGCTGTCGGGAAACCGGGCCGCCTGCACGGTTGAAATCTGCGACAGCTACGGCGTGCTGGTCTATCAGGCGCGGCAGGAAGACCTGTCGGCCAATGTCCATACCTATTTCTGGGACGCGCGTCCTGCCGCCGGCAACGGCGCGGCTTATGATTCCAGTGCTTATGTCCAGCCGGGCAACTATGAAATCCGCATTCATACCGAAACACAGGGCGCAAACCAGGAATATGCGCTTTCCGTTTGGGTGACGGCGGCCGATGATACGGCAGTTTACGATGAAGTCGGTATCCCAAACCTGACCGGGAATGCACAGTGCGACTATCTGGCAGCGTTGATCTTAAACGAACTTGCCCTCAACGGCCTTTCCAACGCACAGAAATACTATGCCATTTACACTTGGGTGCAGGAAAATTGTTATCGCGAAAACTCCGTCTATCCCCGTCCGGAAGATGAAAGCGGATACTATTATGACCTGGATGCATTGACCGGGGAAATCAGCCTCTATCAGGCGCAAACGGATGCGCTGCATGCGCAGGGGCTGCTCAACTATGATGTCCATGGAGATCTGGAAACAGAAATGGCGCTGCGGATGATGCTTGAGCGGGTCGGTACCTGCTATGAATTTTCCGCGCTTTTACAAATCCTCCTTGAACACGCAGGAATTGAATGCCATGTTTTTAGCGGTTATTTTCACAACAGTGACGGCTCAAGCGTCATTCACAAGTGGAACCGCCTGCGTTTAAACGGCACCTATTACTGGTCGGATGTACGCATTGATAACGCTTCTTACGAACGTTCCGGGCGAACCACCCTATATTACGATTACTATCTTGAGCAAAGCACCAGCACCTGGCGGGACCGTCACAGCTGGGATGAAGACGCGTATCCGCAGTATAGTACCCGTACGCCTGCGTTTAATACGCTTGCGTCCAACGCCGACAACGCGCTGGTAGAGCATACGGATTCTGCACGCAGCCCTGCCAACTACGCCCTGTCCACGTTTACCGATCTCGCCAACCGGGCGACAGTTACAACAAATGCTTCCCTGACAATTGTTGGCGGCGCATCGTATCTGCTCGAGACTTACAATATTGACGGATATAACTATTTCAAGCTTCGGGATATCGCCTATATCCTCTCCGGAAGCGCGGTAGAGTTTGCTGTCGGCTGGAGTGAGACAGACAACCGGATTATGCTGCAGACCGGCGCTGCTTATACGGCCAACGGGGATGAACTGTCCCGAAAAAGCTTGGAAAACCCCACCGCTGCGCCTACAAGCAGCAAAATCCTTTTGGATGGGGAACCCGTTGCTTTGAGCGCCTATTTTATCAATGGCAACAACTATTTCCGGCTGCGTGACCTGGCGATCCTGTTCAACTTCGCCGTTGGCTGGGATGAAGATGCCAATGCGATTCTTGTTAATCCGCTTTATACATACAGTGAATAAGGGTTTGGGAGGGATTTGTAATGGATAGGCGCGTCCTGCTTGACCGGCTGGCTTCAGACGAAGAAGACCGGCTCATGCTGGCGCAATTCCTCGATAAATCTGCACAGTGCCGGCGCAGCGGTATCCCCACTGCAACCGCGTTCTTAAATCCCCGTCAGCAGACGTTGGCAAAAACGCTTGCGAATCAGACGGAATGCACCTCTTATGTTTTTTTTGGCGCATATCCGGAAGCAGAACGCTGTACAGCCATTTTTCTGCCAGACTGGGCAGAGCCGGAACAGGCAGAGGAATACGCCCCGCTTCAGGTTTTGCGCGCTGTCTGGCCGGCGCAGGCAAAAGTCTCGCTTTCCCATCGGGATTTCCTGGGCGCGCTGATGGCCAGCGGTGTCCGCCGGGACGCCGTCGGTGATATTCTGGTACGGCCAGATGCCTGCGACCTAATTGTGCTTGAATCCATTGCGCCGTTTCTTCTGGATACTTTCGGCAGCGTGGGACGTACAAGTATACGCGTTTCTCGCATCGCGCCGGATGAGCTTCTCCTTCCGCAGCGTAAAATCCGGCTGATCCGCGATACCGTCGCTTCCCTTCGGCTCGACGCAGTTGCCGCAACCGGATTTTCCATGTCACGGGAGCGGGCACGGGAGCTGATCCGCACAGGGCATACGATTGTAAATAATCTGCCCTGTGAAAAGCCTGACCGCAGTATCCGTGAAGGCGATGTGATTTCCGCCCGCGGGTTTGGAAAATTCCGGGTCTGCGCCGCAGGTAATCTCTCCCGCAAAGGACGCATTTGGGTGGAAATCGAACGCTTCGAATGAAGGTCGGCAAAAACGTCTGAATTCCGGCAGGTAAACACCGGCGTTTTTTCGCACAGGTGTGTGGACGGCCGGATTCTTCGTTTTCAGAAAATATGCCGGTTATTTTTTAATCTGATGCCGTATGCTGCTTGCTTTGATCTCGGAGTATAGACATCAAAGCGTCCAGGACAGCCGTCCGGACGCTTTTTTAGAACTCCGGGATTATTTTTTTATGCGAAAAGGAGGGTAAAACAATGCTGTGTTTAAAGGAATTCAGTACAGATGTACTTGAAAAAGAATACCAGTTCATCCGTGATATGCCGCTTGATGAGAATGGCATAACAAATAGATGGCACGGTATCAGCTGGGAGCATTTTAAAAAACATGCCCTCCATGAAATCCTTTCTTTTGCATGCGGTCAAAATCTGCCCGAAGGTTATGTTCCGCAAACGTTTTATTTCCTATGGAAACAAGATGAAATTGTGGGCCAGTTCCGCATACGCCATTATCTGAACGAATCCCTGCGTACCGGCGCCGGGCACATCGGCTATTTTATCAAAAAAGAGTTCAGGGGGAATGGATATGCCAAGGAAGGGCTCCGGCAGGCCCTGCAAATCGCGTCGGTTATTATTCCGGAGAACGAAATATACCTGCGTGTAAACAAGGACAATCCTTCCTCTCTGCATGTCATGCTTGCAAACGGCGGACAGGTCGAAAGGGAGGACGCATCCTGTTATTATGTACGCATCCCCAAACCGGCAAAGCCGGAGCAACTTATAGGCCAGAAACCTGCGGCTTCACAATCACGCTGACACCGTCAGGGATCAGATTAACCGTCGCGCCTGCACCGCATATGGAGCATGCAAGACTGTACGCCGTCTCCAGATTCGCCGCCGGGATCATCCCCAGTGCGCAGACAGTTTCCTCCGGCGCTGACGATACAAGGATTACCCTTGCCTTGTGCAGCACCCGGAGAAAAATCTGCGTCTGCCACTGATCCGGTTCCGTTTTTTCCCGGGGCAGGCGCAGGTATTTTGCAAGCGCCTGCGCATACCCAAGCCCAGCTGAAGCTTGCCGGAAAAAGTAATCTCCGCCAACGCCGTCACAGGCCTGCGCCAGCATGATAATCACACCGCCGGGTTTCACCGCCGCTTCCGCCGTACACATACCCTTGACCGCCTGATAGATATTCTGGTCAAGCGGATATCCGCCGTTGGAAACCACTACAATATCCGCCGGTTTTGCATAAACTGTACTTATCTTTTCACAGAATGCGCAGCCATGCAAATGCGTCTGTTCCGGTTCCCCGGCAAATGCAGCGGTAATTTCATGCGCGGGATCAACCACAACGTTTAAAATAAAGGCAAGGCCTGCGCGCCGCGCCGCCCAAAGCATATCTTCATGGATCGGGTTGTGCTGTAAAACGCCGGTTCTGGCATAAGGTGAATCTATAAACTCCGCGCAATGGTTGTATACGACCGTCTCCCGCGCCGCAATACCGGGAAGGATACTCTTGCGCCCGCCCGAGAAACCGGCAAAAAAATGCGGTTCGATAAAACCGGCGGCAACCAGCAAATCTGCTTGCGCTGCAAGCCGGTTGACCCGGCAGCGCCCCCCGGACGGAAGGCAGCCAAGATCAACAAGGTTTTCTTCGTCGTCGCAGTTATGGACGACAATATGTTCCTGCCGGCAGATTTGCGCACCAAACATGGAAATCAGTTCCTGCTGCGTGGTTGCACGATGGCATCCGGTAGCAACCAGGATACAGATCTGCGCATCCGGGTTTCCGGCACGGATACGCCGGAGCATCGCCGGCAGCAGAACACGGTTTGGAACCGGGCGCGTATGGTCGGAAGCAATAAGCACAATTTTTTCCCGTCCCTGGGCAAGCGATTCCAGGCAAGGGCTCCCAAACGGATGATCCAGTGCCTGCTCTACCAACGCCTGTGCAGAGCCGCTGACGGAAGACGGCACAGGGGCAAGCACCGCTTGCACACAACCGTCCGAAAGCATCAGTTTCTGCGTTGTGTGACCATATGGAAATGAGACCGTCATAAATATCCCTTCTCTCTTTTGTTTTTACGAAATGCCGCAGTATAGCAGGAGGGTAAACCATGCAAAAAGGCATAATACAGCTCGATCTTCACGGAAAAAATGTTTATCAGGCACATATTGCCATCGACGCCGCTTTGCGGCGCAGCCGCGGCGTATACATTATCCAGCTGATCCACGGATACCATGCCGGCCAGGCACTGCGCGAAATGATCGCCCGGGAATATGCAACGCATCCCGCAGTCCTGGAATTGCGCAGCGGGTCAAACCCCGGCGTTACCGAGCTTATATTGCGCCGGCTATAAACCAGTGCAATACCCTTGTTTTTTACACTTTAGCATATTACAGCCCTTTTTTCAACGTAAGCAGGTTGTTTTCCAATTTTTTCAGTGCCCTTTTTTCAATCCTTGAAACATAAGAACGGGAAATGCCGCATATCTGTGCAATTTCCCGTTGCGTCAGCGGTTTTTCTATCCCGAGTATTCCATACCGCATCGCAATGATTTTCCGTTCCCGCGCATCCAGTACCGCATTAACCGCGCGGTAAAGCCGTTCACAGTCATCCCTTGCATCCAGGTTCTCCGCAAGATCATCCTGTGTGCTGATAACGTCCATCAAAGCCAGGGTACCCCCATCGGATTCCGTTTCAAGCGGTTCAGACAGGGAAACCTCCCCGGCACTGCGTTTTGCCGATCGGAAATACATCAGGATTTCATTTTCTATACACCGTGCCGTATAGGTGGCAAGCCGCGTCCCCCGGTCAGATTTATAGGTATTGATCGCCTTGATCAGCCCAATTGTCCCGATGGACAGCAAGTCCTCCTGTTCGCGGGTATTGATGGAGCAGTATTTTTTTACCACATGCGCGACAAGCCGGAGATTATGTTCAATCAGCTCTGCGCGGGCGTCCTCGTCCCCCTGCCACATGCGTTCCAGGCATTCCCGCTCTCTTTGCGCATCCAGCGGCTGCGGAAAGGAACCGCCGCCGGATACACGCAGCATAACATAGAGGATATTCAGAAAAATATCAAACACAAACCGCCACCTCCTGCTCCTATTGTATGCCGGAATCCAGAGGAATTTGTCTGTCCATATCGACTTCCCGCAAAAAAAGGCAGAAGAAAAACACCGGCCGGGAAGCATCGGTGCTGCAGGCATGGCCGCATCTGAAAAAAGCGCCTGCATACCCAGGCTTGACCTTTCAATAAATGCGGATTAAAATATTCTTACTTTGTCCTTTGAGGTGAACACATGACAAAAGATGAAATTTTGCGCCGTTTCCAAGCGAAGGATACGCATTCCCTGTCGGATCCGCAGCGTTTTGTCAACGCAGCCATGCGATTTTCAGAACGCTGCCCGGAGCAACGGAATATACGGCTTTTTTCTGCGCCCGGCCGGACAGAAATCGGCGGGAATCATACCGACCACAACCACGGCCGTGTGCTTGCAGCGGCGGTCGATCTTGATACCATTGCCGCCGCAGCGCCCCGGCCGGATAACAGGATCCGGATCTACTCAGAAGGGTTCGGGGAAATCCTGACAGACTGTGCCTGCGCACAGCCGGATCCAGCAGATTTTGGAACACCGGGTGCATTGGCGGCAGGAATTGCAGCCGCATTGTCCCGGCGCGGCTGGCGCTGCGGCGGCTTCGACGCCTATATTGAAAGCCGGGTCCTTCCGGGTTCCGGCTTAAGTTCCTCCGCTGCATTTGAGGTTCTGCTGTGTGAAATTCAAAACGCCTTATATAACGCGGGCGCGCTCGATACCCTTACTATGGCACAAATCGCACAGGAAGCGGAAAACCGGTTTTTCGGAAAGCCCTGCGGCCTAATGGATCAGACTGCCTGCGCTTGCGGCGGGTTTGTCAGTATTGATTTTGCCGATCCGGCAGCACCGCTGGTCCGGCCAATCCATTTTGACTTTTCCCGGAGCGGTTATACAATCGTTTTAACCGATACCCATGCTTCTCACGCCGGCCTTACCGATGAATATGCGCAGATCCTGACAGATATGCAGGCCGCCGCCCGCTTTTTCGGTCGGGAAGTATTGCGGGGACTGGATATGGAAACCCTGCTTGCCGCGCTGCCTTCACTGCGTACATCGGTCGGAGACCGTGCCGCACTGCGCGCTATACATTTTATCTGTGAGGACGCACGGGCCGGACAGGAAGCCGATGCGCTTGAAAACGGCAATGTGGAAGCTTTCCTGTCTCTTGTGCGCGAATCCGGCGCCTCAAGCTGGCAACTTTTGCAGAATATCAGCGTACCGGGTGCAGCTGAACAAAGTCTTGCACTTGCACTCGCCGTATCTGCGCAGGTGCTGGCCGGACGCGGCGCCTGCCGCGTCCATGGAGGCGGTTTCGCAGGGACGATTCAGGCCTTTGTCCCGGATGAACTCTGTCAGAATTATATTGCCCGGTTGGATCAAACCTTCGGGGCAGGAAGCGCACACCGCGTATACATTCGTCAGCAGGGCGCTATTGAAATTCAATAAAAAACCGCGGCAAACGGCATATACCGTTTGCCGCGGTTTTTCATATTGTCCCAGACAGCCAAATACAGCAGACCGCCGTGCATACTGCATACGCAGCCGCACGGCGGTTTTTCCCCAATTTATTGTCCGCCGGTCAATTCCTTACAGATATCTACAACCGAGCTCGTTAAAAGGCTGATGAAATAATCTTCATATTTCTCATCCGGAAAATATTTCATTACAAGATACAGTGGCTGTTCGATGTCGATCCCGGCCATATAACCTGTCCCATTCAGTAAAATCCGGTAATCGTCATAGCCCTCCAGGCCAAAAAATGCCAAATCCCGCAGCTCGCCCCCTTCCTGTAAATACGAATAAACCGCTTCATCCACCGCAAAGCAAACAACATTCTGGTCATCCAGCGCGCGGCTAAGATCCCCATATGCCGTATCCGTCACATCCTCGGGCAGCTTCAGCCATTTCGGCACAAAATACGGCGTCCCATCCCCATCAAAATCCTCGACATAGCTGCTGGCATTCTCAAACAGCATATTGACCTGCTCCTCCGTTAGGGCGCTGTCCTGCCGCGTAGCCAGGTACAGATACATATCCGCCTGCGCGGACTGAAGCGAAAAATACAAAAGCACAATAAAAACCAGGATTACCGAAAAAACGATAATATACGACTTATAATAATAACCGAAATTATAGATTCCAGAAAAAAAGCCTTTTTTTCGCAAGTTTCCGTTTGCATCAATTTCCAGATTCTGTTTCTTTTTTTTCATAGCCGCCCGGTTCCTTTACATAGATGGGATATATCTATTATACCGGCTTTTTACGGGAAAGTAAAGTTCGTTTTCCTCCGTTTCCACAAAAACCGCGCATATGCGTACTGCCGTCCCGATATGCTTATCCAAATTCCAACACCCGTTTTTCCGCTGCGTCTGCGCATTCTGCCCGTGCGACAATCAGATAGTAATATTTACCGCTGACACCATAACGTGCATCTGCAAGCCGTTGGTACAGCATATCCGATACATCCTTGTATCGCTCCATCTGTGCGTACAGGCGTTGGGCAACCGCAAGTTTCGCTTTATCCAGCTGCGCGTCGTTTTCACAGGTGAAAATGGCGATTTCATCGACATGCATCGCATTATCCGCCAGATAAGCGCACATTTCTGCGCAGTCTCCCTCCTCCAGGCCATAAAGCGCAGCAAAAATCTCCCCATCTTCCATGGCATATATCTGTTGTGCCTCCTGTCCTGGCACGGCAGATAGATTTTTTATGTTCCCTGCCTTCTTGACCTCTGCTGCAATGCGCTGTGCGCCGGATCCCCGTATCGCTCCCGGCATTGTACAGCCTGAAAACAGCAAAAACAGGAAAAAAAGCGCCAAAACGCGGTTTGTCCTCATATCCGATCCCTCCTTTTGAAATAGTATACCCCCGCCTTCCTGCGAAAAACCAAGTTTTTCCACGTCAGGCGCATAAAAAGCCAGAATTTTACAAATACTATAGCATATAATGAAGGACACACGGGAAAAAGACGGCTTCTTTCCCAAATACATAAAACCCAATTACCCAAAAGGAGCGATTTTTATGGAATACAGGATCCATGAGCGGACGGTGACGCTTATGATCTCCGGCGAACTCGACCATCATACTTTGCGCAGCATTTCCAAGGAGCTTGGACAGATTATCGATATTTATCTGCCTAAGCGGTTGATTTTTGACATGAGCGCTGTACGCTTCATGGACAGCTCCGGTATTGCGCTGATTATCAAGGCAATCCGGCGTATGACCGAACTGTCCGGAGAAGTCGTACTTCGCAGCGTACCCCCGGCGCCGATGAAAATTTTCGCCATGGCCGGGATTTCCCGCTATGTAACGGTTGAAGAAGGAGGCAAGGCCGTATGAGCAAGCCCTGCGACAAATTGAAACTGGAATTCGAAAGCAAATCCGTCAACGAAGGCTTTGCACGCGCGGCAGTCGGCGCGTTTGCTGCACGGCTTGATCCGAGCCTGGAGGAACTCAACGACATCAAAACCGCCGTCAGCGAAGCGGTGACCAACTGTATTGTCCATGCCTATCCCGATGGCATCGGCCCGATCTACATAGCCGTAAAAATCAGCGCCAATACCCTGGAAATCCGCATTAAGGACTGCGGACGCGGAATCGAGGACGTCGAGCAGGCGCGGGAGCCTTTGTACACCACCGGCGGAGAAGACCGGAGCGGTATGGGGTTCACCGTTATGGAAAGCTTCTGCGACGGTCTCAGGGTTAAGTCCAAACCCGGAGCGGGGACTACTGTTGTACTGACAAAACGGATTAAAAGCCGAAGATGAACGAAAAAGACCGTAATCTTGAGCTTCTGGCACAAGTACGTGCAGGAGATGAGGCCGCCTTCTGCGCGCTGATCGAAGAAAATTCCGGGTTGATCTGGAGCATTGCGCGGCGGTTTTTCGGCCGGGGCGTGGATGCAGACGATCTTTATCAACTCGGCTGCGTGGGTTTTGTCAAGGCGGTGCGCGGTTTTGATCCCGCATTCGGCACCCGCTTTTCCACCTATGCGGTACCCAAGATCACCGGGGAGATCCGCCGCTTTCTTCGCGACGACGGGCCGGTAAAAGTCAGCCGCTCTACAAAGGAATTACAGGCGCGGCTATGCGCGCTGCGCGCACAGCTGGAAACGCAGCTCGGCCGCGAGCCCAGGCTTTCCGAACTGGCAGAAGCTTCGGGAATTGCGCAGGAAGAAATTGCCGTCTGCGATCTTGCTTCCGCACCAGTGCAGTCGCTGCAGCAAAGCATAGGTGACGACGGCCCCATGCTTGAAAATGCGGTTGGCGATATGGGCATTGAGGACAGTATCGCCGAACGCAGCGCGCTGAGGAAAGCGCTGAACGAACTGCCGGAACGGGAAAGGAAAGTAATTGTCCTGCGCTTCTACCGTTCCATGACCCAGCAGCAGGCAGCGCGCGTCCTCGGGATTTCACAGGTACAGGTTTCACGTATTGAACGTCGAGCCGTTGGAATATTGAGAGAAAAAGTAATCTAGGCGGCGCATATCTGGCAGGCGGGTATGCGCCGCCTGTGTGTTATAAATCAGGCAGGCCCGTTTATCCTATGCCGATATTGACTTTCCATAGAGAAATTGCTAGAATAAATGCATAATACAGGTGTCTCCGGATGTATATCCCCCGGCGGCACCTTCAAAATCCGCTTATGGAAAAAGGGAGGAAGCTTATGCCGTTTTCACTTACTCCGCTGACCACCGCCATTTTCATTGGGGCTGTTGTAATCCTGGTGCTTTTGATCCTCGGATATCTGAAAGCGCCGCCGGATACGGCCTATATTATTTCCGGCCTGGGGAAAAAGCGCATCCTGATCGGAAAAGCCGGTTGGCGCGTGCCGTTTTTTGAGCGTGTCGACAAGCTTTCGCTGCGCGTCATGCAGGTTGACGTCAAAACCTCGGAAGCCGTACCGACCAATGAGTTTATCAACGTCTCTGTCGACGGCGTTGCCAATATCAAAATTTCCAGCGACGTCGAGCTTCTGCAGCGTGCTTCTGAAGCACTGTTAGGTATGCGGCAAAACGAAATGATCTCCCTGGTCACGCAGGTATTGGAAGGCAATATGCGTGAAATCGTCGGGTCGGTCGGATTGAAAGAAATGGTGCAGGACCGGCAGGGCGTCGCAAAGAAAATAACAGAAAACGTCGTACCCGACATGCAAAAACTGGGGATCGAAGTTGTTAACTTCAATATTCAGAATTTTAAGGATAATGCCGGTACCATAGAAAACATGGGAATCGACAATGTCGAGCAGATCCGCAAAAATGCCCAGATTGCTAAAGCTAATGCCCAGCGTGATATCGCCATCGCCGCGGCCAACGCCGAGCAGGAAGCCAACGCTGTCAAGGTTCAGACTCAGAAGATGATCGCCGAGCAGAACGCCGAACTGTCCATCCAACAAGCGGAAATGCAGGTGCGCGCCGATACAAAAAAAGCGGAAGCCGACGCCGCCTATTCCATCCAACAGGAAAATCAGCGTAAGGTCATCGAAGTCACACGCGTCAACGCTGACATTGCCCGGCGCGAAAAGGAAGCGGAACTTGCAGAAAAGGAAATTGCGCTGAAGGAACGCCAGCTTGACGCCGAAGTCCGCAAGCAGGCCGACGCCATGAAGTATAAAGCGGAAAAAGAAGCGGAGGCTGATCTGATCCGCCGCCAAAAAGACGCAGAGGCAGCTACTTATGAAGCGCTGCGGGAAGCGGAAGCAAAAAGGGCGGAGGCGGAAGCGCTGCGTTTCTCCATGGAACAGGAAGCAGAAGGTATCCGTGCCAAGGGACTTGCAGAAGCAGAAGCCATTGAAAAGAAAGCGGAAGCCCAACGGAAAATGGGCGAAGCGTCTGTGCTCGAGATGTACTTAAACGCGCTGCCTCTGGTCGTCCAGAACGCGGCTGCCCCGCTTGCCCAAACCGACAAAATTGTGATGTATGGCGACGGCAATGCGACCAAGCTGATCAAAGACGTTATGCTCAGCGCCGACCAGGTTGTCGACGGCATGCGGGAATCAACCGGGATTGATCTGAAGGCTATCTTAGCCGGGTTTGTCGGCGGCCGCGCAGCTGCGGATCCTGCGCAGCCCGTACCCGTGCAGCCTTCCGCCGGATCCGAGCCCACGCCGGGAAAAACACCGGATCAGCCCCAGGAATAAAAATTTTCCTCCCAGCGCGGATAACCGCGTTGGGAGGATTTTTACAATTCTAGCTGTTTTTAAAAGCCTGCTTTCCTTGTATACATAGTCCTGTTTACACATCCCCAACAATAAAGGGCATCGGAAGCAGCTCACGCGCTGTCATTTCCATAACCTCGCTTCCGTCGGCATTCGCCATGATTACCCGCATGTCCGGATTAAAGTCAATCAGATACTGCCTGCAAAAGCCGCAGGGGGAAACCGGATGCGCCGCGTCGGAAACCACCGCAACAGCTTCAAACCGGCTGCACCCCATTGCCACCGCGCGCACCAGTGCGGTGCGCTCCGCACAAATCGAAGACCGGGTAGACTGAATTTCCACATTGCAGCCTGTAATAATTTCCCCGGATGCGGCCAGCAGCGCAGCTCCGACATGGAACCCGGAAAAAGTCCGCGCCCGCAGACGGGCCGCTGCGGCCAGCTTTATTAATTTTTTCCTGTCCATATTCAGCCCTCCAAAACACCTGGAGAAAACCAGCGTTTTCCCTTTTCCGCCTTCTTTGCATCCCAACCGGCCAAAATACGCACAGCCTCCGCCCCAACCAGGCAAGCGCGGCTTTCTGCTTCTGGATTCTCATCCCATTCGCCGCTGAGCCGGTGCGCCACAACGGCGGCACACATTCCGGCACGCTTTCCGAAAACCCGTGCAAGCGTTGTCACAGTCGCGCCTTCCATTTCAAAGTTCAATACGCCGGAAGCACGCAGGTCAACAAACATCGCATCCAGTCCCGAAGGCCGGAAACCACCGTACGTAGTACGGCACTGGCCTGTATAAAACGAGCCGCAGGTACAGCCCACACCGACGTGATAACGGAAACCAAGATTTTCACAGGCTTGTACCAGCGCTGTCACCACCTCATAGGATGCCGCAGCCGGGTATTCCGGCATCATATAAAAATTTGAAGTACCGTCTAAACGGATATTGGCGTCGTTGATTACAATATCTCCCATATGCACATTTTCCTGGATGGAGCCGGTTGTTCCGACACGGATAAAGGTATGCGCTCCCTCATTGACAAGATTCGTCAGGATGATTTCGGTGGATGGGCCGCCAATCCCGGTTGAATAGGCGCCGATCGGCGCACCTTTATACCGCCCATGCGCGGCCTGCTGTGCACGGTTCATCTCATACTGCTGCGCGCCGGCATCCCACTGTGCCGCCATGACAGCAATGCGGTTGGGATCGCCCGGCAGCAGGATATACGGCGGCGTTACGCTGCGCTGCGCAGTTTCCACATGCCCAACCTCGGAAGCGGCCTGTGGTTTTTTCGTTGTTTCTGACATAAAAGCACTCACCCTTCTTTCTTGCCGCGCCAGCGCGGCATTGCCTGTTTCTATTTTAACCAAAACACAAAGAAACCGGTAAGGGCCCCTGCGCAGTTTTGCGCAGGGGCCCTTGTACGACTTCAGTTTCTCGGAAAGAACTCCTCATAAATTGCATTCATCGCCGTACGGAAATCGTATTCATCAACACCGACAATAATGTTCAGCTCACTCGAGCCCTGATCAATCATGCGGATACTGACATTGGCACGGGCAATTGCACTGAAAATTCGGGCCGCAACACCTTTGGCGCGTACCATACCGCGTCCGACCACCGCAATAATGGCCAGACCCGAGATGCATTCGGCAATATCTGCATTCACTGCGGCCCCGATCTGCTTGGCAATCGCTTCCCCGCGAACGCCAAGCTTGTCGTTGGAGACAATAATCCCCATCGTGTCAATCCCGGAAGGCAGGAATTCAAAGGAAATACCGTTTTGTTCCAGAATTTCCAGCGCGCGCCGGGTAAACCCAATTTCGTTGTTCATCCCGTCTTTTTCAATATGGATGATGGAAAACCCACGTTTTCCGGCAATACCAGTGATCGGGCAGTCACGGTTGGGGGCGGGCACATTGGAAATAATCGTCCCCGGGTGGGAAGGCTCGTTGGTATTGCGGATATTAATCGGGATATTGGCGGACTTGACCGGGAGAACTGCATCTTCATGCAAAACGCTTGCCCCCATGTAGGCCAATTCGCGCAGCTCATGGAAGGTAATATACTCTATATTCTTCGGATCTGCGACAATTTTCGGATTCGTTACAAGGAATCCGGAAACATCCGTCCAGTTTTCATACATCGCAGCTTCAAAACCGCGCGCGGCAATTGCCCCTGTGATATCGCTCCCCCCGCGGGAAAAGGTACGCACACTACCGTCAGGATTTGCACCATAAAACCCCGGGATTACCGCATGGGAATAGTGCTTTGCCGCCTCATAAAAGGCTTCATATGTGCGGTATTCATCCAGCGCGCCTGCATCGTCAAAAAAGATCAGCTTCGCCGCATCCAGGAACGGGAAACCCAACAGCTTTGCCAAAACCTGGCCGCTGAGGTACTCGCCGCGGGAAGCAGCATAATCCCGGCTGGCGCCTGATTTTATATTTTCTTTTATGGTTTTATATTCATCCGAAAGATCCAGTGGTATTTTCAGATCCGCAATAATCTTATCATAACGCCTTTCAATGCGGGCAAATTCCGCTTCAAAGGTCTCCATCTCGCGCATTTCATAAGCCGTGTACAGCAAATCTGTCACTTTTGTATCATTATCATAACGCTTGCCCGGCGCCGAAGGCACCACATACCGGCGCTGCGGGTCGGCCTCGACAATGCGCGCAACCTTTTTAAACTGCTGCGCATCGGCAAGGGAACTCCCGCCAAACTTTACAACTTTTAATGCCATACTTTTATATACTCCCGATTTTTATTTTGAACAGCCGGTCCCCCGGCCATAAGGATTCCCGGCAGCAGGCCTTTACCTGCTGAATATAGTTGGACAAATTGTATTATATCGCCGGAAGTCCTGCTTTGCAATGGTAAAAACAGCGAGAATCCTTCATTTTTCTGGCGCATTATTATACAAGTGCAAAAAATCCTCCTGCATTGACATGCACCTGTGTAAACCGTATAATAGGATTGTATTTTCCAGAAGGTTGGGCAGGGGCGGGCGCTTCGCGCCGGCCCTGGCGGAACCTTAAGCTTTAAATGTATCAAAACAGACCGAGGTAATTTAAATGCGTAAACAGGATACCGGCGCGCTTGCCCTTTTGCTTTCCGGGCTTGCAGGGCGATACCGCGCAAGCTCGGATTATTTTATCCGCGCAGATTTCACGTTCACCATCGGGCGCCGCGATTTCCCCGGACACCTGTGCGCCAGCGAGGAGGGGCTGATCCTGTCTTATCAGGCTGTAAAGCGTCCCATGGATTTCTACGCTTTCCTGGATTTTTTTAAAACTGAGGCACCGGGGAGCGAACGGGCAGTGTTGATTTATAAGGAGCGGGGCGCACAGCTTACTCTGGAGGCCGATGAACGCGGCGTTCGTTCCCGGCAGTCTGATGCGCCGCAGGATGCAGGCACAGCAAAGACCAGCGCTGTACTTCCCGATCGTGATTATATTATCAAGCCCTCCCAGGCCGGCGATCTGTTGCAAGCGATCGGCATCATGGCGCCGGATGGGAAAATACGCAATACCATGATACGCAAATATAATCAGATCGACCACTTCCTTGAGCTGGTCCGGCCTATGATCGAACAGGACAAATCCGAGCGTTTTGAGGTACTTGACTGCGGCTGCGGAAAATCCTATTTAAGTTTTGTGCTTAACTACTTTATCCGCGACGTCCTGAAGCGCCGATGCCATATCACCGGCGTCGACATTGCCCCGCAGGTTATAGAAGCATCCCGCGCAACGGCGCAGCGCCTGGGCTACCATAATATGGATTTTATCTGCACCGACCTGCGCAGCTATACCACAGCATCCCCTTCCATGGTGATCTCCCTGCACGCTTGTGATACGGCGACCGATATGGCTATTGGCTTGGCAGTACGCTCCGGCGCAAAAAATATCGCCTGCGTGCCCTGCTGCCATCATGAGCTTTTAAACCAATACACCTTCCCCGGATTAGGTGCGATTACAAAGCACGGCGTGTTCGCCGCACGCTTCAACGACTTGCTCACCGACGGCCTGCGTACACTGAAGTTGGAGAGCCTTGGATACAAAACACGGGTTGTGGAATATATTTCCCCGCTCGATTCTCCAAAAAATCTGCTGATCCTGGCGCAAAAAAGCGCACAGGGCAACCTGATCGCCCAGCGTGAATATGATAAACTTCTAAGCACACTGAAAATCTTCCCTGCAATCGAGCGCGAATGTATGGAAATTGACGGCGAAAGCTGACACACAAAAACGCCTCCCGCATACTATGGGTATGAAGATTTCTTCAAATCCACGTAAACGGGAGGATTATTTATGCCTGAAAGGCTCAGCCCCGGCCCGGTTCGCGGCAATCCCTGCGTAAAAGAGGCCGTTTGTGTCCACACAAGAAAAGTTTACGATTCCTGCCGTGATAAAGACTGCGTCCAGGACCTGCGTGTTTATCTGACGCAGAGCTCACAGCAGACGCTCGACCGTGCGGCAACAGTAAAGCCCCTGTCTGCACGCCTGATCTGGGTCTATGTCGACGTCGATTCCGTTCCCTTTAACAAAGGCTTTTATACCGTCGATGCAGTCTATTATTACCGCATCACGGCCGAGGCCTTCATGGGTGTCGGCCGCCCGGTTCTTATGACCGGCGTTGCATCTTACTCCAAGCGCGTCATCCTTTACGGAAGTGAAGGCAAAATGCGAACCTTCTATTCTACTTATAATCCCGTCGCCGACGATATCACCGAGGATTATACGATGCCTGCCGCAGCGGTGGAGGCCGTTGAACCGATCCTGCTTGCAGTACGCGCCTGCGATACTGCAATGCCGGTGAGCAACTGCTCCATCTCCGAGGTTCCCGATGCCGTGCTTTCGGCTTTCGAAGAACCGCTGGTACTGGATAACCCCGGCCGCGTGCTCTACGCCACGCTCGGGCAGTTCAGTATTATCAAACTGGAACGGGAAACCCAGCTCCTGATCCCGGTCTACGACAGCTGCATCCCGGAGAAAATCTGTGAAAGCTCCTCCGAGGATCCCTGCCAGGTTTTCGACCGTTTCCGCTTCCCTGTGGAAGAATTCAACCCACCGGATCTGCGCAACTGCAATACCTGACCAGGCGCCATGCATAGCCCGTCTCCCTGCGCGCATACCGGGAGGCGGGCATAGCCTTCAAGTAGTATGCCGCACAAAAGAGGGCAAAAGCCGAAAACGTGCTTTTGCCCTCTTTTTCCGCAATATTCATACTTTTTACAGCAGATTCCTATTGCATGTTTTCTGGAGAAATGGTTCCTTCCGGCACAATCCGCGTATAGATCTGCTTTGCGATTTCAGCATAAGCCCGGCTCCCGTCAAAATCGTCCCCGGCATAGCCGGCAATCGATTCTCCCTTTGCCGTCGCATCCGCAAATTTCACCGAGCGGTGGATCATAGGCTCCAATACAGGGAAGCTTTCATGAATCAGCCGGATAATCTCTTTGGAATGACGCGTACGCTCGTCCACCATCGTCAGAATCGTACCTAAAAGCTGCAGCTTCGGATTATAACGGCGTACTTCCCCGATCGTTGAACTGATCATTTCCAAACCTTTATATGCCAGATATGTCGGCTCAACCGGAACAATTACATAATCAGAGGCCATCAGGCTGTTGACGGTCAAAATACCCAGCGACGGCATATTATCGATCAGCACAACATCATAAAGATCCTTAAGCGTTTCAAGCTGGTCGCGCAGGATATACTCACGGCCCATCACACCTGAAATCTCCAACTCAGCCGAGGCAAGCTCAATGGAAGCCGGCAGCAGGTCAAGGAAAGGCTTCCATCCAGTACATAAAATCTCCAGCGCCGATGCCCGTCGCGTAAGCATATGATAAACATTGTGCGTCAGCACTGAGGGATCATAGCCCATGTATATTGTCAGCGACGCCTGCGGATCAAAATCTACCAGCAGCACCCGCATATGCATCGCGCACAGCGCCGCGCCCAAGTTCAAGGTGGTAGTTGTTTTTCCGACGCCGCCTTTGTTATTTGCAATAGCAATAACTGTCATGGCTGTCCTCCCGCAAACATATTCTGAATTGGCAGAAACCCTGCCCATGCCTGGTCAAGCCCTGCGCCACAGAATCCCCCCGCAGCAGCACGGCCTATCCGGCATCCCCATCCGGGTCATATGCCCAGACGATTCTTTAACTGTATTATTATAGCCTGTTTTCGACAGCTTTGCAAGGCTTGACCTGAGAAACGAGGTGAAAAATGTCGAAAATACTCCTTTCCTGTAAGAAAGGTGCGGATCCTTCGGCGTATATCGCCGCACTTTCCCGCTGCGAATGCCACGTACAGGCCGCGCAGTCCGGTGCCGCCGGAACTGCCGATGGACTCCTGCTTGCCGGAGGGGGCGATATCTCCCCGCGCTTTTATGCCTATCGCGGCCCGATCGACCGTATCCGCATCGAGGACGAAGCACGCGACCGGCTGGAACTGGAACTTATCCGGGACTTCATGGCACTTGGGAAACCAATCCTTGGCATTTGCAGAGGCGCACAGGTGCTCAACACGGCGCTGGGCGGAACGCTTGTCGAGGATATCGAAAGCTTTCATGGCACACAAGTCGTACAGGTACGGCATGAACATTACATGCATCCCATTGACGTCTTGCCAAAGAGCGCGCTGCGTGCTATACTGGGCCCAAACAGTACCGTCAACAGCTTCCACCATCAGGCCATACGCCATCCCGGCCACGGGCTGAAAATTACTGTCCGCGCGCCCGACGGGCTGGCCGAAGCCGTAGAGCACGAAACCGCGCCGGTGTTGGGTGTGCAATGGCATCCAGAACGGATGTCCGACACAGTCAGTCGGCAGATTTTTGCATGCTTCTGCGCATGGACGCGGCGGTAACAGAAAAGGAGGACCTTTATGCCAGGCTGCGATATGTTGGTCAACCTGTCCACACTGCCCCCGCTTCCCGATAATCCGGCGGATGTGCGCATCAAACGCGCCTGGGCCGGAGAACTGGAGGAAATTGTGCGCTTTATCCGTGAAAATTTCAGCTCCGGCTGGGCTGCAGAAGCACACAAGTCGGTCCTGCAAAGCCCCAGTGCCTGTTTTCTGGCGACCTATGCAGGCAGGCTCATCGGCTTCGCCTGTTATGACGCTACCGCAAAAGGGTTCTTCGGCCCGACAGGCGTTTTGCAGCCCTGGCGCGGGCGGGGTATCGGTACAGCGCTGCTGCTGCGTACGCTGCATGCTATGGAAGAATCAGGCTACGGTTATGCGGTCATCGGTTGGGTCAGCGATGCAAAACCCTTTTATGAAAAAGCTGCCGGCGCTATCGCAATACCGGGCGCAGATCCGGATCACAGCGTTTACAAAAACCGCATTTGTATATAATAGCCGTTTTTCCCCCGGCGGCGCCGGGGGAAAAACATATATTTCAGCGTATGGAAAGCCAAGCGCATGTATACCCCCAATTTTCAAAGATTTTGCATAAAAAACGTCCAATATTGGGAAAATAAGTCTTGCATTGCGGAAAAGCTTGTAGTATAATAGCCAAGGCCGGTTTGAAACCGGAAAACACACATGGCGCCAAAAGTCCGTACGGTGCCCCGTCTGCCGGGGTCGCGGACCGGTTTGCCATGGAGGTATAACCGTAAGGAGGATACAAAAATGAGTGTTGTTTCCATGAAACAACTGCTGGAGGCCGGTGTCCATTTCGGACATCAGACCCGCAGATGGAACCCGAAAATGGCTCCGTACATTTACACGGAGCGCAACGGTATCTACATTATCGACCTGCAGAAGACGGTTAAAAAGCTGGAAGAAGCTTATAACTTCGTGCGTGATACCAGCGCCGAGGGAGGCACAGTCCTGTTTGTCGGTACCAAGAAGCAGGCCCAGGATGCCATCCGTGAAGAAGCGGAACGCGTCGGCATGTATTTTGTCAATTCCCGCTGGCTCGGCGGCATGCTGACCAACTTCAAAACCATGCGCCAGCGTGTTGAGCGTCTCAACCAGCTCAAACGTATGCGCGAGGACGGCACCTTTGATCTCCTGCCGAAAAAAGAAGTTATCAAATTAAACGGCGAAATCGAAAAACTTGAAAAATACCTCGGCGGCGTCGTGGAAATGCGCCGTCTCCCGTCCGCTCTGTTTATCGTCGATTCCCGTAAGGAGCGCAACGCCATCTCCGAAGCCCGCAAGCTCGGCATCCCGATCGTCGCAATTGTCGATACCAACTGCGACCCGGACGAAGTCGACTACGTTATCCCCGGCAACGACGACGCAATCCGCACCATCAAGCTCATTGCCCAGACGATGGCCAACGCGATTATCGAAGGCCGCCAGGGTGAGCAGCTTGCAGAGGAAAAAGCAGAAGCAGAAGCGGAAATTGACGCGGAAACCGAAGAAGCAAACGCATAAGGAGGATTTTTCATGGCATTTACTGCAAAAGACGTAATGCGCCTGCGTGAAATGACCGGTGTCGGCATGATGGACTGCAAAAAAGCCCTGACCGATTCCGAAGGCGATTTTGATAAAGCAATTGAACTGCTGCGTGAAAAGGGCCTTGCCGCCGCAGCAAAGAAGGCCGGCCGCATCGCTGCCGACGGCGTTGTTCTGACATATACCGCAGACAACGGCGACGTTGCTGTTGTTGAGGTCAACTCCGAAACGGACTTTGTTGCAAAAAACCCGGAATTCCAGGCTTTTGTTTCCAATGTGGCAAAAATCGTCGTTACTGAAAAGCCGGCGGATGTCGAAGCGCTTCTCGCCTGCGCATATCCGGAGTTCGGCACGGTTGAAGCCGCCCGTATGGAGAAAGTCCAGACAATCGGTGAAAATATCCAGATCCGGCGCTTTGCCATTATTGATGGCGGTGAAGGCATCCTCAATGATTCTTATATTCACATGGGCGGTAAGATCGGCGTCCTCGTCTCGCTTGGCTATACCGGGACTACCGACACTGCTGCGCTGACGGAACTGGCGCATGACATCGCCCTTCAGGCTGCGGCTATGAACCCGCAGTGGCTTAATCCGGAAGCAGTCCCGGCTGAAACGATTGCAAAAGAAAAAGAAATCCTCATGGCGCAGACAATTGAGGAAGGCAAGCCGGAGAAAGTTGCCGCCCGTATCGTTGAAGGCCGTATTAATAAGTTCTATCAGGAAAATTGCCTGATTGAGCAGGCTTTCGTCAAGGAAAATAAAATTTCCGTTAAGCAGCACATCGCGGAAGTTGCCAAGAGCCTCGGCGCAACCATCGAAGTCAAGTCCTTTGTACGTTTTGAAAAGGGCGAAGGCATTGAAAAGCGCGAGGACAACCTTGCCGACGAAGTAGCAAAGCTGGTTAAGTAAACAAGTTTCTATCATATTTCCCCCTGGAAGCGGCCGCTTCCAGGGGGAAATTTTATGAATTCAACGTAGCGTGTATTGACAAAATTTTCGATTCCCTGCATAATAAAAATGCGGCAGGGGGAAGGCACCCATTACAAAAAACTGCGCTGCAAAAACATAACCGCACAGCAAAGGGGAAGATACCCATGGAAAAAAACATTATTGTTGTGGATGAGTATGGGCATAACTATGGCGTAACCTATCCGAAACGGGCGAAAGGTCTCGTAAAAAACGGCAGGGCACGCTATGTGGACGAGCATACTATCTGCCTTGCGTGTCCGCCGGATCCTGATTTGGGGGACATACCTATGAATGAAACGATTCGTGTAAATACATCTGCAGCTGAAGAACCCTGTACCGGAGCCCTGGACGGCGTCCAGTATACAATTCCGTATATCCTGAAGCAATTGGAACAGATTGCGGCCGACACCGGATATATCCACAATGCACTTGCAAGACTCGATTCCGGAAGCTCTGGTTCTCTGAGCGTCGGTCTTGGAAATCTGATCAGGGAACGGGAGCAGACAAACCGTAAGCTGATCGACTTTTACGAAAAGATTTACAATGACCTGCACGCCGCCGGCCGTACAAAATCGCAGGATTATTATGACCAGTACATCACAAGGCTGCTTGAAGCTATCAGCGCCTGCGGCGACGATGAAGACGTCAAAATCGAGTGTCTGAGCAAGATCCTGGAAAAAACGCTGAAAGAAGCGTTGAACAACTGATCTTTTCCCCCCCCCGGAAGCATTGACTTCCGGGGTTTTTTAATCCTGCACCCCTGAAAATATTCCTCAACTCCGTCTTGCCGCCGCACCAAAAATCCGATATAATAAATTTGGATAAATTCCCCCAGGAGTTTCGGAGGTGTTTCATGGCAAAGCTTACAAAACAGCAGGTACTCGACCGAATTGCCCGGCCGGGTGAAAAATACGACGTTATTGTCCTCGGCGGAGGGCCGGCCGGAATCGGCGCTGCGCTGGCGAGCGCAATGTGCGGCGCAAAAACCTGCATACTGGAAGAAAAAGCATTTTTCGGCGGTGTTGCGGCGGTTTCCGGCTGGATGCCGATGAACCGCGTACTGCTTGACGGCGGAATGCGCGGCGGTGTATTCTCCCCTTTTGTCGAAAAGCTCCGTTCCTATGGCGCAAGTGCTACGCGGCAGGGTAAAACAAGCTGGGTCGACGGCGATGGGCTGCATATCCATCCGGACTATTTACGCTACGGGATGATCGAACTGTTTGAGGAAATGGGGATCCATTACCGCCTGCACAGCCCGGGAACCAGCGCTATTATGGACGGCAACCGAATTACCGGCGTCAACTGCGATGGGAAATACGGGCACGCACAATTTTATGCCGGCACTGTTGTCGACGCATCTGGTGACGGGGACGTTGCCGCTTCCGCAGGCGCAGAGGTCATGCTCGGACGTGACGAGGACGGCGCTTTTATGCCAGTCACCTTGGGATTCGTAATTTCCGGCGTTGACTACGACCGTTTTTATGAATACCTTGGCCCGGAAGCCGTCTCGCCGCGTTTTATGGCGCTGATGCGGGAGAAAGAAAAAGAAGGCTACGCTGTTTCCGGTTTTTATGCTTTCGATAAAACGACTGTACCGGGCGTTGTATCGGTCAACAATTCCGGACAAACGGGCCTGGGCATTATCAACGCGCTTAATCTTGACGATCTGAACGTTGCCGAACGGGCCGGGCTGCAAGTCGCGATGGATTTTATAAAAATTGTCCATGAAGAAAAAATACCCGGCCTTGAAAACTGCGAATTGGTGCGTACCGGCCAGGCGCTCGGCGTACGGGAAACCCGCCGTATCCGCGGGGATTATCTTTACGATATTACAGACGCGCAGGAAGGCCGGACATTCCCCGACGCTGTGCTGCGGCGTTACGGCACAGTCGACACCGGCGGACTAAAAGAAGATAAAAATTATCATGGAAGTATCCGCAACGGCCATGACTTCCCATACCGCGCCCTGCTCCCCCGCGGCATAGAAGGTATGCTTATTGCCGGACGCTGCGCTTCGCAAACGCATCTTGGCGCAACCACCTGCAAAAGTATGGGCAATATGATGGCCATGGGGCAGGCCGCAGGTATTGCCGCCGCGCTTTCCAGCATAGAGGGCTGTACGCCCAGGCAGCTTGACGTCCGTAAAATTCAGGCCAAGCTCCATGAAATGGGTGCAGAGCGCTTTTAACACCTTCCGATTCCACCAGCGCAAAAAAACTGGACAGCTGTTTTGCGTCCATCCCAGTGAAATTCATAAATCTGATGTCAGGAGGGCCGATTATGCCAGACCGCAATAAATTTCCCTTTGCCGAAGATACCGGCGTCCACACTATCTATGCCGATTTTTCCAAACCGCAGCACCCCAATTACATTGCAGATCTTGTTTATGCCAATCATGATGGGATTGACCTGCACATCCAAATGCTGACCCAGGCGCAGCCCGGTGACCGTCTCCCCTGCCTCGTTTACGTTCAGGGCTCCGGCTGGGGAAAACAGCGCACACAGCTTTTCCTTCCCAAAATGGTTCCCTTTGCAGTTGCTGGATATGTCGTTGCCTGTGTAGAATACCGGACCAGCGCACAGGCTCCCTTCCCTGCGCAAATCCAGGATACACGCGCGGCCGTCCGCTTCCTGCGGGCCAATGCCCAAGCCTACGGAATCAATCCGGACCATATTGCGCTGATGGGCGATTCTTCCGGCGGGCATACCGTACTCATGGCGGCACTGGCAGATGGATCGATCGAAGATACCCCGGATTATCCGGAATATTCCAGTGCTGTCAACTGCGTCATCGATTTCTATGGCCCCACCGATATGCTGGCAAGCGGGCTGGACCAACGCTGGAAGGATATGCCGGAAGACCGCCGGAAGGAATTCGTCTTCCGCGCGCAAACAGATGCAGAGATGAAGGCGTTGATACAAAAGGGAAACCCGCTCTCCTACATTTCCACAGACCGGCCGCTTCCGCCGCTGCTGATTATGCATGGTGATCGTGACCCTGTCGTCCCCTTCAATCAAAGCGTAATCCTATATGAAAAACTCCGTGAAACCGGGCATGATGTGGAATTTTATAAAGTACTTGGCGCAGGGCATGGCGTCGGCTTCTGGATTGAACCGGTCTACGATGCGGTAAAAGCGTTCCTGCGCGCCTATATCTACACAGGTTTTGTAAAGTAAAGCGCAGAGAGCGCTGTATATACCGCTGGATAATCCCGCATGCTTTTGTATATATGCCAGGCACTGCCGCGGCAGAGCGTTTCTGTCTATTTCGGGAAATAAATCTGACAAATATTGAAAAAACAAAAGGGTTTTGCTTGTTTGCAAAACCCTTTTGTGTTACAATGGCTTTATATTATCAACAGGAGTTGAAGTTCATGCAGAAAAAACGCAGACTCGGCGACCGCCGTGACGGAAGAAAACTCCGTTCCATTGACCCGATGACCCGCGTGGCCATCTTTATTATGAAAGACCGCAACGACGCCTGCAACTATTTCAGCGACAGCCTGGATACGGCTGTAATCGACAAATATATCCTTAAAAAGCGCAAGGAAGGGCTAAAGGGTTTCGGTATGCTCCACCTGTTCCTGGCGGCTTATGTGCGTACCCTGACCGAACGGCCCGGGCTGAACCGTTTTATCTCCGGACAGACGCTATATGCGCGCAATGAAATCATCGTATCCCTGACTATAAAAAAAGCCATGGAGCTCAACGCGCAGGAGACCGTTATAAAAGCCAAATTCCAACCCGGGGATACCGTCGAAGATATTTATAACAAAATCAATGAAATCGTGCAGGAAAACAAAAAAGATGGGGATCAGTCCTCGTTTGACAAGTTTGCACGCATGATCAATTATGTTCCGCGCCTTTTGCTGCGCGGCTTCATCGGCTTTGTAAAATTCCTGGATTATTACGGCCTGTTGCCTTCATCACTGACGGATCTAAGCCCTTTCCATGCTTCTTTCTTTATCACCTCGATGGGCTCGCTCGGCATCCCCCCCATTTATCATCATCTGTACAATTTCGGAAACGTCCCCGTATTCTGTTCCTTCGGTGCAAAACGGCCACAGTTGATGCTGGAGAAAGACGGAAGCACAAAACAGCACTGGTTTATCGACTACAAATTTGTCCTGGACGAGCGCATTTGCGATGGGCATTATTATGCATCGTCCCTGAAAGTATTCCGGGAAATTATGCGCAATCCGCAACAGCTTGACGCCCCGCCGAAGGAAATCATAGATGACATCGACTAAAAACAAAAAACCTGCGGCCTATGGTAACAATGCCGCAGGTTTTTTGACAGGCATAAACAGAAGAAAGGAAAAACTGCTGGCCCATCCGTCCCTGGAAGCGCCGGAAATCCCCGGCTACGCCTCCCGGCGACATCGCAATAAAACCAGCCACGGCATCGAATCCCATTCCGGCAGTTTCCGCAGCCGGGGCGCTTCCATCCCAGACGCCACAAACAATATTACGTATTTTCCCCTGGCAGCGCCTGCATACGCTGGCCGCGGTTAAGCAGGCACACGACAACACCCCGTTTTCAAAAATCCTGCGCAAAATCGACAGGCTGATGGTTCCCTGTACCTTCGATTAATAAGACTTTTATTTTCTGCCGCATTGACTCTTGCATGAGGGTATTTCCCGCTATGGACGAATTCTATCCTCATTTTATCCTATTGGCGGTCCCATACAGTTCGGAGTTGTAAATTTCCGCAGGAAAAATAGCAGGGCAATTGCTTATCGTTTACCTTACTCCGGCAATATCGCCAAATAAAAAATATGCAGCCACATAGAAAGGAAATATTTATGGAAGATATTGCATTTTTTGAAGGAATTTCATATACCTTGGGGTTGGGGGATATGAAAGAATTTATGCCTATCCCCGGCGGCCTTTTGCATCAGATGTTTGCACTTTATACCAGCAGCGGGCGCTTTGCCGTCAAAATCCTGAACTCTGAAATCCTGCGCCGTCCAGGAGCAAGGGAGAATTTCCAAAAAGCCGAGCGTATGGAAATACAGCTTGCCCGGCATGGCCTTCCGATCTGTGCTGCGCTGACATTCAATGGGCAAAAAATGCAGCAATATAAACAGCGGGATTTCTATGTCTTCCCGTATCTGGAAGGGAAACCGCTTTATCCAGGTTCCCTGAACCGGCAGCACTGTGAAAAGATGGGGACGTTGTGTGCCCAGCTTCATTCCGCCGGTTTTCAGCCTGATGGGTTTCGTGCGGATCTGTACAGTTTCGACTGGCAAGGACTCTGCACACGGGCAAGCCGGGAAAATCCGGCGCTTTATCAACAGCTTATGGCGCAATATGGTCTGTTGGAAGCCATAAGCAAGCGGGCACAGAAGGCAGCTGTACGCTTACCTGCCCATAGCGCAATCTGTCACGGGGATCTCGACTGTAAAAACGTGCTCTGGATCGGAGATTCGCCTCAGCTTATTGATCTGGAATGCCTGTGCCGGGCAAGCCCCTGGTTGGAATTGATGGAAAGCGCATTATGCTTTTCCGGTTACGAAAGCCGCAAGATGGAAATCCCACTCCTAAAGGCCTATCTGCGTGCTTACTACATACAAATGAAAGATGACAACAGACAAATATCACTCGACTGGTCCTGTATATTTGATGCCCGTACAAACCACTTGGCCTGGTTGGAATACAATGTACGCCGCGCGATGGGAGAGGAAAACGCCGATGCCGCCGCACAGGCGCAGGCAACTTCCCAGATCAATCAGACGCTTGCCATTATACGTTATCAGGAAACCATACGCACACAAACCCTTCATACCTTTTGCACCGTTTTTGCCTAAAAACGCCTCGCTGGAGAAGAAAATTCTTCCAGCGAGGCGTTTATTTATCCCTCAATCTCAATCTTCCGCTGCGCGCCGGTATCTGCATCGCAGAACATCCGCAGCGTCTTTCCATCCTCGATCTGCATCTGGTATTCCCGGCAGACGAATTCGCCTCCATACCCGTTTTCAATCACTGCACAACCCACATATTCCGCCGAAAGTCCTGTAGGCAGCTCATCTTTCAAGCGGTCGCGTTCCACCTGTTGCGCTGCAACACCGCGAATACGGTGATTCGCCACATAAGAAGCTGCATTCAGGCTGGTAATCCCATAACGCGGAGAATAACTTATCCGGATTTCATCTGGATAGCAGCGCACCCCATTTTCCTCGTAGACAAGGGTTGCACTGACACCGTCGTTGCCGTGCGTAGACTCTACCGGCGTCATGTCCGTATATCCCAAATCAGCAAGCGCATTTACCGCAGAGGCAAGCATCTGCTGAGCATCATATTCAGACTCCTGAACCTGCGCGGTTGCAACTGCACTGCCGTC
This sequence comes from uncultured Eubacteriales bacterium, assembly GCA_934546935.1. Taxonomy (GTDB): domain Bacteria; phylum Bacillota; class Clostridia; order Oscillospirales; family QAMX01; genus CALWJF01. Next base: position 68,882 of record CAKTEH010000005.1, read on the forward strand.
CTGCTGTATTTCTTCCTCTGGCAGGAATGACTGCGAACGGCGCAGAGTTAAAAGCATCCCCCCGTCGCAGCTTACATAAGCCTCGTCCTTCCCGCAGCTGAACATATGGCAATTGACGCGCCCATTGCTCTGGCCATCGTATTGCAGTGCCTGTACATCACAGCCTAACGCTTTGGCGGCAAGGGAAGCCGCTTTATCCTGGCTGCACGGTTTGGCGCCTTCCAGCGCATAAGCCGTACGGTTCATATAAGCCTCCGACATCAGCCCATCGTACTCCGGAGATGGATATTCCCCCACGTTTTCCAGATCGCCAAAACGGAAAACTGCCCCATTGTTTGTAAATACGGAGCCGGAAAACATTACATTCCCGGCATATACGTCCCCTTCAATCCGGCGAAGGTTATCGGATAGAGAGGCCGCAGCAGAAGCCATTTCCCGCATGGCTTCGCGCTCAGATTCCTCCAACCCGCCGCGGACCGCAGCGCGGGAAATATAAGCTGCATAGTCGCCGGCCCGGGCAATAAAACTGCGTGTTTTTTCAATTTGCGCTTCATAAAGTGGCAGCCGGGAGAGCGCTTCTACCGCGCCGGCTGAGCTTTGCCAGATATTATTGGATAAAGACGCCAGGATTTCCGGAGAATACGCATAAACACTCGCAGAAAATGCACGCGACATCCCTTCCGCTGCGTCTGCAAGTTCGCTCATCGCCATATACCCACCGTAAAGCTCTGCCCGGCGGTACGCTTTCGCCTCGTTTGCATATTTCACCGCAAACCCTGCAACCACGGCAAAAGCCGCGACCGAATATGTCAAAATTCTAACCAAAGTCCTTTTTTTCATAAAAAACCTCCGTGCTCTAGCTTTTGCCCGCACGGAGATTTTATACATCACGAATTTTCCATTCTTTGACAAAGATTGTGCGCACAAACGGTTTCAACATTTTTCAAGGAAAACGTTTCCCCTGTGCACGCAGACGTTCTGCAGCTTTCAAAACAAACGCCGTAACTGTTCTCAATGTGAAATGCCGGACCCTGCGCGCCGCATATCTCCACCCGGCTAAAAGTAAGTCCCCGCGCAAAACCGGCAAAAAAGCCGGCCTGCGCTGCCGGCGCACAATCATCCAGCATCGCGGGCAATTCCGGCGCAAAACCTTTCCCCATCGTAATCAGGACATTTTCAAACCCTATATCCTCTATCGGGCGTTCCGCCAAGCCATAAACAAAACCCGCAGCGCTGCGGCAATTTTTCGCAGTGATACCAGAAAAGCGGATCCGGCGTATCTGAGGCGTCGAACCATCCAGTTTTTGCGCAATCCGGCTCTGTACATAAGGCGAATGTCCATCCGGACCGCAAAAATAATATAAGTTCATCACAAACGGGCAGCTGACTTCATCCATAATAACATTGCTGACAAGGATATCCTCCACTACCCCGCCGCGGCCGCGCCTGGACTTTATACGGATACCGCGGTCTGTCCTGTGGAAAACACAATTGCAGACAACGACATTGCGTACGTCCCCGCTCATTTCGCTGCCGATTACAATACCGCCATGCCCATCCCTCATTATACATCCGGTTATGGTAATGTTCTGGCAGGGGATACGGTTGCGGGCATGCTGTGTACCGGATTTAAGCGTCAGGCAGTCATCGCCGACGGAAATGTAACAGCCCTGGATGCGTACGCCATCGCAGCTTTCCGGATTAATCCCATCCGTATTAGGGGAATCCGGTGGATTAATAATGCTGACGCCGTCGATCAGCACATCCTGACAGCCCAGTGGATGCAGCGTCCATGAAGGGGAATTGACAAGCTTTACGCCCCGGACTACCGCATGCTTGCAATCCTGCAGGCACACCAGCCGCGGCCTGGGATAAGCCAGTTCCCCTCCCAAATGTTTCCTCCACCAGTATTCACCCTGTCCATTGACCGTTCCCCCACCTTCGATCGTTACATTTTCCGCATTGCAGGCATAAATACAGGCGCGATATACCAGGCAGTCAACCCCTTCCCAGCGTGAATCTACCAAAGGATAGGACGATTCCTCCTGCGCAAATAACAGCTGCGCGCCATGCTCAAGATACAGACGCACGTTGCTGTACAGCTGAATCGATCCTGTAAGAAAATCTCCCGCAGGGATATAAACTGTCCCCCCGCCTGCGTCCGCACATGCACGGATAGCACGCTCAATCGCAAAACTCGAAGACGTCTTCCCGTCCGCACACGCGCCAAAGTCTGTAACTACATAAACGGAAGACATATGCTTGTCCTTTCTTTTATCATCCCCATGGTCTGCCAGCTCCTGTCAGACCTGTTCAAATTCAACAAACCTGTCTGTTTAATCCAAAGAAACACGCTTTAGTCATACAGACAGGTTTTTGCAGATTAATTTTCAAATGGCTCCAAAATGATACGGCTGCCTTCATAAACAAAACGCAGCTTGCTGGACGCCTTCAGGCCATACTTATCCATATATTCCCGCGGCAGCTGCATACGCCCTACCCGGTCAAGAACCACAAATTCTTCATGCGTGTCTTTTTCATACCCCACGCGAAGATCCTCCTGCTCCTGCTCACGGAAACCCACGTTTTCCAGCCCTTCAAGATCTTTCCGGTAATCGCGGCGAATGAATTCGGAAGAAGTCCGGCCATCCCGGATTGACACGACCCGGTTAACCTTACGCGATACGGCAACGTCATGGGTAACAATGACAATCGTGATTCCAAGATCCCGGTTGATGCGGTTAAAAAGATCCAGAATATCCATAGAAGTCCGGCTATCCACGGCCCCGGTCGGTTCATCCGCCAGAAGGAGCTTGGGCATATTGGCCAGCGCAATAGCGATCGCGACACGCTGCTGCTCGCCGCCCGACAGCTGGCTGAGCCTGTTCTTTCCCCGATGCCCGATCCCCACCATTTCCAGCAGTTCCTCCGCCCGCGCACGGCGGTCCGCCTCACTGGACAGGATCATCGGCACTTCAACATTTTCTCTGGCGCTTAAGTACGGGATGAGGTTGCGCGCATTATTCTGCCAGACAAAACCGACCGTTTCACTCTTGTATTCATAAAGCTCGCGGTCCGTAAATTTCAGCAGGTCACGTCCATCAACAAAAAGCTGACCTGCGGAGGGCTTATCCAGACCGCCGAGCATATTCAAAAGCGTGCTCTTTCCTGAGCCGGAATTCCCAATAATTGCCATCATCTCGCCGCGTTCGACCGTCAGGTCAAGCCCCTGCAGTGCAACGACCTCCAGATCAGACGTCTTGTAAATCTTTACAAGGTTATCACACTCGATCATATAGTTTTTCTGTTCAGCGCTCACTGATTATCACCCCGTCCTGCAATTCATAAACATGATCGGCAAGCTCGATCATATTCGGGTCATGCGTGGTCATCAAAATCGTAAGCCCCTGTTTCTCAATCATTTCCCGGAACAGACGCACGACGATCAAGCCCATCTGCGTATCCAGCTCCGCCGTAGGTTCATCTGCAAAGATCAGAGAAGGATTATGCGCCATAGCCCGGGCTATGGCGACCCGCTGCTGCTCGCCGCCTGACAGTTCCTGCGCGCGGTGGCCTTTGCGCTTTCCAAGGCCGATCAGCTCCAGGCATTCCTCGGCCCGCGCACGGCGCTGGGCCGCAGGATAGCCGGACAGCCGGAGCCCAAATTCCACATTTTCATAAGCCGACATGTTGGCAATAAGTGCAACCGACTGAAAAATAAACCCCATCTTCGTCCGGCGCAGCGCATCGCGCTTCTTTTCCGGGATCGTATCGATGCGCGTCTCTTCGAAGTAGACCTCGCCGGAACTGGGATAATCCAGAGCGCCCAGGATATTCAAAAGCGTAGTCTTCCCTGAGCCGGACCGGCCGCGCAGCATAGTCAGCGTACCTGGCTGCACCTCAATGCTGACATCCTGCAGCGCGTGGATTGTCTCCCCGCCGGAAACAAAATCCCGGCAAACGCTGCTTGTCTTCAGTATCATATCTCCATTCCCCCATCAATCCTCGCCAAGCTTCAGCGCCTGGTCCATTTTTGTCCGCGCGATCATGCGTGCCAGAACGAGGATGCCGACAGCAAGCATAACGCCGATTACTATGTAAACTTTAAAATAATCCGAGCGCAGCGCCACAACGATAAATGACGGAACCTGTTGCTCCAGCGGGAACATCAGTTCCAGCATTGGCACAAACATGTCGCTGGCAACGCCGCCCAAGATAATTCCTGTAAGGATCGATATAAAGGAAATCAGGAGCTGTTCTACCAGGATCATCCAAAGAATGCCGGAAAAAGGCATCCCCATCGCACGCAGCACGCCAAACTGCATTGTGCGCGAGCGGATTGACAGGACCCAGTAGATTAGGAAGCCGATAACACAGATAAACATGGTAATCATAAATCCCAGCGTCAGCATCCCATTAAAGCCCTGTAGCTGCGGGTCGTTTTTATGTGCAATAAGCTGCTGACCTACATAATCAATATCTGCAACGCGCAGCTGGGAATTCGCGTTGATATAATTATAAATCTGCGTATCCGTGGCGCCGTCCGCCTTATCCAGCCATACCTGATAAGGATATTTTGTAAATTTACTGTTTAAATAGGATAGATTGCAGATTAAAAACGGATTGGTATTCGTCCGGCCCCAGCGGTTTGTCCCGTTTGTCGGCTGTATGCCCGGCCAGTAATCCACAATTGCATACACAATCATCTCGCAGGAAGGCTCGTCATTGATTGATATACTGACAATATCCCCCACGGAAAGATTCAGCTGCTCGGCAAGCGAACGGGAAATCAACGCGCCGCGCGTTGCCTCGGAAAGCAGCTTTAAATAAGCGTTGATATGATATGGGAAAAACAGGTCGTTGCGTGTCCAGGCTACTTTTGAAAATTCCGCCGGATCAATCCCCATCAACTCGACGCCGCTCTGGCTTGAGGCATTTGCCTTTGACTGCACTTTCGAACTCGGATTTATATAAACCCTGGCCGCATTTTCCACACCGTCAATCTGCTCATACATAGAAAAGTCAGGCTCAACGTTGATATATTCCCCATCAATCGGTTTTCCATCAATCCCATAAGCCTGCTCCTGCAACCATTCAACCGTCAACACCGCATCCGCGCCGGTATCATAGCGGATGCGGTCTTCGATATTCTGATTAAGCGTGCGGGCAGCATTGGCGCTGAAAATACCGACGGCAACGGAAAGAATCAGAAAGAGCATTAAAAACTGTTCGCGCCCATTGGAACGGCTGACCTGGATAAAGGCCGCATATGTCTGCGGCGACCAGCGCCTGCGCCCAAGCAAGAAAACCAGGCGGACCAGATAGGGGTATATACGCAGAAACAGCAACCCCGCGCCGATAATGAAAAGGCTTGACAGCAGAAACAGCAATGGATCAATACCCATGCTTACTGCATTTTCTCCGGAAGCCGTGAACACCTGCGACAGGTTCCGGTAGTTATAATATCCATAAACCGATACGCCAAGCAGAATAATATCCAGGAAAAACTTCTTCCATATGGGCTGCCCGGCAAAACGGGAATGCCTGCGCTTACGCTCGACAATTGTCGCCCTTGCCGCCCCAAGCGCCGGGACAAGCATAGTCAGTACAAAAAACAGCACCGCAGCCAGCGCATATAGATAGACCTTGAGGCTCAGGTGCACAGGCAGCGCCGAGCGGCCGACAAATTCCAAAAAGCCATTGGCCGAACCCATAATCATGCACATAAAATAGGACAAAAACGGGCCGGTAAGCAACGCAATAGAGCCAAGGATCAAGCTTTCATATAAGTACAGCTTAAAAATCTGCTTTGCCGACGCGCCCCTGGAGCGGAGTACGGAAATTTCATCGGCATCGTTGGCGATGATTGTCTTCGCAACCATGAAAATATACAGCGCGAGCATAACAAGGATGGGGGCAAGGATGACCCACAGCTCCAGCTTCAGCGTTGCAGAACGCGCCGTATATTCCACCAGCGTATCATACATCGGGACACGGAAATAGGAAAAACCGCTGGCATTATCATAAAAAAGCATTTGGCTGGCAATTACGTCAATCAGTGGAGTAAGGCGGTCAATCGACAACTGGGTAAAATCAATTGCAATACGCCACTCCGCCTCATACAGGTAATTTGTTTCATACTGCGTAAACAGCACGTCGAGCATGGTATCATAATCCATCAGGATGTTGGCGCTGTATTTTTCAACGCCGCCGGCAATGTACCAATACTGCGAGCTGCCCTCCGCCATTGTAATTACGCCGACCAGGCGCACAGCCGTATATTCGCCCGGCTTTGTAATGCTGGCAAGACGGTAAACAGAGTCCAGATTCAGCCCCAGCGCATTATATGCAGCCTCCGTACAGACAAACTCATATTCGCCTGCGGCATTCAGCCCCGGCTCATACATACGCCCGGCGACCAAAGACGTATATGGTTCCATGCCCTTTACAGTATTAAGCTCGATAGATGTTTTCGTATAGCCGGTATTCTCCGGATCAGTCTCATCATACGGCGTCAGGATCATGTTGGTTGCCTTCACAGTGGCAGCCGTATAGCCTGTTGTACTTACGGCAGATATCTCCGCCATTTTTTCAGCTGTAATCCTCTCATGCTGAAAAAAAGCTTTTTCCCGGGAATCATCTTTTGCGGAATACAAGCCGTAGCTGGTACGCGCCTGTACCATACCCGCATAAACCGAGCGGCCGTTCTGATAGGACGCCAAATCATCATCCAGCATTTTCTGCAGAATTGCGTTGGAATACATTGGGACAGCGCTGACCATCGCCACAACCACAATAAAACCAAAAAGCAGGCACAGCATCATCCACTTGTTATTCAGTATCTTCCGAAAAACCAAAGTCCACAAACTTCATGCCCCCTTTCCTGTATCCCAGCCTCAAACGACAAGTTTTTCCCCGACTTCAAGTCCGCCGGTAATCTCAATTTCCGTACCATTGCTGATCCCAACCGTTACATCCCGTTCTTCCGGGATCTCATTGACCAGAACACGCACATAATACCGGTTACTTGTGGAATATAAATTCTTTGCGGAGATGACAATTACATCTTCCTTGCGTTCCAGCAGCACCTCTACATAAGCGCTTGAACCAATGGCGGGCATTTCGTCAAGTTCCGCATCTTCAAAACGGATATACACACAGTTGCGGTCTGCATCCTCCACACCCTCCGGGATTTCCGCCGGGGTCTGGGAAATCGTACCGGTAAAGCTTTCCTTCGAGTTCCGCAGGGTAATGGTAACTTCCATACCGATATACAGGTCGTTCAAATTCTTCGGCTCATACTGCAGCTCAAGCGCCGTCTGGTCGGCAACGGAAACCAACACCTTCCCTCCGGCAACGGAATCCCCAGGCGCTGCACCGGCTGCATAGGTGACAATGCCGTCAAAGCCGGCATAGAGCGCCGATTGCGTCTTCTGCGAATAAAGTTCCTCCAGAATCCCCGCCTGATAATCATAATCCAGTTTGGCGATCTGTGAACTGTAGCTCCAGCCATTCTGCGAAACATTCAGATAATTCAGGCGCGCCTTTTCCGTTATATACTCCTGATACGCAATCCGTTCATCAATCACCTGTGTATCCAGCTCTGCCAATAGATCTCCTTCCCTGACAGTCTGGCCGGATTTTACATAGACAGCCTTCAGGACCCCGTCATCCTCGAACGAATATGATTCCGAATAGCGAGAGACAAAGGTCCCTGTCCCTGTCTCCCAACGCTCAATATCCGAAAGCTCAATCTCCTGTGTGTCATATGTAACCGCCTCCACCGTCAGCTCCGGCGCCGACAAAACCTGTTCTTCCTGCGGAAGCAGGTAACAGCCGGAAAGCCCCAGAAATGCAAAAGTGGAAAGCGCCGCACAGAATACGCGTTTGTAAATCCTTGCCCGTCTGGTTTTCATTTTCCATACCCCTTTTAATTATAGTTTTCAGAGTCATATATTCTAAGCCGCACAATTGCCTGTGTACAGCTGATTTTCAGAAAAATGCCGCTTAAAGCTCCTCTTTTTTCTGTCATAGAGCAGATATTTTGAAAAATCTTTCCATGGTAGTATAATGCCCGGATAGATTATAGCAATAATTTATGATTTTTTCAAGGTTTGATTCCTAAATTTTATGCGATATGCCGCATTCTTAACCGGGACGACATTTTTTTGTAAAATTTTGTCATGTTTTCTCCTTTGCGCACGCCGTAAGACTATGGTATAATAATCTAGTCTATTTATGTCGGCCAAAATGCTGGTACAGGCGTCTAAAAAGGTCGGTTGTCCGGCCTCACAGCATCCGCAAAAACCTGCGGTCCGCAATATGCCGGGAGGTGTCTGCTTTTGTACGAGCTGCAAAATACAATATCCGTTCGCGGAGTCCTGACCATCTCCAAAGACGCCGCTGCACAGGTACTGCGCACCCGCAATCCGGACGCTGCGCAGGTTCTTCTCTGGCTGGCCCTGCATCCCGAGGAAGAGGACCTGCGGCGCTGCGCACAGGAACTATCATTGGACAAAGACCGTTTTTATGTTGCGCTTGCCATCATAAAAGGCGATACGCCCGCACCGTCCCAAGCCGGCATACAGCCGCAAACCCCGCAGCATGCTGCACCGGTAATCCCAAAACAGGATTTCGTCCAGACGCTTCCGGAGTATTCAGGGGAAGAACTTTCACAGGCGCTTGCCGACGAGCATTTTTCTTTCCTGTATAATGAAGCGGAGCGGTGCATAGGCCGTCCTCTCCGGCGGCATGAATGTTCCACGCTTCTTGCCCTTTATGAAGACGTTGGCATGTCCTGCGAAGTTCTCGCATTGGTGTTGACGTATATTGCGCGGCGCGCACAGGAGAGCGCCGCAGACGGCACGCCGCCCCGAATCAGTTTCGCCCAGGTGCGTACAGAAGCGATGCGCTGGTACGAAAATGGGGTCGATACCACGGAAAAGGCGGAGGAATACATAAAGAAGCTGGATCTGCAGCAGCAGTTGCACAGCCGTGTCCTGAAAATCCTGGGGATTACTGCGCGCCGCCCTTCCCCGACAGAATTGCGATATATCGACAGCTTTCTTGCGCTCGACCCCTCACTTTCCCTCATTGCGCGTGCATATGATATCACTGTAGTAAAAAAAGGGGCGCTTGTATGGCCTTATATGCGCAGCATTCTGGTAAACTGGCATGAAAAGGGGTATAAAACCGCCGCAGATGTGGAACAGGCAGAGACACGCCGCGCCTGCGCCGCAGCGGACGCTGCGCCACAGGCAGGGACGCAATATGAAGATCAGGTCCTGGAATTTTTGAGGAATAATGAAAAGGTGTGAATATGGCTTATGATGGCAGATGTCTGGCACGTGCGGGCGATACGCTGCGCCGCCGCGCGCAGGCACACGAGGATGAACTAAACCAGCGCGCACAAAAGATTGCCTGTTTATCTCCCGAAATTGAGCGGATCGGCGTTTCTATGCGCCGTACAGTCATCGGAGTAATCCATACCGCGCTGTCTGCAGGCGCTGAAATGGACAGCTTCCTGCGCAAAGCGCAGGAGGAAAACCGGCAGCTACGGGCACGGCGCGCGCAGCTTTTACAGCAGCTTGGATATCCGGCCGATTACCTGGACCGCAACCCGTTGTGCCCCTGCTGTGCGGATTCCGGCTATACTGAGCATGGCATGTGCAGCTGTCTGCGGGAAATCTATTGCCAGGAGCTTGCGGCTGCGCTTCAGCAAAGCTGCGGCATATCCCGCATAAGCCTCAATGATTTCAATCCCTCCCTGTATTCCGACGAGCGGAAGCCTGGAGACCGCACGACTGCACGGGAGAATATGTATTATAATATCCATGTCTGCCGCAGCTTTGTTGGTGCGCCCGGCGAGCGCCGGAGCCTGATTTTTCGTGGCGCGCCCGGTACGGGAAAGACTTTCCTGGCTGCCGCGACAGCTTACGAACTATGTGCACGGGCCGAATACGTCGCCTATGTTTCTGCGGGTGTTTTGTTTACCTGTTACGAAGACGACCGCTTCCGCAGGCTGGAAGAAGCGCGCGCGGAAATACGCCGCTGGGAAAACTGTGATGTGCTGATCCTCGACGACCTCGGGACCGAAAATGGATCCTCCCAAAATGCCGCATGCCTGTATCAGCTGCTTAACCTCCGCCTGGCTTCCGGCCACCCAACGATTATTTGCACCAGTTTGAGTCCGGATGATTTGTCCCGGCGTTACGGCGCGCCGACAGCGTCGCGCATTGGCGGGGATTTTATTCAGTTGCTGTTTCGGGGGGACGATTTACGCATCCGCCGGCAGGGGAATTTTTCATAAAATCCGATGTTTGAACCTTGCAACATACGACGTTTTTTGCTATCATTATTTTAGCTGTATCCGGCTGTACCTGCTGCCGGATACAGAAATGAATTTGGAGGCTGGAAGCATGAAATCATTCCAAAAAACCGCCGCGCTTGTCCTTGCATTCGCGATTATCCTGGCATCGGCGGCAATGGTTTATGCCGATTTTGATAAAACCACCCTTGCGGGCGGTATTTTTCAGCTGAATGTTGTGCATTCAGTGGAAATTCCTTCTCTGGAAGAAGACAGCTATACTGTATGGACCAGCGCCGTATGCTTTGCAGCCGGGCGCGATACAAACGGGCAGCTGTATCTGATGACAGATGCCGGACTGGCGGATTCAGACCGCATGTTTTCCACGCTTTCCCAACAGCTTCTGGATCTGCTGGCAGCAGGCGGGATCACTGCAAGCGCAGCGGACCTACCCGAGCTTGTAAGGATCGCGGATACGACATATTACCTCGTTTATGAAGGCGCGCTTGTCGAACTTTCCGTTATCTCCCAGACCATATCCAAACATGTCCTGCTTTTCAAACCGGTATCCGATATTGAAGCTACTGTTTTCTCCTACGCTTATGCCGATACCTATGAGACCGAAGACCCCGTCCACAGCTTTTCCCTCAGCGGCACGGAGACCGACGGTATTGTCCCGGCGACCCAGGACGCTTATATTCCAAACTGGAGCTTTACAACCCAGCAGGGTGAAATCACAGTAGCCGCAACAGTGGAAGACGGCTATATTTCCTGTACAATGGCAGACCTCCCGATGAGCCGCTCTTCCCAGGGCAGCGCTTTGTTTGACGATGCAGGCAACGTCATTGGCCTAAACCTCTGGTCGGACAATACAGATCAGCTTATGGCGCTGACTTCCTCTGCGCTCATGGCCATCCTTGACCAGGCGGGTATTTCCTACACTGTCAACGAAAACGAAAGCCGTAGCTTTTCCCTTTTAGAAGCGGCCTTATACCTTGGCATAGCCATTGTGATTATTATCATCCTAATCATAGTTCTCATTGTTCTGCATTCGCGCCGCAAGAAGCTGGAGGAGGAAGACCTTTCACAGCTTGAGCTGGAAGCCAGCCGCGCGCGCGCGGAATATGCGCGCCAGCACAGCGCTGTACAAAATCCGCCGCATACAGCCCATCAGACCGGAACCGCATCTGCGCATACAGTAGTGCGTCCGTCTTCCGGGACGCTCCCGCCCGTTCGCCCAGCCAATGCGACTGCGCAGTACTCCAGCGTCATGCTCACAGTCCTAAGCGGCGTTATGAAGGGGTACAGTGTCAACATTGCAGATAAGGTTACACTTGGCCGTGACCCGGAAGCCTGCAACGTTATTTTCCCACCGGATGCAGCACCAGTAAGCCGCCGGCATTGCGCCGTCAGCTTCAACAAGAATACCGGCCGCGTGCTTCTGGAAGACCTGAATTCTTCAAACGGCACTTATTTCCCTTCCGGTACGCGCATTATTCCCGGAAGGCTTTATGCGCTGCGTTCCGGTGACCGGTTCTATCTGGGGAGCCCGGAAAATCTTGTTGAAGTCCGCATGCAGTAATCTTTCTGCATATCCCTTTTCCGGCTGACCTGCGGCCGTCCAGCCGGACGGCCGTTTTTCATTTGCCTGGAACATTTTCTTTTTTGAATGCGTCTAATTCTTTAGACAGGCCGCATGTATTGCACATTTTCAGGGATATTTTTCCCTGTATTCACGTATTTTGCACACCTTTCAGGCCCTTGATTTTTTTTACATTGCCCTCTGGAGGAAAAGCATGAAACTGATTTCAAGCAGCGGCGGAAGCCGCGCTTCCAATAAGCACGCCGCTGCGAAACGCCGCAGCGGTACCGCCCGGCTTTCCCAATCCCCGCTCCGACGGGACGACACGCAGGATCTGCCGCCTGTCCCGGCCGGCGAGACAAGCTCCCCGGCTTATCCCGACCGGTCACGTCCGGCGACTTGGCCATCTTTCGATCCGGGCACAGTAAATTCTGGCAGGACGGGATCGGATACTGGGCATGCAGACTACCCCCCTGTGCAGGATACGCGTATTGTCCGGGACCCGTCGTATCTCTCCCAGCCGGCGCCTGAACCGGATGCTGCAGCGGCGCCGTATATTCCTGATGCAGCAGCGGAAAAGCGCGAAAAAAAGCGCAGCCGCAGAAAACGCCGTCTGATCGGTTGGGGAATCACCCTTGTTACGCTGGTTGTATTGTATTTCTTTTGTGTATACACCAATATCCCCTTTATCGCAAATCTTCGCAGCCTGTATATAGAAACCGCCATGACAACAATGGAGCACCAATGGCTCGCGACTTATTTCATCCCCATGCCGGTAATCCGTGAGACCATGGAGAAACTCGACCATCTTGAACAGCAGCAGGACAGCATGCAGAGCGACTGGAGCGGTTACAGCAAAGTGGATTCCACGGATCTTCCGGACATTCAAAAAGGGGACGATTCTAATACTTCGGGGAATTCAAAGCAGCCGGATGAAGTAAAACCTCCGGAATTTTGGGAGGATCCCGCGCACGATTTCTGGAATGTATATTCTGAAATTGATTACGATTCTTTCTATGCTTATGCCCTTGAACATGAAGACAGCATGTATAATGAAGCGGGATACCTGTTTATTGACGAAGCTGATGCCGGAAGCGACGGCACTGGTATTGTTACCACAAACGGAGATCCTGTCCTCAGTATTGATACGCAAAACGGGATCGTCATGGTTCGCCTCAAAGGCCTCGAATATGAGGGAGTTATGGCGATCGTAAAGGATCCAAAACAGGTTTCGGTTGGCATCGCCTCCCATCTGGGGTCCTATGGATCCAAGGTCGCCACCATCGCGGAAGAAAATGACGCGATCCTCGCGATTAACGCGTCAGGTTTTGAAGACGACGGCGGGCATGGGAATGGGGGGACGGTTTACGGCCTTTTGTATGCAGACGGCATGAAATACAATGGTTCCGCCGGCGGTACATATAAGGCAATTTATTTTGATTCCAACTACCGCCTCAATGTCCGTGCCTATGAAAGCGGTTTGGATATTTACAACGGCGTTGAGTTCAAACCCGCGCTCGTAATCAATGGAGAAGCCGCGCTTTCCGGTTCCGCCGGATGGGGTATCCAGCCCCGCTGCGCCATTGGCCAGACAGAAGATGGAAGTGTGCTGATGATCGTGATCGATGGACGGCAGACACATTCTGTCGGTATTACAGTAGGGGATCTGGCAAATATTTTTGTCGGCTATGGCGCCGTTCAGGCCGGGAATCTCGACGGTGGATCCTCCGCAGTTATGTATTATAATGGGCGTATCATCACAAAGCCCTCCGGCGCGGATAAAGTCAACGGCCGGTATCTGCCCGACGCATTTATCGTCAAAGCGCGTTCAGTGGTTGTCGGTGAAAGCGGCGCACAGTAAACCAACTGTAAATAAGAAACACCCTCCTGCAATCTGAAGTTGCAGGAGGGTGTTTCTTGTTGTCTTTAATGGTGGAACAGGCGGATTCCATCGAAAGCCATTACGATGCCATATTTATTGCATACTTCAATCACATGATCATCACGCACAGATCCACCCGGCTGGGCGATATAGCTCACGCCGCTGCGGTGGGCCCGCTCAACATTATCGCCAAAGGGGAAGAAGGCGTCACTGCCAAGCGCAACGCCGGAAATCGTAGACAGATAAGCACGCTGCTCGGCACGGGTAAAAGGCTCCGGCCGCTCAGTAAACAGTGTCTGCCATATCCCATTCCCAATGACATCCTCATAATCATCAGAAAGATATACGTCAATGGCATTATCGCGGTCGGGACGTGCGATTTTTTCCTGGAACGGAAGATTAAGCACCTTTTCATGCTGGCGCAGATGCCACAGATCCGCCTTTCCTCCCGCCAGGCGCGTACAATGGATGCGGGACTGCTGGCCTGCGCCTACGCCGATGGCCTGTCCATCCACAGCATAGCAAACGGAATTGGACTGCGTATATTTCAGCGTTATCAAAGCGACAATGAGGTCACGTACGGCGCTTTCCGGAAGCGATTTATTCTCTGTAACCACATTTGTCAAAAGCTCCGGCCCAATTTTGGAAGCATTGCGGCCCTGCTCAAATGTAACGCCGAAAACCTGCTTGCGTTCGATCGGATCAGGGACATAGGACGGATCAATTTTAACAACATTATAGGTTCCGTTGCGCTTTTTCTTCAGAATTTCCAGCGCTTTGGGCGTATAATCAGGCGCGATCACGCCGTCAGACACCTCGCGGCGGATCAGGCGCGCAGTCGTCGCATCACAGGTTGTGCTCAGCGCGATCCAGTCGCCAAACGAGCTCATCCGGTCTGTCCCGCGCGCACGTGCATAGGCACAGGCGATCGGGGAATCGTCAAGGCCCTTGACATCGCTGACAAAACAGGCGCGCTTCAGTTTCTCCGGAAGCGGAATACCCACAGCCGCCGAAGTCGGGCTGACATGCTTAAAAGAAGTCGCCGCAGGCAAGCCAAGCGCTTCAGACAGCTCATGTACAAGCTGCCAGCTGTTGAGCGCATCCAGGAAATTAATATAACCCGGACGCCCGGAAAGGATTTCCACCGGCAGGTCTTCCCCCGACGCCATAAAAATACGTGCCGGCTTCTGATTTGGATTACATCCGTATTTCAGCGCAAACTCTTTCATATACGTTCTCCTGTCAAACCGAAAATTTAAACGCGAAAAGCAGCTTCCCTCTGAAGCGCCTTCCGCGTAAGTTTACATAATCATATTTTCCTTTTCATACTGAGGATATACCCGAAAGCCGCAGGCAGATACAAAACGTCCGCGGCCAAACTGCAACCCTTTTTCCAGATTCCAAAAGCCGCGCATCTTCCCGCCTCCTTCTCTTATTTTTATTTTATCATAGCCTTTTTTTCGTGTCAATCGTCGGAATGCTTGAAAAATCCTGTAAAATCCTGTATGATATAGGTGCATGGGATCCTGGGCTTCTGGAATATAAACGCATTCCCGGCAGCACCGTATCTCCCTGAAAGAATGAAATAAGAGGTTCAAAAATGAAATTTACCAGTTTCTACCGCGAAGGTGCACTGCACACCGGCCTCATAACCGAAAACGGTGTTGCCGACCTGCATACAGCAGGACTTTGTTGCGATATGCGTAAAATTATCAGCTGCGGCGACAAAGCCATCTCTAAAATCCCCGGCTTCGCAGCCAAGGCCGAGCTTCTCCCCTATGATTCCCTGCATTTTGCCCCCGCAGTGCAACCTGAAAAAATCGTCTGTGTAGGGCTTAACTACCGCGCACATGCGGCTGAAACCGGCGCGGCAATCCCAAAAACGCCCGTCATCTTCAGCAAATTCAACAATGCCCTTGGCGCCTGCGGCGACGGCATTCCCCTTCCGCCATGGCTGAAAGAATATGATTATGAGGCCGAGCTTGTCATCGTCATAGGCCGTGAAGCCTGGCACGTAGCCGAGGACGATGCGCAGGATTACATCTTCGGTTATACCTGCGGCAATGACGTCAGCGCGCGCGATGCGCAGCATGCTTCCGCACAGTGGCTGATCGGAAAATCCCTGCCTGGCTTTGCACCCTGCGGCCCAGTACTTGTTACCGCTGATGCTTTTGATCCGATGCAGCCGCACACTGTCACCTGTTATCGTAATGGCGAGCTTGTGCAATCGGGCACGACTGATGATCTGATTTTTAATTGCCGGCAAATTGTCTCCTATGTATCCAACTTCATCCGTCTTGCACCCGGCGATTTGATTTTTACCGGGACGCCCTCCGGCGTCCAGCTCGGAAAGCGCCCGGAAGAAGCAAACTGGCTTAAACCCGGCGAAGAACTTCGTGTTGCGATTGAGGGAATCGGTGAACTGGTCAACCACACAATATAAGGCGCCCTCAATATAGCATATCATAAAACAGTGCCTGTGCGCTGCGAATGCAGCGCACAGGCACTGTTTTATGATTTTCTCTGCCCTGTTACAGTCAAAAACATTTCTTTTGCAGAAATCCGGGGATTTTTCGCATAAAGTATCCGATATTGCTCAATCGCGTTCTCATCCCAAGCATAACCCATACAGCTGGCCGCAGTGCTCACCGCCGGAAACCATGATATGCGTCCGAAACTCCGTAAAGCGCTGCATTTCTTCCATCCGGTGAAACGGACGCGCTGCGGCGCCATATGCATTATCATACCCGTGTTTCCCCACAGAAAGCATGGGATAAATATAGTTGGCCGTCTGACTTATGACCGCACGAAACACAATTTCCCCTCCCCTTTGCAATTCCTCAAAGCATTGTCAACGATAGATCCGCTGCCGGGAAAAATGCCGGCGCAGCCAGCGAAGGAAATCGGTGAGCATCGCCTTGGTGGTCGCATCCCGGTCGTTTTTCATCCTCGGTACAAGCAGTACCACAATTGTAAACCGCAGGGTAATGGCACAGGCAATCAGAATTTTATAGCGGTCAAAACCGACGTTACCCGGTACGCCGATCGATTCCAGCCAGTCAAGCAGTGCGCCGCCGGTGAGTACGCCCGCAAACGAACCGCACAGGGAAGTAATACAGGAAAAAAAGGCGATATACGCCGGACGCTGATCGTCTGGGGAATAGGAAAGCTGCATACTCGTCGCCGCAAGATTGGAAGCGCACCAAAATGCCGCGCCCAGGAAATTATGCGCAAACATCGGCCAGACGCTGCCATATTCGGAAAAAAGGAAAAAACCCTGCGTCAATGCCGCAACCACTCCGGATACCAGCATTACCGGCTTACAGCCATATCGGTCAAGCAGTTTCCCCCATTGCGAAATAACCAACACCGTTACCATCGACGCCGTGATTGTCCCGAAAATGGTCACTTCCATATTTGTCAGGCCCATTTCATTCATGGCATAGCGGGAAATATACATACCGCTCATATTAGCGGTAAAGCACCACGCAGCCCAGAAAATAGCGAAGCGTAAAAACGGCGCATCATGGAAAACCCGGCCAAGCGACTGGCGGAGATTGGTACGCAGCGGCGGCGTGCTGTACACTTCCTGGATAAACGCATAACAGCACATATCGATTACGCCAAAAAGCCCGCCCATCCCAAAAACAATTGTATAGCGGATCTCCCCGGGTACTGTGTCAAGTATGTATGAAACAATCAGCCCCAGCACCACGCCAAAAACCGAGTTGATCGCATCACGCCGCGACATCCAACGTCCCCGGATTGAAATCGGGATCAGGTCGGCCATCCACGGCATCCAACAGACGTTGATCATGCTTCCACATACAGAGGAAATGCCCAACAGAACAATTACCGTCCAAAGCCGGAGCCATTGCGGCTGCATTGGGATAAAAAACGGTACCAAACCGAAAAGCAGCCATAAAGCCCGGCTGAACAGCCCATAGGTTAATAAATAACGTTTTCGCCGGTGCGTACGGCTGACCATAAGTGAAAACGGGATCTGGCATACTGCGGCTGCCAAGGGGATACCGGTGATCACACCATATTCAAAGTCACCGGCTCCGAGAAAGTTGGCCAATTGGATCATCGCCGTCGTACCGCTGGCGCAAATAATGCAATGCATATTTCCGAAAATATTGCTTAAAAGCATGGCAAAAATACTGCGTTGAGTCCGCGGTTCGGCCTGGATTTCGGCATATAAAGATGCAAAGGGGGACGTCCATTGAATTCGCCTGCGTTTCATACACTCTTCCTCCCGGCTACTTGTATGGGATTTCTCTTTTTCTATATCCGCCGCCAGCCGACGCAGGGGCATGTGTCTTGCTGGGATTATACAGGATTCCATTTAAATTATCAAGCCTATTGTAAAACAAAACTTAAAAAGATATAAATTTATCGCCCAGGAAATTCACAATTTATCCTGTATAGATAAAAAACAGCCGGATGCTGTTGTCAGCATCCGGCTTGCATATTTACAATACCACGGAAAAGTACCCATCCGCTCCTGGCATAAGGGCCAAAGCAAGGAGCTCAGCGGATAAAATTAGTCGAAACACGTTTTTCCGGGCAGGACGGTTCGATCCCGGCACGACGGCCGGCGTCAATGCACTGCAAAAGCCAGGCCATATTGCGGCCAAGCGTACGCATAATCTGCATCCCCTCCGCATCGGCGCGCACTTCCTCAGGCGTATTGCCATGCACCATATTCCAATACTGCGAGGATACTACCGGCATCTGCGAGATCGTGAAATATTTATTAAGTTGGTCAAGGGCAGCAGTTGAACCGCCGCGGCGGCAGCTCACTACGGCCGCACCCGGTTTAT
This sequence comes from uncultured Eubacteriales bacterium, assembly GCA_934546935.1. GTDB lineage: Bacteria > Bacillota > Clostridia > Oscillospirales > QAMX01 > CALWJF01. The sequence continues at coordinate 87,478 of CAKTEH010000005.1, forward strand.
ACCAGTGCATACCGCCGGAAGCGTAGAAAAAACGGTCAAGAAAAGCAGTAATACTCCCGGAAGCTGCGGCATAATGCACCGGGGAACCGAAAACATACGCGTCAGCCAGCTTTGCCCGCTCCAGCGCGGCATTTACCACATCATCAAGCACACAGCGGCCCTCCCGGCAGCCTCCGCAGGCCATACATCCGGAAACCGGATCCGGGCCGAGCCAGAAAAGTTCCGTTTCCAAACCTGCCTCCTGGAGGGTTTTCTCAACTTCATGCAGTGCAGTTTCCGTACAGCCGTGTGCATTTGGGCTCCCATTAATCAGCAAAACTTTCATGTTTCCCCCATCTCCCGGCTTAATAGAATGTAGCGACCGGCTGCTGCGGAGCAAACGCCGGAACTATACTTTCAATATGGAAAACCGGACCGCGTTTCCCATACAGCTTGGAAAAGCGGTTTTCTACGCTTGCTGTAATCTCATACCAGCTTTCATTTTTCAATTCGCCGGTTTTATCATACCTCGCAGCCAGGCCGGCAAAGCGGATATCCTCCACACAACAGGTCATAAGCTGACGGCCAAAAACGAAAGTGCCCTCCGGCAATTTCCCCCGCGTCACAGCAAGCGCACGCAGATGCACAGTTTTGCCTTCAAACTTATCGGATTCCTCAGAAAGGTCACGATACCACCAAGCATATGCCTCGTCGCTAATTTCCACAACTGGCGCGTCGATATCATAAGGCGGCGGATCCTCAATCGCATCGTATTCAACCTGCCCATCAGGCGATTCGTACAGAATGTCCGCGCCGCGGTTTACACCGCGCACAAGCTTGTGCACAGCTTCGCGATCGAGATCCGGAAGCGCGCGGTTAACGACCAGCATTTCACAGCTTTGCAGCTTATCCACCACCAGCTGGCGCATATTCGCATTGTAATTGAGCAGCGTACGTCCATCTGCAAACATGAACTCTTGATAAATTGCCCACTCTTCCGGCATCGCATTGTACAGCGCATCGAGCAGCCACATGCCATTATACTCGACCAACACTCGGCTGGCACGGTGTTTTTTCACCAACGCCTTGAGTTCTTCTTCCTTCAGCGCATCCTGATCCTCAATCGTTTCTATAAATACGTTCTTTCCGGAGAACCGGGAAGGCGTATACTCCTCCTCGCCTTCCTCACAAACAAGCAAAAGCGTCCGTTCGCCCTTGTTGAACCGCCGGTCTTCTAAGGTTTCCTGAATAAATTTGGTCTTTCCGGATTCCAGAAACCCGGTAAACAGATATACAGGTATTTCCATGCTTTACGCTCCCAAAAACAATTCACGCACAGCTTTGGTATCCAGCTGGGCGCCGATCACACAGATCCGTCCGGTAACCGCAGCGCTTCCCGTACGGATTTCGCATTCACCCGGGGTAAAATCGAAATGCAGCCATTCCTCTCCCCCATCGACAATACCCTTAGCACGCACAACCATGCCAAAGCGTTCGGCATCGTTAAGCGCTTCCAGAATATCAGAAAGCTGCTGACGAGAAAACTTATGAGCAGTTTCCTCTCCCCAGCTTGCAAAAACCTCGTCGGCGTCATGGCCATGATGGTGATGATGATGCCCATCCTTACCGTCATGATGATGGTGGCATTCGCACTCCGGATCATCACATTCCTCTCCGTCATGATGATGTGCATGTCCTTCTTCTTCATGATGGTGGTGGTGCGCATCCCCGTCATGATGATGATGGCATTCGCATTCCGGATCGTCGCATTCCGCTTCGTCATGCCCATCCTGTGCAGATTCCAAAAGTGACGAAAGCTCGGCAGAGAGCGCATCACGACGCTCAATCGCATCAAGAATCTGCTCGCCTGTAAGGATATCCCAGGGCGTTGTAATAATCCGGGCAGCCGGATTATGTTCCCGAAGCAGCGCAACCGCAGCGTCGAGCTTTTCCTGGCTCAGGTTCTGCGTACGGCTGAGAATCACGCAGGCGGCATACTCGATCTGATTATTGAAAAATTCGCCGAAATTTTTCATATACATCCGACACTTTCCCGCATCCGCAACTGTTGTCAGACCATTGAGACGGATGTCTTCCTCCACACCCAGCACAGCAGAAATAACATCGGAGAGCTTGCCTACGCCGGACGGCTCAATCAAAATTCGATCCGGATGGAATTGTTCAATTACCTTATGCAGCGCAGCCCGGAAATCGCCGGTAAGGCTGCAGCAAATGCATCCGGAATTCAATTCGTTGATTTCAACGCCTGCATCCTTCATGAACCCGCCGTCAATACCGATCTCTCCAAATTCATTTTCAATCAGTACCAGTTTTTCACCCTGATACGCCTGCGCAATCAGTTTTTTAATCAGCGTCGTCTTTCCAGCACCAAGAAATCCGGAAAAAATATCTACTTTTACCATTGCAAATCCCTCTATATAAATTATTGATATCCGTGCGGTATATTGCTATCCGTACAAATTTTATTATACCACATTTGTACAGCTTATGAAAGTATTTTCACATTTTTTCTCCTCGCGCAAAATAAAACGCCTGAAAGCTCCAGGCTTTCAGGCGTCATTTCCAGCAATCCCATTACCGGTTCAAAATCTCCATAAATTGTTCGCCGGTAATCGTTTCTTTCTCATATAAAAAGGAGGAAATCTCATGCAGCTTTTCCATACTTCGCGACAAAAGCTGACGGGCTTTTTCATACTGGCGGGCAACCAATGCCACCGTCATCTCGTCAATCTTTGTCTGCGTCTGTGCAGAGCAGGCAAGACTTGCATCGCCGCCAAGATATTGGTTTTCCACATGCTCAAGCGCAACCATTCCAAATTCCTCGCTCATACCATAGCGGGTAATCATCGCACGGGCAAGCTTTGTGGCCTGCTCGATATCATTGGATGCGCCTGTACTGATTTCATGGAAAACCAACTCTTCCGCCACACGGCCACCTGTAAAGGTTGCAATTTTATTTTCCAGTTCTGTCTTCGTCAACAGAAAATGATCACCCTCATCCACCTGCATGGTATACCCCAGTGCACCCGAAGTCCGCGGGATGATTGTAATCTTCTCCACCGGCGCAGAATTGCTCTGAAGCGCAGCAACCAGCGCATGCCCAACCTCGTGATATGCGACCGTGCGCTTCTCCCCATCGGAGAGAATTTTATTTTTCTTCTGATATCCGGCGATTACGACCTCGATACTCTCCATCAGGTCTTCCTGGGAAACTGCATCGCGGCCTTGCCGTACTGCGCGCAGCGCGGCCTCATTGACAATATTTGCAAGCTCCGCTCCGGAACAGCCGGAAGCCGCACGGGCAATTGCCGCAAAATCTTCCTTCCCATCCGTGCGGACCTTTTCCGCATGCACCTTGAGGATATCGATCCGGCCCTGCAGGTCTGGAAGCTCCACCGGTACGCGCCGGTCAAAGCGGCCAGGACGCAGAAGCGCGGGATCAAGCGACTCCGGGCGGTTGGTAGCGGCAAGGATTACCACGCCGCGTGAACCATCGAAGCCGTCCATCTCCGTCAAAAGCTGGTTTAATGTCTGCTCCTGTTCATCATTTCCGCCGATACGACCGTCACGTTTTTTACCGATAGCATCAATTTCATCAATAAATACAATACACGGCGCCTTTTCCTTTGCCTGCTGGAACAGATCGCGCACCTTAGCCGCGCCCATCCCAACAAACATCTGTACAAACTCTGAGCCGGATATGGAAAAAAACGGCACATTGGCTTCCCCCGCAACTGCTTTTGCCAGCAAGGTCTTGCCTGTCCCCGGAGGGCCGACAAGGAGCGCACCCTTGGGAAGGGAAGCGCCAATGCGCGCATACTTCTCCGGCGCATGGAGATAATCTACAATTTCCCGAAGGAGCTCCTTTGCTTCTTCCTCTCCGGCCACGTCTCGGAACGTTACGGAATTATCGCTTTTGACATAAAGCTTGGCGCCCGACTTTCCCATCCCAAACTGCATCATATTCGGGTTTTTCCCCAGCTGCTGGGTCATTTTTTTTGAAATAAAGGTCCACAGCCCGACCATGATAACAATTGGCAGAATAATGCTGACAAGCGAATACAAAAGTGGATTCGTTTCTTTTTCTATTTCCGTACCAAAAGCTGCGCCGGACACATCCAGCCGGTCAATCAGCTCCGGATCGTTCATATTACCGGTTTTATAAATCTGCGTTGCATCAAGATTCGTAAACGTGATCTGATTTTCTTCAACCTGAACCTGCCCAACCTGTTTTTCATCCAGCATTGTCAAAAAAGTGCGGTAATCCACCTCCTTGATCTGCATGGACAAGAACCTGGGGAATACAAAAATATTCAACACAAAGAAAATAATAACAGCGGCAGTCCAATAGGAAATCAATGGTTTCCTTGACGGTTCTCTTTCTTCCATTTACAGCCGTGCCTCCAGTTGCACCTGTTCCTGCGTTTTTTTCATCTTCTTATATACCAGATAATATGCAGCAAAACTGATCACCAGCGCAGGAAAGATATCCAGCGCCGAATGCTGCTTCAAAAATACCGTGGACAGGCAGATCAGGATTGTAATCACAATAAACGAAATCCGCCATGGCCACTTGCAAAAATATCTGCTGTTCCATCCTGCAAACAGCGCGGCCATCGAACCGATTACATGCAGGGATGGGCAGACATTGGTATTGGTATCAAATGCATAAAAATGCGCCATAAAACGGGTAAAAACATTATCACGCGCAAAAGATTCCGGGCGGAGCAGTTGCTGGGAAGGCCAAACGACATAGATTACAGCTGTGGCCATATACGTGACAATAATAAACTGCGACATTTTACGGAATGTTTCCACATCAAAAAGAAGCCCGAATACAAGCATTCCTGCTAAAAACACGAACCAGAAAAGATAAGGGATCACAAAAAACTCACAAAAGGGAATCAGGCCGTCCAGTTCACACTCAACCACATGGTATTCAATCTCGTCCCTGCCCTCCAGCCAGGAAAACAGCAGCCCCCAAATTGGCCAAAACAATAGATAGAACAAATGGGAAAATTGGGGGCTGGTCATGTTAGTGAAACGGAGTTTTCTGTAATCAGGCTTTGCTTTCATAGATATGCACCTCAAGCTCCGGCGTTTAAAACGCCGGGCAAAAAACCATACCCGAATACCGGGAAAAATCGTTTGAAAAAATACTCTTTAAACGCCCGGCAGCGGTATCGCTGCCGGGCGTTTGGATCGGCGCTGCTGTTCGGCATAGTACAATCGCCCCAGCCAAAATATCTGCCCGCGCCGGTTTCTTTACTTATGCAAAGGGGTTCTCCGTTTTATACAGCATACCCTTGGGCTGGTTGAAGCCGATATCGGTGACGCCGAGAAGCTTGAACACTTCAAAAATCAGCTTCCCAAAGTGGCCGAACGCAACCGCACCATGATGCGGGTAGTTTTTCGCAACCAGGACATGGCGGTAGAACCGGCCCATCTCCGGGATTGCAAAGACTCCAATGCCGCCAAAGGAACAGGTCTTGACCGGAAGGATTTCACCTTCGGCCACATAAGCCTTCAGCTGCGTATCCGCAGTGGACTGCAAGCGGAAGAAGGTGATCTTGCCGGGCATCAGGTCGCCCTCAAGCGTGCCTCGAGTGATATCCGGCTCGCCGTCCGGCTCAAGGGTACGCTTCTGGATCTTCTGGAACTTCATCTCACCGAAGGCAAGCTTTGCCATATTCGTGTTGCCGCAGTGGAAGCCCATAAAGGTATCCGAATGCTTATAATCATATTTTCCACGGATTTCCTTATCATACATATCCGCCGGAACGGTATTGTTGATATCAAGGAGCGTGACAATATCGTCGGAAACACACTGGCCGATATACTCAGACAGGGCGCCCCAGATGTCAACCTCACAGGAAATCGGGATCCCGCGGCCAGCCATAAAGCTGTTTACATAGCAGGGTACGCAGCCGAATGCGCTTTCAAATGCCGGCCAGCATTTGTTGGCGAATACAAAATATTCGCTTGCGCCGCGGTTCGCCTCGGCCCAGTCCATCAGCGTGAGCTGAAGCTGCGCAAGGCGCGGCAGGATACCAGCCATTTTATTAGCTTCACCAAGCTCAGCTTCCATTTCCTTAATAACGGACGGGATACGCGCATCGCCCTCATGCTGCTTATATGCCTGGAACAGGTCGAGTTCGGAATTTTCCTGGATCTCGACGCCGAAATCGTACAGGCGTTTAATCGGTGCATTGCAGGCAAGGAAGTCCCACGGACGCGGGCCAAAGGTGAAAATCTTCAGCTTCTTCAAGCCCAGCAGGGTACGGGCGATCGGGATGAACTCTTCCATGCGCTCGGCGATCTCTGCTGGCGTGCCAACCGGCTCTTCCGGGATATAAGCGGTCAGGTTGCGGATGGCAAGGTTATAGGAACAGTTGAGCATACCGCAGTATGCGTCTCCGCGGTCGTCAAGAAGAACTTCCGTATTTTCCTCGGCAGCGGCAACATACATTACCGGGCCGTCAAAATAGCGGGCAATCAAGGTTTCGGGATTTTCCGGACCAAAGTTGCCAAGATAAACCACAAGTGCATTGACGCCGGCGGCCTTGACTTCATCAAGTGCCTTCATCATATGTACTTCGTTTTCTACAATGGTCGGACACTCATACAGTTCGCCCTTATAGGCTGCGACGACGGCCTTTCTTCTGGACTCGGAAAGCGTTCTCGGGAAACAGTCACGGCTGACCGCGATGATACCGAGTTTTACAACAGGCATGTTGTTCATACATTTACCTCCGTATAAATATGGTGAGGGATAAATCTAAGTTATTATACCGCGTTTCAGGGATTTGCGCAAGAGGGGAAAAAAGTTTACAAATCCAACCTAAACTGTCAAATCCCCGGACACAGCGCCCACATAGCGGCACAGTGCATCCGGTGCAAGCAGCATCTGCAACCCGCGCCTTCCCGTGCTGACTGCGATGCAGTCAAACAATGCCGCAGTTTCGTCGATATAAGTTGGATACTTTTTCTTCATGCCCACCGGGCTGCAGCCGCCGCGCAGATAGCCGGTCAGGCCGGGCAGTTCGCGGACATGTACCATCTCCAACTTTTTGTTGCCGGAAAGGGCGGCGGCACGTTTTAAATCCAGTTCACAGGCCACCGGTATGCAGAATACCGCGACCCCCGTCCGATCCCCACGGGCAACCAGGGTCTTGAACACCTGCTCGCAGGGTACGCCGCAGGCCTGAGCGGCATGGACGCCGGAGAGGTCATCCTCCGAATAGGGATATTCGCGCGTTTCATATGCAATGGCGGCGGCATCCAGCAGGCGCATGGCATTGGTTTTTTCCATTTACTTCAGCATGCTGTCGATCATCGCTACGCGGCGGGCATGACGGCCGCCTTCAAACTGCGTGGAAATGAACAGTTCGACAAGCTCCACAGCGGTTTCCGGCGCAATAACCCGGCCGCCCATACACAGGACATTTGCGTCGTTATGCAAGCGGGTATATTTGGCCTCATATGCTGTCACAACAGTGGCTGCGCGGATGCCCGGAATTTTATTGGCGGTAATCCCGACGCCGATGCCGGTTCCGCACAAGATAATGCCGAAATCATATTCGCCTCGGGCCACTGGCTCCGCAACCTGGCGGGCGACAAACGGATAATCGCGCTGGGCCGGATCGGTCAGCTCACCCACTTCATTATAGAAAACACCGATGTCCTGTACCTCGATCCCCTTATCTTCCAGATATTTTTTAATTGGGGCCTTCAAAACAAAGCCCGCGCTGTCCGCGCCAATGATAATTTTCATAAAGCGACTTCCTTTCCCATCCTGATTTTTGTTTTCACAGATATTTTAAATCCTCTGTTTCATACAAACTGCGGAAGCTCAAACCTCCGTCCGTTTTTTTCCCTGCGCGGCCAGCTTTGCCGCACGCTCCCGTTCCGCCTGTGGCAAACGGTGATAAGACGGAACCAGCTTTTCCGCAGAAAACAATTCTGCGCATGCGGCCGCTTCACAGGACGCAAACATATGCTGCGCCGCGCGCGCAACGCCATAGGCGCGGCCATATCGAAGATGTTCAGGCATCACCGGCCAAATATCCGGCATAAGATGCGCGCCATCGCCTGTTATTATAAGCTTTTTTTCTTCTTTTTCAAGCTCTTTCAGCAAATCCTCAATCCGGATAGCCCGATCGGGTGTACAACGTGCGGGATAAACTCCCGAAAGATCAAAAACCGCATTATAAACCTGCCCGGCGCGCGCGTCCATCACGACACACATGCATGCATCCATACGCGGCGCGCAGGCGGCAATCGCTTCCAGCGTGGAGACGCCGGCACAAGGCAGGCGATTTGCAGCCGCAAGCCCTTTAACCAGGCTGATGCCGATCCGAAGGCCCGTAAAGGAACCCGGTCCTGCTGTGACTGCCAGCGCCTCCACCGCGCCGAAATCCATGCCGCACAGGGAGAGCATCGCCTCCGCCATGGGCAGCAGTGTACGGCTGTGGGTCAGTCCTGCGCGCTGGTAATTTTCTGCAAGCAGCGTACCGTCTTCATATAAAGCTGCCGACGCCGCGGCTGCAGCGCTATCAAATGCCAGGATTTTCATGATTCAAGCCCCCTCACGGTGATCTTACGGGTTTTTTCATCCACGGATTCCAGTTCAACTGTTATTACCTGGGCATCAAGCGCATCTTCCACCCTTTCGCTCCATTCCACAACACAGATCCCCCCGCGAGCCAGATAATCCTCCCAGCCGATGCCATACAAATCTTCCATCCCGGAGAGGCGGTACATGTCAAAATGGAAAACCGGTGGTACACATAAGTATTCGTTTACGATGGTAAAAGTCGGGCTGGTAACACGGCCGGTATATCCAAACGCACGCGCAAGGCCACGTACAAAGACAGTCTTCCCCGCACCCATTTCCCCGCGCATGGCAACAACCGACCCCGGCGCCAGCGCCTGCGCCACGCGCGCGCCAACTGCCTCCGTCTCAGCCTCTGAATGCGTAAGAAATTCCATCCCTATTCCACCCCATCCTTAATCAGCCTGGCTGCGCGCAGGATACCCAGCTTTCCGGATTCATAGGTCAACCCGCCCTGCATATAGGCCGTATACGGTTCGCGCATCGGCGCATCACAGGACAGCTCAATTGAAGCGCCCTGGATAAACGCACCGGCCGCCATGACAATGGGGCAGTCATACCCGGGCATGTCCCAAGGCTCCGGCGTTACATAAGCATCCACCGGCGCGCCGGACTGGATGCCGCGGCAGAATTTCAAAAGCGGCCCGGGGCTGCCGAAGCAGATCGTCTGGATGATATCGTGCCGGACCTCCAGCGGCTTGGGATCGACGGAAAAACCAAGCTTTTCTAATAACGCCGCGCCAAAATGCGCGGTTTTCAGCGCCTGCGCGGTCGTATGCGGCGCCATGAAAAACCCCTGATACAACGCACGGTTTGTGCCATTGGTCGCGCCGCATTCCCGTCCAATGCCGGGCACAGTCATGCGCGCGGCACAGCGTTCAATATACGCCCGGCTCCCTGCAATATACGCACCGCCGGGGGCAAGCCCGCCGCCGGGGTTCTTTATCAGCGAACCGACGACGGCGTCCGCGCCATGCTGGGTCGGCTCGGTTTTTTCCACAAATTCCCCATAACAGTTGTCCACGACGATATATGCCTGCGGATTGACTTCGCGCACAGTCCGGCAAAGCGCGCCGATTTGCGAGCAGGACAGCGAAACCCGGTCGGCATATCCCCGGGAGCGCTGGATCAGCACCGCCCCGACACGCGCATCCGCACAGGCACGGCGGATCGCAGCAGTATCCGGTTCCCGCCCGGCAAGCGGGACAACCTCGGTCTCTACGCCCCATGCGGCAAGCGAGCCAAAACGCGGCTGGTCAATACCGATTACCTGAATCATAGTATCATAGGGCATTCCGACAGCGCAGACCAGCTTCTGTCCCGGTTCCAGCGCGCCAAACAGCGCCGTACCGATGGCATGCGTGCCATTGACAAACTGCATGCGCACCAATGCATCCTGCGTGCCGAACACATCGGCGTAAATCCGTTCCAGATCGTCGCGCCCGCGGTCATCATAGCCATAGCCGGTTGTCCCTGAAAAATGACCTTCGCTGACACGGTGGCGGGCGAAGGCAGCGAGCACCTTGTTGGTATTATACAGCGCAGTTTCGTCGATTTCAGCAAAACGCGCGGCAAGCTGCGTCTCCGCTTCGGCGGCAAGCGTCAGCATTTTCGCATCCAAATCCATGGTATTTTCCTCATTGCATCGTAAAATCATAATCGTGTTTCATATATCCGGGAACGTTCGCCCCAGGGATGGTATCCTTCGCCAATACAGGCGAAACCATAATGCTCATAATAACCGATGTGATCGGTGCATAAGTAAAGGCTTTGAAATCCTGCCTCCCGGCTGTCCGCCTTCGCCCGCTCAATTAACAGACGCCCATAGCCATGGCCGCGGCAGTCGGGTTCTATGTACAGCGCGCATAGCCAGGGGAACAGGTCCATCCGGCTGATAAAGTCGTTGGGGATCAGCCCGGCGCATCCAATAATACGGGTATCCTGTACAAGAAGATACCACTGTGGAAGTTTCCAGACGGCTCCAGGCGTATGACGAATACAGTCCTCATATACCGGTATAGACGCCTCGCTTGCCCATTTGCTTTGAATATAGGCGATTGCCTGCGCACAGCATGAGGGCGCCTGCCGCACAGACAAGATGCGGGGCGTCATGTGCCTTCACCCGTATGCAGCATCCCGCTTTCCTCAATCAAACAGGCTGCACGGCGCATTTCGTCCTCACTGCGCACCAGGGCAATACGTACATGCCCCTCGCCCGCCGGCCCAAACGACGCGCCCGGCGTCAGCAAGACACCGGCCTCAGCAAGCAGCCGCTTACAGAATGCAGAAGAATCCGTATACCCGGCCGGAAGCTGCGCCCAGGCGAACATGGTTGCCTGGCTTTTCGGGATTTCCCAGCCGATTCTGGAAAATTCCCGGCACAGTACATCGCGCCGCGACTGGTACGCCTCCCGTGTCGCGGAAACCGCATTCTGGTCGCCGGAAATTGCAGCGGCGGCGGCAAGCTGGAAAGGGATAAACATCCCGTAATCACCGGATTTAATCTTTTTTACCCGTTCAATCAGCGCCCGGTTGCCCATGCAAAAACCGATGCGCGCACCAGCAAGACCATAGGTTTTCGATAATGAATTAATCTCCACCCCAACTTCGCGCGCGCCTTCATATTCCAAAAAGCTTCCTCCATACCGGCCATCAAAAACAAGGTCGGAATAAGCGTTGTCGGCCAGCACCCAGATATTATACCGCCGGGCAAACGCAATAAGCCTGCGGTAAAATTCAGGCGGCGCGACGGCAGCCGTAGGATTGTTGGGATAGTTAATAATGATCAGGCTGGCCTTTTGGGCAATTTCTTCTGGAATAGCGTCAAGATCGACAATATAGCCGTTTTCCGGTGTCATCGGCATGTAATAAATCTGCGCGCCTGCAAGCTTCGGCCCATCGACAAAAGCCGGATAACACGGATCCGGTACCAATACGATATCGCCTGGATCCACGACTGCCATTGGAATATCTGTAAAACCCTCCTGCGAGCCTGCAAGGGAAACGATTTCGCTGTCTGCGTCCAGCGCTACATTATAGCGGCGCGCATACCACGCGGCAACCGCATTTAGAAGCTGCGGATGATCCTTGATCGCATATACGTAATTTTCAGGTTTTGCCGCTTGCGAAAGCACAACGTCGATAATCTCCGCGGACGGCGGGATATTGGGGGCGCCGATGGAAAAGTCAATAACCTCCAAACCTTTTTTCAGACGCCCGGCTTTGATTGTTGCGAGCTGGACAAAAATACCCGTGTCAAAACGATCCATTCGTTTCGCAAATTTCACGCAAATTTCCTCCATTTATCCTATGAACCGGCAAATACACACAAATTGCCTCACATAATTCCCTAACTTATAGTATATGATAATTTTACGCTTTTGTAAAGGCTGCCTGCAATAATTGCGGCGGCCCATATTCATGCTCAAGGTTAGAAGGTGATTTTTCTGTCAAACTCCAAACGGATCCGAACAGCCCGAATCTGCGCACTTTTGCTTATCCTTTCCAGCTTGATCCCCGCCGCAGGTCCGGCCGGCGCAGCGTATATCCGTTATGTTGAATTTAACCCAACGCTCCCCGTCCTGGAACAAGCGATGGAGTACGATATTGCTTCCCACACGGATGAAAACGCTATAGAGGTCAGCTGGATTGACCTGCTTGCCTATGCGGCTGCAAAAAGCGGGGGATATTTTGAGAAAAAGCGCTGCGCTGCTGTCGACGAACTGTACAGCTGCCTCAGCACAGGGGAAACGCTCGACGCCATCACCGGAAATATGGAATATTTTTCCTATTATCAGAAAGCTTACGGAGCGGTTTTGAAGGAATTCCTCGGCTGGCATACTATTGAGGTCTGGGACGATACGCCGCAGGGCCGGCATACTGAACGCCGCTACGGCCTACAGGCGTTTTGCCCCATCGCCCGTGGCTATGGTTTTTCCCATTATGAGGATTTCGGGGCTTCGCGCAGCTACGGCTACCGCCGGCCCCATCTAGGCAACGACCTGCTCGGCGCCATCGGCACGCCGGTCATTGCGGTGGAAGGCGGCGTCGTTGAAGCGCTGGGCTGGAACAGGTACGGCGGATGGCGTATTGGGATCCGCAGTTTCGACGGCCAACGTTACTACTATTATGCACATCTGCGTTCGAAGCATCCTTATCATGCCGGTCTTGATGAAGGCAGCATTGTATCCGCCGGCGACGTGATTGGATATTTGGGTATGACCGGATACAGTACGCAGGAAGGCGCCAACAATATCCAGACGCCCCATCTGCATTTCGGCCTGCAGCTGATCTTTGACGAAGTGCAGAAAGACGGCGTCAACCAGATCTGGGTAGACGTCTATGCGCTGACCGAACTCCTGACAAAAAACAGCTGCGCTGTTGAAAAAACAGAAGACGGGGAATACCGGCGCATTTATAACTTTGCCGACCGCTCCTGTACGCAATCCGCTGACGCCGTATTTGCACCGGGGACAGGCATGTTTCCCTGCATAAGCGAACAGGCGCACCCTTCAGGCGCCGGGGAAGAACTTGAGCAGGGCTATGACCTGCCCGTCATCATGTACCATTCCCTGATCCCCGATCCCAGCCGCTATGGCAAATATGTCATCCCTCCCTCGCTTTTGGAACAGGATCTTGCCTACCTGCAGGCGCACGGCTATACGGCCGTAAGCTCCCGGGAACTTCTTGCCTATACAGACCACGGTCTTCCTCTCCCAGAAAAGCCGGTGCTCCTTAGCTTCGACGACGGATATTACAACAACTATCAGTACCTGCCCGAACTTCTGGAGAAATATCAGATGTCTGCCGTTGTCGCACCGGTCGGCTATTTTACAGACATTTATACAAAAACAGATGATAAAAGCATCTACTACGGCATCGCAAACTGGCCTGAACTCGCAGAAATGCTGCAATGCCCCTATATTGAGCTTGCCAACCACTCTTATGACCAGCATGCCGACGGAAAGTTGCTGCAGGGAGAGGCTTTTGTAGAAGACGTCGGAAAAATGCAGGGCCTGATGCTTGCAAACCTTGGACGCGCCGCCACCATTTACGCCTATCCCTATGGGCGCATGCCGAAAAACGGCGATGAGCTGGTCCGCAGAAACGGCATCCGTATTACGTTATCATGTATTGAAAAGCACAACTGGATTACGCAGGATCCGGAGACGCTGTTCGGCCTGGGCCGTTACAACCGGCCTTATGGCATCTCTACAGAAGAATTCATGAAGCGCGTACTGTCCTGAAGCGCTTACAGGGCAGGTCTTGACAAAAATACCATACTATGATAGGATATCGGCAATTTCAACCCTGTAAGGTGAATTTTATGCAGCACAAAGGAACACAAGTGCTGGAAACACAACGGTTGATCCTGCGCTGTTTTCAGCCGGAGGACGCGCCGGATGTCTTGTTAAACTGGATGGGCCGGGCGGAAGCTGCGCGCCATACGAGTTGGCCTTTGCTTGAAAATATATTTGAAGCAGAATGCCTTGTTTCCGCCTGGTGCGCAGCGTATGAGGATCCGCATATCTACAACTGGGCAATTACCCGGAAAGGAGACGGCCATGCAATCGGGTTCATCCGCGCCGCCAATTTTTCCGACCGCCATGCGCGGTGCGAGCTTGATTACGCATTGGCACAGCAATACCGCAACGCAGGCTTTATGACCGAGGCGCTGCGCGGGGTAATCGATTTCCTTTTTTGTATGGTTGAATGCCATAAAATCTGTGGATACTGTGCCGCCCAGAATCCGGCTTCCGGACGGGTTATGGAAAAATGCGGTATGATTCAAGAGGGGTATCAGCGCGCACAGTATAAAAACCGTGAAGGGGTTTATACTGATATGATCCTGTATGGAATTTTACAGGAGGATTACCTGAATGGCAAAGCATGAATTTGGGATACTTCCCGCCGGGCAGCCAAAGCATGGGCAGCGGTTTGACGGCTATGAGCCCGCGCTGTATGGCTGCATTTCCATTGATGACGAGCTGATTGAACCGCTTCTTCAGGCGTTTATGGCTTTTCCCACCTATTCGCACACTGTGGACATCCCGTCCCAAGGCCTGGTGTACTGCGGTGTCACATTGATCCCGCCGGAAAGTCTTAAGCAATTCTCCACCATCTTGGATGCGCAAAAAAATCCGGGTTATTCCACGCTTCTCTCGCTCATCGCCTGCGCCCGGGGAAAAAAGCGCTATCTGATCCACTACGGCCTGTAAAACCGCCGCCTGGGCAAAGTCCGGACGGCGGTTTTTTAGAAGTTTTTACAAGTTTTGTTTCCTTTTGTTGTACCGCAGCACATTTCGTGGTATAATACGCACAACTTCCCGAATAAGGAGCGGCATAGTATGGATAACCTCAATCCCGGCCAGGCCCAGAGCCGGTTTGTTTCCGATTCGGTCGATGTATGGCTGATCTTTCCAAGCGCAACACTTTCCCTGCTTGCAATTGTCCTGTTCATACCCCTCGAGCTCGGCGTGAATGTCCCGGCCTTTATTTTTGCCGTCTACATTGCCGTATTTTCCTATCAGGGACGGGCCGGAAGCGAATCGGACCGCGGTTCGATTTACCTTCTACTCATTGTCCTTGTCGCATCGCTCCCCTTTCTTTTGTATGATACCTCCCCATTCCGGATCCTGCAATTCGTGCTCCTGATTTTTTTTGCTCTGTTCCAGGTCTTTACCATGTATGGCTGCCGGTATTATAAACGCCTGTTTTCAGAAAACTGGCTGTTTGACGCATGCAACGCCGTAATCTTCATGCCTTTTGCCAACTTCGACGCACTGATCCGTGTGCTGCATGCCGCGCCGAAGCGGCAGGGAAAGCTTTACGCCGCCGGCCTGGCGGTTTCCGGTATGGTTGCCGCGCCCGCACTTACAATTTTCCTTTCCGGCGCGGGACGGAAAAGCCCCGCAGACTGTATATGGGCAGGCGCCGGCGGAATTTTGTTTTTCATCCTGTTTACCGCCTATCTTTACGGCTTTCTGTATGGCTGCCGGCATGCACGGCGTACGCACATCCTGAAAAAGCCGGACAGCAGACGGCTTAAACGTATACCAGCGCCTTTTATCGTCGCTATCCTGTCGCTGCTGTGTATCGGCTGCACAGTATATATCGCAGCACAGGCACTCTATTTAGTGCCTGCATTGTCCGGGCAGCTTGAAGACGCAGAGCTTGCCGAATATGCACGGCGCGGATTTCTCGAGCTGTGCGGTGTGGTATTGCTCAACCTGGCAGCAACGGCATTCGCGGCGGTGTTTACACGTACACCGGAAAAGAAAACGCAAGCGGTAAATGGGCAGGTTCCCCGGCGTACGCCAAGCGCTTCACCCGCCGTGCTTACCTGTATTGTTGCGTTGTGCGTACTGTCCATCCTGCTGGTCGTAGCAGCATTTCTCAAAATGCTGCTGTATATGCGCGCTTATGGCCTGACTGCCAACCGCCTGATCACTTCCTGGTTCATGCTCGGGCTTGCGCTGGTGTGTATCATCATCATTGCACGGGCTTTTTCCCCCCGCGTCCGGCTGATCCGTTCAATCAGCATCGCGGCTGTCGCCATGTTCCTGCTGCTTTGCTTTGCCGACTGCGACTACCTGGCCTTATCCTACAACCGCACTGCTTATGTAAACGGCCAGCTTCCGGGCTTTGATATTGATATGCTCTATGACTGCGGCGATTCTATCGTTCCGGTTATGATTGAGGTTTATGAAAATTCTTCCGGACAGGTACGGGAAGATGCCTACCGGTTTTTAGAGCACTACCGCCTGTCCTATGACGGCTCGCTTGGGGCAGTGCGAAGTTTCAATATTGCAAGCTATAACGCACACAATAAATATACACAATGGGCCGGGGAAAATTAAAATACAAAACGCGCGGCACATCTAGTCCCTGTGCCGCGCGTTTCTTGGTATCCCAAAATCCACAAAAGGAAAAGCATTATATCAATTTTCCCAGGAGCGCTTCACGCGTATTCGGACATTTCCCATCGATGACAAGCATTAAAAGCTCATCGAGCTTTGCACCCAACGCCGGGCCCGCATAGCCGCGTTCCCGTAGATCATCGCCGTTGACGGCAAGCGTAGAAAGCATATAGCAGTCCCCGCGTTCAAGGATCTTACGAGTCAGCGCGTGTGCAGCGTCCACTCTTTCCAATGCCTGCCGGATATCCAAAGCTGCCTGGGGATCATACGCACATTTGCGCAGCTGATACAAGTCAAACAGCGTCCCTGCGCCCAGCCGGTGCAGGGCACGCCGGATCTGGCATTCTTCCGGCTCCGGAACAACTGTATGGTTTGCAATTAAAGCTACCGTCTCATGCAGTGCCGCATTATCCAGCTTCATGCGGCGCAGCATATGTTCCGCCATACGCGCGCCGGTTTCTGCATGGCCGGGATCGCTTACACCGGTTTTCCGGCAATAAGGTTTCCCGATATCCCGAAGCAGCGCAGCCAAGCGTACGTTAAATTTTTTTGGTGCGCGGTCAACTGAGTGTGCGCAATGCGTCCATATATCCTCTGTGCTGCCATCACAGTAAGGAAAACCAATTAAAGCCCTGCATTCCGGCATTATCTGCACAAAAATTTCCTGATAGCGGATCAAAACCTCGCCTGCACTCTGCCCAAGCAGGAGCCGGCGCAGCTCGGAAAGCTTTCTTTCCTGAGAAACCGCATCTAGGTTTTCCTTAAGCGCCAACGCTGCGTCAACCGTATCCGGATCAATTTCAAAGCCCAATTCAGAAGCAAAACGCAGCGCGCGCATAATCCGCAGCGCATCTTCCGAAAAACGCCGGTTTGGGTCGCCGACACAACGGATCAGCCCCCGGCGCAGGTCTGCACGCCCGCTGTACAGATCAATCAGGCCGTCCTTCTGCGAATAAGCCATCGCATTAATGGTAAAATCCCGACGGGACAGGTCGCTTTCAATCGAGCGGGTGAAGGAAACGCTTTCCGGCCTACGCATATCCTTATACTCCCCGTCGCAGCGGCAGGCTGTTACTTCAAAGCAGTCGTCTTCCGCCACCACCGTCACTGTGCCATGCCGGATCCCGGTCAAAATCACGCACAGCCCGTCAAGTGCGCGCACAATTTCTTCCGGATCAGCCCCAGCAGCAATATCCCAATCGTTGGGAATCCGGTGGCGAAGCATATCGCGCACACAGCCCCCGACCAGCCAGGAACGGATCCCGGCTTCAGAAAGCTTATCCATAATCATACGGGCGCCTTCCGGCATCCGTATATTCAACATAGAAAAATCCCCTCTCAGGCTTATGTATAGCGTTCCTATCATAGCAAAGTCACGGCTTTTTGTCAACAAAATCCAGCGCCAGGTATGATTTTTTCTTTTAGGCCCTGTTTTTCCTGCTGAAACATCCAGTTTTTGCAAAAAACGCCCATTTCTCCCAAAGCAAAAACCGTGCACAGCATATCTCAACCGTGCACGGTAAAAAAACTTCAGTTTTCAGTTCATCTGCGGTTTCAACACCACTTTCAAAGCGCCGTCAAGACGCTTCGTAAAGGTTTCATACGCCGCTGCATACTGCGAAAGTGGGAAACAGTGCGTAATCATCCGCGCAAGCTCGTCCGGATAGCGTTCGGCAAGCACGATCGCTTTCTCCAGCGTCCCCGGATTTGCACGGCTGCCGTGAAGACTGATCTCATTCATAACGAGCCGCTTCACCGGAACCGGAACTTCTTCGGACGGGAATCCGACTGCTGCAATCGCGCCGCCGGGCGCCGCAACATAACAAGCTGTATTGACACCCTGCGCCGTACCAGTCGATTCCATGACGCGCTTGACGCCTTTGCCGCCGGTGCGCTTCATAATCTCATCAATGACATTCTGCGTACGGTAATCGATTGGAATCGCGCCAAGCGACTCGGCAAACGCCAGCCTTGCACCGGATCCGGAGCAATAAATTTCGCCCGCGCCCATTGCACGTGCGCAAAGGATGGACATCCAGCCCTGTGCACCCGCGCCGTTGACCAGCACGCTGTCGCCCGGCTCAATGCCGGAACGCATGACCATGTGCAGCGCAATGCTCATCGCGTCCATCAGCGTCGCCGTTTCATACGACATATTGTCGGGAATCTTGGCAATCGACTTGATACTCACCGCAACGAAATCTGCATATGCACCGGCCGTAATATGCCCGTACATGCTGTGCACTTCTTCGCGTCCGGCATTTTCGCAAAGCGTAAACTTCCCTTCGCGGCACATCCGGCAGTAACCGCATCCGGCATTGGCAATGCCGCAGACGCGGTCACCAGCCTTAAAGCCGAAATGCTCACTGTCGCGGCCAAGCTCCACCACGACGCCCGACCATTCATGCCCGGGAATCAGCGGAAACTTCTTCGGCCATACGCCGGGGAAGTCGCCATTTATAATATGCGGGTCCGTGCCGCAGATCGACACGGCTTCGACACGGCAAAGCACCTCATGATCGCGCGGCGAAGGCCGCGGCACTTCGACATACTCGAAGTTATTGGGCGCATTCAGCCGTATGGCGTGCATCAGCTCTGCCACGATTAATACTTATCGTACCAGTGGACCATCGGCAGGCCCTGAACCGGCGCCTTGAAGCTCGGGATGTTGGTGGCGCGCAGGGAACCGACATAAACCGTATCGCGGTTCGGGCCGCCGAAGCAGACGGATGCGATCCACGGAGCAATGCCCTGACCAGTCTGGAAGAGGATTTCGTTGGTAACGCAGGAAGCATAGAATGCATCGTCGAGCGCCTTGACCTTTGCCGGGTCGCCGCCGTCGTACAGAATTTTATAATCGCCGTCCGGATCGATGACCCAGATCTTATCGGAGTAAACCATGGTGCCCCAGAGATTGCCGTATGCGTCGAATGCAATACCATCCGGGAATGCGCCAGTGCCCATCTGATTCGGGCTGTAGGTTTCACGGTTGTGAAGGTCGCCGTTTTCATCGACACGCCAGCGCAGGATGTGACCGCCGTTTACGCCTGTGGTTTCAACAGCATACAGGTATTCTTCCTTGGCGTCGAAGCGGACTTCGTTGGTGAAGTGCAGGCCGTCTGCAACGATGTGTGCGCCGCGATGGTCGTAACGGATGATGTAACCGTCCGCCAGATCCGGAACCAGTGCCGGCAGCCAGCTTTTAAGCATGGTAGTGACCGTGATCCAGATACGATCCTTGGAGTCGCGCAGGACAAAGTTAACCTTGCCGATCGGCTTGCCGTCGACGGTGTCAAAAAGGACCTTGGTTTCACCGGTATGGCGGTTCATGATTTCGAGACAGTCGGTGCCGAAGTTGGAAATCAGAATATCGCCGTTACGGGCAAATGCCAGGCCGTTGGGCAGGGTACCTTCAAAGAAGCGGTTGACGTCGCCCTTGTTGATGTCGCCTTCCTGACCGGAATAGCTCTGGGTAATCAGCTTCTGCGTACCGTCGGGCAGGATGTGGGTAACGCCGCCGCGGGAGTCGGCTGCCCAAAGGCTGCCGTCACGTTCGGCAAGAATGCATTCCGGACGCTGCAGGCCTTCGCCCACAAAAGTGATCTCTTCGGGATTGATCTCAAAACCATAGAGCGGGTTTGACGTTTTCATGGTTTTTCTCCTCCATCATATATTGCGTATATTTCTTTATCTGCGTTAAAATTTCCGCAGGGTAAACGCCGTTATGTAAAGGGACATCCTCTTCAAAATGCGGAAATGTACACGACGGCAATCCAGACCAGCAGCACAGCGCATATGCATAGCAAAAGCGCCCGCCGGCGGGCAAAACGCTTCAGGCAAAGCATCACTGCACATGCCGCAAAAAGCAGCAGCGGCAGGATATACGCCAAAAACGCCAATATGAACGAGGCCGCCAGCGCGCCTGTCACCTGCCAGATTTCGCGAGAAAACAGCATAAATCTCCTCTTGTCCATTTCAACAAAAAAGCGAATGGTTTCCCATACGGATTTATTATAATGCCATAGCTTATCCCTTGTCAAGCGCAGGGCGGACAGCCATACCAAAGCCAAATATCCCAAAGCCTAAAAAGCATGGCTGAATCCGCAGCGCCGGCAGTAGCCTTCATAAAACAAGTTTTTCGGCTGCGTATTACAGATAACAACACAAGATACTTGAAAAAATTGTTGCTGATGTGATAAAATAAATAGGAAAGACAAGGAGGCTGGTGATTTGCATATTTACGAATCTGCTGAGAATTATCTGGAAACCATCCTGGTCCTTAGCACCCGCTCCGGGCAAGTCCGTTCCATTGACATCGCAAACGAACTTTCGTTTTCCAAACCCAGCGTCAGCGTCGCAATGAAAAACCTCCGGGCCGGCGGATATATTACCGTGGACAAAGAAGGTCTGATCACGCTTACAGGCAAAGGCCGGGAAATTGCCGAACGTATCTATGAACGGCACACGCTTCTGACACAATGGCTTACTGCGCTGGGAGTCAGCCCGGAAACTGCGGCGGCCGATGCATGCCGTATTGAACACGTCATCAGCGCGGACACTTTTGCCGCTATTAAATCGCATGTAAACCAGAAACTGACGGAAAAAGAATAAAGCCCCTGAATGCCCAGGATGCATTCAGGGGCTTTTGCTGTCTGTTTTTCCCATATGTCTATCTCTGTTCGAGTGATGTATCCCCTTTGCCTGGACCGTACTGCCCAGGACCGGCCGACTGGCAAGCCAATGCCTTTTAACCCAAAAAAAGGCCTTCAGTACAGCAAAGCTTTCCGTACTGATTGCATGTTCCAACCGGCACGCATCCTCCAAAGCGGTATTGTGTCCAGTCCCAGATCACACAAAACCTGAAAAAACAGCTGATGGCGTTCATAAACCTGCTTTTCCAACGCTTCTCCCGGAAGCGTCAGCATTATTTCATGCCGCGCGCTCACTTCAACCAATCTGCTGCGCTTCAGATTCTGCACAGAGGCGCTGATACTGACCCGGTTCACGCCCAATTCCCGGGAAATGTCCACATTGCGTACCCGGTCTTTCCTGTCCCGCAGGATCGAAACGGTTTCCAGGTAGTCTTCTTCCGGTTCCATAAGCCGTACATGCATTTGCCGCTCCCATTACAAAGGCTGACCTTCTGCCGGTTAGTTTAATATAACTTATGGTTTGGCTCTTTTCCGTCCGTTCATCGAGCTTTTTTGATCCATAATCCATTGAGGATGATGTTTTCAAACTCGTCTGCGTCCGGCATGTGCCGCTTTTCAACACGACGTTTTTCTTCCCGGAAAGGGCTTTACGGATGAAAGAGCGCGATGTATACTGATATCAAAATAAAAAAAGGCGGAATTGATTATGAATGCCAAATGCAAGCAGTTTTTCTTCCTGGCTGCCGTTTCCCTGTTTTGGTTTTCGCAGTATATTTACACTTCCTATTTCACTCCTTACATGAGTTCGCTGGGAATTGCATCCTCGCTGGCCGGCACTATCGTCGGCGCATATGGCTTTACGCAGCTTATCTTGCGGATTCCATTTGGCGTAACCGCCGATTATTTCAAAAACCACCGTGCATTCTTATTCCTCGGTTATATTTTTATCCTGGCCTCAAGCGCCGTATTATCCCTGACACAAAGTGCCTGGGTCTTCCTGCTTGCCCGGCTGCTGTCCGGTGCAGCTTCCGCTACCTGGGTCAGCTTCACCGTCTATTTTTCTGCTTTTTCCGTAAGCGAAGACACCTCCGGAAATATGGGAAAGCTGATGGCCGCCAACAACATCGGGGTTTTTGCCGCTTATATTGCCGGCGGGCTCCTGTATGAAGCCACTGGAATACGGACACTGTTCATCCTCAGCGGCGCAGTCTCCGTACTTGCCCTGATCCTGTTGTGCTTCCTGCAGCCGTCGGGCGCACAGACACAGCGGGAACCGCTGAAACTTCGTGACCTGAAGCTTGTTGCAGCGGACGGGCGGCTTTGGAATCTATCTATGCTGGCGGCGGCAATCCAGTTTATTTCCTGCGCGACAGCCAGTTCATTTACCTCTAATTATGCAAAATTCCTCGGTGCCGACGGACTGCAGCTTGGTATCGTCAGCGCATTATACACACTCTCCGGCATCATTGGCGCCGCACTGATCGGCGCACCCGTCGCCAAACGCTTTTCAGACCGTACCATCGTTGTATTTGGATTCATACTCACACTGGCCTACTGTGCCCTCGTTCCGCTGTGTTCCGGGATCCCGGCATTATATATCATGCAGTTTATCGGGGGATTCGGGAAAGTGCTGATTTTAACGCTGCTAATGGCTGATGCAGTCAAAAATACCGCGCCTGCCGTGCGTTCAACCGCGATGGGCGTATATCAAAGCGTATACAGCCTTGGCATGACGGTTGGTCCGGTTGTCATGGGCGCAGTCCTGGAAAGGACGCAGGGTTTCCGTCCCGCATTTTTCCTAATGGCGGCGGCAAGCTTCCTGTGTGCAATCTGGGCCTTTTTCTCCTGCTATGAGCAAAAAGCCGATACGGCACAGAAAAAAGCCTGAAAAGGGAAAAATGTTACAATTCCTCTAAAAAATCTTCATTTCGATTTCACGCCAATGCTATACTATTACAAAAGCTTCCCACATTCCGGGCGGAATAAGGGAAGCAGTATGCATATTAAGAAAGGATGTACCGCTTTGATCGAAATACAGGAGCTGACCAAACGCTATGCAGCATTGACGGCTGTGGACAGGCTCAGCGTTTCCATCCACGACGGCCTGATCTATGGCTTTCTCGGCGCAAACGGCGCAGGGAAAAGTACAACGCTTGGCATGATCACAGGCTGCCTTGCGCCAAGTTCAGGCAATATCCAAATCAATGGCCACGATCTTTTTACTGAACCAAGAGAAGCCAAACGCGCGATCGGTTACCTTCCGGAAACGCCGCCGCTTTATCCGGAAATGAGCGTATTTGAATACCTCCGCTTTATTGCCCGTGCCCGTGGCATTGCAAAATCAGCGCAGAGGGAAGCCATTGAAGAGGCTATGCGTAAAACCAATGTCGCAGCTGTGCGTAACCGCCTGATTCAGCAGCTTTCCAAAGGTTACCGGCAGCGTGTCGGGCTGGCGCAGGCAATTCTCGGGGAACCGGAAATCATCATCCTTGACGAGCCAACCGTCGGATTGGATCCGGCGCAGGTCGTGGAGACCAGGGAACTGATCCGCTCCCTGGGCGGACAGCATATCGTTATTTTCTCCAGCCATATCCTTTCCGAAGTCAGCCTTCTGTGCGACCGTGTATTGATCATCGACCATGGCAGGCTCCTGTGCGAGGATACCCCGGAAAATCTTGAGCATAGGCTGGATAATGGCGAAGTGCTGGAGATCACCGTGCTGGATCCAAAGGGGCAGGCAAAAACCGTTATAGAAGCTGTCAACGGCGTCGGCCAGGTTGAAACAACGCCAAATCCGGAAGGGGCCGGAAACCTGCTGGCGGTACATATGGCGTCCGGCTCCGATCTCCGGGAAGCCGTTGCCGTTGCGCTCGCAAACGCAGGCATTGCCGTCCTGGGCATGCAGGCGCGGCAGCACAGCCTTGAAGATGCTTTCATCCGTTTGACCCAGGAAGCGGGAAAAGAGCAAAAAGAGGAGGGCAGAGCATGAAAGCCGTTTATCTGCGCGAATTGCGCGCCTACTTCACCACTGTAATCGGCTACCTCTTCATTGCTGCCATGACTTTAATCGTAGGCGTTTACGCCTATGTGCTGAATTTTGTACAGCGTTATCCGACTTTTGAATCCACACTCTATGGCACAAGCTTTGTTTACCTTCTGGTTATCCCCATCCTGACCATGCGCAGCTTTTCAGAAGAGCGGCATGCACGGACAAGTGATCTGCTCTATTCCCTGCCGCTTCGGCTGTCCGGCGTAGTCCTTGGGAAATATCTTGCACTCTTGACCGTGCTGGCAATCCCCTGCCTGTTGTTTTGCCTGTACCCGCTGGTTCTGTCCTGCTTCGGAGCGGTGGAGATGGGTACGGCGCTGAGCTCGATCTTCGCATTTTTCCTTCTGGGCGCGGCGTTGGCAGCCATTGGGATGTTTTTAAGTTCCCTGACCTCCAACCAGATTGCTTCGGCAATTATCATCTTTGTCGTTTCCTTCCTGTGCTATCTGATGCAGGACATCCTTGCTTATCTGTCGACAAGCGCCTACGCGTCTTTCCTATGTTTCCTGATTCTAATCCTGATATTGGCAGTACTGGTCTACATACTGACAAAAAGCAGTGTGTTTTCCGCTGGCCTTGCTGTAACAGGAGAAATCCTGCTGACTGTATTTTATTTTGCAAAGCCCACGCTTTTTGAAAATGCATTCCCGGAATTGATGGAGAACTTTGCTGTTTTTTCAAAATTTGACCGCTTTGTCTCTGGGCTTTTCGACCTTGGCGCAGTCGTCTATTACCTGAGTGTGATTTCCCTGTTCCTGTTTTTCAGCGTATTATCCCTTGAGAAAAGAAGGTGGAGCTGATGCGCAAAATGAATTTTTCCAAAGCTGCGGCAGCCTTGAAAAGCCGCGCCTTCCGCTCCGGCTCCTATACGCTCGCGGCAGCGGCTTTGGCAGTTGCAGCCGTATGTATGATCAATCTTTTTATCGGCTCACTTCCGGAAAACCTGACGCATCTGGACACAACTTCCAACTCTGTCTATGCTTTTGCGCCGGAGACGCTGTCGCTGTTGGATACGCTTGAAGAAGATATCACGCTTTACTGCGTCGTACAGTCTGGTGCAGAAGACCCGACAGTTGCAGAGTTCCTGGCCCGTTATGCGGCGAAATCCGTACACATCCAAGTGAACTATATAGATCCTGTGCTTTACCCAACCTTTACCTCCGCATATTCTGCATCCACGCTGACCGAAGGGAGCATTATTGTTGAAAGTGCACATCGCTATACCATAATCGATTACAGTGATATGTATGCCTATGAACTCAACTATAACACTTACGTTTATGACACCTATCTTGCCGCCGAAAGCATGCTGACCAGCGCAATCGACTATGTTACGAGCAAAACTCTGCCCAAAGTCTATGCAACTACCGGGCATGGAGAACTAAGTCTGGACAGCAATTTTTCTTCCGCGATTGCAAGGCAGAATATTTCTGTAGAAACGCTGTCCCTGCTTACAATGGAAACAGTCCCTGAAGACTGCCAATGCCTGCTTCTCCTTTCTCCGGCTTCTGATTTAAGCGAAGAAGAAGCGGACCGGATCCTGGCTTATCTTGGCGCGGGTGGAAACTTGCTGTTGCTGACCGACTATACAGAAGAGGATATGCCGAATCTTCAGCGCGTAATGGAAGCCTACGGCCTTACCCGGGGAAACGGCATTATTATAGAAGGAGATGACGGGCACTGCCTGTCTAAGTATCCGCATTATCTGCTTCCGCAGCTGGAAAGTCACATCATTACCGATCCCCTGATCGGCGGGGGATATTATGTCCTTGCTCCCATCGCCGAACCCATCCTGTTTCCCGATGAAGCGCCACGTGAAGGGATAGAATATACCCCTCTTTTACAAAGCTCCAGCATGTCTTTTCTCAAACGGCTGACAAATTACCAGCTCTCCAGCTACACCTACGAAGAAGGCGACGAATACGGACCCTTTACCGTCGGTCTTGCAGTCACGGAGGATTTGAATGCAGGCGACGTCCTCGACGAGGAAGAGCAGGCGCATACACAGCCCGACGACGCCAAGCAGACCCGCATCGTCTATTTCTCCACTTCTTATCTGCTTGATTCCTCTCTGTCCTATTACGTTGCCGGTGCAAATGAGGACCTGATTCTCAACGCGCTGGACTGGATGACAGCCCGCGAAGGTTCTATTTCTATTTCGGCCAAGCAAATTTCCTTGGAATACCTGAGCATGTCTGCCGCAGACAGTCAAATTGGCGTCGTGATGGCAGTGGTATTCCCGCTTGCCGCGCTGACAGCCGGTATGATAATCATTATACGGCGCAAGAGGAGAAAAGCATGAACAGAAAACGCAGTATTTTCTTTCTATGCGTGCTGATTCTGCTGTTCGGGGCTGGATACTGCATAATGCAGTACGTACAAACACTACAGCCCAAGGAAGACGCCTCCGCCCTGGCATTGCCAGTGCCAGAAGACGCGCAGTCGATTCAAATTTCCTATGCGCAGGAAAGCTTCTGCATTTTCCAGTACGGGGAGGGATGGCAGCTAGCCTCCGACAAGGACTTCCCGCTCGAAACCTCGCTGTGCAATGCGCTCAATACGACGCTGGCTTCCCTACAAGCCGTACGTGAAGTGGATGGCGGCGACCCCGATTCGTTTGGCCTTAATCAGCCCCTGTGCCGCATCCATGCAGTCGATGTAAATGGAACGGAATACGAGTATACGCTGGGAAATTATAATGAATATAACGGTTTATACTATCTGTCCTGTGGTGGGGAAACAATATATATGCTTGAGGCTGCGGCGGCGGAATCCTTTTTCATCGGGGTCTATGACCTGATCGCTGCAGATGAAGCCCCGGATATTGATGCGGACCGGATATACGGCCTTTCCGTACAGTCTGCTTCCGGTACCTGGCAGTATATGCTGGAGCGTGAAGACAGCTCCGACGGCTCTGCCTATCAAATAAGTGGATCGCTGCTTGATCCCAACGCACCGGATATCCAGCATGCTGCCGATCCGGATGCGTCGCTTGCGCTTTTCAAAAATATCGCCCTGCTTTATCTGTATTCATGCGTGGAATACTGCGCAGACGATATGCAAACACTTTCAGAATATGGGCTTTCAGAACCCGCGGCACAGGTAACTGTCCTGTACGAGCAGGAAGATGAAGAGGGGCAAGCCCAACGTCTTTCCTTCCAATACGATTTTGGTACGCAGACGGAAGACGGCTATATCTATGTGCGCATGCAGGGCTCCGATATGATATTTCTCGCTTATTATAATGAAGCGGCACAGTTCCTATCCCCGGATTTTGCAGCACTTCTAAAAACGGCAGAAATGCAGTAAAAAAGCTGTATATGTAAAAAATCCCCGGAAAAGTTTTTCCGGGGATTTTTTTATTTTGCTTCTTCCTCTACAGGCGCCGGTGCAAGCTTGGTTACAAGCGTAGTTTCAATTCTGTGATCCTCCACCAGCGTCACCTTAATATGCAGGCCTGCGGCTTCCAATTCGAAGACAGAACCATCTTCCGGAACCTCACCCAATACGCCGCAAATAAACCCGCCAAAAGTGTCATAATCTTCGACCGGAAGCTCGACATCCAACTCACGGCAGACGTCTGCGAGATCGGTAATACCCTGAATTTCCCAAGTGCCGTCCCGCGCAACAATATCGTCAGGTTCCGCCTCATCCGTTGTGTCATACAACTCCCCAACCAGGATTTCGAGCAAATCCCGAAGCGTGACGATACCGCTCATACCGCCGTACTCTTCTATGGCAATTGCAAAATAATTGCCGGTTTTTTTCATATTCCGGAAAAGCACATTGGCCTTCATGCTCTCTGGTACCAGATAGGGCTTCTCCACTGCTTTTTCCATTACATTCCCTCTGGAAAAATCGTCCAGGCGGAAATAATCCTTCGTATTCAACACGCCAATAATATCATCCGCAGACTCTTTATAGACCGGATAAAAGCTGTGGCGGTTTTCACGGATAATTTTATCCCATTCCGCTTCATCGTCTTCGACATCCAGCCCGATAACGTCGACGCGGTGGGTACAAATCTCATCGATAGAAATATCATTGAATTCAAATACATTTTGAATCAGCTCATTTTCACCCTCATCAATCGTACCGTTTTCGCTGCCGGCACTAACCATCAGCCGGATGTCTTCCTCTGTAACCTTTTCATCCTCCTGCGGGTCAATATGTAACAGCCGCAGCATCCCATTTGTCGAGACTGTCAACAGCCATACAACCGGTGCGAAAAACTTCGATACAACATAAAGGATTCCAGACAATCCAAGCGCGACCCGTTCGCTATTTTTCATTGCCAGTCGTTTCGGGATCAGCTCGCCGAACACAATGCTGAAATATGAAATAATCAACGTAATCACAAATACGCAAAGGGAATTCAATACCGAAACCTTAATTCCCAATCCCAGGCTCAGCAGCCAGTTGACCAACGGCTCAGCAAAATTGTCAGCCGCATAGGCGCTCCCCAGGAAACCGGCCAGAGTAATCGCAACCTGAATTGTCGCCAGGAATTTAGCCGGGGCCTCTTTCATCGCAACAAGGCGCTTTGCACGTCGGTCCCCGGTTTCCGCCATGGCTTTAAGCTTTGTCACGCTCAGTGATACGACTGCGATTTCCGCACAGGCAAAAACCGCGTTCAGAAAAATTAATATAACCTGTAAAATAATAGGGCCAACCATTTTGATTCCGTTTCTCCATTCCCGGCGCAGGAAACGCGCCGAATTCATTCCGACTGATCTGCCGCATAAAGGCGGCGGGGAATTTTTTTAAGTCTATAAGTATAAATCTTGGCTGCAATCACAAAAAGGTACAGCCAAAAACCACCGAGACATCCAATACCCGGCGTTTATCGACTATACCTACATATCAAATCGGAATCTGTTTATCGGAACAATTTCCCGTGTCGGCTCCAGAACTGTCTTCCACGAAAAGGTACTCCTCCTTCCTTCTAATCTGCGGAAAGCGTCTGCCCCGGAATCCCGGATACAGGCGCATTACCGTTCTTATCTTAACGTATATGCGCCGCTTAGTCAAGATATTTTTAAAATTTTAAAATGTTTTTTTGTTGTAAATGGAACTAAATTATGGATTTCCCTGAATTCAAGCATTTTAAACCGTTTTTTCATTTAAAGACTGATCTTCCGGGTTTAGCTTCCTTCCTCTCCCGCAGGCATAAAAATCCTTGAAAATTCATGGATTTACATCTATCAAAAGTACGCACCCCTTAGATACGCGCTTTTCGGCATCCCATTTTTTCTCCCATTTCCAGCAAATGCGTCAGGGGGCAAACAGCAAATCCATGCTAGAAATATCTTCATCAATCACACTGACTTCCACACTGTATACCAATACGCCCCCCTTATAGGTCTCCATTTTAACCAATAGACCAGTCCCGACGTCAATATAATATTCCTTTATATAGGACAATGCTTCATCTGCGGCGGAGACATAAATACAGGCGCGCTGCCCTTCCATTACATATTTTGCAGAAAGGATCTGATCCCCGGTTGTTAGAACATCCTCATAACTCGGAATCCCGGCAGCGTCATCGCCCGAATATTCTGAAAGCGCGCCAATATATACATCTTCAGCGCCCTCAAACCAGATTTTTACATTTTCCTTCGTGCGCATGGTATAAACAGCAGCAGCATCGCCATCCTTGTACCGGCGCGTCACACTCTGTTCTCCGCTGACCCAATGGCGAATCTCGGTTGTGAGAAATGCCTCCGACGCATAAACCGTCGATTCCATTTCCAGATAATAGTGCTCCGGCCTTTCCATTGCACGGATTACGGACAGCACATTTCCCGCATTGATCTCTACCTTTTCCCTAGACTCAGCGTCTTCATAAGGCAATTCAATTACTGTATCGGAGCCGTCATCCCCCCCATGTGCAGGCAAGACAATATTCGCCTCCCGCCGGTTCCGGTTGACATCCGTTAAAAATATAAATACAATAACCGACGCCATAATCAAAACAATGGCTGCAGCAATATATCCCGGTTTCAGTTCAGGCTTTTTCATAGTTTTCCGTTCACTCAGCCGGATACAGAAGGTCCATTCTTATCCAACCCGGCGTTTTCGGTATGGCCCGTATCTTGCGCAGGCGCATCTTCCGGCATGGAGTCCGTCTCCGACATATGTTCAGGGTTTTCCGGACATTGTTCCCGTTTGGCAATCAGAATGATCCCAAATACTGCGGCAAGCACAACGGCAAACAACAGGAGAATTGCTTTAATTTCCCCGCTCACCGTCATAACAACCGCAGAAATACCCAAAACACCGGAGATACAGTATAAAATCGCAACTGTCTGGCGCTGTGTAAATCCCATATCGATAAGCCGGTGATGGACATGCGCACGGTCGCCGGCCATAGGGCTCTGCCCACGCCGGAGGCGCCTGAAAATTGTAACAGCCATGTCGAGGATCGGGATCCCTACAACCAGGAAGGGGACGACAAAACTGACGGCAACATAAAATTTAAACAGGCCCTGAATCGACATTACGCCCAGCATATATCCCAAAAACATCGCGCCGGTATCGCCCATAAAGATCTTTGCCGGGTGAAGGTTATACGGGATAAACCCGATTACCGCGCCGGACAGCGCCGCCATAATCAAAGCTACATAAAAATTCCCCAGAAGGCAGGAGATCACCAGCATAGACAGCGCGGCAATGCCGGACACTCCGGCTGCCAGACCGTCAAGACCGTCGATCCAGTTGACCGCGTTGGTCACGCCGACAATCCAAAGCGCCGTGATCGGGATGGAAAACACGCCGAGTGAAAACTCCGCATCCACGCCAAAGCCCAGCGCGGAAAGCTGTTCGATCCGAATCCCGCCCAGTAAAATCGGGAAAAGCGCCGCCAGCACATGAACGCCCAGGCGAAGCCAGGCAGGCAAATCGAAAATATCGTCAAAAGCCGAAACCGTTACAATAATCAGCGCGCCAATCATAATCGAGGCCATCTGCCGGTCCATACTGCCAAAAATCAGCAGGGATACGACAAAACCGAGAAAAATCGCAAGACCTCCCATCAGCGCCGTCGGCTTTTTATGGATATGCCTGCCGCCCGGCCTGTCAATCGCGCCGACAGCAAAAGCAAAACGCTTCGCAGCCGGAGTGGCTGCAAACGCTACAGCCGCCGCACAGGCGAAGGCCAGGATAAGATTCATATATATGCCTTGATTCATGACAACCTCCGGCTTTCCGGTTTTCTAAAACGGTCGTTACAGGCCTACAAAACCGACCTTTCTGTACACCTTCGACAATGTACGGCGCGCAATATTTGATGCGCGCTGCGCCCCGTCGCGGTAAACGCTTTCCAGATACGCCTTATCCTTAATCAGTTTTGCGCTCTCCTCGCGGATCGGCCGCAGAAGCTCTACAACCGCCTCGCCGACTTTCTTTTTAAAGTCCCCATAGCCGCATCCGGCAAACTCCGCTTCAATCTGCGCAAAGCTTCGGCCAGTAGCGGCAGAATAGATCGTCATCAGATTGGAAATCCCCGGCTTCTGCTCGGGGTCAAAGCGCACTTGTGCCTCACTGTCCGTAACCGCGCGCTTAAAGCGGCGCAGGATATCTTCCGGTTTATCCATCAAAATAATCCGGCCCGGATCCTCATCCTCCGATTTGGACATTTTTTTTGTGGGATCGACCAGGCTCATCACCCTGGCTCCGATTTTCGGGATAAACGGCTGCGGAATTTTAAAGGTTTCGCCATAGACGCCGTTAAAGCGGTTAGCAATGTCGCGCGTCAGCTCAACATGCTGCTTCTGGTCTTCTCCGACAGGAACAAAATCCGGCTGGTAAAGCAGGATATCCGCCGCCATCAGGGACGGATAAGTAAAAAGGCCGCCGTTGATATTCTCGGCATTTTTAGCCGCCTTATCCTTAAACTGCGTCATACGCGACAATTCTCCAAACATGGCATAGCAGTTCAGCACCCATCCAAGCTCGGCATGCTCATGCACATGGCTCTGGATAAACAGCGTGTTTTTCTGCGGATCCAAACCACAGGCAATATACTGCGCAAGCTGCTCCAGCGTACGGCGGCGCAGATCAGCCGGATTCTGCCGCACCGTTATGGCATGCAGATCCGCCATAAAATAGTAGCAGTCGTAGTCGTTGGCCCGCTCCGCCCAATTGCGGATTGCGCCGAGGTAAGAGCCGAGCGTCAGCTCGCCGCTGGGTTTAATACCGGAAAGCATAACCGGTTTTTTTGCTTGCTTCTCATCCATTTTCATATCCTCGTTATCTAAAATCATCCTCATCCGTCCCTTTACCGGATCCCGAATTCACAGGCAACGCCGCCCATGATCTCAATTCCCTTTTCAATCTGCCCGATACTGGGCGTCGAGAAATTCAGGCGCACATAAGGGCACGGCGCATTCTCATCTGTCAGGAAAGTCGCGCCAGGCACGCACATCACTCCTCTGGCCGCACAGGCACGGGCAAACGCAGCGCCCGAAACACAATCCGGAAGCTTCAGCCACAAAAACAGGCCGCCCTCCGGCTCTACAAAGCTTGTTCCGGGAAGCGCGCGGCGGATTGCGGCAGTCATAGCGTCCCGCTTTTCCTTATACAGGCCGCACAGCCAGGCGATATGCGCTTCCAGATCAAATTCCGTCATCATCTTATGCGCAACCATCTGGAAAACAAGGTTCGTATGCACATCGGAAACCTGCTTGGCAACCGTCATCTTGTTAATCAGTTCCCGCCCGGCAATAACATAGCCGATGCGGATGCCCGGGGAAAGGATTTTGGAAAAACTTCCGCAGTAAACAACGCGCCCTTCCGTATCCAGACTCTTTATTGTCGGAACTGCTTCGCCGCTGTAACGCAATTCAAAATAAGGGTTATCCTCGAGAATAAGCACATCATAACGATGCGCAAGTTCCAGGATCGCACGACGCTTGGCAAGCGAAGTCACACGCCCGGAAGGGTTCTGAAAGGTTGGAATCACATAAATAAATTTCGTATTGGGATTTTCTGATAAAGCACGCTCAAGCGCAGCAATATCCATACCATCCTCTTCCACTGGAACACCGACAATATTGGCTGCAAAGGAGCGGAAAGCATTAAGCGCGCCGACAAAGCTTGGGGCTTCGGAAATCACCGTATCCCCCTCGTTGAGTACGCACTTGGAGAACAATTCAATTCCCTGCTGCCCGCCGGTGACAATCAGGATATCGTCGTCCGCGCTCCCCGTAGCGTATTTTTCCTGCATACGGCGCGTAACAGCCTCGCGAAGAGGCGTATACCCTTCTGTAACGCCATAAGTCAATGCTGCAGCCGGCATATCCCGCAGGATCTCGCTGGCGAAGCCGCGCATCGCTTCTGCGGGAAAAGCCTCCGAAGCGGGGCTCCCAGCTGCAAAAGAGATAGCGTCCGGATCCTGGGTTGCCTTCAAAATCTCGCGGATTGCCGAAGGCTTCAGGGCACGGATTCTATTTGAAAATGCATACTGCATAAAAACACTTCCTTTTTGACAAATGATTTTTCGATTTATTTTACCACATTTCCCGCATGCATTCAATGGGATTTAAAAGAAAAGCCAGAGCTTTTGCAGGTCACCTGACGCAGGGAAAATAAAAAAAACAGCACGAGACTTGACCAAAGTCCCGTGCTGTTATACGTCGCCAAGAAAAGGGATCAGGCGGATTTTTCCGCGGCCTTGTTTGCGGCCTTAGCGAAAGAACTCTTCCGTCTGGCGGCGGTGTTCTTATGCATGATGCCGGCCGAGCATGCGGAATCGATCTTCGATGCGATTTCGTTATAAGCGGCCTTTGCATTCGCAGGATCCGCCTCTATCTGCGCATAATACTTTTTGATAGCGGTTTTTAAGGACGATTTTGCCATCTTGTTCTGCAGTGCCTTCGTCTCAGTAGTCCGGACTCTCTTCTCGGCAGACTTAATATTAGGCATATGTCCACCTCCTTCTTTTCATCAGTGAGCATCATTATACCATTAACAAATCAAAATTGCAAGAGATTTTTTTCGAGAAAACAAGATTTTTTCAAATTTTATTTTTTACCGGCTTTGGATCCGGCGGCGAATGCAAGCGCATCTTAGGCTGTGGGAAAAGCTGAAAATACAGCAAATAGCCCGCTGCCTTTTTCCGGCAGCTTCTAAAAAAAGCTTGCTTTTTTGACCTTTTGTGCTATAATAACTTTAGACTTTTCCTGGAGGTGCGAATATGGCTTATAAAATTTCCGATGAATGCATTATGTGCGGCGCATGCGCTTCTGAGTGCCCGGTAAACGCAATCTCTGAAGGCGACGGCAAGTATGAAATCGATGCCGACACCTGCATCGACTGCGGATCCTGCGCAGGCGTATGTCCAGTCGAGGCTCCAAAAGCCGAGTAAACGACAAAGACCAAGCTCCAGAGCCCTGTTTCCGCTCGTTTTTGCGAAGCGAAAACAGGGTTCTCTAATTTATCTTCGGAATATTATCTTTACTTTTCAGGAATATATATGGAAGAATATTGTTGTATCGGGCGGGGAATTGAACTTATACAAGACTGCCTGCCGTTGGGAACTGACAGCATCCTGCTTTCCCATTTTGCTTCCCCGGTTTCCGGCCGGATCTGTGACCTCGGCTGCGGGGCCGGTTATGTCATGATCCTGGCGGCGCTGCGCAGCCCGGGCCGTAATATTTCTCTGTGCGGCGTCGACATCCGCCCAGGCGCCATATCCAAAGCCGCCGAAAACCTGCGCCGGGCCGGACTGCATGCCAAACTGATTGAAGGCGATCTGCGTGACCGGACGCTGCTCCCCGCTTCGGGCTTTGATATCGTGCTTTCCAACCCGCCTTATACGCCGGTTGACGCCGGGCTCCCGCCGGACTGCGAAGAAGCCGCTATAGCGCGTATGGAATATTGCTGTACGCTTTCTGATCTGACCCAGGCTGCGGCGCGCATCCTGCGCCCGGGCGGCTGGTTCTACATCGTCTATCCCGCACCCCGCCTGGCCGGACTGCTGTGCGCGCTGCGTGTTCAGGGGCTTGAACCCAAGCGGCTGCGTTTTTTTGCCCGTTCTCCCGCCGCTTCGCCGACGCTCGTGCTGATCGCTGCGCGGCGGGGCGGGAAACCCTGGCTGGATATTCTGCCAAGCTTATATATAGGAAGCCCGGAACACCGCAGCATTTTTGCCCCACTTGAAGAACAGGAGTTAACAAATTGAACATTATCCAAACACTGCCGCCTCACGTGGCCAATCTGATCGCTGCCGGCGAAGTCGTAGAACGGCCCGCATCCGTTATTAAAGAACTGATGGAAAACGCAGTCGATGCCGGCGCGAATTCCATCACAGCAGAAATCCGAAACGGCGGGATTGACAGCATCTGTATCACGGATAACGGCTGCGGGATGAGCCGCGAGGACGCAAGCGCCTGTTTTATCCGCCATGCAACCAGCAAAATCCGTACGCAGGACGATTTGACTTCCATAGTTACCCTTGGTTTCCGGGGTGAGGCGCTTGCGGCAATCAGCGCCGTATCCAAGATCGACCTGCTTACCCGCCGGGCCGAAGATCTGGCGGGTACACATGTATATTGTGAGGGTGGAAAAATTCTTTCTGTGGAAGACGCTGGCTGCCCTGTCGGAACCAGTATCACCGTACGCGAAATCTTTTATAATACCCCTGCGCGCATGAAATTTTTAAAGAAAAATACCACAGAGGGGAATTACTGTGCCGCTGCTGCGGATTATATCGCGCTGTCCCATCCGGAAATTGCCGTCCGTTTTCTCAAGGACGGACGCGTCTCCATGCGGACGCCCGGAGACGGGCAGCTCCTGCCTGCCATCCTGGGCGTATGCGGACAGGATTTTGTCAATGCGCTGATCCCAATTCCCAATGAAGGCAACAGCGGGGTCTTAGGTTCCCAACTAGAGGTATGGGGTTACATAACCCGGCCCGAGCGCGCGCTTTCCGGCCGTGGCTCCCAGTATTTTATCCTTAATGGCCGGCACATCCGTTCCAGAACCCTGACTGCAGCGTTGGAGGAAGCATACCGCGGCAGTATAATGTCCGGAAAATACCCCGGATGCGTTGTATACGCGTCAATCGATCCGGGACACGTGGACGTTAATGTGCACCCGGCAAAGCTTGAAGTTAAATTTTCCGATGAACGCGCCGCTTTCCAGGCCGTTTATGACGCGGTCAAACGTGCGCTGCAGGCATCAGACCGGCCGCATTTTAATCCGGAAAAGACCCAGCCTGCCCAACAACCCCTTCACACTGCGCCATCACCCTTCCCGCGCACGGATTTCTCCGCCTCCGGAAAAACGGAACTGAACAACGATCTGCCGCCCAACCTGTACACGCAAACGCACCGCTATGCGCCGTCTGTCGACATTTCCGCCGCTGAATTCTCCCTGGATATGAGCGCCTTCGACACCTTGCCTGCGCTTTATTCCAGCGCATCGGTTCAATCCGCGCCATCTGCCGATATCCAGGCGCCGGAAACCCTTGAAAACGAGACGCTCAGCCCGGACGATCCGTCCCCGGCAGCCGTCTCCACATCACAGACAGCCGGGCAGGAGCTGCCGGCCTACCGGATTCTCGGGGAAGCATTTAAATGTTATATTATCGTTGAACTCGACGATGCGCTGATGTACATTGACAAGCATGCCGCGCATGAACGGATTCTTTACAATAAGCTCAAATCCGCAGCTGTTCCCCCGCCCGGGCAAATGCTTTTAACGCCGCTGATTCTTCCTGTTGCACGCGAAGAGCGTGTTCAGCTGGAAGAACATATGCAGGAGCTTGCGCGCCTTGGCCTGGAGTTTACGGATTTCGGCGGCGGCAATATCCTGATCCATTCTATTCCCGCCCATATCCTGCCTGACAATACCGCGGCCTTCATTCACGAAGTCTGTCAGCGAATGAAGAAAAATGAAAACGATAACCGCCGCGAAGACATCCTGCATTCTATCGCCTGTAAAGCGGCGATCAAAGCGGGATGGAACACACATCCCCAGGAAATCGACGCGCTGGTGCGGGCAGTGCTGGCAGATCCGCAGCTGCGCTACTGCCCGCATGGACGGCCGGTTGCCTTGACACTGGGCCGGCGTGATTTTGAAAAGGAATTTTTCCGCACATGACAAAACTAATCTGTATTGTAGGGCCGACCGCATCCGGAAAAACTGCGCTGGCGATCCAACTGGCGCAGGCGTTGAAAAGCGAGGTAATCTCTGCCGACTCCATGCAAATCTACCGGTATATGAATATCGGCACTGCAAAACCCTCCTTTGAAGAACAAAACGGCGTCAAACATCATATGTTAGACATCCTGGATCCCGGAGCGGTATATAGCGCCGCGCAATATGCTGCCGACGCCGCCCAGTGTGCCGACGCAATTGCTGCACGTGGCATGACGCCCATCGTCGCAGGCGGTTCCGGTCTTTATCTGGATTCGCTCATCGGCACGCTGCATTATGAACCGGAGCCCGATCACGAAGAAATCCGCCGGGCGCTGTACCGTCAGGCCGAGGAACAGGGCGACGAAGCAATGTACGCAAAGCTTGCGCAGGAAGATCCGGATTCCGCTGCGCGGCTCCATGTAAACGACCGGCGCCGCGTCCTGCGCGCCCTGGAGATCTGCCTGCTTACCGGGGAACCTGCAAGTGCGCGCGCACGGCGGGCTGCCG
The DNA here is from genome assembly GCA_934546935.1 of uncultured Eubacteriales bacterium. Classification (GTDB taxonomy): domain Bacteria; phylum Bacillota; class Clostridia; order Oscillospirales; family QAMX01; genus CALWJF01. Next base: position 125,362 of record CAKTEH010000005.1, read on the forward strand.
CTGCGCCGCGGCGGTACCGGAGTTTGAAGATCGGCCTCTCCTGGCCGCGGGAGATACTCTATCAGCGTATAAATATGCGTGTTGATCGCATGTTCGCGCAAGGGCTTGTCGAAGAAGCGTATAAAATTTACACATGTTTTCCCTCCCCCACTGCGCGGCAGGCAATCGGCTATAAGGAATTATTCGCCTTTTTCGACGGGAAAATATCCCTTGACGAGGCACGGGAAAATATTGCGCGGGAAAGCCGGCGTTATGCCAAACGCCAAATCAGCTGGCTTATGCGCGACGGGGAAGTCTTTTTTTTCGACGCGCAAGATCAGGACAAACTCTACAAAAACGCATGGCGTTTTGCACGTGATTTTGTCAGTTTCGGGGTGTGATTTTTCCAAATTTCCATACCACTTTTCCTGTTAAGTATGGTATAATGTTTACAATTCAATACAAAGTTCCGCAAGAAAACTTTTTTAAAAGACAGTTCCTGCCGCAAGCATGTAAAATCCGGAGGCCGTGCCTCCTTAAAACAAAAGACCGGCAATTTTCTGCGGTGCCCATTATCCGGCAGGTTTTTTATGCGTTAATGCGGACATACGCAAAATTATGTATGCAAGTTAAAGAGGATTGCTTATGCAGAAACCACTCAATCTCCAGGATCTTTTTCTCAATACAGCGAGAAAAGAGCGGATCGAAGTAACCGCGTTTTTAACCAACGGCTTTCAGCTGCATGGTTATGTCAAAGCTTTCGATAATTTTGTCGTCCTGTTTTCCTGCGACGGCAAGCAGAACCTCGTATATAAACATGCGCTGTCTACAATTGCGCCGAGCGAACCCATCCGTTTAAATCTTGAAAACGAAAACCCGACGCCAAACGAATAAGGCGCCGCGCCGTTTCCCGGTTTGTTTTTTTGCCTATGCCTTCAAGAGAAAAAATCGTCAGTCATTATATGCGGCAATTTAATGAGCGCCGGCGCAGAAAAAAGCGCAGGCGCACTGTTTTGTTGCCCTTTAAAATTATCCTAAGTATTGTGTGCGTCCTCATCGCCGCTTACTTCGCTGTCAGCATATATCGGGGCCTGCGCTCACCGTTGACCACCACACTGGCATCGGAAAGCAGCATAAATCAGGAATTCTCCATTGTCGGCTACTTTGTCCGCGAGGAAGAGATAATTGTTAATGATTCAGACGGCATCCTTCTGTATGCCGTGGATGACGGTGCGAAGCTTGGCCGTTTCGACGAATACGCCTCCGTTTATTCCAATATCAGCGCTGCGGAGCTGCGATCCATCATCAGGACCTATCAACAACAGATCAATGTACTTAACCAGGCCCTGTCCGCCATCGGCAGTGCCGACAGTATTTCCACGCTTTCCGAACAGATCTACGCCGGCCTTTACACAAGCGCTGCTTTTGCCAACAGCTATGATTATTCCAGGCTTGGTGAATATACCCAGGATTTAAAAAACAATATCATAACCCGCGAACTTGCCGATACTACCCCGGAAAAGATTTCTGAATTGATAGAAGCACTGGAAAACCGCTGTGAAACGCTTTCCATCCAAATCGGTTCAAGCGAAACCTCGCTGACTGTACCGGAGTCCGGATTTTTCTCCAGCCAGGTCGATGGGTATGAATCGGTATTCGATATTGATATGCTCTCCTCGCTCAAGCCTTCTGACTTGAACCGCTTGGTATCCCAGCGCCGGGAAGTCAGCGAACGGGAGGCTGGAAAACTGATTACCGGCTTCGGCGGATATTTTATCGCCAATATTTCCGCTGCAGATGCAGAAAGCCTTTCCGTTGGACGTTCAATCCGCCTGCAACTTGATACCATGGGGGATGAACTGTTGGACATGACGGTAGTTTCCATAAGCGTGCAGGAAAACGGGGAAGTGACTGTTGTCTTCTCTTATTCGCGCCACGTAGAAGAACTGATTAATATGCGCAAGCAAAGCGCCGTAGTTATACTGGAAACCTATTCCGGGCTGAAAGTCCCGCGCGATGCCGTGCGCGTGGACGCGGAAGGGGCAATGGGCGTTTATGTCATTACCGGTTTATACACAGAATTCAAACAGATAAACGTTCTCTATGAAACGGAAGATTATTATATTGTGGATACAGACCCGTCAAGCACGGCCTCGCTTCTGCGCGGCGATACAATTGTGGTCGGCGGCAAAAATCTGTCAGACGGAAAGGTGATCGGTTAATGGAGCATAGCCTTTTACAGCACAACATCCAAACGATTTTCCAACAGGTCGGCCAGGCCGCGCCCGGGCGGACGGTCACCATCGTTGCAGCCACAAAAACCCGTACGCCGGAGGAAATCCAGGCGGCTCGGGAGTACGGGATCCGCGCTGCGGGCGAAAACCGTGTACAGGAATTCTGCGAAAAGCTGCCCCTGGGCGCTTATGATGGGCTTTCCCGGCATTTCATCGGCCATCTGCAAACCAATAAAGTAGCAAAAATTGTCGGCCAGGTAGAATTGATCGAGTCAGTCGACTCTTTGCGCCTGCTCCAGGCAATAGACGAACGGGCTGCAAAGCTGAATATCCGGCAAGACATTCTTGCGGAAATCAACATTGGCGCGGAAGCAGCAAAATCCGGCATGCCGCCGGCACAGCTTGACGCTTTTTTGGAAAATGCCGCCAAACGAACGCATATTCGTGTACTTGGCCTGATGACGGTCGCTCCAAAGGCAGAAAATGACATAGTTTGCCAATATTTTACACAAATGTATAAACTTTTTATTGACAAGCGCAGGTATACTTGTGATAATATAAAAATGGAATATCTCTCCATGGGGATGAGCGGAGATTATCTGCTTGCGCTTGCCTGCGGCGCAAATATGATCCGCGTCGGCACTGGCATTTTTGGCCCAAGGATTTGATTTTCGGAAAGGACGAATAAAACAATGGGTTTGCTTGATAATTTCAAAAGATATATACGTGGGGAAGATTACGAAAGCGACGAATACGAGGAGTTTAATGACCCGGAAGAATCCACGGCCACAACCATGCGCTGGACAACCGGGCGTGACGATTCCTCTGCCGCCGCGCAACGGGAAGACCGGGAAAGCGCCCGTACCGCAGAGCGCAGTGAACGCAGTTCCAGCAGTTATGATGCGGCGCCGCGTTCCCGCGATAATGTTACCCCGCTGCGCAGCAATCGGGTTGTAAACATTAATACGATCACCCAGCTCTCCGTCGTTCTGGTAAAACCGGAAAAATACGAAAATGCCTCTGAAGTAGCCGACCATCTGCGAGATAAGCGTACGGTTGTGCTCAATCTGGAGTCCACAAACCGTGACGTCGCCCGCCGTCTTTTAGACTTCCTTGGCGGCGTTGCCTACGCAAATGATGGAAAAATCAAGCGCATCGCCCAGAGTACGTATATTATCACCCCATACAATGTTGACATCCAGGGCGACGTCCTGGACGAACTGGAAAATAACGGCCTGCGTCTTTAATCCGGTATCTGACTATGTCGACACTTGCTATTATTTTGGAAATATTGCTGCGCGGTATTCAGCTTTTGATATTTGCACGGGTAGTTCTGGCGTTTTTCCCGATCGATCGGAAAAGCGCCTTCGTTTCTGTTCCCTATGCGTTTACAGAACCGGTTATTATGCCGGCACGCAGCCTGCTTTTTTTAATCCGGCCGTTAAAGCGACTGCCGTTTGATATTAGCCCGATCGTTGTGTTTTTATTGCTTGAGCTTTTAATTGCGCTGATTTAGTGTATTTTCAAGCCGGTTTTTTTTGGAGGAATTTATGCTTACCCCGAATGATATTGCTGAGAAAAAATTTGATAAAGTAATCATGGGCGGCTATGATATGGGCGCCGTCGACGATTTTCTCGATCAGTTGGAAAAAGATTACGGCGCGCTGTTTAAGGAAAATACCGTTTTAAAAAATAAAATGAAGCTTCTCGTAAAAAAGATCGAGGAATACCGCTCTATGGACGAATCCATGCGCAAAGCGCTCAACAGCGCACAGACCATGGCGGCGCAGATTATTGACAAAGCAAAAACAGAAGCGCAGATTATCAAAGACTCTGCGCAGAAGTCCGGGGAAGAAATCCTCGCCGGCTATGAAGCGCGCATCGGTGCGGAAGAGCAAAAGCTTGCGGAAGCAAAAGCCTCTGTCGAAGAATTTGTTACACGGATGACGACCATGTACTCCCAGGGTGCAGAAATGCTGCAGACTGTGGTTGGAAAATTTGCCACAGATGAAGACCTGAAAATTCCGGAAATGAAGCCCATTGCACCGGTACAGCCCGAGCCGGAGGCCAAGCGTTTCGATCCGGTCCCAAAAATGCCAAGCCGCGAGGACATTGAAACCGAGCAGCTGATCCGGGAATTTTCCTCCAAACCCAGCTCGAATTCCGATATCCCTGCCGCACAGCAGGCAGATACACCTGCACAGCCCTTTCCCGCAGCAAAAGGGAAAACCATTCTTCCAGATACTGCGCCGCTGCCCAATATACCTCCGGTTCCTAATACAGCAAGACCGCAAGGCAATTATACCAGTGGGAAGATTTACCCCAATTCCGTCGTTCGCCATACTTCCACACAAAACGATTTCGATGATGAGGGCGAAACCATCCTCTTGACACCGAAGCCCAAATTTGAATTTGACGACCTGCAGTTCGGAGAGAATTACGACAATATCAAAAGAAGTAAAAAATAAAATACTTTTCCCTGCGCTTTTTCATTTTGGGAAATGCAGGCAGGGAATCATAAATAAAAAGAGGCTGTCCCGTAGGACAGCCTCTTTTCCATAGTACATAAGCTTATCTGTTCTTCAGCCGTTTGTCGGACCGGGTTGCAAAGCGCGTGCCAACAACCTGGAAAACCTGTACCAGAATAATGAGCAAAACGACCGCAATCAACATAACAAGATCCTTATAGCGATAATATCCATAATTAATCGCAATTTTTCCAAGCCCGCCGCCTCCGACAATACCGCTCATCGCGCTGTATCCAAGAATTGTCGTGATCGCAATAGTCGCATTGGAAATCAAAGACGGGATGCTCTCCGGGATCATCACCTTGAATATTATCTGAAGTGGGGAAGCACCCATACTCTGCGCAGCTTCAATAATATTCGGATTAAGCTCCCGCAGGCTGCTTTCCACCAGACGCGCAACAAACGGGAAAGCTGCGATAACCAGCGGAACAATTGATGCAGTTGTACCCACCGCGGTACCGACAATCGCCCGGGTAAGCGGAATTACCATAATCATCAGAATCAAAAATGGAATGGATCGCAGCAGATTGATAATGATATTCAAAACATGCATCAAGCTCTTGGGAAGCGGAAGGACACCGTCTTTTTCTCCGGCTACCAGCAGCACGCCAAGCGGCAGCCCAATCAGAATCGCAAACGCCGTTGCAAGCACTGTAATATAAACCGTCTCCCAAACCGCAAGCGGGAATTCGTTCTTCAGAATATCCAGCGCTTCAAGTACCGTTTCAGACGAAAGAAGCTTCTCAAACATCCGCATCCACCTCCTCGGCAAGAACATCTTTAAAATTATGCAGATAATCCAAAGCCACCTGCGTTTGGGCACGTTCTCCGGGAATTCCCAGAAGCATACTGCCATATACCCGGTCTCCGATGCAGCGTGTGGATGCGGAAAGGATATTGGCAGCGATCCCCTTTTCCATCGCCATCCTGGCTATCAGCGGCGTGTTGGTTGCAGAAGCGCCGTGGAACACGATCCGAATCCGATGCTCATCCCCCGCTGCCGAAAGAAGCTCCCCGGCTCCGTCCGGGAAAACAAGCCGCTTCGCAGCAGCAGATTTCGGACTGGAAAAAACGGTCCCAACCTCCCCTTCTTCCACTACCTTGCCATCATCAAGAATCGCAACGCGATTGCAGATTTCCTCCACCACATTCATCTGATGGGTAATCAGAATCACTGTAATCCCAAGCTTATGGTTGATATCACGGATCAGTTCAAGGATCGAGTGCGTGGTCTTTGGATCAAGCGCGCTGGTCGCCTCGTCGCACAGCAACACCTGCGGGTCTGTCGCAAGCGCACGGGCAATGGCGATACGCTGCTGCTGCCCGCCAGACAACTGCGCCGGATAGGCATTGGCCTTGTCCGGGAGGCCGACAATTTCCAGAAGCTCAAGTGCGCGGGCCCGAGCCTGTGCTTTTTTTACACCTGCCAGTTCCAACGGAAAACAGATATTTTTCAGACAAGTACGCTGCATAAGCAGGTTAAAACCCTGGAAAATCATGGTAATGCTTCGGCGGATCTGACGCAGCCCTGAGGGACTCAAACCACCCATATCCGTTCCGTTAATGTGCACGCTGCCCTCGCTGGGTCGTTCCAGCATATTGATACAGCGTACAAGCGTGCTCTTCCCTGCACCGGACATCCCAATAATACCATAAATATCGCCGTCGGCAATGGTCAGCGTCACATTCTTCAGTGCTTCCACCGTTCCATCCACCGTCTGAAAGGATTTACACAGGTTTTTGATTTCAATCATGAACCCAGCCCTCCGCTTCAATAGTAAGCCTTCTGCCGGCAACCGTATAGGGCTGCCGGCAGAAATAGGTCATAATCGCCGGGATATCTTACTTTGCCGAAATTGCATCCAGGCTTGTCTGCTTTCCGCCGTAAAGTCCAAGCGGTTCAACATGGACTGCAACGGCAGAAACAATGTGCGTGCCATTGGCTGCATTGAAATCGTCAAGATAAGGCGTATGCTGGAAGTAGTTTGCGTCTACTTCTCCGCTTTCGACAACATTATTGGGCTGCACATAATCGGTATATTCAATGATATCCAGGGTGATATCCTTCTGCGCAAGAATCTCCTGGGCAACCTTAAGGATTTCTGCATGCGGCGTAGGCGAAGCGGCAACAGAAATGCTTGTGCCGGCCAATGCTTCATAATCAAGTTCCGCATCAAATCCATCGCCCGGCTCCGCTACAACACTGACAACTGCGCCGCCGTAGGTTTCAGAAATAAAGTCCGCCACCGCCTGGCTTTCCAATGCAGCAACAAGCGCACGGATTTTGTCGCTTTCCTCATTGCCTTCTTTGACAGCAAGAATATTGCTGTAGGCAGAAGAAGACCCTTCAATCGCAAGGGAATCGGCCACGGGGTTAAGCCCAGCTTCAATGGCATAGTTGGAATTAATAACAGCATAATCCACATCCGACAGCATATTGGGAAGCTGCGCGGCCTCGATTTCCTCGAAAGCCAAATTATAGGGGTTATCCTTGATATCGCGTACCGTCGCCGTAATACCAACGCCGTCTTTCAGCGTGATATAGCCAAGATCCTGCAACAGCAGCAGTGCACGCGCTTCATTGGTGGTGTCATTGGGAACCGCGATCGTGATGGATTCTTTCTTTGAGCAGGCACTCAGTGTGAGCAGGGCGCTTAAAACAATTGCAACAGCCAAAACAAACGAAATCTTCTTTTTCATTTTACTTTACTCTCCTGTTCCTTTACTTTTCTGTTTTTATCAAACTCCGGTATTTTTTAATTCCTTACGCATTCGCCGGTTTCCCAGATTTGTTTCCACAATAATCCGTGACATGGCAAAACTCCTTTCTGCAAAAAAAGGGGAAGTTTCTGATGAAACTTCCCCTGTATACCAAAAATCTTCTGCTTGCGGATGCAAACAGTTATTTCATAAATATAACAGAAAGCACATCAGACAAAGATCCGGCTTTATACATGCACATTTCCATCATAGTCATGCAATTTACATTGGTCTTTTTCATAGCAAGCTTTCCCTTCTCCAAATTTCCAAAACCTGAGAATGGAGTTATTATACCATTCCATTTTTTGCCTGTCAATAGGCCCACAGAAAAAACACAAAATTTCGTATTTTAACTCAAAAATTGTCAATATGCAGCCGAAATTTCTCTATTTATATGCAAATTTTCGAGTTTTCTCTGATCCCGTCTCCGCAAAACGGAACACATGTTTTTGCAGGAAACACGCACAAATCCGTCATCCAATGCAACTTTCACTTTTACTGGCAAACATCGGTGTTGACAAATAACGATCCCCACTATCCGGAAACAGGACAAGCGCCGTCTTTCCCCCGTTTTCCATGCGCCGCAAAATCTGTGCAGCCGCCCAGAGTGCCGCGCCTGAGGATATCCCGGCCAACACGCCTTCTATCCTGGCAACTTCCTGTCCTGCGGCAAATGCAGCTACATTTTCCACCTGGATAATCTCATCATAGACCCGGGTATCCAGCGTTTCCGGCATAAAGCCCGCACCGATTCCCTGAATCCTGTGCGTTCCGGGCGCAACGCCCGAGAGTACAGAACTGGCCGCCGGTTCTGCCGCAACAATCCAAATCCCAGGGCTCATCCCCTTCAAATATAACCCGGCGCCGCTGATCGCATCGCCAGTACCAACCCCAGCAATGAAAATATCCACCTTTCCGTCCGTATCCCGCCAAATTCCCGGCCCCGTACCCTCCCGACGCGCGGCAGGATACAAATTGTCCCAGCAAAAAGGAATCAGGAGGCTTCCTCCACAAGCTCCTGCGCCCTGGCAACGGCCCCTTTTTATCCCTTTGCACCATCTGTCAGCAGAAGCTGTGCTCCATATGTGCGCGTCAGACTGCGGCGTTCTTGGGATATGGTTTCCGACATCGTCAGAATCACTTTATAACCCTTTGCCGCTGCAACCGCCGCCAAGCCAATACCTGTATTTCCGGAAGTCGGCTCTATAATCGTTGTGCCGGGCTTAAGCATTCCGGATATTTCCGCATCGTGCAGCATTCTCCAGGCAATACGGCCTTTTACGGAATCAGAAAGGTTAAAAACCTCCAGCTTCGCCAACAATTTTCCCTCCAGCGCATGAACCGCTTATACCGGGAAAACCGCAAAAGCGGCGTATTGCCAATAAGCTGCGTTTAAGCTGTGCCGCAGACGAATAAACCCGCACAAAAATCTTCTCTTCTTTCCGCACAGTAAAAGTTTGCTCGTTTTTATATCCTATGGGAATAATAGGATTATAAGGTAATACTCTTCTTTTGTCAAGTATCTGTAAAAAATATTCTCGCGCCTTCCGCAAAAGAACGTAATACGGCTGCACTATTATCGAAGATCAGGAAAACCGGTAAGCAGCTAACAGAAAAAGTCCCCCTCGGGGCGGGTGCTCGTAAGACAGTAATCCATCAAAAATTACGAATTACGGCATCTGTCTGACAGGGTTGGAAAACAAACGAACATACGGCATTCGGCTTTGGCTGGATGCCGTTGTTTGTTTTTGGGGCGAAAAGCCTTGTTTTTATGCTCTGTATAGCAAGGTTGGTGATACGGGTGAAATAGTTGCCGTTTCCGTGATAAAACCATGTCAAACAGCGAATCACGGCATAGTGAATGTTCTTCGCTATGCCGTGTAAGTCTTTACAAATCCGCAAGTAATCCCACAAAACCGTTAAGTCGATAGCTGTACGTTTCGATGCAGAGTACGCTGAAATTCCACGGTAAAATCTGATACGTTGCAATATTACCATTCGCAAGTTTCCCAATAAAAGCATGTACGCACACCTGACGGCCACCCGGCAAAGGCGTGTTAAAACTATTGTTGTTTAAATTCTTGCCAAGTTTTCCGTCGTCCGGCTGTACATAGCGTTTTAAATTTGGATTATTTGCGCCGGTACTATGTACCATAATCCCCTTTGGTGTCAGCTTCCCGCCCGCCTTATAGCAGTTGTTGTTCGTTGCATAACATTGATACAGATTCATTCTGCTGCACCTTCTTTTTCCGCTTCCGGTGCGTTGACATGTTTCGACATATCAACCAGACTGTCTATAAGTTCCGCAACTGCATCAATATCCACATCATAATTGATCGTGTCTGCGGATGCGATCACCATAGCAAGCACCCATTCTTTTCTTGTCGCGCCGTCTGCAAATTTTTGTTCTGCCTGTTCCATCAGCGACACAACCAGTTCAAGCAGCTTGTTCCAATTCTTTTCTTTGACCGATTTTTGCACGTATTCCACAAGCTTAATTACCAGCGGAATAGCCGCCGCAAGCCCCGAAATAATAGAAATAACAATATTCCAATCCGTAAAATTTCCCCCTTTCTAATTTGTTCCAATGCCTAACACGGATGCTATAATCTGGTTCGGGTCTGCCTTTTCCCGCATATCTTCCGGTAAATCCTTCAACAGCAACACAGGCATTTTAATTAAGTTTTCGCTTTTCGATTTCCAGTAATAAAAACCGCTGCTTACCGCGATTTGTGCAATCCACGCAGAAATAACAATAGCCGCATTCGATGTATCCAGCCCTTTCAAGGCCAGCACAACAAACACGGCTATCAATATCATCAAAATTACATAATCGGAAATCAGTAGCTTTTTACTGAATTCTATTTTTTTCACATGAAAATCACCTGCTTTCATTATCAGCGGCTTTTAAATATTTTCTTTTGAATTCTTCAAAATCCTTTGTCTTATCTATCCCAAAGTATGCAGCGCGTTCTTTAAGCGCGTTCAGCTCGTCTAACTTGCCGGTAACTTGCCAACGCACGATAAACGCATCAAAAACGCACAGCGTATGTTTTTTGGCATAGAAAAAGCACCATGCGGGTGCACAGTGCTTTAATATACCGGCTGTTCGGACAAAACATTATCTGCAACATAATCAAACGTCATACGAACGCCGTCTTTGTTTGCATCTTCGACTAAATCAATCATTTCGTCAATATCTTCGTCCATATAGCCAAATTCTTTTGCTTTTGCAATAAATTCATCTTTTGTCATGTTTTGCCCACCGCCTTTTCAATAATTTTCCCGATTTTACTTGCTGTTATGAAGTGACCTCTTGTCAAGAGCAAAACTAAGATCACAAAATATTTTTTCAGGCGTGAGGGCAGAGCCTCAGTATAACAGTTTCCCGGCATTGGCCACTCTGTTA